>CAIMZI010000020.1 GCA_903845935.1 uncultured beta proteobacterium | reverse complement strand
GTACACGGCGTCCACATCGGCCACGCTCAGCATGGTGCCGCCGCCGATCAGCGCATCGGCGGGCAGAGCAGCGACCAACAGCGCTATGCACTCCAGCGCGCCCGGACGATTCAGCGGCACTTCCAGCGTGCGAAAGCCCGCCTCGTACAGCGCCATTCCCACGGCCTCGGCCTGGGCCAGCTCTAGCCCCCGCAGAATCGCCACCAGTGGCATGCGACGGGTTTGTTGCAGCAGCTTGGAAACAGTTTTCATGCGGAAATCCTATGTGTAGACAAATAATGGGTGGCGGCAATAAAGGCGGCCCTCGCATCCAGCACCTCAAACTGCAAGCCCAGGCTGGCCGCTGCGGCCTGGTACAGCGTGGCCAAAGCGGGTGAGCCCACGAGCCGGAAGTCCGCCTTGCCCGACGCAGCAGACCCGTCTTTCAACACGTCGTGCAATTCGGTGCCGATCAGCAGGCCGCTTAAATACGCGCGGCTGCTGCCTGCCGCCATGTCGCCGGACACCACGCGTGCGCGGCAACCGAACAGCTGGTGGCTGAGTGCCGCGCCCGCCTGTGCGGCCTGCACGCCCTGCGCAAAGGCAGCGTCATCCCAGACGTCCGCGCCAGCTGCAGATGTAGCGGCGGCCAAGGTGCCGTGTCGGCCCAGCAGCTCAAACAGCTCGCCGGTCATATAGGTGCGCAGTTGAGCCACCCGGCCAGCGCGCAGCTCTACCCACTTGCTGTGCGTGCCCGGCAGCACAAACCAGCCGTCGGAGTGGCCCAGGCAATGCGCACCCAGCAGCTGCGTTTCCTCGCCACGCATCACGTCCGGCTGGCCTGCGGCATTGCGCATACAGTAGCCTGGAACAATCGCGACTGTCGTTGCTGGCCCGACAGACACCTCCGTACCGGCATCGATTAAGGGCGCAAAATCCACCGGGCACAAATGCTGGGCCAGTGCCGGCAAGGCCACGCCGCCATCAGCATAGGGCACCACCTGCCAGCCCAGTGCGCTGCCCACCATGCCGGACAAAATTACGCTGCGTGGTCGCGCATGCAAGGCCTTGAGTACGGCGTCAAGGGCCTCGGGAAAACGGCCCTTGCAAGCCAGTGCGCCTTCGTCATCGGCCAGTTCAGCCAGGCACTGGCCCTCGCTGTTTAAGCCATAGGCCCGTCGGTGAGTGGTGCCCCAGTCGATACCGACTACCTTAATTTCAGAGTTGACAGTCATAGCTTTCCAAAGGAGTGATTGTGAGGGGCCGCATACCCCGATTTAAACCTATGATCAATGAACCCACAAAAAATCCAAGAGACATGAGCCCCCAGCACCTGCAAACCATCTGGCCCGCCGAACTCGACCTGGGCGAAGGCCCTATGTGGCATGCAGCTTCGGGGCGTTTCTACTTTGTCGATATCCACGGCTGTGCCCTGCATGCCTGGAGCCCGGCCAACGACCTGCGCCAAAGCTGGAAGATGCCCGAGCGCATAGGCTGGCTGGTTGCACGCACGGACGGCGACGGTTTTATGGCCGGTTTGCAATCCGGCTTTGCCCGCATCTGGCTGGAGCCGGAGCTACGCATCGAAATGCTGGGCTCACCGCACGCAGGCCAGGAGGACGTGCGCCTGAACGATGCCAAGGCGGATTGCTATGGCCGCATCTGGGCCGGTTCCATGAACAACCGCGATAGCAGCCGCGCCGATGGCCAGTTGACGCGCCTGGATCCCGATGGCAGCTTGACCGTCATGGAGCAGGGCATCCACATCGCCAACGGCCCCTGCATCAGCGAGGACGGACGGCGCATGTTGCACACCGACAGCGCCCTGGGCCGCGTCTATAGCTACCGGGTCAGCCCCAAGGGCGAGCTGATGGACAAGCAGCAGTGGAAGCGCTTTGGCGGCCCGATGGGCACGCCCGACGGCATGACCATGGATGCGGACGGCAATGTCTGGATTGCGTTTTGGGGCGGCGCCTGCATACGCCAGTTCACTCCCGATGGTGAACTCTTGCAGCGGATTGATCTGCCCGCGCTACAAATCACCTGCATGGCCTTTGGTGGCGAGGACCTGAAGAGTCTGGTGGTGACCAGCGCGCGCAACGGCATGACGGCTGCACAACTGGCGCAATACCCGGGTTCGGGCTCGGTGTTCTTGCTCAGACCGGGCGTCAAAGGCCTGTTGCCGAAAACCTTTGCTTAGGCTGCAAGCAGCACAGCGGGCTGCGGCCATTGCGACAGTTCGGCCAAGCGTCGCACCACCCATTCGGCTTCTACGGCATTGAAGACGCCGTTATCGACCGCCAAACCCTGGTAGCAGCGCTTTAGCACATCAGCCTCGGCGATACCCAGGCCGTGCAACATTTCCTGCGCGGTTTGCGTCAGCAAACTCGCCATGTCTTCGCACAACTCATAGCGTTCGGCAATAAAAAACCGGGTCGCGGCAGGTTTGCTGCGACCCGGTTCCATGAACAGTGCGATAAAGGACTGCGGTATTTCTACCTGGTTGTCGTCAGACAAGCGCAGCCCTTTTTAGCTCTGGACTTAGGCCTTCTTGGCGTAGGCACTGCACCAGCCGTTGGCGGAGACTTGCTTGCCAGCGAACAGCGGGCAGGCGCCAGCCTTGTCGCCGGCCTTGCCTTGGAACAGGGCGCAGCTACCGCATTGCTGACCGGCAGCGTACTTGGGGAACTTGGTCTTGTCGGTCTTGGTGCCGTCAGACTTGTAACCGAGAGCTGCGGCCTGTGGGTCGGTATCGGCGACCATGGCGTCGGCGGCAAAGGCCTGGCTGGCCAACAGGGCGGAGGTTCCGAGGCTGAACTGAACAATGAATTCGCGGCGATTCGACATGGCAAAAATCCTCAAGGGTTGAAAAACAGAATAAGTATATGCAATAACAACGCATTCTCGCTTACATGCGTTGACCTGCGCCAGGGAAATGCAATAGCCCCTGATGCAGGTCAATTAACAAAATGCCAGTGCGACCAGGGCCGCGTCTTCGCCCAGATTCATCACCACGTAATCGGCGGCAAGATATGCCAGATACCAGCCGGTCTGCGTCGTCCAGGCGCCGGGTGCCAGCATCCAGGCCAGGCGCTTCCATGGCATGAGCCGGCTATTGCGCATGCAGCACCGCTATGTGCGAAAACTGCAGGTGGTGCATGAACTCCCGCAGGATCAACAATGTGGCAGCAAAGTTGTTGGATTCCGGCAGCCGCGCCGCGGGCGAACCTTCCACGACCGCAACCAGGCGATTGAATGTGCGCTCCATGGCGTCCAGCGACAAATGCATGGACTCCGTAGGTTCTAGACCCGACAACAAGGCGATCTCGCGCACGCCGGCATCGACACTAAAAAGCAAAGCCTCTCTGGGAATCACGGCACGCAGCGGCATGACCGAGTCCTCCACCACCTGAATGGCGTTCTCCAGCGCCAGGAGCGTAGGTGGCGAGGTCTTGAACTGATCGCGCGCCAGGCGCCCCGTACCCAGGGGCAACAGCTTTACCAGGTCCGACTCTGGTCCCTGACCAAATGCAACGCCGCAATGCTCGGCGCCCATGTGCAGGACGATGATCAGGGCCGCATCATCCCGGTACCGGCGCGCTGCAGCATAGGCTTGATGCAAGATTTCTGTGACGCTGGCGTCAGATGAAGAGGGGGTCATGCGCAGGCTGACTAGGGGTGCAGACCTTAGGTCGGACGCCACATGCGAAACAACTGCTCGGGCCCGACCTGAAAGTAATCGGCTGGCCCGCCACCGCGCAGCACATGCTCTGCCTCTGCCGTTTGGTAGACACCGTCCTTGAGCAGGTGCCGGGCAATATGCACCGCCACTACCTCGCCCAGCACCAGCCAGGTGGAGACCTTGTTGCCGTCCAGACCCTGCAATTGCAACACCTGGGTCTTGCGGCATTCGAAAGCCACCGGGCTCAAGGCCACGCGGGGCACAGACAGCTGACTGGAGGCAAGAGATTCCAGCTCGGCCAGTTCAAATTCATTGACTCCGGGTGCGACCGGCGCGCAGGTCTGGTTCATTTGCTCGGCCAAAGGGCGCGTCACCAGGTTCCAGACAAATTCGCCGGTTTCCTCAATGTTGCGCAGCGTGTCCTTGGCGCCAATGCTGGCGAATCCGATGATGGGCGGCACGTAATTGAAGGCGTTGAAAAAGCTGTAGGGCGCCAGATTGACGGCACCGCCCGCGTTGCGCGTGGAGATCCAGCCGATCGGGCGCGGGCCGACGATTGCGTTGAACGGGTCATGCGCCAGGCCGTGACCGGCCTTGGGTTCGTAACTGTGAAAAATGGGCTCGGTGGCGGTCATGGCTGCAGGGAAAATGGGGTACGTGAGTATCGCAGTTCACCGCTTGGTCTGCCTGCGTACCCGCACTGCCCGTCTTACCAGTCCTTGGGGCGGTTGCTGAAATGGCCCTGCAGAAAGTCCACCAGGGCACGCACCTTGGCCGGCACATGTTTGCGCGTCGGATAGACGGCGTAAATGCCGAGTTCCAAGGATCGAAACTGCGGCATCAGCTCCACCAGCGTGCCGGCCGCCAGATCCTGCCCGACCAAAAAACTGGGCTGCAGAATCACGCCCTGGTGTGCCAATGCTGCGGAGCGGCAGGTGTCGCCGCTGTTGGTGCTCATGATGGGCTGGGTCTTGACGCTTACCGGACCATCGGGCCCGTCAAAGCGCCATTCATCGCGAGTCGCCCAATAGACATAGGCAATCACCGCATGCGTCGCCAGTTCGGACGGATGGGTGGGCGTGCCGTGTTGCGCCAGGTAGTCGGGCGAGGCACACAAGACCATGCGCGTAGTGGCCAGGCGCTTGCTCACCAAGGTGGAGCTGGCCATGGTGGCGATGCGAATGGCTACGTCATAACCCTCCTCAACCAGGTCCGCCAGCCGGTCGGCCAGCGTGATGTCCAGCGACACCTTGGGGTGCAGCGCCTTGAACTGTCCCCACAGGGGCGCGAGTTGCAGGATGCCGAAGGTAAAAGGTGCGTTGATGCGCAGCAGGCCGGTGGCCGCTTCGCTGCGCGAAGTGACCTCGGCTTCGGCCTCCTCCAGCTCGGCCAGCAACTCCTTGCTGCGGGCGTAGAACACCTGGCCCTCGTCGGTCAGCGACAGGCGCCGCGTGGTGCGGTGTAGCAACCGGACACCAAGGCGCGTCTCCATGTCCACCACATAGCGCGAGATCGCCGCCTTGGATAGGTCCAGCGCATCCGCCGCCTTCACAAAGCTGCCGGCCTCGACCACGGCATTAAAGGCCTGCATTTCCAGAAATCTATCCACTATCCCTCCAAGTGAAACAATGAATCTTATTTTTGCACGTTTATCCTCTGATTAAAAACCAATAAAGTTCAACCCATGCGCTGCAAACGCCGCGCCAACCCCTTACGGAAACCGCCATGACCGCCACCACCCCGCTCTTTTTTATCTCGCACGGCGCGCCCACCTTTGCACTGGAGCCAGGCAAGCTGGGTCCCCAGTTGCAGGCCCTGGGCGCAGAGCTGGAGGGCGTGCGCGCCGTGCTGGTGGTGTCACCCCATTGGCAAACCAGGGGCGTGGCGGTCTCCAGCACCGCAGCACCGGAAACCATTTACGACTTCGGCGGTTTCCCCTCGGCCCTGTATGAACTGCAATACCCGGCTGCCGGTGCGCCAGATATCGCCGAACAAGCTGCCAAGTTGCTGACCGAGGCCGGTTATGCCACCACCATTGACGCCCGCCGCGGTCTGGACCACGGCGCGTGGGTGCCGCTGTACCACTTGCTGCCCAAGGCGCAGATTCCGGTGTTTCAGGTCTCCATGCCCTATGACCTGAATACCGAGCAGGCCGTACAACTGGGCCGTGCCCTGGCACCGCTGCGTACACAGGGCGTGCTGATAGTAACTTCGGGCAGCATGACGCACAACTTGGGCGAATTCAGACGCGGTGTGGCGGCTGGCGACCACTATGTAGAAGAGTTTTCCGGCTGGGTGAAAAGCGCCGTGCTGGCCAATGCCGTGCATCCGGTGATCCGCTACCGCAGCGAGGCGCCGCATGCCCAGCGCGCACATCCGACCGAGGAGCACTTTTTGCCGCTGCTGGTGGCACTGGGCGCACAGCTGCCAGGCGACAAGGCGCAACTGATTGACGGCGGCATCGAACATGGCATGCTGTCCATGGACTCCTTTGTATGGGGCATGACGCCTGCCACAACTGCCGCAAGCGCTGCCGTCCACTGAAGCAATCAGTTACCGGTAAATCACATGCCTGTAATGAACGCCTGTCCAAGCTCAGGGCTTTTTTCTCAGCCATGGCGAGCAAGACAACACCCTGCCGGTGCACTGGGCGCTGCGCTCGGACGCGCTGCTGACCCAGCTGCAGGTACCCCACAGCCTGCGGCTCTACCCCATGGACCACGGCATCAGCCCCGCCATGCAAGGCGGACTTTGTGGCTTGGCTGGCGGCTTAACCCTCAGCTCAAGCGCCTCAGCGCGCTATTGCGCCGGTCTTCCACCTTGGCGGCTTCGGCCATGCTTTGGCGTACGAAACTGATATGTTCCCGCGAGGCGCGCATGGCGTCCTCAGAAGCATGGCCGCGCACCGACTCCCAGATCGCCTTGTGTTGCTCCCGCAGTTGTTCCCATTGACTGGGGATGGCGTGCAGGTGCACCAAGTTGTCGGACACATGGCCGTGGATCACGCGCATCAGACTGGCCCAAAGGTGACCGATCAGGCTGTTGTGTGAGGCGTCGGCGATGGCCTGGTGAAAGGCCACGTCGGTGTCAATGCAGGCCGTCATGTCGTCGCTATCGTAGGCTAGCTTCAACGCCTCATAGGCGGCATCAATGCGCTCCAGGTCCACATCGGTGGCGCGTTCGGCGGCGAGTTTGGCGGCTTCGCCTTCGAGCATGTGGCGAAACTCCAGCATGTCGGTTTGCAACAGCGGGTGCGTCTTCAGCATGTCCTGCCAGGGATCTGAAAAGCTGGACTGCAGGCGGTCGGTCACCACCGTGCCACCGCCATGTTTGGTTTCCAGCAGACCCTTGCTCACCAGTTTCTGAATCGCTTCGCGCAGGCTGGGACGCGAAATCGCCAGCTCCAGCGCCAGTGTGCGCTCGGAGGGCAAGCGATCACCGGGCTTGAGAGAACCTTCAAGAATGCGCTGCTCCAGATCGCGGGCAACCACATCGGCAATGCGTGCAAGAGGGGGGCGGGCTTGGTTCATGGATAGTCTGTATTTGGTATGACCAGTTTAACATTTTGAGCCAAGGCCATCAAAAATTTCAGGCATATCCCTGCAATTTGTGTTGACAAGTAGGCGTCTGCCGAATTACATTCTGCGCACATTGGTCATACCACTTTACCAAATGCAATCATAACGAGGAGAATGGATGTGAAGAGCCACGACCTGCAGCAAGCCATAAGCCCGCTCATCACCGCACTGAGCAACGCGTTGCCAGTGCGTCAAGTGGTGTTTGACGAGCTTCGCCGTCTGGCCTATGGCACGGACGCCAGCTTTTACCGCCTCACACCCGAGGTCATCGCCATCGTCGAAAACGAGGCCGAGGTGCAGGCCGTGCTGGCCATCGCCCATGCCCACCAGCGCCCGGTAACGATTCGCGCCGCTGGCACCAGCCTGTCGGGTCAGGCCGTGACCGATGGCGTGTTGATGCTGATTGGCGAAGGCTTTGCCACCTGCGAGATTGCACCCGACGCCAGCAGCGTGCGCCTGGGGCCGGGCATCATCGGTGGCGAGGTCAACTTTCGGCTGGCACCGCTGGGCCGCAAGATCGGGCCCGACCCTGCCTCCATCAACGCCTGCAAGATCGGCGGTATTGCCGCCAACAACGCATCCGGCATGTGCTGCGGCACGGCGCAGAACAGCTACCGAACGCTAGTCGGTATGCGCGTGCTGCTGGCCGACGGCAGCGTGCTCGACACCCAGGACACGACCAGCGTTGCAGCCTTCCAAACCAGCCACGGTGCCCTGTTGGATGAGCTTCAGCAAATAGGCGAACAAACCCGCGCCGACAGCGCTCTGGCCGAGCGCATACGCCACAAGTACCAGATCAAAAACACCACCGGCTACAGCCTCAATGCGTTAATCGACTACACCGACCCAGTGGAAATCCTGTCGCACCTGATGATTGGCTCGGAAGGCACGCTGGGCTTTATTTCCAGCATCACATTCGAGACCGTGACTGAGGACCCGTTCAAGGCCAGCGCGCTGGTGTTCTTCCCGACCATTGCAAGTGCCTGCGATGCGGTGATCCAGCTCAAGCCGAAGCCAGTCGCCGCAGTGGAACTGCTGGACCGTCCGGCCCTGCGTTCGGTCGAAACCAAGCCCGGCCTGCCCGCCGTCATCCAGACCCTGGGCTCTGACGCCGCCGCGCTGCTGATTGAAGTGCGCGCCGAAACCGCCGTTTCTCTGCAGCTGAAGATGGACGCCGTACTGGCCGCGCTACAGGGCATTGACACCGTGGAGCTACCGCAGTTTTCCACTGACGCCGCCACCTGCGAGATGTACTGGAAGGTGCGCAAGGGCACATTCCCCTCGGTGGGCGCCATGCGCAAGGCAGGCACCACGGTGATCATCGAAGACGTGGCCTTCCCGATTGAATCGCTGGCCTCGGCCACACTGGACCTGCAGGCGCTCTTCCTGAAGCACGGCTACTACGAGGCCATCATCTTCGGCCACGCGCTCGAAGGCAATCTGCACTTCGTCTTCACCCAGGACTTTGGTGACGATGCCGAGGTGCGGCGCTATGCGCGCTTCATGGACGACGTCTGTGATCTGGTGGTCAAAAAATACGACGGCTCACTCAAGGCTGAACATGGCACTGGCCGCAATATGGCGCCGTTTGTGGAGATGGAGTGGGGCAAGCAGGCGACCGACCTGATGCGCCGCATCAAGGCGTTGTTTGATCCCAAGGGTTTGCTGAATCCAGGCGTCATCCTCACCGAAGACCCCGAGTCTCACCTCAAAAATCTCAAGCCCATGCCGGCTGCCGAAGCACTGGTAGACCGCTGCATTGGATGCGGCTTTTGCGAACCACTGTGCCCCTCGCACCGCCTGACCCTGTCCCCGCGCCAGCGCATCGTCAGCTGGCGTGAACTGTCGCGCCGCGAGGCTGCCCATGAAGACCCAGGTTCTGTGGCCACCGACTTTGCCTACTTCGGCCTGGACACCTGCGCCGGTTGCGGCATGTGCTCCACCGCTTGCCCGGTCGGCATCGATACCGGTGAACTCACCCGGTTGCTGCGCGGTCGTGGCCTGGGCAGCACCAGCCACAGCGTCGGAAAAATGGTGGGCGAGCATTTTGGCAAGGTCGCCACCCTCTCCCGCGCCGGCATTACGGTCGGCAATGCCGTGTCCAAGGTGGTGGGTGGCGAGCTGCTCAACAAGCTCTCGAGTGGCGTCTGGAAAAAGTCCATGCCGCAGGCCGGGCGTGCACCACAGGTGCGCACCTCGACCGGTGACCCGGTGGTGTATTTCCCCACCTGCGGCGCGCGCATCTTCGGCGGCAACACCAGCAATGAGGCCGGTCTGGCCGATGTGGTGATCGAGTTGCTGATCCGAGGCGGCTTTGCACCGCGCCTGCCCGAAGGCTTCGAGAAACTCTGCTGCGGCCTGATGCTGGCCAGCAAGGGCATGGCCGAAGAGGCCGATGCCATGTCCGACGCGCTGACCACCGCCCTGCTGGCCGCAGCCGATAACGGCCAGGGCGGCCACTACCCCATCATCCTGGATGCCAGTTCCTGCTCGGCACGCATGCAAAAGCTGCTGGCGGGTCGTGTAGAGATTCTGGACTTCCATGAATTTGCCGTCGACGCCCTGCTGCCGCGCCTGAACCACCGGCTGCACAAAAAGCCCGGCCCGATTGCCCTGCACATCAACTGCAGCGCGCGGCGCACCGGCACCCATGAGAAATTGCGCACCCTGGTGGCGGCCTGCGCTGAAAGCGTGGTCGAGCCGGCCGGCGTGACCTGCTGCGGCTTTGCCGGTGACCGCGGCTTTGTGGTGCCCGAACTCAATGCCCATGCGCTGCGCAAGATTCACGCAGAGTTGCCCAGCAATTGCTGCGAAGGCGTTTCCACCAACCGCACCTGCGAGATCGGCCTGACCGAAGAAACCGGACGCCCCTACCACTCGGTGGCTTATTTGCTAGAAGAGTGCAGCCGTGAGGAGGACGCCGCCGCTTGCTGAAACACCACGACCCAACACCTGGCGCGCCGCGCCCCCACGCTCAATAACGCTTTTCAATTTTCAAAAAACACCGAGGAGATTCCTATGATCTGGCAACAAATATACGACCCGTTCGGCAATATGGTGATCTCAACGCTACTGGCCGCTGTGCCGGTGGCGGTGATGCTCATCTGCCTGGGCTTTCTGCACATCAAGGCGCATATCGCCGCTGGCTTGGGGCTTGTCAGCGCCCTGGCCATCGCCATTCTGGGATATGGCATGCCGGCCGAGATGGCAGGCAAGGCCGCGCTCTTGGGCGGCTTTACCGGCCTGCTGCCGATCGGCTGGATCGTGCTCAACATCATCTTTTTGCAGCAGTTGGCCGAGCAAAACGGCAGCTTCAAGATTTTGCAGGATTCGCTGTCCGGCATCACCCGCGACCGGCGCCTGCAACTGCTGCTGATCGCCTTTTGTTTTGGGGCTTTCTTTGAAGGTGCAGCTGGCTTTGGCACCCCCGTGGCGGTAACCGCCGGTATCCTGATTGGGCTGGGCTTTTCGCCGCTGGCGGCTTCGGGCTTGACGCTGATTGCCAACACCGCACCGGTGGCCTTCGGCGCACTGGGCACACCGGTTCTAACCCTGGCCAAGGTACACGGCTATGACCTGAACGCAGTGACCGCCACCATTGGCACCCAGCTGGCATTCTTCTCACTGTTGATCCCGTTCTGGCTGGTCTGGGCCTTTGCCGGTCGCCGGGGCATGATGCAGGTCTGGCCCGCCATCCTGGTAACGGCCGTCAGCTTTGCGGTACCCGAATACCTGGTTTCCAACTTTATGGGGCCAGAGTTGGTCGGCATTATCTCGGCCATTATTTCCATGGCCAGCCTGATCGGCTTTTTGCGCGTCTGGCAACCCAAAGAAATCTGGACTTCCGTATCGCTTGCCGGACGTACCAGCGAAGAAGAAGCCACGCTCGAATCAGGTCCCATCACCCAGCATTCCGTGGGCGAGATGGTGCGCGCCTGGATGCCCTGGGCGATCCTGACGGTGTTCGTGTTCATCTGGGGCCTGCCGGTGGTCAAGACCTACCTGAACAGCCTGTTTGCGCCAACCTTTCCGATGAGTGGACTCCACCTGCTGGTGGAAAAAGTGGCACCCGTGGTTCCCAAGCCGACCAAGGAAGCGGCCGTCTACACACTCAATCTGCTGTCCGCCACCGGCACCGGCATTTTGCTGGCCTCCATCGTTGGCGCGCTGGTCATGAACTACAAGCTGGTGCAGATCGTCGTCGTCTATCTGCGCACCTTTTGGCTGGTGCGCTATTCGCTGGCCACCATCGTGCTGATGCTGGGCCTGGGCACGCTGACACGCTACTCCGGAACCGACACCACGCTGGGCCTGGCATTTGCCAATTCAGGTGTTTTGTATCCCTTCTTTGGCACCCTGATGGGATGGATAGGCGTGGCCATGACAGGCTCCGACACGGCAGCCAATGTGCTGTTTGGAGGCATGCAAAAAGTGGCAGCCGAACAGCTCGGCTTGTCCGCCAACCTGATGGGCGCTGCCAATAGCGCGGGCGGCGTGATGGGCAAGATGATTGACGCCCAGTCCATCGTCGTGGCCTCCACTGCCACCAAATGGTTCAACCACGAAGGCGACATCCTGCGCTTTGTCTTCTTCCACTCCATCGCGCTGGCCTGCCTGGTCGGTGTGTTTGTGACGCTGGAAGCCTATGTCTGGCCGTTCACCCTGCTGGTGGCCAAGTAAACCGAGAGCACAACCATGAAAAAACACGTATTTGTCGCCATCGATGGCAGCTCAAGCGCCAACCGCGCACTGGAAGAAGCCATTACCATGGCCCAAGCCTTCAAGGCCCGCCTGTGCATCACCTTTGTCGCCGACGAGGCCGACCTCATGCAACACGGCATGGGCCTGGGTTCCTTCATCAATGTGGACAAGATCAAGGAAGAAATCCGCTCTGGCGCCCACAAAATGCTGGACGAGGCAGTGGCCCGCGCCAAGGCGGTGGGCTGCACCTGCGAGGGCCTGTTAATCGAATCCGCCAACCGAAGGGTGGCCGAAGCGATTGCCGATGCGGCCCAGTCCTGGGGTGCGGACCTGCTGGTGGTGGGAGCGCACGGCGGCAGCGGCATCAAGCGTCTGCTGGTGGGCAGCGTAGCCGAGAGCCTGACACGCATCAGTCCGATTTCCCTGCTGGTGGTGCGCCAAGCCTGAGCGCAGCAGGCAGCGCGGCGTCTCCAAGACGTCCGCCTGGCCCGACCTATTTGGTATGGCTGCCCAACACACTCGCTCCCCAAGCGGACTGGGCCGGACTTGCCTCCTGCACCAGCACGGCGGAGGTGCTGCGCACCCGATGGGAGAGTTCGCGCGCAATGTTGCGCATAATGGTCAGGGCCGCCTGCGTATGGTGTTGCACCAGGGTGGCTAGCGCCTGCTTGTCAATCAGCACGGCATGCACATCGGAGTCGGCGGTGACCGTCGCCGAGCGTGCATGGCCATCTATAAATCCCATCTCGCCGACAAACTGCCCGGGCCCGAAGGTGGCCAAGCGAGTGGCCAGCGGCCCTATGCCCGCCAGAATGCTGACCTTGCCCGACTGCAGCATCCAGACGCCGTCGGAGCGTTCGTCTTTTCGAAACAGGGCTTCACCCTGGCCGACCAGACGCAGCTCAGATACCAGCAACACCGCGGTTACCTCGTCGTCCGAAAGGCCGTTCAACAGGCTGTTCTGAGCAATCGGCAGACTGGCCTGCGCTGTGGGCAGGGCCGTAGAGTTGCGCAGTACCCAGTCCTCACACTGCTCCAGTCCCCGGTCTAGGTCTAGCGCTTGTTCCGCAAGTGTCAAGGTCCCCATTGCACCCCGTAGCGACTCGACCCGCGTCTTGTCCAGACCACTGACAACCAAGCGTACACCGCGTTCGCGCAGGGCACGCAACAACCAGGCAATCGCATCCAGCCCACTGGGGTCAGCGTCCTGAACCAGACTGACGTCAATGACCACGCAGGCACAGCCCTCATCGAGTTCTTCTGCCAATTGCATGATGCGCGCGCTGTTCCCAAAGAACAGGTGCCCGCTCAGGCGCAATATGCCCACATCGTGGGCCAGGTGGGTCAATGCGTCGGACTCGGCCTGGCTGCGTATGCGCCTGGAGCGCAGCACATCCAGGTACAGCCAATGGGCCGTCAGATTCACTGACACGCGCCGCAAAACCGCCAGACAGGAAAGCCCCACACCCGCAAAACAGGCCCAGATCAGGTTGCCAAAAAATCCTACCAGTGCAATCACCATGGCAATCCAGAAGCCCATGTCCTTGGAGCCGGGCTGCTTCCAGCGACCGGCGCGCACAACGCCCCACAGGTTTGCCACAAAGGCCGGATTCACCATCAACAAGGCCTGCAACACCAGCAGACCAGCGGCCAGGCCCGCGGGCAGCGCACTGATCAAGGGATTAAAAGCCACCATCAACGCGCCACTGCATGCGATACACACCCAGGCGGCCGTTTTGCCGCGACCGCCTGCGAGCCAGGCCGCAACGCTATAGATTGGGCTGCCGCTGCATGGAATGCCGCCCAGCACTGCGCCCAGCACATTCGCCCCGCCCAAGGCAATCAGCTCACGGTCCGGCTGACTGCGTACGCCGAAACGTGTTTCCATGGCACTGGACGCCGTAAAGGTCTCCAGCACCATGACCAGTGCCAAGGTGATGGCCCCCGGCATACCCAACATCAAGAGTTCGCGCAGGCGATTCGCTGGCAGCGACTGCCAAAGCCCTGCCGAAGTCCATTGCGTGTATTCCAGCAGGCCAGGTGCCACCGATTGATCCAAGGTGCGGTACGACGCATCAAAAAGCATGCTGCCAAGCAGCCCGATGACAATCGACATCAGAATCGCCGGTACCGGTTTGGCCCAGGTGGAGTGCCGCTGAAACCAGGTCCAGCCCAAAGAGCCCAGCACCATGGCAAGGGCGGTCAGTGCGGCAATCATGCCGCTCTGGCTGACCTTGCCGACTGCCAAAGAGAGCAACAACAGTGCCGTGCCATTGCTGATGCCCGTAGTTACCGGTGTGGGAATCATTTTGAAAACGCGGCCTAAGCGTATAAACCCGGAAAATGCCACCAACACGCTGGCCAACAGGTACATCAGACTGGCAGCGGCCAGACCCATGCGCAACTGGGTTAGCGTCAGAGCCATACTGGCGGCCCCGGCAGGAGTGGCAGACGCGGCCAGCCCCAGGTGCAAAACCAGCGCCACATAGGTTGCAGTAGACGCCGTGCGCGGCGCCACCAAGACGCTGCCGCTGCCGCCCAACAGCAGGCGCAAGATCGGCACCAGGGTGATGGCCAGCAGGCTACCCCACATGCCGGGCGCGGCAGCCAGCTGCCCCAATAGACCGGCAAACAACAAACTGGGCGTAACCAGCGTGGACGCGCCCTGAAAGGCGGCCTCGAAACCACCACGCAGATCGGCACGCAGACTACGGCTTGACAAAACAAACATTGTATTTTTCCTCACCGCACGGGCGTTTCGCGCATGCCACGCACCGCCAGGCTAGTTCTCTCCACATCTTTGATCAGCTATATTGTGCACGCAGCCAGGCCACCAACTGAAAGGACAGCGGTCAGAGCGCGGCGACTGCGGTGGAGCAGAAGAGGAAAAAGCGGGCCGTCAGGGCAAGCGTCACTATGGTGAGGTAGTGTCTGCGCCGTCGCGGAGCGTGCGAGAAACGGCGATGGCCCCCTGGGCGAGGTGGGCCGGGCAGTCGCGCAGGCGACAAATGCCCGGCTCAAGCTAAATCAATAGCTTCGCGCCATGCAGCCCAGGGTGAAGCGTTCCAGTGCGCTGATGGCATGCTCGAAACGGGCAGAGGCTATGAGTGACCGTTCCACCAGACCGGCACGCACCGACTTGGCGTATTGCTCACGGGCCACGTCAAAGGGCAGAGCCAGAAACTCGCTACCGACGCGCGTCATGTCACGCATGACGACGGGCAAATCATCCGTGTAGTCCAGCGCGGCACCCATTAGTGAATCGCTCCGCCCAGCGCCGAAGCATGTTCATGCTGGTGGCGATGGTCGATTTCCAGGATGCGGCGCTCCACATCGGCCTGATCGACCGACTCGTTTAAGTAGGCTTCCTCCTGCTCCTGCTCGGAGGGAATATGGGGAATAAAAGCTTTGATGAGCCCTATAAGGTGGGACATGGTAAGTCCTATGTAATGAATAGTGACTTAATTATAAGGGTTTACCCTTATTCCGCAATGCCTCTAGGGACATCCCCTTACACACGGCCCTCCGCCAGCGGAATCAGGCTTGGCCCAGACCTATGGGGGCCGGTGCCATGCTGACGATGCGCGAGTAGAGCTTGTCATACACCGGGTCGCGGGCGTACTTGCCGTTGAGCGGGTCGGTGTTCTGTGCAAAGGCGGAGTCGAGCTCCAGCCAGTCGGCGTCAGTCAGATGCTTTTCGGCCTCTGGCAAGATCACCGTCTCTTCGAGCTTCATGTGTTCCATATAGGCGTCGATGTAGCGCTCGCAATAGTCCTCAAAGGCCTTGCGACGGGTTTCGCCCAGCAGTTCCCAGGCAGCCAGCAAATGCTGCAGCTCACGCACACCGGTCTCGCTCTTGTGGTGGTCGCAGTCCAGCCGTTCAACCGTATCAGCCACATGGGGCGCGGCCTTGAGTACGCGTGGAAACAGCAGCGTGGTTTCCTTGGTGTGGTGCAGCTTCTCCGGGAACTCATCGATGTAAAACAGCATGGCGCCCAGCACGTCGAAGTACTGCTGCGGGTCATTGCCCGGGCCGCGCTTCTGCATCATGCGCAGGGACTGCAGCATGGCCGCCAATGAGGCGTGTTCTTCGCGTATGGTTTGCAAGCTGCTGTGTTTCATGGAGTCTCCTGGAAATTGCCGGGGAATGTTTTACTGCTGCTAAAGCGGCAGGCCGACGTAATTCTCGGCCATCACAGTGGACGCCGCACTGGAGCCCACCAGATAGTCCAGCTCGGCCTCCTGCAGCTTCTGGCCGATGGCGCCGTCGTTGGGAAAGCGGTGCATCAGGCTGGTAAACCACCAAGAAAAGCGCTCGCCCTTCCAGATGCGGCGCAGGCAACGATCGGAATAGTGATTGATGCCGGCCTCGCTGTGCTCGGCATAAAACTCGATGATGGAGCTCGACAAATACTTCACATCGGTGGCGGCCAGGTTCAGGCCCTTGGCACCGGTGGGCGGCACGATGTGGGCGGCGTCCCCTGCCAGGAACATGCGACCAAAGCGCATCGGCTCGGCCACAAAGCTGCGCAGCGGCGCAATGCTTTTCTCGATGGAGGCGCCGGTCACCAGCTGCTCTCGGGCCTGCGGGTCCAGACGCAGGCGCAGCTCCTGCCAGAAGGCCTCGTCCGACCAGTCTTCCACCCGATCGCTCAGCGGCACCTGCAGGTAATAGCGGCTGCGCGTGGCACTGCGCATCGAGCACAGTGCAAAGCCCCGTATGCTGTTGGCGTAAATCAATTCGTGGTGCACCGGCGGCGTGTCCGACAGCAGACCCAGCCAGCCAAAGGGGTAAACCTTCTCAAACTCCTGAATGGCTCCGCGTGGCACGCTGGCCCGACAGACGCCATGAAAGCCGTCGCAACCGGCGATGAAGTCGCACTCGATTTCATGGCTCTTTCCGTCCTTCTCGTAGCGCACCCGGGGCCGGGCGGTATCGAAGTCATGCACGGTGAGATTGGCGGCTTCGTAAATAGTGGGCAGGCCAGCGGCCTGGCGCGCGTCCATCAGGTCGCGCGTCAGCTCGGTCTGGCCGTAAACCATGACCTGTTTGCCGCTGGTCAGCGCTGTCATGTCGATGCGGTGGCGCTCGCCTTTGAACAGCATGTCAAAGCCGCCATGCGGCAGGCCTTCGGCGTGCATGCGTGCACCCACGCCCGCTTCGTCCAGCAGGTCGATGGTGACCTGCTCCATAACGCCGGCACGGATGCGACCCAGCACGTAATCGCCGGTCTGGCGCTCCAGCACAATGGCGTCAATGCCCGCCTTGTGCAGCAATTGGCCGAGCAGCAGGCCTGAGGGGCCCGCACCAATGATGGCAACCTGGGTACGCATGTGTGTCTCCTATTATGAAGACATGCTATGCCAAACCACTCAAAAATGGGCGCTTCACCGCAGACCTATCAGCTATTCAATATCGTTATAGCTAATGGTATGAAATTGCACTTGCCAACAGGTCCCATTGCGAACACGATGCCACATAATCCGACCTTTCAGGAGACAAAATGCATAAACGCGTATTCCTCAACGCCGTGGCCTTAGCCATAGCATCCCTCTCAAGCACCGCGGTTCTGGCCGATGGCAACAGCTTCAAAATCGGCCTGATCCTGCCAATGACCGGCCAACAGGCCAGCACCGGCCGTCAGATTGAAGCCGCTGCCCGCCTCTACATGGCGCAAAACGGCGACACGGTGGCCGGCAAAAAAATCGAACTGATCGTCAAGGACGACACCACCGTGCCCGATATGACCAAGCGTCTGGCGCAGGAGCTGGTGGTCAATGACAAGGTGAATGTGCTGGCCGGCTTCGGCATCACGCCCTCGGCCCTGGCCACAGCGCCCATCGCCACCCAATCCAAAACGCCCCAAGTGGTGATGGCGGCAGCCACCTCCAGCATCACCGAAGCCTCTCCTTATATCGTTCGCACCAGCTTCACCCTGCCCCAGGCCTCGGTCTCGCTGGCCGACTGGGCACCCAAGAACGGCATCAAGAAGGTGGTGACCCTGGTCAGCGACTACGGCCCCGGCATCGACGCCGAGAAGTTCTTCAAGGAACGCCTGATCTTTAACGGCGGCCAGGTGGTGGAATCGCTGCGCGTGCCCCTGCGCGGCCCGGACTTCGCCCCCTTCCTACAAAAAGTGCGCGACCTCAAGCCCGATGCGCTGTTTGTGTTTGTGCCCTCCGGCGCCGGTGCGGCGGTGATGAAGCAGTTTCTGGAACGCGGCATGGACAAGGCCGGCATCAAGCTGATAGGCACCGGCGATATCACCGATGACGACCAGTTGAACGACATGGGCGACGGTGCCCTGGGCGTGGTCACCTCGCACCACTATTCCACCTACCACCCGTCCGCCGTCAACAAGAAGTTTGTCGAGGCCTTCCAAAAGGCCAACAAGGGCATGCGCCCCAACTTCATGGCCGTGGGCGGCTATGACGGCATGCGCGTGATTTACGAGGCGCTCAAGGTCACCAAGGGCAATGGCGGCGGCGACGCCCTGCTGGCGGCGATGAAGGGCCAGATCTTCGAGAGCCCACGCGGCCCCATGTTCATCGACGCGCAGACCCGCGACGTGGTGCAGAACATCTACCTGCGCAAGGTGGAACGCAAGGACGGCCAGCTTTACAACGTGGAATTTGACGTCATCAAAGACGTGAAAGACCCGGGTAAAGCGCGTTAAGTACTGCTTGTTCTTCTAGATGTTGACCTTGCTCTTCGACGGCATTGCCTACGGCATGCTGTTGTTCATTCTGGCCGTCGGTCTGGCCGTGACCATGGGCCTGATGAACTTCATCAACCTGGCCCATGGCGCGTTTGCCATGGCCGGAGGTTACATCACCGTGCTGCTGATGCAGCGCGCGGGCGTGCCCTTTCTGGCCTGCCTGCCGCTGGCCTTTCTGGGCTCGGCGCTCTTGGGCGCCGTGCTGGAGCGCACGCTGTACCGGCCGCTCTACAACAAGCCGCATCTGGACCAGGTGCTGTTTTCCATCGGCCTGACCTTCATGGCCGTGGCTGCAACCGACTACTTCATTGGCTCCAGCCAGCAGATCATCCAGCTACCGGAATGGCTCAAGGGCCGCACCGAGCCCGGTGAAGGCGCATGGATGCTGGGCATGGGCCATTACCGATTGTTCATCATCGCCGTCTGTGCCGCACTGACCGTGGCCCTGCAATATGTGCTGACCAAGACCCGTTTTGGCAGCCGCCTGCGCGCATCCGTCGATGACCAACGCGTGGCCGCCGGTCTGGGCATCAATGTCAACATCGTGTTCCTCGCCACCTTTGCCGTCGGCTCCGGTCTGGCCGGTCTGGGCGGCGCGCTGGGTGCCGAGGTGCTGGGTCTGGACCCGACCTTTCCCCTGAAGTTCATGATTTACTTTTTGATCGTGGTGGCCGTGGGTGGCACATCTTCCATTACCGGCCCGCTGTTAGCCGCCCTGCTGCTGGGCGTGGCCGATGTAGCCGGCAAGTACTACATCCCCAAACTCGGCGGCTTTATTGTCTACAGCCTGATGATTGCCATCCTGATCTGGCGCCCGCAGGGTCTGTTTGTGCGCCAGGGAGGCAAGTCATGAAAGTGCCTGTCCGCTGGGCCTGGTGGGAAGCCGTGCTGTGGATTGCGCTGCTGGCCTCGCCCCTGGTTTTTAGAGAGCGTGCCCTGCTCATCAATGAGATCGCCATCGTCGCCTTGTTTGCCGTGTCGCTGGATCTGATTCTGGGTTTCACCGGCATCGTATCGCTGGGCCACGCCGCCTTCTTCGGCATGGGTGCCTATGCGGCGGCGCTGTTTGCCAAGCTGGTCATGCCCGATCCCTTGGTCGGTCTGTTGGTGGCGATTGGCGTGTCCACACTGCTGGGTGCGGTGTGCAGCATGACCATCATCCGCGGCAGCGATCTCACGCGCCTGATGGTGACGCTGGGCGTGGGCCTGATCCTGGCCGAACTGGCCAACAAGCTCGACTGGCTGACCGGCGGCGCCGACGGCCTGCAGGGTGTGATCATGGGCCCGCTCTTGGGACGCTTCGAGTTTGATCTGTACGGCCAGACCTCGGCGCTCTATTCGCTGTTGGTGCTGTTCCTGCTGTTTGTGCTGGCGAGGCATCTGGTGAACTCGCCGTTTGGTGCCACGCTGAAGGCGATTCGCGACAACCGCCTGCGCGCCATGGCCATCGGCATTCCGGTGACGCAGCGCATTGCCTTGGTTTACACCATAGCCGCCGGTATGGCCGGTGCAGCCGGTGGCCTCTTGGCGCAAACCAGCGGCTTTGCATCGCTGGATGTGTTTGAGTTCCACCGTTCGGCCGACGTGATGCTGGTGCTGGTGGTGGGTGGCACAGGCTGGCTTTACGGTGGTGTCGCCGGAGCGCTGGTGTTCACCCTGCTGCAAAACTTTATCTCGTCGATCACGCCGCAATACTGGACCTTCTGGATCGGTCTGTTCCTGGTGGTGCTGGTACAGGTCGGGCGTGAGCGCCTGCTGCGGCCCTGGACTTGGTGGTCGGTGTTGCGGAGCGGGGGTTCCAAATGACCGACATCACCAAAAACCCGGTGGTGCTGAGCGCCCAAGGATTGATCAAGCGCTTTGGCGGCATCACCGCCACCAACAATGTCACGCTCAATCTGCACCAGGGCGCACGCCACGCGCTGATCGGCCCGAACGGCGCGGGAAAAACCACGCTGATCAATCTGCTGACCGGCGTGCTGCCACCTACCGAGGGGCGCATCACACTCGAGGGCGAAGACATCAGCACGCTGCCGCCTCACCTGCGCGTGCGCCGTGGCATGGTGCGCACCTTCCAGATCAACCAGTTGTTTGACAGCATGACGCCGCGCGAGACGCTGGCGCTAGTGGTGTCACAACAGCGGGGCCTGGGCGGCAAGTGGTGGCAGGCGCTGGGCGCCCAGCCGGAAGTGAACCGTCGCTGCGAGGAGCTGCTGGAGCAGTTCCACCTGAGCAGCGTGATGCACCAGACCACCAACGTCATGGCCTATGGCAAGCGCCGCCTGCTGGAGATTGCCATTGCCCTGGCCTGTGAGCCGCGCGTGCTCTTGCTGGACGAGCCGGTGGCCGGTGTGCCTGCCGGTGAGCGCGAGGAGCTGCTGCAAACCGTGGCCGCCCTGCCATCGGACGTTTCCATACTTTTGATTGAACACGACATGGACCTGGTCTTCAGCTTTGCCAACCGCATGACGGTGCTGGTCAACGGCACCGTGCTGACCGAAGGCACGCCGGACCAGATTGCCAATGACCCGCAGGTCAAAGAGGTGTATCTGGGCCATGGTGAAGGAGCACAGCATGGCTGATCTGCTGCGCATCGAAAACATGAGTGCCGGCTATGGCGAGGCGGTGGTGCTCAACGGCATCAACCTGTCGATTGCCGAAGGCCAGACCCTGGCCCTCTTGGGCCGCAACGGCACGGGAAAAACCACGCTGATCAACACGATTGCCGGTGCCACCCGCCAGCATGGCGGCAGCATCAGCCTGGGTGGCATTACCCTGCACAAGCTTCCCGCCCATGAGCGGGCCGCCGCCGGCATCGGCTGGGTGCCGCAGGAACGCAATATCTTCAAGTCGCTGACCGTCGAAGAGAACCTGACGGCGGTGGCCCGTGGCCTGCGCCCCGGAGCCAAGAACGCGCAGTGGACGCCGACGCGCGTCTACGAGATGTTCCCGCGCTTGGCAGAGCGCAAGAACAACCTGGGCACGCAGCTCAGCGGCGGCGAACAGCAGATGCTGGCCGTTGGCCGCGCCCTGGTGCTCAACCCCAGCATCCTGTTGCTGGACGAGCCCCTGGAAGGCCTGGCGCCCATCATCGTGCAGGAACTGCTGCGGGCCATCCGCCGCATCACCCAGAGCGAGGGCCTGGCCGCCATCATCGTGGAGCAGCATCCGCAGGCCATCCTGGCGATCTCCGACAGCGCCGCCGTCTTGGACCGCGGCACCGTGGTGCATACCGACACGGCCGACAAGCTGCTGGCCCAACCGGCGTTGCTGGACAAGCTGCTGGGTGTGGCGCGGAAATAACGGCCCCCACGTTCGCTCGTGTGCACAGTTCCAAACCGGGTTAGCGCTTGAGTTCCCGGTAGAAGTTCTCGTGTGATCCCAGCAGCAGGAGGTGACGGGACACAGGATCAAACGCATAGGCCAGCAGGACTATTTGGCTTTGGCTCTTGAACTTGTACACATAGATTCCGGCCAGATCGCCCCGCTTTGCATCGCATGCAAGTGGATTGGAGGCAATCGCCTCAACTGCCGAATCCACATCTTGCTTTTGCTGAGGGTGTAATTTCTTGTAGGCCCTGGCAAAGATAGACGTCTGGGTAACAGCTACCGGCTTTGCTGCCATCAGCGCTTGCCCTGCGCAACGAAGGGAGTAGCCAGTGACTTGCCCTCGGCCTTGGCAATCAACAGATCTCGAACAAAATCAATGGGCAGATCTGGATTGTCTAGGGCCGCTTTACCAATCAGAGCCCAGAACTCAATCTGACCGGCTATCGTCCTGCGCTCTGCGTTGGCATGCGATTTGGCTTGGTCGTACAACTCGCTGTCAATGCGTACGGGCATTCCCATCATAATCTCCTTGAAGCAATTTGCTACAAATGTAGTTTGATTGAGCTTTTTTGTCAAAACCAAACTAATTCCGCTCTGAGTAACCCTCAATCGCCGTCTTCACCACATCGGCTACCAGCGCCTGCACACCCTTGTGCGTTTCGGTGCTGGGGCGGCGCGCAGAGGTGACCAGCATCAGCTCGCACACCAGCTGCGGGCTGTGCAGCTTGTGGGTGCTGAAGCTGTGCGGCTTCTGGAAGTTGCTCAAGGTATAGGGCGGCAGCACTGCAAAGCCCAGACCCTCGCCCACCAGTTCCAGAATCGCGTTGAGGCCGTCCACCTCCAGCACGATCTGCGGCTTGCAGCGCAAATGGTCCAGCTCGGTATCGATCAGGATGCGAAAGGCATTGGGGCGACTGGGCACGATCAACGGCAAGCTAGCCAGCACCGACAGCGGCATCTCAGGCTTGAGCGACAGCCCCGGCATGCGCTGGATGCTGGCCTGGGACGCAATCAGCACCAATGTTTCACGGTGCAACACGCGGGTCTCGATGTCGGGCGAATGCGGCGTGTTGTAAAGCACCGCCATGTCCAGGCGGCCGGAGCGCAGGCCCTCGTTCATCACCACCGAAAATCCCTCGGTCAGCGTCAGGCGCGCATTGGGCAGACGCTTGCGGAACTCCAGCGTCAACGGCACGGTGATCAGCTTGGAGAGGCTGGGCGGCAGGCCTATGGAGACGTGGCCACCCAGAGCGCCGCGGGTGGATTCCAGGTCTTCGCGCGCCAGCGCCACCTGGTGCAATATTCCGCGCCCATGCTCCAAGAGCACCAGACCCGGCTCGGTCAGCGTCACACCGCGGCCATTGCGCAACAAAAAGGTCTGGCGCAGCTCCACTTCCAGCTGGCGTACATGGCGGCTCAAGAGCGGCTGGGGGATGCCCAAGGCTGCGGCGGCACGGGTGAAACTGCCCAGTTCGGCCACGCGCACAAAGGATTCAATTTGCTTGAGGTCCATGGTTTCTTTGGCTTTCTTCTCGATATATCTGCAGAATAGCTATACGATTTGTTTATATCAGCTAGTGGGTACAGAAACACCCTGAATCAGGGGAAGTCCCTAGAATTTCCGCATGCAAATTGCTCCATCCACCGCTTCCACGCCCGTCCTCAAAGGCATCTCGTCGATGGCCACGCGCCAGCTCTTGAACGAGCTGCTGGCCCTGTACGCCGAACAGGGCGGCTGCGCGCTGCAACTGCAGTCCGTGGGCGGAGTGGACGCCGCCAAGCGCGTGCAGGCCGGTGAGGATTTTGACCTCGTGTTTCTGGCCAGCGACGCCATAGCCAAGCTGATTACAAGCGGCCAGCTGGATGCCAGCAGCAAGCTCAACCTGGCCGACAGCGGCGTGGCAGTGGCAGTGCGCGCAGGTGCCGCCCAGCCCGACATTTCCAGTGCTGACGCAGTGCGCGCAGCCGTGCTGGCGGCCAAAAGCATTAGCTATTCCACCGGCCCCAGCGGCGTGGCCCTGGCCCGGCTGTTTGAACAATGGGGCATTGCCGAACAGATCAAGAATCGCATTGTCACCGCCCCCCCCGGCGTGCCGGTGGGCAGCCTGGTCGCCAAGGGCGAGGTCGAACTCGGCTTTCAGCAACTCAGCGAACTGATCCACCTCGACGGCATTACCCTGCTGGGCAATTTGCCCGCCGACATCCAGATCACCACCACCTTCTCGGCGGCCGTCGGCAGCGCATCGACACACAAGTCACAGGCCCGCACGCTGCTGGCCTTCCTGGCCTCGGAGCAGGCCGCTGCAGCCATCCGCCGCCAGGGTATGGAACCCACCAGCCATTGAACCGAATAGACACACAGAGGAGCTTATGAAAAAACCATTGATCATCGACTGCCACGGCCACTACACCACGGCGCCCAAGGCGCTGGAGACCTGGCGCAACGCCCAGATCGCCGGCATCAAAGACCCGTCTGTGATGCCCAAAGTGTCCGACCTGAAAATCAGCGACGACGAGCTGATCGAGACCATCGAGCTGAACCAGCTGCGCCTGATGAAGGAGCGCGGCAGCGACATCACCTTGTTCTCGCCGCGCGCCAGCTTCATGGCCCACCACATTGGCGACCTCAATGTGTCGAGCACCTGGGCGGCGATCTGCAACGAGCTCTGCTACCGTGTCAGCCAGCTCTTCCCCGAGCACTTTGTTCCGGTCGCCATGCTGCCGCAAAGCCCCGGCGTGGACCCCGCCACCTGCATCCCAGAATTGGAAAAGTGCATCCAGGAGTACGGCAACGTAGGTATCAACCTGAACCCGGACCCCAGCGGCGGACACTGGACCTCGCCGCCCCTCTCTGACAAGCACTGGTACCCGATTTACGAGAAGATGGTGGAGTACGACATCCCCGCAATGATCCACGTGTCAACTAGCTGCAACGCCTGCTTCCACACCACGGGCGCGCATTACCTGAATGCCGACACGACAGCATTCATGCAGTGCCTGACCAGCGACCTGTTCAAGGAATTCCCCACGCTGCGCTTTTTGATTCCGCATGGCGGCGGCGCCGTGCCCTACCACTGGGGCCGCTTCCGGGGCCTGGCGCAAGAGCTCAAGAAGCCGCTGCTGGAAGATCACCTGCTGAACAACATCTTCTTTGACACCTGCGTCTACCACCAGCCCGGCATTGACCTGCTCAACACCGTGATTCCGGTGAAGAACGTGCTGTTCGCCTCCGAGATGATTGGCGCCGTGCGCGGCATCGATCCGCAGACCGGCAACTACTATGACGACACCAAGCGCTACATCGAATCGTCCAAAATTTTGAGCGATGACGACCGCTTCCAGATTTATGAAGGCAATGTGCGCCGCGTGTTCCCGCGCCTCGATGCCCAACTGACCGTGAAAGGCAAATGACATGTACGAACTCGGAATCTGCAAACGCAACATCACCCGCGCCGACAAGGCCGCCGTGGAAAAGCTCTCTCGCTTTGGCGTCGCCACCATCCACGAGGCCATGGGCCGCGTCGGTCTGATGAAAACCTATATGCGCCCCATCTACAAGGGTGCGCGCATGTGCGGCACCGCAGTCACCGTGCTGCTGCAACCCGGCGACAACTGGATGATGCATGTGGCAGCAGAACAAATCCAGCCCGGAGATGTGGTCGTGGCAGCCTGCACCACCGACAACTTTGACGGCTTTTTTGGCGACCTCTTGGCCACCAGCTTCCAGGCGCGCGGTGCTTGTGGCTTGATCATTGACGGCGGTGTGCGTGATGTGGACGAGCTGGAGAAAATGGGCTTCCCGGTCTTCAGCCGCGCCATCAACGCCAAGGGCACCATCAAGGCTACGCTCGGCTCCGTCAACATTGACGTGATCTGCGCCGGTGCGCAGGTGAGGCCCGGTGACGTGGTGATTGCCGATGTCGATGGCATCGTCGTCGTTCCCGCTGCCCGTGCGCAGGAGGTGGCCGATGCCGCTGAAAAGCGCGAAAGCTTTGAAGGCGAAAAGCGCGAGAAGTTTGCCGCCGGCGTCTTGGGACTGGACATGTACAAGATGCGCGAACCGCTGGAAAAAGCCGGCCTTCGCTATATCGACTAAGCAGCACCATGAGCAACTCCTTAGACAAGCCCACCACGGGCGACTTTCAAAAAACCGCCGGCTGGATGGACTGGTTTACGGGTCCTTCGAAGCCGCGCTTTCAGGTGCCCGCTGGCGCTGTCGATGCGCACTGCCATGTATTCGGCCCGGGGGACGAGTTCCCCTTTGCGCCAGAGCGCAAGTACACGCCCTGCGACGCCTCCAAGGCCGAACTGTACGCCCTGCGCGACCACCTCGGATTCGAGCGCAACGTGGTCGTGCAAGCTACCTGCCACGGTGCGGACAACCGCGCCATGGTCGACGCTCTGGTGAACTCGAATGGCAAGGCCCGTGGCGTGGCCACCGTCAAGCGCAGCATCACGGACCAAGAAATTCAGGCCATGCACGAAGCCGGTGTGCGCGGCGTGCGCTTCAATTTCGTCAAGCGCCTGGTGGACTTCACGCCCAAGGACGAACTGCTCGAAATCGCCGGTCGCATTGCGGCATGGGGCTGGCATGTGGTGATCTACTTTGAGGCAGTGGACCTGCCCGAGCTGTGGGACTTCTTCACCGCCCTGCCGACCACCGTGGTGGTGGACCACATGGGCCGCCCGGATGTGTCGCTGCCGGTGGATGGCCCGCAATTTGCCTTGTTCCAGAAGTTCATGCGCGAGCATAAAAATGTGTGGAGCAAGGTGTCATGCCCCGAGCGCTTAAGCGTTAGCGGCCCGAATGCCCTGAACGGCGAGCAGAATGCGTACAGCGATGTCATCCCCTTTGCCAAGCGCATCGTCGATGAATTCCCCGATCGCGTGCTCTGGGGCACAGACTGGCCGCACCCAAACCTGAAAGACCACATGCCCGACGATGGCCTGCTGGTGGATTTCATTCCACATATCGCCACCACGCCCGAGTTGCAACAAAAGCTATTGGTAACCAACCCCATGCGCCTGTACTGGCCGGAAGAGGTGTAACTATGTCTTTAGACAAACCGTATCTGGACGTCCCCGGCACCATCATTTTTGATGCCGAGCAGTCCCGCAAGGGCTACCACCTGAACCAGTTCTGTATGTCCTTGATGAAGGCCGAGAACCGCACGCGCTTCAAGGCCAACGAGCGTGCTTATCTGGACGAGTGGCCCATGAGCGAAGAGCAGAAGCAGGGCGTGCTGGCGCGCGACCTGAACCGCTGCATGGCCACGGGTGGCAACATCTATTTTCTGGCCAAGATAGGCGCCACCGACGGCCTCTCGTTCCAGCAAATGGCGGGCAGCATGACGGGCATGACCGAAGAGGAATACCGCGCCATGATGATTGCCGGCGGGCGCAGTGTCGAAGGCAACCGCTACATCGGTGAGGACGGCGACGCGCAAGCGAAGAACCAGCCGCAGGGCTCAGCCAACAAGAACAAGAAAGAAGCCTGACCATGGCACGCATAAGCGCTTCCGTTTACACCTCGCACGTTCCCGCCATCGGCGCCGCGCTCGATGCCGGCAAGGACAAGGAGCCCTACTGGCAACCGGTGTTTGCCGGTTACGAGTACTCCAAACAGTGGATGAAGGACAACAAGCCCGACGTCATCTTCCTGGTCTACAACGACCACGCCACGGCCTTCAGCCTGGACATGATCCCCACCTTCGCCATTGGAACGGCGGACAAGTTCCAGCCGGCCGACGAAGGCTATGGCGCGCGCCCCGTGCCCACCGTCATCGGCCACCCGGAACTGGCCTCGCACATTGCGCAGTCGGTGATCCAGCAGGATTTCGATCTGACCATCGTCAACAAGATGGACGTGGACCATGGTCTCACCGTGCCTCTGTCGCTGATGTGCGGCAACCCGCCCAAGGATGATTTCAAGTGGCCCTGCCCCGTCATTCCATTCGCGGTCAATGTGGTGCAGTACCCGGTGCCCAGCGGCCAGCGTTGCTTTAACCTGGGCCAGGCCATCCGCCGTGCAGTCGAGAGCTATGACGAAGACCTGAACGTGCACATCTGGGGCACGGGCGGCATGAGCCACCAGTTGCAGGGTCCGCGTGCCGGCCTGATCAACAAGGAATTTGACAACCGCTTTCTCGATCTGCTGATCAGCGACCCGGCCGCAGCCGCCGCCATTCCACACATCGACTTTGTGCGCGAAGCCGGCAGCGAAGGCATTGAGCTGGTGATGTGGCTGATCGCCCGCGGCGCCATGAGCGATGTGGCCGGACGCGCCGACGGCGTGAAGCTCAAACACCGTTTCTTCCACGTGCCGGCGTCCAACACCGCCGTGGGACATCTGATTTTGGAGAACAAATAAATGGCAAAGACAATTAAGGTCGCTTTGGCAGGCGCCGGTGCCTTCGGCATCAAACACCTGGATGGCATCAAGAACATTGACGGCGTGGAGGTGATCTCACTGATTAGCCGCGACCTGGAAAAGACCCGCGAAGTGGCCGAAAAGTACGGCATCCAGCACGTCACCACCGAGCTGTCCGAAAGCCTGGCCTTGCCCGAACTCGACGCCGTGATTCTGTGCACACCGACGCAGATGCACGCCGAGCAGACCATCGCCTGCCTGAAGGCCGGCAAGCATGTGCAGGTGGAAATCCCGCTGGCCGACAGCCTCAAGGGCGCGCAAGAAGTGGTGGCCCTGGCCAAGCAAACCGGTCTGGTGGCGATGTGCGGTCACACCCGCCGCTTCAACCCCAGCCACCAATATGTGCACAAGGAAGTCGCGGCCGGCAGGTTCAACATCCAGCAAATGGACGTTCAGACCTACTTCTTCCGCCGCACCAACACCAACGCACTCGGCCAGGCGCGCAGCTGGACCGACCATCTGCTGTGGCACCACGCAGCCCACACCGTGGATCTGTTTGCCTACCAGTGCGGCAGCCCGATTGTTGCGGCCAACGCCATGCAGGGCCCGATCCATCCGGTGTTGGGTATTGCCATGGACATGAGCATCCAGCTCAAGGCCGCCAATGGCGCGATCTGCACGCTGAGCCTTTCGTTCAACAACGACGGCCCGCTGGGCACCTATTTCCGCTACATCGGCGACACGGCCACCTACCTGGCTCGTTACGACGATCTGTTTACCGGCAAGGAAGAGAAGATTGATGTCAGCCAGGTGGATGTGTCGATGAACGGCATCGAGCTGCAGGACCGCGAATTCTTCGCCGCCATCCGCGAGGGCCGCGCGCCCAACAGCAGCGTGGCCGGCGTGCTGGCCTGCTATGAGGTGCTGCACCAACTGGAGCAGCAACTGGCGGTTTAAACACTGGACATGACCAGGCCTGGCATTATTGCGGCTGCGTGGTGAGCGCGTGCCGGTGTTTGCGAACCATGATTTGCGGCGGCACAGGCACTTCCCTCGGTGCAGCGGGGGCATGAAAATGGCTTTTGCCGCGAGCGTAGGCTAGGGCCATGGCCCGCTCCACCCGATGTGCATCCAGCCCGGCAATTTGCGAGCCGTTGACACGGAAATACAGGCCGTCCGTGTTGGTGGCCAGCAGGCCATATTCCTGACCGAAGCGCACGATGCCCAGCACATGAAAGGCCTTGGGTGCCGTGACATAGGCCTTGAGGCTGGCGACCCCGAGGATGACCTGCATGGGATTGGTGTTCATTAAAAATCCTTGTTTTTGCCCTGGGGCTATGTGAGCGGGCTGATTCCGTTGTAAGTCCACAGGCTACCCGCCGTCTGTAGTCCGGATCACATAGGGTTGGTAAACCAGGTGCAAGAGATGTAAGCAAATTTGCCGGCGTAAACAGCAGGTCCTTGCTGGCCTGCTGCGGCTCCTAGTCCTGCCGGTACAGCACGTCGTTTTGCAAGCGCTCCAGCTCTTTTTTCACCACGCCATAGCACTCACAGGCGTGGCGCTCCAGGCCGGCCCGGTTGAGCACGGCAATATGGCCGCGCCTATAGCGGATGTAGCCAGCAGTCTGCAACTGGCCGGCAGTCTCGGCCGAGGCCCCGGACTCGCTCACATAGTGCAGCGAGACAATCGCTGCTGACGCGAGCCGTCGGCCTGGCTACGGTAGCGAGCCTCGCTTTCACACAATTCGGCGGTGCGCTCCAGCACGGTTTGCTCCAGCATGTTATGGATGCGCATTTTCACCTCGACCAGGATCTTGGCATTCAGAATTTCAAAGTCTTGGATCATGCTTGCAGTTCCGGCAGTGGGAGAGCGGGGGCTAGCGGCTCAGCAACAGGTCCAGAATGATGCCGGTGGTGATGGCAACCAGCACGTAGTCGCCACCGGTTTGCACCCAATGGTAGCCGCGCGGCGGCGTGCGCAGGCCATGTCCTCGCCAATCGTCCACCACATATTGTGGGCCGCGGTAGTGGGGCGGCAGGCGCCCACCGCGGTAAAAATCGCGGGATGGGCCGGCACCGCGTTCATCCGGCTGGCGGCGGTTGTCATGGCCGTTGGCTAAGCGGTCCTGCTTGTCACGGGAGCCCCGGTTGTCATTTCCAGCCTGGTTCTGGCCGCGCTCGCAGTTTGGACCACAGTCGGTGCTATGGCCCGGGGCGGCCCAGCCAGCAGCCTGTGTTAAAAAGAGTGCAGCGGTGACGGCCAGGCTGATAAGGTTGTGGGTTTTCATGAATTCTCCTTGCGGTACATCGCATGGTTAAACGCCTAGATTACGCAGGCGGGCGAATACCGTCCGTGCGCCAGCGTACGGACGGACGGGCCGCGTATTTCTACGCTCGTGGCTTGTTGCGGCACTTCCGTCTCAACCCCAAAACCAAGGAATCCCTATGACACTTCGCACTTCACTCGCCATCCTGAGCACCGCCATCGTCCTGCTCACCAGCGCTTGCGCCGTTCAGCGCGGCCAGGAATCCGTAGGTGCCTACGTTGATGACAGCGGCATCACCACCCTGGTGAAAGCGCGCTTTGTGGAAAACAAACAGGTGGACGCTGGTGCCATCAGCGTGGAAACCCTCAAAGGCACGGTGATGCTGTCAGGCTTTGCCAAGAACGCCAGCGAACGCTCTACCGCCGAGTCCATCGCGCGTGGCGTCAAGGGTGTGACCGCCGTGAAAAACGAAATCGCCATTCGCCCTTAACTGCCATGCGATGACGCGCTCGGGCACGAGGTGGGCCAGCACCGACGCGCTCCCGTGCCCTTGCCCCACAATGCGGGTATGAGCAAAGCCCGCGCCCCAGCCGCTTCCAGCGGAGCCCGCCCCCGCCAAGTTGCGGTCATGCAGGTACACGACGAGCCCGGGCACCTGATACGCCGTGCCCAGCAACTGGCCGTGGCGCGTTTTCACGAAGTGCATGGCCGCCATGTCACGCCCATCCAATACGCGATATTGCGCACCCTGCAGGAATGTCCCGGCATTGACCAGGTGACTTTGGCGCAGAAGATTGCGCTCGACACCTCCTCCAGCGCTGACATTGCCACCCGCCTGGAGGCCAAGGGCTGGATAGAACGCAAGGTGATGCCCAGGCGCCAGCGCAGCCTGTCGCTCACGCCCGAGGGCGAAGATGCGCTGCTGGAGTTGCAACCCGGCATTGAGCTGGTGTACCAGGCGGTGCTGAAGAATCTGGACGCGGCGGAGCAGACCGAGTTCATGCGCCTGCTGCGCAAGCTGGTGCAGCTATAGATTTTCGCCGCCGCCAGCTTGGAGTATTCCGCACGCCACGGCCTGCGGCAGCGTCATTCGCCGACGTAAAAAAGGGAGCCTAAGCTCCCTTCTTATTGGCGCGACAAGCGATTAGGCTTGCTTGGCCTTGCGACGCTTGACAGCAGCACCGATCAGACCCAGACCAGCCAACAGCATGGCGTAGGTTTCGGGTTCTGGAACGGCCGCCACGGCTACATTGTCGAGCACGGCGCCAGAATAGCCGCTGGCTGCGCTGGTGAACGTCAATTGGGTCAACGCCGAGTTTGCAGTGAACGAGATAGATTCAGTGGCTTTAGTTGAGTTGCCGTAGTAAGTTGCGGCGGTGCCGTTGCTGAGGCTTACGTTCAATTGCTTGGAAATCAAATTCCCACCTGTCACGGAGTTGTCGCTACCAGTGTTTGCACCGAGGTCGAACGTCAACGTGTAGGTTTGACCTGCAATGGTGTTCAACGATTGAGACAAAGAACCGGGACCAGGGGTACCCAGCATGTCAATGCTGTTGCCGGAAATTGCGCCGTAATTACCATTAATCACGTCAACCGAAGCGCCACCAACAGTCCAACCGGTCAACGTAGTTTGGCCAGCGGAAACGGTTGTAAAACCACTAAAAGAACCGCCTGTAAAGGCTTCGAAGCTGCCGTTGGTAACGAGGTTGGTTGCCGCCGAAGCGAAGAATGGTGTTGCCAGAGCGGCAGCAAGAATGAGTTTACGCATGATGAAATTCCTAGACGAATGATGAAGTTTGGTTAAAAGGTCACCACGCATGAGCAAAAAGTTTTGAACAAATTCATGGAAGACATGACAAGTATCAGAGACATGTGTATTTGCATCAATAGTCCATTCGGACTAACTTTGGCACTTTTGACAACTTAACGTATGGATGAGCATTCATTAAACTAAAAATGAAGATCCTCACCTTTGTTTTTACATTCGAGTGCTGGCGCTGCGCTGCAAGCTGAAGACTCTAACCCGAGGGTTAACACCCATCTTCAGCCGCTAGCCAGCAGCAGCATCCTTTCGTACAATCCTTTTCATTCAGTATACGGAATGACTTCAGGAGACCCCATGTTCCCCAAAAATGCCTGGTATGTGGCCTGCACGCCCGATGAGATAGATGCGGGTCCGCTGGGACGAAAGATCTGCGGCGAAAGCATTGCCTTTTACCGGGGCGACGAGAAGCGCGTCGCCGCCTTGGAAGACTTTTGCCCGCACCGCGGTGCGCCGCTTTCCTTGGGCCGCGTGTGCGAGGGCAAGCTGGTCTGCGGCTACCACGGCCTGAGCATGGGCTGCGATGGCAAGACCGTGTCCATGCCGGGCCAACGCGTGCGCGGCTTTCCGGCCATCCGCACATTTCCAGTGGAGGAGCGCTATGGTTTTGTCTGGGTCTGGCCCGGTGATGCGGCGCTGGCCGACAAGGCCTTGATCCCGCACCAAGAGTGGTTTGACAACGACGCGTGGGCTTTTGGCGGTGGCCTGTTCCACATCGCATGCGACTACCGGTTGATGATAGACAACCTGATGGATCTGACGCATGAAACCTATGTCCACAGCAACAGCATAGGCCAGAAGGAAATCGACGAGGTGCCCTGCAAGACCCAGGTGGACGGCAACCAGGTCGTCACCAGCCGCTTCATGGAGAACATCGAGGCGCCACCATTCTGGAAGATGGCGCTGCGTGGCAATGGCCTGGCCGACGATGTGGCGGTGGACCGCTGGCAGATTTGCCGCTTCACACCACCGGCCAGCGTGATGATTGAGGTGGGGGTGGCACATGCCGGCCATGGCGGCTACAACGCGAGCGCAGAGCACAAGGTTTATAGCGTGGTGGTGGACTTCATGACGCCCGAGACCGACACCTCGATCCACTATTTCTGGGGCATGGCACGCAAGTTCAAACCCGAGGACCAGGCGCTGACCGACAGCATCCGCGAAGGCCAGGGCAAGATCTTCAGCGAAGACCTGCAAATGCTGGAGCTGCAGCAAAGGAACCTGCTGGACCACCCCGAGCGCGCGCTCTTAATGCTGAACATCGATGCCGGAGGTGTGCAATCGCGTAAGATTTTGGACCGGATGATGGCCGCGGAGCACGCGCTTGTGGCCACTTCAGGAGATGCAGCATGAGCGACAGCTTTGAAGTCAAGATCGCCAGCAGCGGGCAAATCGTTGTGGTGCCCTGGGACAAGAGCGTGACCCAGGCGTTGTCAGAAGCCGGGGTAGACATTCTCACCTCCTGCGGCCAGGGCGTCTGCGGCACCTGCCTGACGCGTGTGCTGGAAGGCGTACCGGAACATTGGGACAGCTATCTCACGCCCGAGGAGCAGGCCGCCAACGACCAGTTCATGCCTTGCTGCTCACGGTCAAGCAGTGCACTGTTGGTGCTGGACCTGTAGACACACCAATGCCGGCAGGCCCGGTCTTGCACCGTAGCTTGGAGCCCAGCAGCGGCGCATCCGTGGCTTGGCACTCACATTTTCTTGCAATTTTTCCGGGCCTTCTTCACATGCGCTTCACATAGCCGGCGCACCATCATGCAACTTCAATCTCAGGGGTCCTTCATGAAACGTTCCATCTTTTCTGGCATCGCATTGGCGGCATTCGCACTCGGTTCGGCCACCGGCCACGCCCAAACCACGACAAGTACGCTGCCTGACGCCGTCGTGACCGCACAAAACCAGGTGATCAGCGACCTGGCAAGCCTGAAGGCGGCACTGACACAGTTCCACACAGACAAGGCAGCAGGCGTATCAACCACTGCAGACCTGAGTGCACTGAGTGCAGCGCGTACGACTCTGCAAGCAGACCAGACCAGTCTGGAAAAAGCCGCCAGCAGCTTTCTGAGCGCGGACCGTTTGGCAGTGAAGGCCGATCAGGCACAGCTCAAGGCCGACGTTACAGTCGCTCTGAGCACCGCCACCATGACGACCGATCGTGCAGCGGTGGAACAGGCTGAGGTTTCCTTGAAGGCAGCCAAACTTGCCGGTGACGCCACTGCCATCACTGCTGCCCAGGCCGCCCTGAACGCCGCACGTACGCAATTGACCACCGATCGAAGCGCCGCCCTGTCCGCGTCTACAGCGGTTGCAGCCGACAAGGCCGCGCTGGCTGCAGCGGCTGCCACCTTGAAAGCCGACAGCAGCGCGGTGGTGGCACCCGTTGCCGCAGCCGCTCAGGCAGATGGCGTGGGCAAAGCCATGCATAGCGATTCAAACGCATCATCCACTGCAGCTGGCAGCGCAAACGCGTCGACTGGCTCCGGTTCTGCAGGCAGCGCCGGCTCTTCCCCGGGCGCACATGCGGCAAGCGGCGGTCAGTCCTCCGGATCCAGCCACAGCAGTTCGCACCGCTAACGCGGACTCTTCGATCCGGCAGGGCAGCGCATGCGTCTGGACTGCTAAGAAAAGGGGGGCCACCACAGACGCAGCGCCCCCCAAGACTCACATGCAAATCAGCGCACGTCGTTCAGCACCTGGCTGATGGTGGTGCCTGAAATTTGCACCTTGTCCAAGGTCACGTTGCTGACGCTCCACGCATAGATGGCAGAAGGGCTGGCACTGCTGGCAGCGGTTGCCGGACACACCGGATTGCCAAAATTGCAGTTCGTGATCGACACATTCGTGATCGGCAAGACAGTTGGCACGGGTAGTGGACCGTTGTAATCCGTTTTGACCGGCCCTTGCATGACCACTGCCTGGAAGCAAGATGCGGGGTAGCTTGCAGCCGCATTGAATCCAGAAGTCCCGGAACTAGGCGTTATATTTCCGACCGTGACATTTTGAATCTGGATATTGTTCACCACCGGTGGGCGGTTCCGGACCGCATCACTGTTGGGTGAGTAATCGCAGTCAAAGGTGATGACACCGCCTTGCGAAGTGGAAGGGTTTCCGGTGCTGGCACCGGCCACGCCCAGCGTTTGCGTTGCAGAGATCGGCGACCCTGTGATACCGGTTGAGTCCGTTTTCCCGACTGTCATGATGCCGTTCGGCAAACTGACGCCATTCACGTAGACGTTCTTGATAAAGCCGCCACGGTTCATATTGGTCTTGAAGCGGATTCCGATATTCAAGGGATTGACGTTCCAATACTGATTGGTCATGGTCAGGTTGCGGGCATAGATATTTTGTGCGCCAGCCATCATCTCACTACCGATCGTGATGCCGCCATGGCCCGAGTTCATGGTGCAGTTCTGAATCAGAATATTATTGCAAGGACCGTACTGGGTGTCTCCGTCTTTGCCAGATTTAATAGCGATGCAGTCATCCCCGGTGTTGAAGTTGACCGTGTCAATCAATACGTTGTTACAGGCATCCGGATCGAAACCATCATTGTTGGGTCCGAGGCTGTTGGTGTAGACGCCGCTGATGAGCACATTGGTGCAGTTCACCGGGTTATGCTGCCAAAACGGTGTCTGCTGCGTCGTGTAGTTTTGCATCAACACATTGGTGCAGCCAATGAACTGGATCATGGGTGGTGGCAAATAATGTCCCTTACCGAATATTCTCAGGGTAGGACTCACGCCCGCCTCCGCAAGCGCCGGGAGGTATTTGGAGTCCGTGGTCCAGGCAGGAGCCGCAGCGGTCGGTGCTGTGAGGGACCCCGTACCTAACAAGGTATAAAGCCAGTTTGTACCACCACCAGCCGCACCATTGGTATAGATATTCGGCGCCTCCACCGAACCAAAACTGAGCAGATCCAGGTTGGCACTATTGAAGGAGCCCTGTGTTCCCATGGTCGTAGCTGTAGTGGCACATCCCCATGCGCTTGCAGTTCCCTTCATGGTCCACCAGCAGAAGGTCGTCGTACCCAGCGTTGCTGGTGCAGCAGGATTGCCCGCATTGCTGCTGGCATAGGGAACCATGGCTTGCCCATTCAAAATGGACGTCTGGTCCGTTCCTGTAACAGCAATATTGGTCTGATTAAATGCGTTGATCGGCGAGCCATAGTTCAGGCAGTCATTGCCCTGCCAGCGCGAGTAAAACAAGTTGCCGTTTGCGCCACAGTTGTAGGGTCCGTCTTTCGCGTAATCTGCCGGGTTGGGACTGAAATAAATCGTGCAGTTGGCGGCGAGATGGAAGTGCACGTTGCTCAGCAGGGTAATCGGCCCGCCGCAGTAATAGTTACCCGCAGGAACCAATACTTGTCCGCCGCCAGCCGCGTGGCAGGCCGCAATGGCGGCAATGAATGCGAGGCGCGAATCGAAGGCGCCGGCTATAGTCATGTTGGCGTAGGTGTTGGAGCCTGGTGTGCCGCTGGCCAGCGCTCCGGTCGTGAAACCGTATTGGGAAGCAGTGACCTGAGCGGCACTGGATACAGCAGGATCGACATACGGATTAAGTGCACTTCCATAGGTCACGGGCGCAATGGTTTGCGCCCCATAGGTCGTGACGTTGAACACCGTCGCCGGGAACATGGATGGCTTCAAAAATGCCAAGCTAGCCACGATCTGATCGGCTGCTGCACCGGCGCCCCAGATCGTATCGAAGGCAGCTGCTGAACCGCCGCCGCCACAGGCCAGCAGAGGCAAGCCCGCGCCACCGACTGCCGCCAGCGAAACGCCGCGCAACATCAGGTCACGGCGGCTGATTGCACCAAGGGCTGCATTTTTCTTGAATGTTTTGTCTCTCATATTGGTAGCCTCTTCAATGAAATGTGAAAGTCAACTTGTCCAGACAAACCGGAACCCGTTCATCTGGCGTTTTTGCCACGCGCTGCTGGAGTTGAAAATGCAACGCGCATGCTCGGGTGACCCATCAAGCGCAGCGCGCTTTCATGGATAAATTTTGAAAAAAAAAGAAAACCGGGAACGGCGCAACAGCGCATTCCAGACTTGGCTCAGACCACTGGGGTCTGACTGCGCCCCGCTGCTGCGCGGGGCCTTCTTGCGTCGCACATTCCCGCTGCTTTAAGGCAGCTGGAAGACGGCTGAAGAACTTAGACGGGGTCGGGAGCGACTTGGTAATTGGCCATGATTTCGAGGGCCCGTACCAGGCCGGAGTGGTCCAGATTCTGTAGTCCGTTGGCGCTGCACACTTGCATCAGCTGCGCAGCCCCTGCCGTCTGGGGCAGTGCCATGCCGAGCTCGCGGGCACCTTGCAGGGCCAGGCCGAGATCCTTCTGGTGCAGGCCGATGCGAAAGCCGGGGTTGAAGGTGCGCTTGATCATGCGCTCGCCATGCACTTCCAGAATGCGCGACGCAGCAAAGCCGCCCATCAGTGCCTGGCGCACCTTGGCCGGATCGGCGCCGGCCTTGCTGGCAAACAGCAGGGCTTCGCCGACAGCGGCAATGTTGAGCGCCACGATGATCTGGTTGGCCACCTTGCAGGTCTGGCCGTCACCGTTTCCGCCGACCAGGGTAATGTTCTTGCCCATGGTTTGCAGCAGCGGCAGAACTTTTTCAAACGTTGCCTCGGCGGCACCCACCATAATCGTCAGGCTGGCAGCCTTGGCGCCCACTTCACCACCGGAAACCGGCGCATCCATATAGTCGCAACCCAGGGCGTTGATGCGCTCGGCAAAGGCCTTGGTCTGCGTGGGCGAAATGGAGCTCATATCCACCACCGTTTTGCC
>CAIMZI010000019.1 GCA_903845935.1 uncultured beta proteobacterium | reverse complement strand
CTGCAGCTGTTCGGCCTGGCTGCTCATCTCTTCCGAGGTGGCTGCCAGCTCTTCCGAGCTGGAGGCATTTTGCTGCGTGGTCTGGTTGAGCTGGCTCACCGCTGCGTTGATCTGACCGACACCGGAGGACTGCTCGCTGGAAGCAGCCGAGATCTCCTGCACCAGGTCGGCGGTCTTGCGGATAGTGGGCACCATCTGCTCGAGCAGCTTGCCGGCTTTTTCCGCCAGCTCCACGCTGCTTCCAGCCACTTCGCCGATTTCCTGCGCCGCCACCTGGCTGCGTTCGGCCAGCTTGCGCACCTCGGCCGCCACCACGGCAAAGCCCTTGCCGTGTTCACCGGCCCGGGCGGCCTCGATCGCGGCGTTCAAGGCCAGCAAATTGGTCTGCGCGGCAATGTCGTCGATGATGCCGATCTTCTTGGCAATTTCCTTCATCGCCGCCACCGTGGCATTGACCGACTCGCCGCCATCGCTGGCGTCCTGGGCGGCCTTCGAAGCCATGCCCTCGGTGACCTTGGCGTTTTCGGTATTCTGCGCAATGCTGGCCGTCATCTGCTCGATCGAGGCGCTGGTTTCCTCCACACCGGCGGCCTGTTCGCTGGCCGCTTGCGACAGCGATTGCGCCGTGGCGCTGACCTCTTCCGAGGCACTGGCCAGGGCCTGGGCGCCGGAGTTCACATCGGTCACCACCTGCGTCAGCTTTTGCAACATGTTGTTGACGGCTGATTTCAGCTCATCCCAGGTACCTTCGTAGGCCTGCTTCATACTCTGCGTGAGGTCGCCATTTTCCATGGCACCCAGCACGCCGCGCAGCTCCTGCACCGGGGTGCTGACGGCCACCATCACGTTGTTGAGCCCGTCCACCACCCGGCGGAAGTCGCCCTGATGCTTGGCGGCATCGGCGCGTACATCGAGCTTGCCGCCCACCGCCGCCTGAGACAAGCTGTTGGCGTCGGCCACCAGAGCGGCAACCGCCTTGTTCACATTGATCAGGCTCTTGGCCATCACATCGTTTTCAGAACGGATGCGGATGACTATCGAGGTGTCGCCCATGGAGATGGCCTGGGCCGCACTGGCCTGCTGGTTGGTGGCTTCTATGCAGGCGTTCAGGTTGAGCTTGATCAGGTTGAAGTCACCGTTGTAGTTTTCGGTGATGATGGGCGGAATAATGCCCTTGGAGATGTCGTCCACATACCTTGCGGTCACGTTGAGCGGGCCGATGACAGCGTCCAAGGTGTCGTTGACACCACTCACAATGAGATTGAAGTCACCCAGGTGCTTGCTGGCATCGGCGCGGGTGGTCAGTTTGCCTTCGACGGCCGCCTTGGACAGCATCTTGGCATCGGCAATCATGGCCTGCACGGCGGCCTGTGTAGCGCGCACCGAGCGGGCCAACTGGCCAACCTCGTCGCTGCCGTCGATATCGAGCTTGAAGTTGAAATCTCCCGCTGCCATTTTGTTGGCGCCCTCCACCATCTTCAAGGTCGGCGCGGTAATCGAGCGCGTGATCAGCCAGCCGGAGAGTATGGTGAGGAACGCAGCTACCGCCCCAAGGACGATCAGCAATTGCTTGCCTGCGTCGGCTTGCGCCTCCGCCGTGGCACCCGCCTTTTGTACCAGCTCATCCTGCAGATCACTGAACTTTGCAATCGCTTGGTTATAGTCCTCCTGGTTCTTGCGCAGTTCACCCTGCATCAAGACCACGAACTCCGCCTGTTTGGCATTGGCCTTGATAAGCTCTATGGCCTTTTCCTGCGAACCCACATAGGCCGCACGGGCGGACTTGACCTTGGCCATCGCTTCTTTGCCCTTATCGCTGGTGACTAGCTTGTCCAGCTTGTCCAGCGTCTCTGTGATTTTCTTGCGTTGTTCTGCAATCGTGTCTAAGGACTTTTGGCGCTCCACGTCGCTATAGAGATAGGCATTGCGCAACTCCCGCGAAATGATGCCGACCGACTCCGATAGGTCGCCTGCCAACACCGTCTTGGGAAATTTGTCCTTGGCAAGATCGTCGACCTCGGCGTTAAGCGAAGCGATTCGATTCACGCCGATCACCGCAATGACGATCAGCAGAACCAGGGTGATGGCGAAGCCGATCCCGAGCCGGACGCCGATTTTGAGATTATTCAACATGGAATGACTCCTGAAATTTGAAACGAAAGTAAACGTTGTGCGTGACGCACTGCAGCCAAGGTAAAGAGTGGCGAGGTATGTGGTGGTGGGTGCTCGCGGCGCCTGTCCTCACCAGTGCGTCTGCGGTACGCGCCGGGCCTGCGTGCAGCGCTCATGCCGCCACCCCGCTGACATGCTGCAGCGTCAAGGGATTGCTGTTGCGGCTATCGTTGACGCAGCGGTTGACGATGGCCGGCACGTCCAAGATAAGAGCCACGTCGCCGCTGCCCAGAATGGTGGAGCCGCTGATGCACTTGACCTGGTTGAACATTTCGCCCAAGGGCTTGATGACGGTCTGGAACTCGCCCAGCAGCTTGTCCACCACCAGACCGGCCTTTTGACCGGCATGCTTGAGCACCACAATGTTTTCGCTGCGCGAAGCCTGTGCCTTGATGCCAAACAGTTCACGCAGACGGATAAAGGGCAGCACCTGGCCGCGCAGGTTGGTGTAGTTGTGGCCGGGTTCGGCGGTGTAGGCCACGCATTCCTCAATCATGTCCAGCGGAATGGCAAATACCGACTTGCCGACCTCGACCAGAAAGCCGTCAATGATGGCCAGGGTCAGCGGCAGGCGCACGGTGACCGTGGTGCCCTCACCCTCCACACTGGACAGGCCCACCGTGCCGCGCAGAGCGGTGATATTGCGTTTGACCACATCCAGGCCGACGCCGCGGCCCGACAGATTGGTGACCTTTTCTGCGGTGGAAAAGCCGGGCTCGAAAATCAGGCCATAGACCTCGGCATCGCTCAGGTGGTGGCCGGCATCGATCAGGCCGCGCTCTATGGCCTTGGCCAGGATGCGTTCGCGCTTGAGGCCGCCGCCATCGTCCTGCACCGTGATGACAATGCTGCCGGAATCATGAAAGGCGTTGAGCACCAGGGTGCCCTGGGCCGGCTTGCCGCGCTGTGCACGCAGCTCGGCCGATTCAATGCCGTGGTCCAGCGAGTTGCGCACCAGATGCATCAGCGGGTCGCCAATCTTTTCCACCACGGTCTTGTCGAGCTCGGTGTCTTCACCGTTGATATACAGCGCCACGTTCTTGCCCAGCTCGCGCGACACGTCGTGCACCACGCGCTGGAAGCGGCCGAAGGTGGCGCCGATCTTGACCATGCGCAGTTGCAGGGCGCTGTCGCGCACCTCTTCCACCAGCATGGACAGCTTGGAGGTGCTTTCCTGCAGCTCCACGATGCGCGCCTTGTGCGCAATCAGGTTGACGCTGGCACCGGCAATGATCAGCTCGCCCACCAGATTGATGAGCTGGTCGAGCTTATCGGCATCGACGCGGATGGATCGGCTCTCGGCCGCGCCGGTTTCCTTGACCTGCTTTTGTTTGGTCAGCGCAGCTTCCACCACGGCCGGCTGCACCGTGCCCTGCTCCACCAGAATCGTGCCTATGGGCTTGTTGGGGCTGTCACTCTGGGCATTCAGCGCGGCGTCCAGCTCCTGCGCGGTGAGCGTGCCGCAGCTCAGCAACATTTCGCCCAGTCGCTGCACATCGCCCTGTTGTTGTTGCAGCAGATTGACATATTCGGTGATCAGGCTGTGCGGCGGCAAGATGCGCAGCTGGCATTCACCCTGCACAAACTCAAACACGTTTTCAATCGTGGTCTTGCTGGCATCCGACTGCAACGCAATCTCAAAGCCCAGGTAGCACAACTCCGGGTCCATCTGCGCCAGCGGCGGCAAGCTGTCGGCGTGCGTTTCAATGGCGGCAATCTGGCCCAAGGTTCCCAAGTAGCGGATAAAGGACAGGGGGTCCAGACCGTTCCTCAGCACATCCGGGCCAAAGCGCAAGGATATATGCCAATGTTCGGAGTGCACGCCTTCGCCATGGATGCGCTGCAACGTGGCTTCGTCCTGCTGCTTGACTGCCACCGGCAGGTCTGCCTGGCTGGCAGCAGGCGCCAGGAAGGTGCGCAGTTGCGCCAGCAGCGGTTCGCCCTGCTGTTGCAAGGCTTGATCGGCCTCTTTTTGGCCCTGGGCAATGCGCTCCACCAGGGCGCGGATCTGATCACAGCAGGACAGCAGGAGCACCACCAGTTGGTCGTTGATTTCCAGCTTGCCCGAGCGCAGGCGGTCCAGCACGCTTTCCACCCCATGGGTAAAGGCCACCACATGGTCCAGACCAAACAGCCCGGATGAGCCCTTGATGGTGTGGGCGGCACGGAAGATGGCGTTGACCATCTCGCTTTTGTCCTCGGCCTGCTCGACAGCGAGCAGGGCGTTTTCCATGTCCTCGAGGAGTTCACAGCTTTCCAGCACAAAGGTCTGGAGTGCGTCATCCAGATTCATTTGCGGGCCTCCATCAGCAGTGGGTCATTGAAATAGGCAGCCACGTTGAGCAGCTCAAACACCTCGACCACCGCCGCGCTATGGTCCAGCAGACGCAGCTGGCGCTGTTGCTTGGTGGCCGCCAGTTTGGCCGCCATCAGCAGTTGCAGCCCGGCCGAGTCCATCTCGGTCACGCCGGACAGGTCAATTTCCTGCGGTGCCGGGTCGCACAACAAGACGTCTTTGAGCTCGGCGGCGCGAAAGATGGTCAGCTCGCCCGCTATGCGCAGCACCGGTGCGGTGCCTGCGGATGCTTGTTCAGTGGCCATGGTGGTACCTTGGCCTTAAGGCAAACACAGTCTTTGCACCGCGGCCAGCAGTTGCGGCGGCTGGAAGGGCTTGACCACCCAGGCCCGGGCACCAGCGGCCTGGCCCTCCAGCTTTTTGGACTCTTCGGATTCGGTGGTCAGCATGATGATGGGCGTGAACTTGTAGGCCGGCAACTGCTTGACGGCCCGCACGAAGCTGATGCCATCCATCACCGGCATGTTGACGTCGCTGATGATCAGATGCACCTTCTGGCCGGTCAGCTTGGACAGCGCGTCCCGCCCGTCACGGCCCTCCAGCACCTCGTAACCGGCGCCCCGCAGTGCAATCCCGACAACCTGCCGCATTGAGGCGGAGTCGTCCACAATCATGATGGTCTTGGCCATGTCATCTTCCTAGAAAAAACGGATTTCGTTATCGCTGCTGGCCTGACTGACCATGGCACCGCCGTGGATGGCGTGCTGATCGGCCATGACATAGGTCTTCTTCAATGCACCCAGCAGCACCTCAGGGTCCAGCGACTCCAACACACCGCTTTGCAGGTAGCGGTCGTGGTGGCTGTGCAGAAACACCGGCAACTGTTCAATGTTGGATTTCACATGGCCCATGATCTGGCTGACCCGATCCTGAAACTGGAGCTGCACCAGGGCCTGGCCGATTTCATTCTGGATGGACATGCTCTCGTCCTTGAGCAGACCGCTGGAACGTTGCAGGGCGTCGGTCACGCTGCGGAAGTCCTGCAACACGGTGCTGATGGTGCTGGTCGAGGCCTGAACCCGGCCGTCGCGCTGCTCCACCGATTCACGCACCATGCTGCTGGCGTCGGCGATGGCCGAGCTGATGACGCCCACCTTGGCTGCAATGTTGCGGCCGGTGTCGCCCGACAGGTTGGACAGCATGCGGAACTCCTTGGCCACCACCGCAAAGCCACGGCCCAGGTCGCCGGCGCGGGCCGCTTCGATGGCGGCGTTGAGCGACAGCAGGTTGGACTGCTGGGCAATCTTGGCCACATCCTGGGCCATGTCCTGCAGTTCCTGGGTGAAGCGGTCCAGGCCCTCCACCTTTTCCAGCATGGCCTGCATGCCCGACACGGCCGCATTCTGCGAGGCAATGACGGCACCCAGGTCGCGCTCGGCGCGGTTGAACACGGCCACCAGACCCTTGTCGCCGTCTTCCAGCGTGGCAGCTTCCAGGCTGGCGGCATGCACGGCGGCGTCCAGCGAATCGACGATATGGGCAAAGCGCTCGGACAGACCGGAAATGGCGGTATCCATCTGCTCGCGCGAGGATTCGATATGCCGACTCCAGACCGGCGCTACTTCGTCACCGAAGTGCCCCTGGTTCGCCATCAAGCGTTCCATGGACTGGCGCAGCGCCTGGTGGCTGGTCTTCAGCTTGAAGCCCGCCACCAGTGCCAGCAGCAGCAGGCCAAAGGCCAGGCCCAGGCTCAGGGCAGTCAAGCCACCCACCAGAAGTACGGCGGCACTGCTGGCCACGCCCAGTGCCAGCGGATAGCCCCATTGGGGCCGCACTGCATTTAGACGCATCATGAATCACCTCCACAGCGCTGGCATTGCAGCCTCAGGTCCGAGACCAGACCGGCCATCAACGGTATCAGATCGGCCACAAATTCGCTCTTGCCCACAAAGCCCCGGGCACCCAGGTCGCGAGCGGCATCGCGGTAGGAGGCACCGTCGTGCATGGACAGAAAAATGATGTGGGGTGCTCGCGCAAAGGCATTCATAAGGCGGGCGGCATCCAGGCCGTTCATGCCCGGCATGGCAATGTCCATCAGCACCAAATCGGGGTTCAGCCGGGCCACCAGTTCCAGCGCCATGCTGCCGTCGTAGGCCTCGGCCAGCACCTGCACATCGGGCACCTGCGCCAGGAAGTTGCGCACGGCCGACAGAAACGTGCGGTTGTCATCGACCAGCAGGATCTTGATTTTTGTGACTGAGCCCATGGACCAGACTCTAGGCGCGCAAGCTCACGCGGACCATCGGGCCAACACCCTAGAGCGGCAAGTGAATCACCTTAGGCACTCGATTCACTGGCCCCGGCACTAGGCGGCGGCTGGATGCGAAAGTACACCGAAAATACCGCGCCTGGCCCTGGCCCCACCAGCAGCCTGCCATGCAACTGCTGCACCAGGTCTGAGACCAGCTGCAGCCCCAGCGACTGGCCGCTGCGGGACTCGAAATCGGCCGGCAGTCCGATGCCGTTGTCGCTGACGCACAAATGCCAGGGCGCGCCGACGGCGGCAGGCGCCAAGCCTTCTGCATCAGGGCGCAAGCTCACCCGAATGTCACCACCGTGGCCGGCCTGAAAACCATGCTTGAGGCTATTCGTCAGCAACTCATTGACCAGCAGGCCGCAGGGCGTTGCCAGATCCAGATCTACCGCCACCGCCTGCAGCTCGAACGTCAGGCTGACGGCCTGGGTGGAATTGTCTTGCGCGCGAAAGGCCTGGGTGGAGAGTTGCCGCAGATAGCTGGCCAGGTCCACCGAGGCAAAAGTACCCGATCGGTACAAGGTTTCGTGCAACAGGGCCATGGATCGGATGCGGCTTTGCATGTCTGCCAGCACCCTGCGCGTCTCTTGCCACTCGCTGCGCGCGACCTCCAGGCGCAGCATGCTGGTGATGACCTGCAGGTTGTTCTTGACCCGGTGGTGCACCTCGTGCAGCAGCGCCACCTTGTCGCGCACCGAATTCTGCAGCGCGGCCTCGGTCTGCTTGCGCAGCGTCACATCCTGCTTGAGCGCCACATAGTGGGTCACCTTGCCTGCCGGGTCGTGCACCGGCGCGATGGTGGCGCTCTCCACAAACAGTTCGCCGCTTTTTTTGCGGTTGTGGAATTCGCCCTGCCAGACCTTGCCCGCCAGCAGCGTCTGCCATAGGCTTTCATAGACCTCCGGCGCGGTCTGACCGGACTGGAGAAAACGCGGGTTCTGGCCTAACAGTTCCTCCGCCGAGTAGCCGGTGATGGCCGAGAACCAGGGATTGGTGTACTCGATGGTTCCGGCCAGATTGGTGATGGCAATGGCCATGGGCGCCTGCTCGGTGATGCGAGAGAGCTTACGCAAGTGCTCCTCATGCTTACGCTGCACGGTGAGCTCGCGGATGGTCACCTGTACGGCTTTGGCGCCGTCAAATACGATGGCACAGCTGTGGACCTCGACCTCGAACGGCGAGCCATCCAAGCGTAGGAAAATTTGCTCCACCTGGGGATTAAAGTCTTGTGCTTCCAACAAGGCGCGCGCCCGGCTCAGCGCCAGGTGCCGGAACGCGGGGTGCACAAAGTCAATCGCCGCACGGCCCAGCAGATCCTGCTCGCAGTCGGCGCCGAACATGCGCACGGCGGCCGGATTGAGGTAGGCTACCCGACCCTCGCAGTGCACACAGATGGCCAGCGGAGCGCCCTCGGTCACCGCACGAAAGCGTTGCTCGCTGTGCAACAAGGCACTTTCGCGCTGGCGCAAACTGGCTAGCAAATGGTTGAAGCCAGTCACCACATCGCCGATTTCCTCCACCTGCGGCACCGCCAAGGCGAGCGGCAAACGGTCTGACAGCGACAGCGCCCGGAGCTGCCTGGCGGTGGCCGCCAGCGGCTCCAGGTTGAGACCCAGCACCCACCAAAGCAAGCTGCCGGCCAGCAGGCTCAGCAGTGTGGCGGCGACAAAGATGCGCAACTCCAGAGCCTCGATGGGCGAAAAGGCCTCGGCCACCGGCAACTGCACCACCACATGCCAGTCTGCCGCAGGAATATGGCTGGCTGCGGCCAGCATCGCCACACCGTCCGCGCTGCTCACCAGGCCATAGCCTTCATAGCCATGGAGACTCAGATCGTCGCTGCCACCGGGGGAAATCAACTGGTCGACATAGCGCTTGTCGGTAGCGGTGACGTATTTGCGGTGCCCGGCATCCACAATCAAATAGCCGCCGGTCTGGCCATAGGGGTGGTCGACGATGCAGTCCAAAAAATTGGCCTGCGTCAGGTTGATCACGCCGACCAGCACACCGACCACTCGGCCCTGCGCGTCGCGCATGGGTGTGGAGATCGACACCACCGGAAACTTGTGAAACTTGCCCAAGTCCGGCTCACTTACCGTGGTTTTTCCGTGGTCCAGTGCTGAGATAAGGTGATGAAGCTCCCGCACATTGGCACCCTTGCGTCCCAGGTCAAGCGGCACCGAGGCGTTCACCGTGCCATCCATGCCGGTGGTGTACAAGCCGGCGTTGAACATCCGCTGCAGCAACTGCTTGTCCTCCAGAAAGGCTTGTATGGCAGCTGCACGGCTGAGCGTATCGGGCGCAATCTGGCTGGCCGTCGCCTCCAATGCATGCACGCGGTCATTGAGCTCCTGGTTGATTTCGGCCGCGACCAGCCGCGCCGTGGACAACTGCTGTTCGCCCAGCAGGCGCTGCAAATCTTCGCGCAGCGCGCGGCTGGCGTAAATGCTCAGCGACCAGATACCGATGACAAAGATGGCCACCGCCAGGATGGAAATCCGGCTTTTGAGTGCCTTGCCCCGGAGCACCGCCATGCTCAGCTTAATAGGCCCAGCCGCATGGCATAGCGCACCAGGCCGGTGACCTCGTGGATGTCGAGCTGCTTCATCAACAGGCTGCGGTGCGTCTCCACCGTTTTCACCGACAGGTCCAGGCGGCGCGCCACCTCCTTGCTGCTGTGGCCCTCGGCAATCAACTGCAGCACTTCGCGCTGGCGCGGTGTCAGCACATCGGCGCCCGGGTCTTCACCGCGCAGGCGCTGCACATAGTCGCTCAGCACGCCTTTGGATACGGCCGGGCTCAGGTAGGTGCCACCCTGGAGCACGGCCTGAATCGCCAGCTCCAACTCCATCGGAGCCGCATCCTTGAGCAAATAGGCCACGGCACCATGGCGCAAGGCCTGGCGCACGTACTCTTCGTTCTGGTGCATGGAGAGAATCAGCACGCGGGTTTGCGGCCATTGCTTCAGCACGCGCGCCGTGGCCTCCAGCCCGTTGAGGCCGGGCATGGCGATATCCATCAACACCAGGTCGGGTTGCAGCGTTTCGGCCAACGCCAACAGCTCCAGTCCATCGCCGCACTCACCCACCACCTCCATGCCGACTATGGATTCAAGCAGCTTGCGCAGGCCGGCGCGCACCAGGGTGTGGTCATCGGCCAGCAGGACGCGTACCGGCTTCACAGCAGCTCCGTGTGCGCACGCCAGGGGCAAATGAGCTGCACCGAGCTGCCCTGACCGGACACAGAATGGATAGTGAGCTGCCCGTCTATCAGGTTGGCGCGTTCCTGCATGCCCAGCACGCCCAGGCTGCCACCCAGCACGGCACGCTGGCGCATGGCTTGGATATCAAAGCCCAGACCGTCGTCCTGCACGCTCAGCACCATGTCTTCCCCTTCGCGGCGCAGGCTGATCTCCACCCGCTTGGCCTGGGCATGGCGAGTGATGTTGGTCAGCGCCTCCTGCACGATGCGAAAACAGGCGGTCTCGATATCCGGCGCCAGGCGAGACTGGGCGCGCACATGGTGGAAGTTGACCGCAAAGCCGCCGCGCCCCGCGCTTTGCTCGGCAATCCATTTCAGCGCCGGCGCCAGGCCCAGGTCATCCAGCATCGAAGGCCGCAAGGTGGTGGCCAGGCGGCGCACCTGCTGCAGCGCGTCTTCCACAATGCGTATGCTTTCCAAGTTGAGCTCGGACAGCGGCTGCTCCTTGAGGCGCTGGCTGAGCTGCAAGTTGATCTTGATGGCGGTGAGAGACTGGCCTAGCTCGTCGTGCAACTCAATCGCCACGCGGCGGCGTTCCAGCTCCTGCACCTCCAGCACATGGCGCGACAGGGCCTTGAGCTGGCGCGAACTGTTCAGCAGCTTGGCCTCGGCCTGGTGCTTGTACAAGGCCATGGTCAGGGTCACGCGCAGCTCGCGGTCGGTGAAGGGCTTGAGAATGTAGCCATAGGGCTCGGTGAGCTTGGCGCGGGCCAGTATCTCGTCGGCCGAGTAGGCGGTGATGAAGACCACCGGCAGCGCATATTGCTGGCGTATGGTTTCGGCCGCAGCGATGCCATCGGTCGGGCCGCCCAGCTGAATATCCATCAGCACCAGATCGGGTGCCAAGGCGGCCACCATTTCCAGGGCCTGTTCGGCGCTGCTGGCAATGCCAACGGCCACGTAACCCAGTTCCGACAGCTGCATTGCAATGTCGCGCGCCACGATGGCCTCGTCTTCCACCACGAGCACGCGCGGCAGTTGAACAGACAGGGACATTCGACACTCCTCCAGGAACTACGGATCAGATTTCAACTCGTTTTGCCGAGTATCGCACCTTTGACGCGTATCAAAGCGCTGTTCTGGTCGGCTACCAGGCAGAGTAAAGTCACCGGCGCCCGGTAATCCAGACGCGTCCCGCGCAGTCTGAATCATGAAACTGACGGTGTCGCCAATCCAAACGGGCAATCGACTGCGCACAGCACTGCTGATCCTAACTGGCCGATGCCGGAATGGGATTGCTGACGGCGGCGACATTACGATTGGCGCGGCCTACCCGTTCGACTGCGCGGCCCGCCGACAGCCACAACACCGTCGCGATGGTGGTGGCTAGATAGTGGCTACATAGACCCAGCACACGCAAGCAGGCAGAAAAAAAGCACCTAGCCGTTTCCGGTAAGTGCTTGATTTCATTAGCGATTTTTGGGGTGGCTGATGGGGCTCGAACCACACGCCAAATATACGTTGAAAATCAAGGGCTTGCAGAATGCAGCGGTGTTTTGTGTCGTCAAATTCGTGACACCCACTCGTGACACCAGAAGGACGACATTTCTGAGGGCTGTATGGTAGCCCATGAAACAGGGGCTTTTGAAGGACATCAATGGGCCACAACATTGATGCGTGCCTCGATGGTTCGGCAGACCTCCATGAGGTCTCCAAAGCTCGGCT
>CAIMZI010000018.1 GCA_903845935.1 uncultured beta proteobacterium | reverse complement strand
TGCAGGTTTCCAGCCCACCATCACCGCGGTGACCTGGATTGGCTACGACACGCCGCGCAAGCTGGGTGACCACGAAACCGGCGGCGGCCTGAGCCTGCCGGTATGGATCAGTTTCATGGAGACCGCGCTCAAGGACGTGCCGGTGCAGGAGCCCATAGCGCCCGAGGGCCTGGCACATGTGGGCGGGGAATGGTACTTTGACGAGTTCATCAAGGGCGAAGGTATCTCCAGCGTCAAACCTCCGGAAGGCACAGAAGCCGCGCAGCCAGCGCCCACCGCGGACGAAAGGAAAAAGATTCTGGATCTGTTCAAAAATTAGTGGGCGCCCGGAATTTGACGTATCACTGTTCCGACTCAGAAGTGCCAAGCTTGAGCCGCTGGAATAGGCCCAGGGCTAAAGCAACCGCCCGATGCGGGTCGGGCGCCTGGGTGACGGCACTCACAACCGCCACTCCGTTGACACCGCAGGCCAGCACGCCCGGCAGGCGCTCTAACGAAATGCCGCCAATGGCAACCACCGGATACGGCGCGGCCTGCTGCGCCCACTGCGCCAGGCGCTCCAACCCCACAGGTTCATACGGCATAACCTTGAGTGTGGTCGGATAGACCGGGCCTATGGCCAGATAGGAGGGCTGTGCGGCATGCGCCAGTGCCAGCTCTTCGGGCGTATGGGTGCTCAGGCCCAGGCGCATTCCCGATGCACGCAAGGCTTCGCGCTCAGGGTCGGGCAACGCGGCCCAGTCTTCCTGCCCCAGATGCACACCATAGGCGCCCTCGGTCAGCGCCAGGCGCCAGTGGTCGTTGATGATCACCTGGGCACCTGGAATTGCGCGACCTGCGGCCACAGCGGCGCGCACCTGTAACGCCAGGTCAGCGTCGTCAGCGCGCTTGCAGCGCAGTTGAATGGTACGCACGCCCCACTGCAGCAACTGCTCCACCCATCGCGCATCGGGCACCACCGGGTAAAAGCCCAGGGGCGCGATCAGCGGCGCGAACGCTTGTTCCGGCAAGTTCTTGGACATCGATTTTCCTTTTATTGCGCGTGCCAGAACGGCATGCCCACGGTGGGTGTGGAGGCTTGCGCCGCCGCGCGTTCCGGCATGGGGGTTGATTCAAAAGCGGTGCGCCCCGCAGACACACCATCGGCAAAGGCGCGCGCCATGCGCACCGGATCACCGGCCTGGGCCACGGCGGTGTTGAGAAGCACGGCATCAAAGCCCAGTTCCATCACCTGAGCCGCATGCGAGGGACGGCCCAGACCGGCATCGACCACCAGCACGGCGTCGGGCAGGCGGCGGCGCATGGTTTCCAGCGCATAGGGATTTTGCGGACCGCGCCCGCTGCCAATCGGTGCGGCCCAGGGCATGACGGCGGCACAACCGGCGCCATGCAGGCGCTGCGCCGTCACCAGGTCGTCGGTGGTGTAGGCGAACACCGCAAAGCCTTCGCGCACTAGCCGGGTGGCTGCGTCCAGCGTGGCCGACAGGTCGGGCTGCAGCGTGTAGTCGTCACCTATCACTTCGAGCTTGATCCATTGCGTGGCAAAAATTTCGCGCGCCATCAGCGCCAGTGTCACGGCCTCGTCGGCACTGTGGCAACCGGCGGTGTTGGGCAACACGTGGCAGCCCAACGACTGCACACGCTTCCAGAAATGCGTACCGCCACCGGTCTCGGGTTGCAGGCGGCGCAGGCCCACGGTCAGCACCTCGGTGCTACTGGCCTTTACCGCATCGACCAGCACCTGCAGCGAAGGGTAATGCGCCGTGCCCAGCAACATGCGGCTGGATAAGGTGGTGCCGGCGACTTGCCAAGTTGCGGCCTCGCTGCGCTTTGCAGAGGGTTCATCGTTAGGTTCAGGGGCTTGCATTTCAGCCTCCGGTAATGGGTGCGATGACGTCGACGCGGTCACCGGCTTGCAGCGGCCTTTGGTGCCACTGCACGCGGGGAACGAAGGTGTTGTTGATGGCGCAGGCAAAGGCGCCGTTGAGGTCATGGCCGCGCTCCAGCAGCAGGGCCTGCAAATGCGGGGACTGCGTCTGGATGGAGGCACCGTTGACATGGATGTCGATAGGGTTCATGGGTGTGTTTCCTGTATTTTTTGTATCAGGGAGTCGACCAACGCCGGGGCGCACAGATAGCCGTGACGGTACAGGCCGTTGATGTGCCAGACACCGTCCTGCAACAAGCAGGCGGGCCGGTCGTTGTCCAACGCCGGGCGCAGCGCGGCCGATAGCCGCTCCAATCGCGCCTCGCCAAAGGCCGGGTGCAGGCTGTAGAGCGCGCTGCCCAGCTCCAGCATGGAGCGCAGGGTGACAGCTCCAGTGTCTTCGGACTCCAACTCGGTGGCGCCCACCACAAACTGGTGATCCGGGCGCGGTGCCACATACAGCATGTAGCGCGGGTGCATCAGGCGCACCGGGCGCTGCAATACAACACCTGGGCAAGAGACACGCAAGACCTCGCCGCGCACGCCGCGCAAGTCATTCAGCAGGTGCTTGCTGCCGAAACCGCGGGCATCGACCACCAGGTCCACGGTGATATCGAGTTCGCCACTGCCAGCTGTCCCTCGGATGCGCTGCGCCTCCAGCGTGTGCACCGTAACGCCCTCCTGCCAGACCACGCCCAGGCGGTCTAGCTCCAGCGCCAGCGCCGCCATCCACTGGTCATTGGCCAGTTGGCCTTCGCCCTGCAGGTACAGACCGGAATGAAAGCGCCCGGCCAGCGCGGGCTCCAGCGCCGCCACCGCAGCAGCGTCCAGCGCCTGCACCTGATCGCGATGCGATGCGGGCAGCTTGTGTTGCAAGAGACGCGTGAAGTGACTCATGGAACTCTGGTCCGGCGCATGCGCCACGACCAGCGTGCCCTGCTGGCGAAAGTACACCGGTTGCGCATCCGGCGAGGGGTGACCGGCATGCAGCTCGGCAATCCACTGCGGCCAGAGTTCCATGGAGCGCTTTCCCAATGCAAACACCACGGCGTCCGACACCGCCAGCTCGGCCAAGGGCGACAACATGGCCGCAGCCACCATGGCCGCCGTGTCCAGTGCATCGCGCTGGCGGCTGTCCAGCAGCGTGACGCGGTGACCAGCGCGCGCCAACCGCCAGGCCAAGCAGCGACCGGCCAGACCGGCACCGGCAATGCCTATGTGCAAGGGCCGCATGCTGTTCACTACAACGGGTGGGGTCAAGGCGGTCTCCGGTTAAAGGGGCGCCTGCCTGGGCCGCCGGAGAGAGCGTGGGCTGTTGAAGCCGTGCATGGACCGGTGCCAATATACGTTGTTCCCTACGCGGGCATGACCCCGATCAGGTTCAGCGGGTTCCACGTGAGTGGTCTCAGCCTCGACATACGTCTTTGGCGCCCCGACAAGCAAGGCAAGTGTATGCGAAGTTCGCGCCGCGGATGGACTCAACTCCTCCTTCCCTACACCGGCACGCAACACGGTTCAGCGCCTTCAGCCAAGGGTAAACACCGACAAAACAGCACAGAAAGGCTCTTGATAAGGTTATTTTTTATAACCATAATTCAAGCCATACGAAAGCACCCATGAGCAAAAAACACATCCACTTTGAACTGCAGGGCGAGCAGCAACAGATCGCTGTCATCCGCCTGACGCGCGGTGCCAAGCGCAATGCACTGAACGACGCCCTGGTCTTGTCCCTGCGCCATTTGTTTGAAACCATGCCCGCCAGCGTGCGCGCCGCCGTGATAGCTGGTGAGGGCGATCACTTCTGCGCCGGCCTGGATTTGAGCGAACTGCAGGAGCGCGATGCCGGCCAGGGCCTGCACCACTCGCGCATGTGGCACTCGGCATTGGAATGCGTGCAATACGGCCCGGTGCCTGTGATTGCGGCGCTGCATGGTGCGGTGGTAGGCGGTGGTTTGGAGCTGGCCAGCGCCTGCCATATCCGCGTGGCCGACGACAGCACTTTTTACGCGTTGCCAGAAGGGTCGCGTGGCATCTTTGTCGGCGGCGGCGGCTCGGTGCGCATTCCGCGTCTGATTGGCGTGGCGCGCATGACCGACATGATGCTGACCGGGCGCGTCTACAACGCGATGGATGGCGAACGCATTGGCCTGGCGCAGTATTTGGTAGCTGCCGGCACTGCCTTTGACAAGTCCATGGAGCTGGCGTTGCGCATTGCCGGCAACGCGCCGCTCACCAATTACGCGTTGACGCACGTGCTGCCGCGCATTGCGGACCAGCCGGCCGACCAGGGCTTTATGACCGAGGCCATGATGGCCGCCATTGCCCAGAGCGCACCCGAGGCCAAGGACCGCGTGAAGGCCTTTTTGGAAGGTCGCGCCGCCAAGGTGCAAAAAGCGTAATTGCGAGCAAGTGCGGCAAAGACTGCACCCGCAAGATACAACACATAAAGACCCGAAGAGACGCCCATGAACCAAGCCCGATACCGCACGCTGCGCTTTGGCATCACCCGTGTCGCCTTGAGCGAAGGCGCACCCGGCGTGCGCTATATGCGGGCCGAGCAAAGCCTGCAAATTTATTCCCAGCGCATCACCGACCGACTCAAGCTCTGGGCCCAGACCCGTCCGGACCAGAGCTTTATGGCGCGGCGTGCACGGCTGGCCGATGGCAGTCTGGGCGACTGGATTCACCTCAGCTATGCCCAGGCCTGGAACAGCGCGTGCAGCATTTCGCAAGCCCTGCTGGACCGCCGCTTAAGCGTCGATCGCCCAGTGGTCATCCTGTCGGAAAACGACCTGGAACATGCGCAGCTGGCCCTGGGATGCCTGGTAGCCGGTGTACCCTTTGTACCGACCTCGCCGGCCTATTCGCTGATCAGCCAGGACTACGACAAGCTGCGCCATGTGCTCAAGACCGTCACGCCGGGGCTGCTGTTTGCGAGTGACGCCAAGCGCTATGGCAAGGCCATCGCGGCCGTGGCCAGTGCCGATATGGAAGTGGTGCTGACCAGTGGCACGGTCGAGGGCGTGGCCAGCATTCCGTTTGCCGACCTGCTGGCAACCGAGGCCACCGATGCGGTAGACGCTGCAATGGCCGCCACCGGCCCCGAGACGATTACCAAGTTCCTGTTCACCAGCGGCTCCACCAAGCTGCCGAAGGCTGTTATCAACACCCAGCGCATGTGGTGCGCCAACCAGCAGCAGATGGCGCAAAGCATGATGGCGCTGACCGAGCGCCCGCTGGTGCTGGTGGACTGGCTGCCCTGGAACCACACCTTTGGCGGCAACCACAACTTCGGCATGGTGCTGTACCACGGCGGCACGCTGTATATCGACGACGGCAAGCCGACCCCCGCCCTGATGCACGAGACATTGCGCAACCTGCGCGAGATCGCACCCACGGTGTACTTCAACGTGCCCACCGGCTTCGAAGCCATTGCCAACGCGATGCAGACCGATGCCCTGCTGCGCAAAACGCTGTTCTCCCGCGTCAAGATGTTTTTCTATGCCGGCGCCTCGCTGGCGCAGCCGATCTGGGACAGCCTGTTTGCCACCGCCGAGGCCGAAATCGGCGAGCGCATCGTGATGAGCACCGGCATGGGCATGACCGAATCCGGCCCCTTTGCCATCTTCGTCACCAGCCCCCATGTCAAGGCTGGCGATCTGGGCGTGCCGACACCGGGCATGGACCTCAAACTGGTGGACCTGGGCGGCAAGACCGAGGTGCGCTACCGCGGCCCCAACATCACTCCGGGCTACTGGCGTGCCCCGGAGGAAACGGCGGCCCACTTTGACGAAGAAGGCTTTTTTTGCTCAGGCGACGCCGTCTCTTGGATTGATCCGGAAGACGAGCACCAGGGCCTCAAATTCGATGGCCGCATTGCCGAAGACTTCAAGCTCGCCACTGGCACCTTTGTGTCGGTCGGCCCCTTGCGCGCCAAGATCATTGGCGCAGGTGCCCCCTATGTGCAGGACGTGGTGCTCACCGGCATCAATCTGAAGGAAGTCGGCGCCATGGTGTTCCCCACGCAGGCCGTACGAACCCTGAGTGGCCTGAGTGCCGACGCGTCCATGAGCGAGGTGCTGGCCAGCGCTGCTGTCGTTGCGCATTTCCAGACCGTGGTGGACACGCTGTCCAAGAATTCCACGGGGAGCGCCAACCGCATTGCGCGCCTGTGCCTGCTGGCCGAGCCGCCCACCATAGACCGCAGCGAAATCACAGACAAGGGCTCGATCAACCAGCGCGCCGTGCTGACGCACCGGGCCGCAACAGTAGCAGCCCTGCATGAAGGCACGCTGCCAGTCATCATCAAACCCACCGTTTAACAGGACTCTTAAACATGGCATCCAAAGGATTTTTCAACGCCTTCCAGGACATCTGGATTCTGGACGGTGTGCGCACCCCCATGGTCGATTACTGCGGCGCACTCGGCCATATCTCGCCCACCGATCTGGGCATCAAGGCGGCGCGCGCGGCATTGGCGCGTGCGGCCGTGCCCGGCGCGCACATCGGCTCGGTGATTGCCGGCAATATGGCGCCCGGCGACTTCGAGCAGTTCATGCTGCCGCGCCACATCGCCCTGTATGCCGGTGTGCCGATCGAGGTGCCGGCGCTGATGGCACAGCGCATTTGCGGCACCGGCTTCGAGCTGTTCCGCCAGGCTGCAGAACAGATCCAGGGCGGCGCCTGTGACGCGGCCCTGGTGGTGGGCGCCGAGAGCATGACGCGCAACCCGATCTGCGCCTTTGAGCACCGCACCGGCTTCAAGCTGGGCGCTGAGGTGGGCTTCAAGGACTATATGTGGGAGGCCCTGAAAGACTCGGCGGCCGGCATCAACATGATCCAGACGGCAGAGAACCTGGCCGTGAAATACGGCATCACCCGCGTCGAGGTGGACCAGTTTGCTAGCCAGTCATTTGCCAAGGCCGTCGCCGCGCAGGAATCAGGCTTTCTGGCCGGGGAAATCGTGCCGGTGGTCAACGAGAAGTTTGCGCTCGAAGGCTACAAGACGCGCGGCATCAAGCTGCAGGGCAAGACCCTGGAGGTGGCGCTAGACACCCATGCGCGCATCTCGCCCCCTGAGGTGCTGGCCAAGCTGCGCCCAGTGTATGAAGGGGGCGTGCAAACCGGTGGCAACAGTGCCGCGCTGGTGGATGCCGCTGCTGCTGCCGTGGTTGCCTCCGGCGCCTATGTTCAGGCCGAAGGCAAAATGCCGCTGGCCCGCCTGATTGCAGCGGCAGTCGTCGGCGTGCCGCCCGAAATCATGGGCATTGGCCCGGCACCTGCGATCAAGCTGCTGCTGGAACGTGCCGGCCTGAGCCTGGACCAGATTGGCCGCTTTGAGATCAACGAAGCCCAGGGCGCGCAAACCCTGTCGGTAGCGCGCGAACTGGGCCTGGACCTGTCCAAGCTCAACGTCAATGGCGGCGCCATTGCCTTGGGCCATCCGCTGGCCGCCACCGGCGTGCGCCTGACCATCACCTTGGCGCGCGAGATGCAGAAGAGCGGCGTGCGCTACGGCGTGTCGTCGGCCTGCATTGGCGGCGGCCAGGGCATTGCCCTGCTGCTGGAAAACCCCAACGCCAGCGCCTGAGAAGCAAGAGACACTGCAGCCTGTCGGAGGCTGCGCTGCGCCACCCCATTTTTTAAAGAGACCCATGAGCAAAACCACGGTTTACGAGATCAAGGTGCAGTTTGGCGACTGCGACCCGGCCGGCATTGTGTTCTTCCCCAATTTTTCCAAGTGGATGGATGCCTCCTCGCTGCACTTTTTCATGGAGTGCGGCGTGCCGCCCTGGCGCGAGCTGCTCAAAACGCGCGGCATCGTCGGCACCCCGCTGCTGGAGATCAACACCAAATTCCGCCAGCCCGCCACCTATGGCGAGACATTGCACATCCATACCAGCATCGTCGAATGGCGCGCCAAGGTGTTTATCCAGAAACATGTGGTGATGCGCGGCGATGTGATCTTGTGCGAAGGAGTCGAGACGCGCGCATTCGTGATCCACCCACCCGAGGCGCCCGACCGCATCAAGGCCATCCCGGTGCCCGAAGACATCAAGGCCCTTTGCTGTTGATGTTCAGCTCTTGATCAACCGATTTCCCCAGTTCCCCTTAGCCCCAAGACCATTCACAGGAGACAAAATTATGAAACTCGTCAAATCCCTTATCGCCACCGCCGCCACCCTGGTTGTGTCAGGCGCCGCATGGGCCGACATCACCATCGGCGTGATCCTGCCGCTGACCGGCCCAGCCTCGGGCCTGGGCATTCCGGTCAACAACCAGGTCAAGCTCTGGCCCACCAGCATCGGCGGTGAAAAGTTGAAGGTCATTGTGCTGGACGATGGCACCGACCCGACTACCGGCATCAAGGACGCCAAGCGTTTTGTCACCGAAGACAAGGTGGACGTGATCGTCGGCTCAGTGGCCACACCGGTTGCCATTCCCGTGTCCGGTGTTGCCGCTGAAGCGGAAACCGTGCAACTGTCGCTGTCGCCCATCGAACTGCCCGCCGGCAAGGACGGCTGGACCTTCCGCCTGCCCCAATCCAACACCGTCATGGCCCACGCCATGGTCGGCCATATGAAAAAACTGGGCATCAAGACCGTCGGCTTCCTGGGCTATACCGATGCCTATGGTGAAAGCTGGTTGCGTGACTTCACACCCGAGGCCGAAAAGAATGGCATCAAGGTTATCGCCGCCGAGCGCTTTGCCCGCGCCGACACCAGCGTCACGGCCCAGGCCCTCAAGCTGGTGGCCGCGAATCCGGATGCCATGCTGATCGTGGCCTCCGGCAGCGGTGCTGCCATGCCGCACAAGGCGATTGTGGAACGCGACTTCAAGGGCAAGATTTACCAGACCCATGCAGCCGCTTCACGCGACCTGATGCGCGTCGGTGGCAAAGACGTGGAAGGTGCCTATGTGGTGTCAGGCCCGGCCGTGGTGGCCGAGCAACTACCCGATAGCCATCCCTCCAAAAAGGTCGCTTTGACCTATGTGGCCCAGTATGAGAAGGCCTATGGCCCGGGCTCACGCAACCAGTTTGCCGCCCACGGCTATGACGCCTTCTCGGTGCTGGAAAAGGCCGTGCCTATCGCACTGAAGAAGGCCAAGCCCGGCACCAAGGAATTCCGCGCCGCACTGCGCGATGCCTTGGAAGGCATGGGCCGCACCGTAGTCGCCCATGGCGTACTGAACTGGACCAAGGACGACCATTGGGGCTACACACCTGAAACCGGCGTAATGCTCAAGGTAGTGAACGGTGACTGGAAGGTCGAGTAATTTTTATGGATTCGACAATCTTCAGCATCCTGCTGCTCGACGGCATAACCAATGGTGCCGTGTATGCGTTGCTGGGGCTTGCCACGGTACTGGTGTTCTCGGTCACCCGGGTGATCTTTATTCCCCAGGGAGAGTTTGTCGCCTATGGCGCGCTCACCCTGGCCATTTTCCAGACCGGCCAGGTGCCGGGCACGGTCTGGCTGCTGCTGATCATGGCGCTGCTGGTAGCCCTGCTGGATGCGCGCCAGAGCTGGCAGCACAGCGGCAGCGCGGCCAAGGCGGCCAAGGCCGGCTTGGCCGCGCTGCTGCCGCCCGCCATTATTTCGCTGGTGTCGCTGTGGGCGGCACCGCAAAACCTCCCGCTCTTGGTGCAGGCTGGGTTGACGGTGGCCATCGTCACCTCCTTCGGGCCATTGGTCTATCGCCTGGCTTACCAGTCGCTGGCCGATGCCAGCTCGCTGGTGCTGCTGATTGTGTCGGTGGGCGTGCACTTTGCCATGACCGGCCTGGGCCTGCTGTTCTTTGGCGCCGAGGGCTTTCGCAACCCTTCCTTCTGGGACATGCGCGTGAATCTCGGCGGCCTTGCCATCAAGGGCCAGGCCATCATCATCTTCATGGTGTCGCTGGCACTGATCGTGCTGCTGTGGCAGTTCTTTGCGCGCACCCTGCACGGCAAGGCGTTGCAGGCCACGGCGGTCAATCGCCTGGGCGCGCGCCTGATGGGCATCTCCACCATAGGCGCCGGCCAGGCCACCTTTGCCATGGCTGCGCTGATTGGCGCGCTGTCGGGCCTGCTGATAGGACCGACCACCACGGTGTTTTATGACTCCGGTTTTCTGATCGGCCTCAAGGGCTTTGTGGCCGCCGTGATGGGGGGCTTGCAAAGCTACCCGCTGGCGGCTGTGGGCGCCATCTTTGTTGGTCTGGTCGAAGCCTTCGGCTCGTTCTGGGCCAGTGCCTTCAAGGAGGTAATTGTGTTCACCCTGGTGCTGCCGATTTTGTTGTGGCGCTCCATGGCCGACGGCCACGCCGAGGAACATTGAGATGACGCTACCCACCCCCCTGCAGCACTGGCTGCACAACGCCCGCGCCCAACGCATCGCCGTGTTTGCCTGCATGCTCTTGTACGCGGTGTCACCGGTGCCGGATTTCTGGATCACCCAGCTCAATTACATCGCGCTTTACAGCCTGGTGATTTTGGGCCTGGTGCTGCTCACCGGCATTGGCGGACTCACCTCCTTCGGTCAGGCGGCCTTTGTCGGCATAGGCGCCTATACCAGCGCCTACCTCACGGTCAACATGGGCTGGTCGCCCTGGCTCACGGTGTTTGCCGGACTGTTCATCACGGCAGTGAGCGCGCTGGTGGTGGGCTGGATCACGCTGCGCATGTCCGGCCATTACCTGCCTTTGGCCACCATCGCTTGGGGCCTGTCGCTGTACTACCTGATGGGCAATCTGGATGCGCTGGGCAAGTACGACGGCATCCAGGGCGTGCCGCCCATCATGCTCGGCAGTTGGGATATCAGCCAGGGCCGCAGCTTCTTTGTGCTGGCCTGGGGGCTGGTGCTACTGGGTGTGTTCGCCCTGTTGAACCTGCTAGATTCCCGCACCGGCCGCGCCATCCGCGCCATGCGCGCAAGCGTCTTGATGGCCGAGGCCATGGGCGTGGACACGCTGCGCCACAAGATCGGCATCTTCCTGATCGCGGCACTCTTTGCCAGCGTCTCGGGTTGGCTGTTTGCGCATTTCCAGCGCACGGTGAACCCCTCGCCCTTCGGCCTGAAGATGGGTATCGAATACCTGTTCATGGCCGTTCTCGGCGGAGTCGGTTATGTCTGGGGTGCCATAGGCGGCGCCGTGCTGACCAAGCTGCTGGAAGACCAGTTGCAGGTGCTGCTGCCCAAACTGCTGGGAACCAGCGGCAGCTACGAGGTGATTGTGTTCGGCATCGTACTGGTGCTGGTCTTGAAGTACCTGCCCGACGGCATGTGGTCCCTGGTCGGCCGCTGGTTGCCCAAGCCCGAACGCGTCGATGACTGGCAGCGCGCGGCCCTGCTGCCCGAGCGCAGCAAGCCCGCCCTGGGTGAGACCGTGCTGGAAGTGACCGACATCCGCAAACAGTTCGGTGGCCTCACCGCCGTGAAAGACATCAGCTTCCATATCAAGGCCGGACAGATCGTCGGCCTGATCGGCCCCAACGGCGCCGGCAAGTCCACCACCTTCAACCTGGTCAGCGGCGTGCTGGGCCTGACCTCGGGCACGGTGAAGTTTCGTGGCGAGACCATCAGTGGCCTGCCCTCGCGGGAAATTGCCAACCGCGGCATGAGCCGTACCTTCCAGCACGTGAAGATGATTCCGGAAATGACGGTGCTGGAGAACGTGGCGCTCGGTGCGCAACTGCGCGGCAACCAAAGCGCATTGTCCTCCATGCTGCGGCTTGACCGTGCGGAAGAACAAAGCCTGTTGCGCGAAGCGGCCCGCCAATTGGCGCGCATCGGCATGGGCCATGCCTTGCATGAACAGGCCGGCAACCTGGCCATGGGCCCGCAGCGTCTGATGGAAATCGCCCGTGCCCTGTGCAGCGACCCGTCGCTACTCCTGCTGGACGAACCCGCCGCCGGTCTGCGCCACAAGGAGAAGCAGGCGCTGATCGGCGTGCTGCGTCAACTGCGCTCCGAGGGCATGAGCATTCTGCTGGTGGAGCACGACATGGACCTGGTGATGGACGTAACCGACCACATCGTGGTGATGGAGTTCGGCACCAAGCTGATGGACGGCACACCCGAGCAGGTGCAGCAAAGCCCGCAAGTGCGGGCGGCGTATCTTGGTATGGAGCATTGAAGGCAGCAACATGAGCGAAACCGTTTTATCCATACAGGGCCTGCACGCCGGCTACGGCCGTGCCGAGGTGCTCAGTGGCATTGACCTGTCGGCGCCCAAGGGCAGCATCATCACCGTCATCGGACCGAATGGCGCGGGCAAATCCACTTTCCTGAATGCACTGATGGGCGTGCTGCCTTCCAAGGGCAGCATCCACTTTGAAGGCCGAGACATCAGCCCGTTGTCGCTCGAAGAACGCGTCATGCTCGGCATTGCGCTGGTGCCGGAAAAGCGCGAACTGTTTGGCACCATGCCGGTGGAAGACAACCTGCTGCTGGGCGCCTTCCGCCAGGTGCGCCTGCGCAACAAACAGTGGCGCGAACAGATCGATGTTGTCTACGAAATATTTCCGCGCCTGAAAGAGCGGCGCCTGCAACTGGCAGGCACGCTGTCGGGCGGCGAGCGCCAGATGCTGGCGGTGGGCCGCGCCATGATGTCCCGCCCCACGCTGTTGATGCTGGACGAGCCCAGTCTGGGCCTGGCGCCGCTGGTGGTGCGTGAAATCTTCAAAACCATTGACGCGTTGCGCAAGACCGGCGTCACCACCCTGCTGGTGGAACAGAACGCCCGCGCCGCGCTGGAGACCGCCGACTATGGCTATGTGCTGGAAATGGGCGAGGTTGCCCTGCACGGCCCGGCACAAGACCTGGCGAAAGATGCGCGCGTAATCGACACCTACCTGGGCGCCGCGCGCAAGCCGGTTGCCGCAACCGAAAGCCACGCATGAGCGATTACCAACCCCGCCCCGCCGATATCCAGTTCATCCTGTCGAGTGTGCTGGGCGCACCGGCCACTTTGCAAGGCCTGCCAGCCTATACCGAGGTGGATGCTGAGCTGATGCAGCAGGTGCTGGAAGAGTCCGCCAAGTTTGTCGGCGAAGTGGTGGCACCGCTGCACCGCATTGGCGACGAAGTCGGCGCACAGCACACGCTGGATAACGGCATGGGCAAGGTCACCATGCCGCCGGGTTTCAGGGACGCCTACCAGAGCTTCTGGCAAAGCGGCTGGCCCGCCTTGGCATGTGCTACCGAAGACGGCGGTCAGGGCCTGCCGGCCGTGCTGGAGGCCACGCTGTACGAGATGCTGAGCGCGGCCAACCACGGCTGGACCATGGCACCGGGTCTGCTGCATGGCGCCTATGAATGCATCAAACACCATGCCAGCGATGCGCTTAAAAGTCAGTATCTGGAAAAGGTCGCCACCGGTGAATGGCTGGCCACCATGTGCCTAACCGAGGCCCATGCCGGCAGCGACCTGGGGCTGGTGCGCACCCGCGCGTCTGTGCAGGCGGACGGCAGTTACGACATCAGTGGCACCAAGATTTTTATCTCCGGCGGCGAGCATGATCTCTGTGACAACATCGTGCACCTGGTGCTGGCGCGCCTGCCCGATGCGCCGCCCGGACCCAAGGGTCTGTCGCTGTTTTTAGTGCCGAAGTTTTATGCGGATGGCACGCGCAGTGCCGCGCATTGCGACCGCCTTGAGGAGAAGATGGGCCTGCATGGCAGCCCCACCTGCGTCATGCGCTTTGAAGCGGCCAGGGGCTGGATCGTCGGCGAAGCGGGCCGGGGCCTGAACGCCATGTTCGTGATGATGAATGCCGCGCGCCTGCATGTGGCGCTGCAGGGCATTGGCCTCTTGGATGCAGCCTGGCAAAAGGCCGACGCCTATTCCCGGGAGCGGCGTCAGATGCGTGCGCCGGGGCGCGGCAAAAGTGCAGCCGAGGCGGATTTCATTGCCGAGCACCCCGCCATGCGACGGATATTGGACACGCAGCGCGCCTGGGTCGATTGCGGCCGCGTGCTGGCCTACACCACGGCCGTGGAACTCGATGTCATCAAGCACCACGCCGATGCCGACCGCCGCGCGCAGGGGCAGCGCTGGTGTGCCCTGGTTACACCGGTGATCAAGGCCGCGTTCACGCAGCAGGCCTTTTATGGCGGCAGCGAATGCCTGCAGGTGTTTGGCGGCCACGGCTATGTGCGCGAGTGGGGCATCGAGCAGATCGTGCGCGATTCTCGCGTGACCATGATTTACGAAGGCACCAACGAGATCCAGGCCATAGACCTGTTGGTGCGCAAGGTGCTGGCAGATGGTGGCGCCAGCCTGTCCGCCCTGCTGGACGAACTGACCGCGCAATTGCCCGCCGGTCTGGAAGCAAGCACCACCGTGCAACAACGCTTCACCCAACTGCGCGGCCTGACCGAGGCGCTGGTGCTGGCCGCCAAGGACCATGCCACGCTGGCCTATTGGGTGGCCGACGACTACCTGCGTCTGGTGGCCATGGCGCTGCTAGGCTGGGCCGGTGCGCGCATCGAGGCTTCGGCGCCTGCGGATGCGCAGCGCTGGACGCAGCCCCAAAGCGCTCTCAAGCGCTGGGTACTGCCCGAATTTGCCATGCGCCTGGCCATCATCGAAGCGGCGCTGGTCTAGGCTGGCTACGGCCGCCTTATCATCCAGAGCACATGACATCCGCTACCGAAAAGCCCTTTGTAGAAAAGGTCAACACCCGCTACCTTGAAACTCTGGTGGGCTACAACGCCAGACGGGCCGCGCTGGCGGTGATCAGCCTGTTTTTGGAAGAGATGGCGGTGTATGCGCTGCGGCCGGTGGACTTTTCTGCCCTCTCGCTGATCACCCACAACCCCGGCATCACCTCACGCCAGCTCTGCAGCACCCTGGGCATTCAGGCGCCCAACATCGTGGCCATGGTCAATGGCTTTGAGAAGCGCGGCCTGATTGAGCGCCACGCCCATCCGCGTGATGGCCGCGCCTTTGGCCTGATGCTCACGGCCGAGGGCGAGGCGCTGATGCTGCAGGCGGAAAAAACCGCGTCCAGTCTGGAAGCGCGCGTGGCCACCAAGCTGACGGCGCCCGAGCGCCGCGACATGATCCGGCTGCTGAAGAAGATTTACAAATAGCCAGGCGCACTGGGTCAGCGTCAAGGCTCCTCAGGGTTTCACAAACTTCAGCGTCATACGGTCGCTTTCTCCTATGGCCTGGTAGCTTTCGCGGTCCACTTCCTTGTTCACATAGCCCGGCGGCAGCGCCCATACACCGCCCACATGGTCGGCATGATCCAAAGGATTGGCGTTGATCTCGGAACTCGCCTCCAGCCGGAAACCGGCCTCCTGCGCCAGTCCAATGACGAAGGCCTGGTGTACGTAACCGGTGCTGCTGCTTGCATCCTGGAAGCGGCTACTGGGCAGGCGGTGCTCGACGACGCCAAACACACCGCCCGGCTTCAAGCTGCGGTAGGCGCTGGCAAACACGTTGCGCACGCCCTCATCTCCGCTGGCCATCCAGTTGTGTACATTGCGAAAGGTGAGCACCAGATCGGCGCTGCCAGGTGCCGCATAGTCCAATTTTGTGGGTGGCGCAAATACCGCCAGGCGGACCTTGTCATAGCGCTGCGGGTCGGCGGCCAGCTTAACCTTGAGCCGTTCCACGCTCTTGACTGCCTCCGGTTTGGGCGAATCCGGATCGTCCGCTGCCAGAATGAGCTGACCCTTGTCGCGCAAATAGGGCGCCAGGATTTCGGTATACCAGCCAGCGCCGGGGCTGATCTCCACCACCGTGCTGTCCGCGCGGATGCCAAAAAAGCTCAGCGTCTCCAAGGGGTGGCGCCAGCTATCGCGGGCGACAAAGGCCGTCGTGCGAGCGGGGCTGGCAATCGCCTGTTGCAGCGCCTCATCGGCAGCCTGTGCCGAGGTCAATAGACTCAAGGCCAGCAGGCCGATAAGCAGAAATTTCATGGCAATACCCTTGTGTTGCGCCCATTACGGAAAGTGCATCACTATACGGCCAGCAATCCGTGGGCTGGGGCAGCAAGGCAATACCCTGGAGTCTCGCCTGCGCGGCAATGACAGGATCTAGTCAAGGACCAGGCGCGGTGCTAAGCTCGATAAACTGCGCCCATGCTTTGCGTCGCCAAGCCTTGGCACATTCACCCGCTTGAAACCATGCTGCACTACCTGACCGTCCCGGTAACCCCGTTCCAACAAAACTGCTCCATCGTCTGGTGCGACCAGACCTTGCGAGCCGCCGTCATTGACCCCGGTGGCGACCTGCCGCGCATCCTGGCCGAGGTGAAGCGGCTCAAGCTCACGCTGGAGCAGATCTGGCTGACCCACGCCCATATCGACCATGCCGGTGGCACGGCCGAACTGTCACGCGCGCTGGACCTGCCCATCATCGGCCCGCACCCGGGCGACCAGTTCTGGATCGACGGTCTGGCCGAGCAGGGCAAGCGCTTTGGCTTTCCCCATGCCGAGGTGTTCACGCCCACGCGCTGGCTCAAGGATGGCGATACGGTGACGATTGGCAGGAGCACGCTTGCCGTGCGCCACTGCCCCGGCCATACGCCCGGCCATGTGGTGTTTTATTCGGCCGAGGCGAAGCGGGCCTTCGTCGGCGATGTGCTGTTTGCCGGCTCGATAGGCCGCACCGATTTTCCGCAAGGCGATCACGACACGCTGATTGCCAGCATCAAGCAAAAGCTCTGGCCCATGGGCGATGACACGGTGTTTATCCCCGGCCATGGCCCGGAAAGCAGCTTCGGACGCGAGCGCCGCAGCAACCCCTACGTGGCGGATTAGCCTCGCCGACTGGTTGCCGGCTCACTGCTCCGGTATTTCCGCATCGCGCTGGGGTGCGGCCACGCCCAGATGGCGATAAGCGGCCAGCGTGGCGATGCGTCCGCGCGGCGTGCGTTGCAAAAATCCCTGCTGGATCAGATAGGGCTCGATCACATCTTCGATGGTTTCGCGCTCTTCACCAATGCTGGCGGCGATATTGTCCAACCCCACCGGGCCTCCATCAAAGCGGTGGATCACGGCCTCCAGCAGCTTGCGGTCCATCAGGTCGAAACCCTGCGGGTCGACGTCCAGCATGGCCAGCGCCCGGTTGGCAATGTCCAGGTCGATCAGCCCTTTGCCCTTGACGTCGGCATAGTCGCGCACCCGGCGCAGCAGGCGGTTGGCAATGCGCGGCGTGCCGCGCGATCGGCGGGCAATCTCGAAGCCGCCTTCCTCGTGCATGGGCACCTTCATGAGGCCGGCACTGCGGGTGACGATGCGCAGCAACTCGTCGGAGGTATAAAACTCCAAGCGTGCAACGATGCCAAAGCGGTCGCGCAGCGGGTTGGTCAGCATGCCCGCTCGCGTGGTGGCGCCCACCAGGGTGAAGGGCTGCAGGTCGAGCTTGATGGAGCGCGCCGCCGGGCCTTCGCCAATCATGATGTCGATCTTGTAGTCTTCCAGCGCAGGGTAGAGGATTTCCTCCACCACCGGCGAGAGGCGGTGGATCTCGTCGATAAACAGGACGTCGTTCTTTTCCAGATTGGTCAGCAGCGCGGCCAGGTCCTTGGGCTTTTCCAGCACCGGGCCGCTGGTCTGGCGCAGGTTGACACCCAGCTCGTGCGCAATGATGTGCGAGAGCGTGGTCTTGCCCAGGCCCGGCGGGCCGAACAGCAGCACATGGTCCAAGGCTTCTGCGCGCATCTTGGCGGCGCCTATAAAGATTTCCAACTGCTCGCGCACCTTGCCCTGGCCCACATATTCGTCCAGCAGCTTGGGCCGCAGGGCCCGCTCCACCGCCTCTTCCTGGGGCGAAGTGGGTGCAGCGGACACCATGCGCAGCGGTGGCGGAGCGGAAGAAAAGTCGTCGGTCTGTATGCTCACAGGATCAATCGCAAAAGTGGGGGTGGCGGGGCAGTGGCGCACTATAGCGCGTGGCGCCTGCTGGCTTCTAGAAACTCAAGTATGGGGCAATCAGGCCGATACTATGCTTGAGCAACTTCGAATGTTGTGCCTGCGCTGTGCAGGCCCCCCCAGAGGTTTCGCCCCATGCATACCAAGTCCCCTATTGCCCTCAGACTCCGCCCCGCCATCTGCCTGCTGATTGTCAGCGTGCTGGGCCTATGGGCTGTAGGCAATGCTCATGCTGAGCTCAAGAAGGACTTGATTCAGATGCCCGAGATCAAGAAGTTCAAGGAGGAGAAGGCTGCTGCTGCGGCAGAGGCTGCTGCTGCGGCAGCAGCTCCGGCGCACAAGCGCCCCGCCGAAAAGGCTGCCGAAAAGGAAGAGGCTGCCCCTGTCGGCAAGACCTCCAAGCCGGGCGCAGCGAAGTCCGCTAAGGCAGACAGTGAGCCCACGACGGGGCCTGCCGCCAGCGAGACGGTCAAGCAGTTGCGCCTGGCACTGGGAGCCATTGGCACACCCGCCAAGCAGGCAGGCGAACCCCATGCCAGGAGCCGCGCAACCGGCTCACACGGCGGCGGCAATGCGAGCAGTCGCCAGTACATCCGTGCAAGGGCGCTGGCCTTGGCGCGTGGCGAGGCGCTGCCCGAGGAGCACGGCCATGGCGGCGAAGTGCACTGGGCCTACGAGGGCGAAAACGGCCCGCAGGCCTGGGGCAAGCTCAAGCCAGAATTCAATCTGTGCGCCATCGGCAAACGCCAGTCGCCCATCGCCATCCAGGACGATGCCACGCTGTTGGGGCCGGCCGAAGGGGTACAGTTTCACTACACCCCCAGCACCGGCACCGTGGTCAACAACGGCCACACCATCCAGGTGAATGTGGAGGGCGACAACAGCATTACGGTGCGCAACTCCACTTACAAACTGCTGCAGTTCCACTTCCACACACCGTCGGAAGAAATGATCAACACCAAGCGCTATGCCATGGTGGCGCATCTGGTGCACAAGAACGAGGCCGGGCAACTGGCGGTGGTGGCCGTGCTGCTGGAGCAGGGCGAACCCAATGCGCTGATGGACCGGGTCTGGACCTACATGCCGCTGGATACCAATGACCAGGTGCGCATGCCTGCCGGGGTGATCAACATGAATGAAATCCTGCCGGCCGACCAGCGCTATTACCAGTACTTCGGATCGCTCACCACGCCGCCCTGCACCGAGGGCGTTTTGTGGATTGTGATCAAGCAGCCGCTGCGCATCAGCCCGGAGCAATTCAGGCTGTTCAGCCAGCAGTTCCCTTTCAATGCACGGCCGGTGCAGGCGGTAAATGGAAGACCGGTGCGGGAAGCGAAATAGCTACTTTGCCAATGCCCGTAACGCCAGCTTGATCCCTTCGCTCACCCCCACGTCGGCAGGCAAGGCTTTCAGGGAGGCCGCAGCTTCCTTGTCGCTGTAACCCAGCGCCAGCAGCGCCTGCAAAATATCCGACTGCGCTCCACTCGCGGCGCCCAGCGGCGCGCCGATGTCCGCACCCAGCTTGCCCTTGAGCTCCAGCATCAGGCGCTCGGCGGTCTTCTTGCCAATGCCCGGAACCTTGATCAAATAGCCGGGCTCCTGCAGGGTGATCGCCTGCGCCAAATCCGCCACGCTCATGCCAGACAACACGGACAAGGCCGTGCGCGGGCCCACACCGGTAATCTTGATCAGCTGCCTGAAGGCTTCGCGCTCGGCGGCATTGGCAAAGCCGTACAGAATTTGCGCATCCTCGCGCACCACGAAGTGCGTCAAGAGCGATACTTTTTCGCCCACCGCCGGCAGGTTGTAAAAGGTGCTCATGGGCACATGCACCTCGTAGCCTACGCCGCCACAGTCCACCAACACCTGGGGTGGATTCTTGTCGCTGAGAGTGCCGGTGAGCTTGCCAATCATTTTGTGCCTATCATGGGGGTTAACTTTCTTCTGTCTGCTGTGAGGAATTATCAGCTTGATTCTCAAACACCTGTTCACGCCGCTCAACAACAACCGTCTGTCGCATCTGTGCGGCCCTACCGACGAGCATCTGCGCACGATTGAGCTGGCGCTGGAGGTGCGCATTGCCCACCGCCACGAGCAGTTCAAGGTGGAAGGCCCCAAGCCCAAGGCCCAGCGCGCCATGGACATGCTGCAGGCGCTGTACGAAATGGCGGGGCGCCCGATTCCACCGGCCACGGTGCAACTGATGCTGGCCGGCGACGGCTCGGCCGATGCCGCCGACGGGCCCAGCCTGCTGACCCGGCGCGCCGATCTGAAGCCGCGCACACAAAACCAGGCGGTGTACCTAGACAACATTGCCGAGTTCGACATCACCTTTGGCATCGGCCCGGCCGGCACCGGCAAGACCTACCTGGCAGTCGCCGCCGCCGTGGACGCGCTGCAGCGCAGTTCTGTGCAACGCATTGTGCTGACGCGCCCGGCAGTGGAGGCCGGTGAGCGCCTGGGTTTTTTGCCCGGTGATCTGAACCAGAAGGTGGACCCCTATCTACGTCCGCTGTACGACGCGCTGTATGACCTGATGGGCTACGAGCAGGTGCAAAAGGCCTTTGAACGCCAGCAGCTGGAAATTGCGCCGCTGGCCTTTATGCGTGGCCGTACCCTCAACAACGCCTTTGTGATCCTGGACGAGGCGCAAAATACCACGCCCGAGCAGATGAAGATGTTTCTGACCCGCGTCGGCTTTGGCACCAAGACCGTGATCACCGGCGATGTGAGTCAGATCGACCTGCCCAAGTCCCAGATGAGCGGGTTGATTGAAGCCGAGCGCATTCTGCGCCGCGTGCCCGGCATTGCCATCACGCGTCTGACCAGCGTCGACATCGTGCGCCACCCGCTGGTGGCTCGCATTGTGGACGCCTACGATGCCGCCCGCCTGAGCGAGCTATTGCCCATTGCCCTGCCCGAGCCCGCCACGGATCTGCCACGCGTGGCCCTGCCCAAGACCCGTTCGCCCCGCGCCAAGGTGGCTGCTACCCAAAAGAAAGTTATCGATGCTGTCTAAACTGTCTCTGTCCCTGCAATTCGGGCCCATCAAATACGCGGACCGCCACCGCAGCGCCCTGCCCCGTCATAAAGTGACACGCTGGATTCGCCATGCACTGGCGTCCGACGCCGAAATCACCGTGCGTATTGTGGACGCTGACGAAGGCCAGGCCCTGAACCGCGACTTCCGCAAGAAGGACTACGCCACCAATGTGCTGACCTTTGACTACACCCAAGAGCCGTTGGTCGCAGCCGATCTGGTGCTGTGCGCGCCGGTAGTGGCGAAAGAGGCCAAGGAGCAGGGCAAGACGCTGCAGGAGCATTACGCGCATCTGATCGTGCATGGCACGCTGCACGCCCAGGGCTGGGACCACGAGCTGGACGAGGATGCCCAAGTGATGGAGTTGCGCGAGACCGAAATCATGGCGCGGCTGGGATTTACAAACCCCTACTGAAGCTGCGCGCGGCTGACACGAGCACTGCTGAAAGTCATTCAATATTTTTTTCACCCTCAGATGCGTCGAGGGGAGGCCAAGCGCGTTGTTGCCCTGTAAGCGGCGGTCTGGAATCGCGTGTAGAGGGAGCCTGAGCGCGGTTGTTCGTTGTTACCGACAGGCAAATTGAATTTCAGCAACGCAGAAAAGCGTGAGCCTGCAGTGCCGCGGAACCGTCATTCACGGGGCCGGTCCAGGTCGGTTGATCCTCAGTCCGTGCGCTTACAAATGGTACGCAAGTAGCGTATACTTAAATTCATGCAAGCCACATTTGTTGAACTGCCACCGTTCGCACGAACGCGCAAAGACTACATGGATGACGATGCCTATAGGCTATTGCAACTTGAGTTGATGGACACCCCGACGGCAGGCGCTGTCATCGAGGGCACGGGCGGTTTACGCAAGCTGCGTCAAGCCGATCCGCATCGCGGTAAGGGAAAGCGTGGTGGTCTGGTGGTGACCAATTTTGGCTCTTTACTGTCTATGACAAAGACCAAGCTGACGACCTAGCTCCGGCACAGCGCAAAGTGCTCAAACAACTTTTGAAAACTAAATTAGAAAACCGCCAGCCGAAAAATGGAGAACGTGATGACCAATAAGCGCGATATTTTTGCTGAACTGACAGAGGGGTTTGATGCATTAAAGTCCGAGCGTGCGGGCAAGCTCACGCTGCGCACTTTCAAGGCTAAAAACAAGCCTGCGCCGTTGCTGTCGCCACAAGAGGTAGTTCAAGTGCGCGAACAATTGCACTTGTCGCGTCCGGTGTTTGCACACTACCTGCGCACCAATGCGCGAACGCTTGAAAACTGGGAGCAAGGTCGCGCCAAGCCCAACGCGCAGGCTGCACTGCTGATTCGCATGGTGGCTCAGTTTCCAGACATGGTGCAGCGCCTCGCGACGATATAGGGTCAGGGCAACTGGCAATTTTCGGGTATGGATTGAAACTACTTCTGTTTCGCCGCGGAAGCCGTCTTCCACCAAACCCAGTTCTTCAAGACTCAAAACGCAGACTGGTTAGTAATTTTTCTTCTCCATACCGGCCATAACCAACCCTTGAATTATTGGAAACGGCCGTTCGTCAGCGAATGAAAGTTTTTCGATTTGGCTGCCATCGAATTCTCGCCAGCAGCCATTGGCTGTATGGACAACTTGGTCGGGTCGCGAACTAGGTACGGTCGCAAGATCTGATCGCTTGTGTGATCGGTCAATGGCATAGACGCGTGCTTCATCGCCACCTGCGGGAGCAATGGCAGGCCACCCGCATAAGATGCGTTCGCCATTTTTTCAACCCCAGTGGTATTCAATGACTCGACTAATCTCCCCGGTGTGGACCAATCGGCGAGTTGTTCTGCTGCCGAAATGGTCCTACAGGACTCAAAGCTTTGCTATGGATACTTCAGTGGACTTCACCAGTGCCACTACGTCGGAGCCTACCACCAATTGCAGGTCGTTGACTGAACGTGTGGTGATGACTGAGGTGACGATGCCCCAGGGCGTTTCTACATCGACCTCGGAGACCACGTCCCCCCGGATGATTTCACGGATCTTGCCGCGGAATTGGTTGCGTACGTTGATGGCTTGAATGGACATGGGGTTCTCCTTGAAAGTCCGTTTGAAAATTAGATTGCCCAGCGCAGGCCTTGGGCGGAGGTGCCCAGCCAGTCCGGAGCCGGGATTTGTGGTTCGTCTTTGGAAGGCCGCTGCAGCACGCGGTCCAGCAGGCGCTCTTCTAGCGCCGCAAAACGCGGGTCGCCACGATGGCGCGGTCGTGGCAGATCGATGGGCAAGTTCAGCGCAATGACGCCGTCTTCAATCAGTACCACGCGGTCGGCCAGAGCCACCGCCTCCTGCACATCGTGGGTTACCAGCAAGGCCGTAAAGCCGTGACGTAGCCAAAGGCTTTCGATCAGGCCGTGCATCTCGATGCGGGTTAGCGCATCCAACGCACCCAGAGGTTCATCCAGCAGCAGTAAATCCGGCTGGTGCACAAGAGCGCGTGCCAAGGCCACACGTTGGCGTTGCCCGCCCGACAGACGTGCCGGCCACTCGTTGCCGCGGTCGGCCAAGCCGACCTGGTCGAGCACTTTGGCTGCTTCAGCGTGGTCAGATTGTGCTAGCCCGAGGGCAACGTTGTCGATCACGCGCTTCCAGGGCAAAAGGCGCGCATCCTGAAACATGATGCGGGTGTCCGGACGCAGGCCGTCAACCGGGCGCTGGTCAATCTGCAGGGTGCCGGCCGTGGCAGCTTCAAGCCCTGCAACCAAGCGCAACAGGGTGCTTTTGCCGCAACCACTGCGACCTACGATGGCGACAAATTCGCCAGGCTGTATCTGTAGTTGCGCGCGGTCCAGCACAGTGCGCTTGCCGTAACGTTTGGACAGCCCTTGCGCTGAAAGCGCAACACCACGCCGTGAACTTGCTTTTGCGGAGGCGGTGCCTTCGGTTACACCGTTTTTGCTTGCCCAGGGTCACGGCCTGGTACAGGCGCACGCGCTCGCCAATCACTGCGGTCTCACCAATCACGACACCCGTGCCGTGGTCGATAAAGAAGCCTGGTCCGATGGTGGCGCCGGGGTGGATGTCGATACCGGTCTCGGCATGCGCCAACTCGGCCGCAATGCGCGCCAAGAGCGGCACGCCCGACTGGTACAGGCGATGCGCCACGCGGTGGTAAATCATGGCCAGGATGCCGGGGTAGCACAGCAGCACTTCGTCCACACTGCGGGCAGCCGGGTCGCCTTCAAAGGCTGCCACCACATCGCTGTCGAGCAGGCGGCGGATGCCGGGCAGCGCGCCGGCAAAGTCGCGCGTGATGGTCAGGGCCTGGGCGTCCAGTCCCGCGTTGTCCACTGCGTCCTGGTGGCGCGCGGTGTAGTGCAATTCCAGCCGCACCTGCGCATGCAGCGCATGCAACACGGCACCCAAGGTGTGGCCTACATAGAAGTCTTCGCTTTCTTGGCGCAGGTCGGTCGGACCCAGACGCATGGGAAACAGCACGCCCTTGAGGCCACGCAGGATGTCGGCCAGCGCGTCGCGCGAGGGTAGTTCGCGCCCGCCGGGTTCATTGGAGCGCTGTTGCGCGGCGCGCCATTCCTGTCGCACCGCAGCGAGTTGGCCAACGACGTTCTCCAGATCAAACAGCGGCTCACCCGTTCGTATGTTTGTCTTGTTGTATCCAGTTGCCATAGCTTGCTTGTCGGTTCAGTCCTGCACCCAGGGCAGTTGGTGAAAGCGCCAGCCGTCCTTGCTGCCGCGCTGCTTGCTGGCGTCAATCTCACCCTCAAAGCCTTCAAGGATGTTGAACACACGGGTGAAGCCGGCCGTGGCTGCTGCCTGTGCTGCGAGTGCCGAGCGCTTGCCGCTGCGGCACAGCAAAAGAATGGTGGACTGCTTGCCCACTTTCACTTCCAACTCGCGCACAAAGCGCGGATTGCGTGTGAGGGCCGTTCCGGTGGCCCAGGCCACATGCTGGCTGCCGGGCACATGGCCGACGAACTTGCGCTCCTCGGTCGTGCGTACATCCACCAGCACTACCTCTCCAGCCGAGCACAGTTCCCAAGCCAGTTGCGGTGGAACCGCGCCTGCGTAAGGCAGGCCGGTGGAAAGGGCGACGGCGCGAATTACTTCGAGCGCGTCTGGCAAGGCGGTGGTTTCAGCTGCGTTAGCCATGGTGAATTTCCTATGGATTTTTTGAAAGGTGAAAAAGCGGTGATGTGCCGTAAGCGTAAGCAGCTATCCATCAAAACCAAACGACTGAAACTGCCCTTGCTTACTCGAAAAACGAATATTCAAAAGGAGCACAGCGCACACTCCTTGAAATAAGAATGGATGCCTCAGTGCTTTACCTTTCATGACACCCGCCAGTAATTCAATAGACGCGTGGACAAGGAAAAACTGAAGTCCCATGTGGTGGATCTCGTCGATGTCGATCGCGCCGATGCTTTGTACCTGGCTTCAGGTGTCGGTGCGGGCATCAAAGTTCACCATGCCGACGGAGCCGTTCTTGCCGAATGCGCGCAGTATGGGCAGGCTCACATGATGGTCGCTACCGATGGTGTATGCCGGTGGGCCGCCTAAGTTGGTGGTGCCGCCATCTCAAGGAATCCCGATTTGGCCGTCCAGTTGTGAAAAGCCTGGCTGTACCGCGTCAGTGATGGGCGTAAAGATATTTGAACTCACGCGTCAGACCGCATGCACCGGCAACAGCATCAGGTGCACAAACACATAGGACAGCACCACCCACAAGACCGCGATACCCAGGCCCGGCAGGACTTCGACCTCGTCAAACGGGTTGTAATCCGTGGGGTCTGTCCATTCCTTAGGAATGTGGACGGGTGTGTGTGGTGTGTTTGACATGGTGAATTCCTCCTTGCACTTTGGGTGCGTTGGATTCATTCTGTCGGGCTGCATGCAGCAGTGGAACGAAGGAAAACGTGGTTCCAAATTACCTAGCGCTTAAGCAGGAGAGGCTGGGACTTTCGATCCAGCCTCTCAACTTTTCAGGCGCCTTCAGCAAACGCTGCCGCCACCACATCCCGTGTCAGCGTGGGGGCAAATAATTCCACAAAGCTGTAGGCGTAGCCACGCAGCCAGGCGCCCTTGCGCAGGCCCAAGCGCGTGACGTTGACTGCAAACAAGTGGCCTGCATCCAAGATGGACAGATTGCGGTCACGCTCTTCGTCCAAGGCAATGGAGGCCACGATGCCCACGCCCATGCCGAGTTCCACATAGGTCTTGATGACGTCGGCATCCATGGCAGTCAGCACGACGTTTGGATGAAGGCCTTCGGCGTGGAAGGCATCGTCAATATGCGAGCGTCCGGTGTAACCCACCTCGTAAGTGATGATGGGGTAGCGCGTGAGTTGCTGCAAAGTTGCCGGCCCGGTTTCTTGCAATAGCGGATGGCCGGGTGGCACGATCACGCTATGCGTCCAGCGGTAGCAGGGCAGCGTGATGAGTTGGTTGTAATCACCCAGCGCCTCGGTGGCCACACCGATATCGGCCTCACCGGAAATCAACATGGCAGCTACTTGCTTGGGTGAGCCCTGGTGCAGGTGCAGGGTGACCTTAGGGAACTTGTCGCGAAACTCCTTCACCACTTGCGGCAGTGCGTAGCGCGCCTGCGAGTGGGTGGCGGCCACGCTCAGCTGACCCTCCATTTGCGCCGTGAAGTCATTGCCCGCCCGCTTAAGGTTTTCTGCGTCCAGCAGCAGGCGTTCCACAATCGGCAGCAGCGCCGCGCCAGGAGGCGTCAATCCGGTGAGGCGCTTGCCGGCCCGGACAAAGATTTCTACGCCCAACTCGTCTTCAAGTTCGCGGATTTGCCGGCTCACTCCTGGCTGGGAGGTGAACAGCATGTTTGCCACCTCCGTCAGGTTGAAGTTGCAGCGTACAGCTTCGCGCACCGAGCGCAATTGTTGAAAATTCATTGGAACCCGGGCTTATTTCTTTGTGTAGATCTGGTCGAAGCTGCCGCCATCGGCAAAGTGTTCCTTGTCGGCCTTTTCCCAGCCGCCAAAGGCTTCGTCAATGGTAAAGAGCTTGATCTTGGCGAACTGTTTGGCGTACTTGGTCTTGGCTTTTTCAGAGACGGCGGGGCGGTAGAAGTTCTTGCCGGCGATGTCCTGGCCTTCTTCGGTGTAGAGGTACTTCAGGTATTCCTCGGCCACCACACGCGTGCCCTTTTTATCCACGTTCTTGTCGACCACTGCCACGGGTGGCTCGGCCAGGATGCTCAAGGGGGGCGCCACCACATCAAACTTGGCGCCGAATTCCTTTTCCAGCAGATACGCCTCGTTCTCCCAGGCAATCAGCACATCGCCCTGGCCGCGCTGGGCAAAGGTGATGGTGGAGCCGCGCGCACCGGTGTCCAGCACGGGCACGTTGGCGTAGAGCTTGCCGATGAATTCCTTGGCTTTGGCGTCGCCGCCGTACTTGCGCTTGGCAAATTCCCAGGCCGCCAGGTAGTTCCAGCGCGCGCCACCGGAGGTCTTGGGGTTGGGCGTGATCACTTTCACGTCGGCGCGGATCAGGTCATCCCAGTCCTTGATGCCCTTGGGGTTGCCTTCGCGCACCGCAAAGATGATGGTGCTGGTGTAGGGCGCCGAGTTGTGCGGCAGCTTCTTTTGCCAGTCCTTTGCCAGCCAGCCGCCATTCTTGACGATCGCGTCAATGTCACCGGCCAGGGCCAGCGTGACCACGTCAGCATCCAGTCCGTCAATCACCGAGCGAGCTTGCTTGCCTGAGCCTCCGTGGCTTTGCTTGATGGTCACGTCCTGACCGGTCTTGGCCTTCCAGTATTTGGTGAAGGCGGCGTTGTAGTCGACGTACAGCTCACGCGTTGGGTCATAAGAAACGTTGAGCAGGGTGACGGCCTGTTGGGCCAGAGCGATTTGGGCAACGCTGAGCGATGCACCCGCAAGGGCGATGGCGGCTGCGATCCGTAGAAACGGGCGGCGGGAAACTGTGTTTGCTTGGGGGCGGTTTGCCATGGTCAACTCCAAAATCTGTGCAGCGCAAAAGTTCGATAGATGGGATTCTGGAAGTTGATCGTTAAAGCAGGAACTACTTAATTGTTACTTCTTAAGTACAAAATCATATAAGCGCATCTTTTATGGACCGACTCTTGCAATTGCGGCAACTCCCATCGCCACGCGTTCAAGTGCAACATCATTGGCCTTGGGCGGGACATTAAAGCCGCGGAGATTTGTACAAAATAGGCGCGAGGCAGGCCTTATCTCCAACCCGCTATATGGCGAGAATTCGTAAACATGTGTAGCGTGGCATTTCAGATTTACGCGACAAAGACCCGCGCCTTACGCGGCGTCAGCACCAGAGTTTCGCCCTCCTTGAACCCTTCCACCGCGTACTGCTGCGCGCCGATCTGGGCCTCGATGATGTCGCCACTGCCAGCGGCAGAAGCATCCAGCGGCAGCAACTCCAGGCGGGCAATCGGTCCGACCACGATGGCTCGCACCAGCTTGGCCGGAATGCCGCTTTGCGGTTGGTAGGCGCCGATCCCGCTCTCTTCACCGGCCTTGTAACGCCGCACATCCAAGTCGTGAGGCCGCACGTAGGCAAAGGCCTTGGCGTCCTGGGTGGCGCTGTGCTCGGGGCTCTGCAAGCGAACACCATGCTGGTCTTCGCCGATCAACATTTCGCCTTCGTGGGCGCGGCCATGGAACAGGTTGACGTCACCCAAAAAGCCGTAGACAAAGGGGCTGGCCGGATGGTCCCAGACCTCTTGCGGCGAGCCGATTTGTTCGATCTTGCCGGTGTTCATTAGCACCACGCGGTCGGCCACTTCCAGCGCCTCTTCTTGGTCGTGGGTGACAAAGATGCTGGTCACATGCAGGTCGTCATGCAGGCGGCGCAGCCAGCGGCGCAGCTCCTTGCGTACCTTGGCATCGAGTGCGCCAAAGGGCTCGTCCAGCAGCAGCACCTTGGGCTCCACGGCCAGGGCGCGGGCCAGGGCAATTCGTTGGCGCTGGCCGCCAGAGAGTTGTGCCGGGTAGCGGTCGGACAGCCAGTCGAGCTGCACCAGACCCAGCAGGTCGTGTACTTTTTGCTTGATAACGGCCTCTGAGGGGCGGTTGGCGCGCGGCTTCATGCGCAGACCAAAGGCCACGTTGTCAAACACGCTCATGTGGCGGAACAGCGCGTAGTGCTGGAACACAAATCCCACGTTGCGCTCGCGCACATGGACGTCGGTGGTGTCCTCACCGCTGAACAGGATGGATCCCTGGTCCGCCGTTTCGAGCCCGGCAATGATGCGCAGGAGTGTGGTTTTGCCACAGCCCGAGGGCCCCAGCAGGGCGACGAGTTCGCCGGACTCAATGTCCAGACTGACGTCGCGCAGGGCGTGGAAGGTGCCGAAGTCCTTGCTGACGTTGCGGATGGCGATGCTCATGGTGTCGTTCTCGAAATTCTTGGATAGGTTCAGGCTTGGGCTACAACGGGATTGGTCAGCGGGCGTTCGGGCGGCAGCTCAGCGGCGGCCTTCTGGTCACGCTCAAAGCGCCACTCCACCACCTGCTTAATCACCAGCGTGACCAGGGCCAGGAGGGCCAGCAGCGAGGCCACGGCAAAGGCGGCCACGCTCTGGTATTCGTTGTACAAAATTTCCACATGCAGGGGCACGGTGTTGGTCTGGCCTCGGATATGGCCAGACACCACAGACACCGCGCCAAACTCGCCCATGGCACGTGCATTGCACAGGATCACGCCGTAGACCAGGCCCCATTTGATGTTGGGCAGCGTGACATGCCAGAAGGTCTGCCAGCCGGTGGCACCCAGCACAATTGCGGCCTGCTCTTCTTCGGTGCCCTGGGCCTGCATCAGCGGAATCAGCTCGCGGGCGATAAAGGGGAAGGTCACAAAGATGGTGGCCAGCACGATGCCGGGTATGGCAAACACGATCTTGATGTCATGCGCCTGCAGCCAGGGGCCAAACCAGCCCTGGGCGCCAAACATCAGCACATAGACCAGGCCCGCCACCACCGGCGACACCGAAAACGGCAGATCCACCAGCGTGGTCAGAAAGGCCTTGCCACGGAATTCGTACTTGGCAATGCACCATGCCGCGGCAATGCCAAACACCAGGTTCAGCGGCACGGCGATGGCGGCGGTGATCAGCGTCAGGCGGATGGCGCTCCAGGCGTCGGGTTCCTTCAGCGCTTCAAATGCGGCACCGCCGCCCTTGCGCAGGGCCTCGGTAAACACCGCTGCCAAAGGCAGTACCAGGAACAGAAAGATGAAGCCCAGGGCGATGCTCAAGAGCGTCCACTTGACCCAGGTCGGCTCGGTGGTGCCGGCCTTGGCTGTGCGTTGGGTGCGGGTGTTGCTCATGACGAGGCTCCGTTGCGGCGGCGCTGCCAGGCTTGCAGGGCGTTGATCACCAACAGCAGGGCGAAAGAGATCACCAGCAGCACCACGGCCACAGCGGTGGCGCCGGCATAGTCGTATTGCTCCAGCTTGCCGATGATGATCAGCGGCGTGATCTCGGAAATCATGGGCATGTTGCCGGCGATAAAGATGACCGAGCCGTACTCGCCAATGGCGCGGGCAAAGGCCATGGCAAAGCCGGTCAAGAGTGCTGGCGCAATGGTCGGGAAGATCACATGCCAGAAGGTCTGCAGGCGCGTGGCGCCCAGGCAGGTGGCGGCTTCTTCAAGTTCCTTCTCGGCGTCTTCCAGCACCGGCTGCACCGTGCGCACCACAAAGGGCAGGCCGATAAAGATCAGCGCTATCACCACGCCGTTGCGGTTAAAGGCCAACTGCACGCCGTAGGGCTCCAAGAGCGAGCCAACCCAGCCGTTGCTGGCCAGGAGCGCGGTGAGCGAAATGCCGGCCACGGCGGTGGGCAGGGCAAAGGGCAGGTCCACCAGCGCGTCGATGATCTTTTTGCCGGGGAATTGGTAGCGCACCAGCACCCAGGCCACCAGCAGGCCAAATACGGCGTTCACCGTGGCCGCAATCAGCGAGGCGCCAAAGGTCAGCCGGTACGACGCCATCACGCGCGGGCTGCTCACCGCCAGCACAAACTGGTCCCAGGTCAGGGTGAAGGTTTTGAAGATCAGGGCCGAGAGCGGGATCAGCACGATCACGCTCAGGTAAAGCAGCGTGTAACCCAGCGTCAGTTTGAAGCCGGGCAGCACGCGTTTGGGCGTTCGCCGGGGAATAGATAGTGTGGACATGAAGGAAAAAATGAAAGGCCACCACAAAGTGACCTATGTCACATTTTGCGCACTTGTGGGGTGTGCGCAAACGACTTTGTCGTTGTTTGCTTATGCGAAAACCAAGCAAGTCGGACTCTCGCTATGCATGCTTTTGTACAGGCCGATGACGCCTAGGCAGATGGTTACGTCCTCCGCCCGGCGGGCCCCCTTTACTTCGCTATACCAGCCGCCCTGGCGTCATTGTCAGCGAGCATGGTTGGAATGCGACGACTGAATGCACCCGGGTTCTGCTGGGTGCGGCTTGTATTACTTCACCGTGTACAGCTTGTCGAACTGCCCGCCGTCATTGAAGTGCACCTTCTGCGCCTCGGCCAGGGAACCGAACAGTTCCTCCACGGTGAAGAGTTGAATGGGCTTGAAGGTGGAGGCGTACTTTTTCAGAATGGCCGGGTTGATCGGGCGCAGGGCGTGCTTGGCGGCAATCTCTTGCGCTTCGTCGGTGTAGAGGTAGTTCAGGTAAGCCTTTGCCAGTTCGGCCGTGCCCTTCTTTGCCACCGTGCGCTCCACCACGGCCACCGGGTTCTCCGCCACGATGCTGATGCTGGGGTGTACCGCGTCCACCTTGCCGGCGCCGAACTCGCGGTCCACCGAGACCACTTCGGACTCAAAGGTGATCAGCACATCGCCGATATTGCGCTGTAAAAAAATGGTGGTGGCGTCGCGTCCGCCCTTGGCCAGCACCGGCACATTTTTGTAGAGCTTGCCGACAAACTCGGCCGCCTGTGCATCGGTGCCGCCCTTTTTGTGCGCATAGCCCCAGGCCGCCAGATAGGCCATGCGGCCATTGCCACCGGTCTTGGGATTGACCAGCACTACCGAGATGCCGGGCTTGGTCAGGTCGTCCCAGTCCTTGATGTGCTTGGGGTTGCCTTCGCGCGTCAGGAACAGCATGGTGCTCGATGTCGGCGAAGCGTTGTGCGGGAAGCGCGTCTTCCAGTCTTTGGCGACGATACCGGTGCTGGCCAGAAACTCCACGTCGGTGGTGGTGTTCATGGTCACCACATCCGCATCCAGGCCGTCGTTCACGGCACGCGCCTGGGCGCTGGAGCCGCCGTGCGACTGGTCGATCTTCACGTCCTTGCCGGTGCTCTTTTTGTAGCTGGCGATGAAGGCGGTGTTGACGTCCTTGTAAAACTCGCGCGACACGTCGTAAGACGCATTCAAAAGCGCTTGCGCAGACGCCAGGTTGCTGGCGCCAAGCGTCAGGGCTGCGAGTACCAGCCACAGTTTTTGTTTGAGTTTCATAAATATCCATTGATAGGTGGCAAACAGCGCGATGTGCGGAGGCACGATTGTGCAGCCCACGGCGCAATCGCCCAACGAACCATTTGTTGTTTGGATATGTCCAAGTCGTCTAACCGGGCCGAACACCATCGTCAACGCCTCTTAGCCGAACTCAGCAGCTGTACGGCTGGGATCAAGATGGGCGAAAATATAGCGTTAGCCACCCAAAGTGATGAGAACTGCACCATGGCTGTATTGAACAATGCCCAAGCGCGTACCGATGTACTGAATCGCCTGCGCCGGGCTGAAGGCCAGATTCGCGGAATTCAGCGGATGGTTGAGGAAGGGGAAGATTGTCTGAAGATTGGCCAGCAGTTCTCTGCTGTGCGCAAGGCACTCGACAGTACATATTTGCGTATGACGGTGTGCTTCTTGGAGCAGGAGCTGCAAACCCATCTGCACCCAGATGCGGAGCAAAAGGCGGGGCTGGACCTCATGCTCAAAGACATGGAGACCCTTCTCGCCCGCATGGGCTGAGGCGATCACGCAGTCGCCCAGACAACTAGATCACCCTAAAGCTGAAGGTCGTGAACATCTGCTCTCGCGGCCCATGGGCGTAAGCGGCTGGGCATCCCATCTTGAAGGTCGACTGATGAGTGGAGATAGTGTGCGCGATGAACATCATGCACACCATGGCGAGCGAAGCTCGCACTATCCAAGTCCCCAAGCGGCGGTTCTACAGTCCTGAACTCAAGCTGCAGGTTGTCCAGACATGCGCGCAGCCCGGCGCGTCCATTGCTGGAGTTGCTCTGCAAAATGGCATCAATACCAACATCGTGCACCGATGGATACGTGAACATAGCCAGGGAATGCTGGTCGTTCAGCCACAGGCGTTTGTTCCGGTCACCTTGAGCACGGAGCCAGAACCCGCTCCCACCAAACCTGTGGCTGTGGCGGCCACGCCAGAAATTCGCATGGAATTGCGGCGCGGCACATCCTCGGTCACTGTGATGTGGCCCAGCGAGCTGGCAGGCGATTGTGGCGCCTGGTTGCGCGAGTGGCTGCGATGATCCGCATCGACGCGCTGTGGCTGGCCACCGCTCCGATTGACATGCGCATGGGCACCGAGCGCCTGTTGGCCCGAGTGGTTCAGGTGTTCGGCGCGGCCCAGGCCCACCATGGATACCTGTTCGCCAACGCGCGGGGCAATCGCATGAAGCTACTGTTGCACGATGGATTTGGCATGTGGTGCGCGGCCCGTCGGCTCAATCAAGGCGGATTTGAATGGCCACGCGGTGGCGCCAATATGGCCGTCTCGATCACGTTAACAAAGCAGCAATTCGATGCCCTGGTGCTGGGACTTCCATGGAGCCGACTGGAACAAATGCAGTCCATTACGCGGGTGTAGGAACTGTCCTTTAACGCGGTAAAAAGGGCAATTGGAGGATGCCCTAATTCACTTTTTTGTTTGGATTTTGCACAATACAAACATGCTCAGCGTGGATCAACTTAAGCCCCAAGACTTTGTCGGTCTGAGCAGCGCCGCCGCTGCTGAATTGGCCGCCAAGGTGCTTCAACATATCGGGCAACAGAGCCAGCAGATTACCCAGCAGGGTCAGCAAATCGAATCTCAGGCGCAGGCCATCGAGTTCAGGGATGCCAAGATCGCCAGCATCACCTTTGAACTGCGCCGCCTCAAGGCCCGGCAGTTTGCTGCCAAGACTGAACGCATGAATGCTGAGCAACGCCAGTTGTTTGAAGAAACGATGGCTGCCGACCAGGCAGACCTGGAAGCCCAGCTCGCAGCGTTGAAGGCGGCATGCAAGGTGCCGGACACCACTGCAGACGCCGACACCCGTCGTAAACCCAAACGCCAAGCCTTGCCCGAACACCTCAAACGGGTAGACCACCACCATGAGCCAGAGAGCACGACCTGTGCTTGTGGCGAGGCCATGGTGCGTATCGGCGAAGACGTGAGCGAGCGACTGGACATCATCCCAGCAGAATTCTTTGTGCACCGTCACATTCGGGGCAAGTGGGCCTGCAAGTGTTGTCAGACCCTGGTGCAAGAGCCAGTAGATCCACAGATCATCGACAAGGGCGTGCCTACGGCCGGTCTGGTGGCGCACACCACCGTGAGCCGCTTCGTTGACCACATTCCGTATTACCGCCAGGAACAAATCAACGCCCGTTCCGGCGTTCACACGCCGCGCTCCACGCTGGCGTCGTGGTCCGGCCAGGCAGGTGCAGCACTGCTGCCCCTGTACTCGGCACACCGGGAGTTTGTTCTCAGCTGTGCAGTGGTTCATGCTGACGAGACACCGGTGGCCATGCTGGACCCCGGAGCCGGAAAGACCAAACGAGCATATGTTTGGGCTTATGCCCGCAGCGGCTTTGATGTTTCACCCGGAGTGGTGTACGAATTCTGCTTGGGCAGAGGGGCCAAGTACCCACTTGAATTCCTGAAGGGCTGGTCGGGCACGCTGTTATCCGACGGGTACGGGGTGTATGAGCAGGTCATAAAGAAAGAGACCCGTGTCGGCGCAGCTTGTTTCGCGCACGCACGTAGAAAGTTTGATGAACTGGTCAAAGACAACCTCAGTCCGGTGGGCACGCAGGCCATACAGCGCATTGCAGCGCTCTACCAAATTGAACGCCAAGTAAAAGGCTTATCGCCTGAAGAGCGAAAGGCGATAAGGCAGTCCAGCTCCAAACCGCTTTGCGAAGAATTGCACATCTGGTTGCAACTGGAGAAGCAACGCGTGCCCGAGGGCAGTGCCACGGCCAAGGCGATTGACTACAGTTTGAACCGTTGGGAAGCGCTTACAAATTACTTGGCCGATGGCGACGTTCAAATTGATAACAACCATCTTGAGAATCTGATTCGTCCATGGGCTATGGGACGACGGGCTTGGTTGTTTGCAGGCAGTGAGCTGGCCGGTCAACGTGCTGCTGTCGTGATGAGCTTACTGCAGTCCGCAAAGTTACATGGGCATGACCCATGGGCTTATCTAAAGGACGTGCTGACGAGGCTGCCTGCCCACATGAACAGTCGCATCGAGGAGCTGCTGCCACACCGCTGGCAACCGCAATCCTGAATTGACGGCACGGTCAAGGTGCCGTGCCCAGCCGCTTACCTTGAATTCGCCGAGGTGGCACATTGAACATAGCGTTTCATCGGCCTTCGCTTTTCCCAATTTGACCTTGGCCTCATCCGCAATGAAAGGGTTTGGTTTGACCGGTAGTGTTGCAAAATAGTTGGCTATGTTAATCATATCTTCACGGCTCAACGACCCGGCCAAAGGGGACATGATGTTGTTGTTTCTGCGGCCTTCCTTGAAGTCCTTTAGCTGCATATAG
>CAIMZI010000017.1 GCA_903845935.1 uncultured beta proteobacterium | reverse complement strand
GCTAAGGAGGCTGAGGCGATTCCCTTGCCAAGGGAAGACACCACACCGCCGGTGACGAAGACAAATTTGGTCATGTCAGGGGCGAACCCGTGGGGTTCGATGAGGTGGTAAACGGAGATTATACCGGCCGCTTTCCCTGCTATCCCTTGCCCTTCATCACGCACTTTTGTTATTTGACTCACCTATCCCCGTCGGACTTTTTCTCCCCACTCCCCCGAACCCCCTCGCCCCCGCCGGGCGAGGGGGAGTTTCAATGCGGACAGCCGATTTGACCTTTTTGCGCCGACAACGGAATCATGGGCGTTGCGTTGCAACTGATTTTTCATGCCCAAAGCTCAGGCCGCTAGTTCCGAGCGCCGGAGGCGTAAAGCAAAAAAAATTAAAAGTGAATTCAAGTGCCCCGCCCGTGGTGCTGTAGCCGAAGCAAATCAGCTGTACGCGCCTGTTCCCCTCGATCCGGCGCTCGGAACTGTTGGTTTGAGACCTGGGAAAACAAAGGTAGTGGCGACGTTCCGCACTTATTGCCGCAACCGGCGCGAGAAAGCCAAATCGGCTGTCCGCTTTAGCTCCCCTTTCGCCCCGGCGGGGGTGAAAGGGGTTGGGGGATAGGGGGGACGAGAGCGGCGGGGGCTGGGGGGGAGTGGGGAGTGGGGAGTGGGGAGTGGGGAGTGGGGAGTAAAAAAGCGGTGTACATTGCGACGCATCTTCTTACTAGGCTTCCAACGCGAACCAACATATGGAATTGAACGGCAAACACATTGTTCTGGGTCTTAGTGGCGGCATCGCCTGCTACAAGGCGGCCGAGTTGTGCCGTGCGCTGATCAAGGAGGGCGCCACGGTGCAGGTGGTGATGACCGAGGCTGCGGCCCAGTTCATCACGCCGGTGACCATGCAGGCCCTTAGCAATCGCCCGGTCTATGGTTCGCAGTGGGACGCCCGCGAGCCCAACAACATGGCGCACATCAATTTGAGTCGAGAGGCCGATGCCATCCTGATCGCCCCGGCCAGCGCCGACTTCATGGCCAAGCTGGTACAGGGGCGCGCCGATGACCTGCTGAGCCTGATGTGTCTGGCGCGCCCAATCGACAAGGTTCCGCTCTTGATCGCACCGGCCATGAACCGCGAAATGTGGGCCCATCCCGCCACGCAGCGCAATCGGGCGCAACTCAAGGCCGATGGCGCGCAGCTGTTGGGTGTGGGCAAGGGCGAGCAGGCCTGCGGGGAAACCGGTGACGGCCGTATGCTGGAGCCGCAGGAGTTGATGCAGGACTTGATTGCCTTTTTTCAACCCAAGGTGCTGGCGGGTCACCATGTGTTGGTCAGCGCGGGGCCGACCTTTGAGGCGATCGATCCGGTTCGCGGCATCACCAACCTGTCCAGCGGCAAGATGGGTTTTGCGATTGCACGGGCGGCGCAAGAGGCCGGTGCCACGGTGACCTTGGTGGCCGGTCCTGTGGCCTTGACCACCCCGCGCGGTGTGAGCCGCATCGACGTGGTCTCGGCGCAAGACATGATGGCTGCCTGTGTCAATCAGGCCGATCAGGCCACGGTGTTTATCGCCACCGCTGCAGTGGCCGATTGGCGTCCCGATACGTCTGCCAGCCAGAAGATCAAGAAGGATGGCTCGGGGCTGGTTCCAAAGCTCGGCTTTGTCGAGAATCCGGACATCCTGGCCACGTTGGCGCAGTCATCGCGCGCCGCAAAGGGCGAGCTATTTTGCGTCGGCTTTGCGGCTGAGAGCCACGACCTGCTGGCCCATGCCACGGCCAAGCGATGGCGTAAGAACGTGCCGCTGCTGGTGGGCAATATTGGCCCGGCCACCTTTGGCCAGGACGACAACGCGCTGCTGCTGGTGGATGCCAATGGCGCCAGAGAAATTCCGCGCAACGACAAGCTGGCGCTGGCGCGGCTGCTGGTCGCGGACATTGCCAAACGGCTGGTAAAACAATCCGACTGAACTAAGTTACCGAAAACCCAAGCATGCAAATCGATATCAAAATCCTAGATGCCCGCCTCAAGGACCAGCCGCCTGCCTATGCCACACCGGGAAGTGCCGGCCTGGACCTGCGCGCCTGTCTGGACGCACCTCTCACCTTGCAGCCCAATGCCTGGCAATTGGTGCCGACCGGCATGGCTATCTACTTGGAGGACCCGGGTTATGCGGCACTGATCCTGCCGCGCTCGGGTCTGGGCCACAAGCACGGCATTGTGCTCGGGAATCTGGTCGGCTTGATCGACAGCGATTACCAGGGCCAACTCATGGTCAGCGCCTGGAACCGCAGTTCCACCGCCTTCACCATAGCACCGATGGAGCGCATCGCGCAACTGGTGGTGGTGCCGGTGGTGCAGGCTCAATTCAAGATCGTGGAGGAATTTCCTGCCGTCTCGCAACGCGGCGAGGGCGGCTACGGGTCAACAGGGAAAAGTTGAGCGGCCCAGTGTACCTGCGCGAACAAACCCTTAATGCAGGCTGTCAGTCCCCGGTCCTTCCTCGTGCAGCGGCTGGATGCGGAAAAAACCGGTGCCGGTGGAGCCGCTGCCAATTTCTTCTTCGGTGGCTTCGCGCACGCCTTCCACCCTCAGGCTCAGGCGAATCGCGATACCGGCCAGCGGATGGTTGCCGTCCAGCACCACATGGTCTGGGTAAATATCGGTCACGGTGTACAGCGCCTCCTTGGGTGCGTCCGGGTTGCAGCCAAGTGGGAGGGCGAAGCCTTCGAAGCTCAGGCCAATTTCCAGCTCCTTGGGAAACAGGGCACGGGGTTCCAGAAACAGCAACTGGTCGTTGAAGTCACCAAATCCTTGTTCTGGCTCAATCTGCAAATCCAGTTTTGCGCCAAGCTCCAGGCCCAGCAGCGCTTGTTCGATCACAGGCAGCAAATCGTGGCCACCCATTAAAAATTCCACCGGATCGTCCAGCAGGTCCAGTTCCTCGCCCAAAGTGTCTTTCAGCGTCCAGGTCAGGGCGACGACGCATTGTTGTGTGATTTCCATGAAAGAATTGTCCCATGAACATAACTACCCCTCTTCAGCTGCTCGGCGGCATCTCGCCCGAGACCTTTATGCGCGTCTACTGGGAGAAAAAGCCGCTGCTGATACGCGCCGCCATTCCCGGTTTCAAACCGTTGCTGGACCGCGCCGAGCTGATCGATCTGGCGGCCCAGGACGACGTAGAGTCGCGTCTGGTGGTGCAGGCACAGGCCGATAAGCAGGGGCAGTGGCGGCTCAAGCACGGCCCGTTTGTACGCAAGGACTATCCCGCCTTCAAACAACCCGGCTGGACCGTGTTGGTGCAGGGCGTGGATCTGCATGACGAGCGCGTGCACCAGTTGATGAACCAGTTCCGCTTTGTGCCCGATGCGCGGCTGGACGATTTGATGATCAGCTATGCCACCGATACCGGCGGCGTCGGTCCGCACTACGACAGCTATGACGTGTTCCTGTTGCAGGCCCAGGGCCGCAGGCACTGGCGCATAGGTCGCCAAAAAGACCTGAGCCTGGTGCCTGACATGCCGGTCAAGATTTTGGCCAACTTTGTGGCGGAGCAGGAGTTTGTGCTGGAGCCCGGCGACATGCTGTACCTGCCACCCGACTGGGCGCACGACGGCGTTGCCGAGGGCGATTGCATGACCTATTCCATCGGTTTCCGGTCTCCGGTGAAGGGCGAAATTGCGCGTGATTTGCTGCAGTGCCTGGCCGAGCAGGCGGTAGACGATGTGGGTTGCGCAATCTACCGCGACCCCAAACAGCCCGCAGTGACCGGTGCCGGCGAAATTCCGGAAGGACTGTTGCAGTTTGCCCGGGATGCGTTGGCCGCCGCCCTGAAAGACCCGCTGGCGCTGCAGCGCTCGCTGGGCGAAATCATGACCGAGCCCAAGCCCCATGTCTGGTTCCATGGCGAACAGGAATTTGAAGAGGGCGTGGGCGTGCGACTGGATAGGCGCACGCGCATGATGTACGACGCCAAACACGTGTACATCAACGGCGAGAGTTTTCGCGCTGGTGGGGCCGATGCCAAGCGCATGCGCAAACTGGCAGATGAGCGCGAACTGTCGGCGCCCGAGGTGGCAAAGCTCAGCGAAGCTGCGCGCGAACTGCTAATGCAGTGGGGCGAGGACGGTTGGCTATATGGCCTTGTCTGAAGAAGCCGGGGCGCTGGGCAGGTCCCTCGCGGAAGGCCCGTTCACCGGGCCGACGGCATTTGCCGATCTGATTCGAAATGCACTGTTGCGTGCCAACAACGAAGCCTGGTCCGAAATGGTCTGGTCCGATGCCACGTTCGAGGACTGGCCGCTGTATGAAAAAGCGGTGGTTGAAGGCCTGAATGCCTGGTCGCGCAAGGGCCGCAAGCTCACCCTGCTGGCGCACCATTTTGATGCCATGCGGCGCCTGCATCCGCGTTTTGTGGAATGGCGTGTACGCTGGGACCATTTGCTGGAATGCCGTGTTTGCAAGGGCGTGGAAGCCAGTGAGTTCCCCAGCGCACTGTGGACTCCAACCTGGGCGCTACGCCGTCTGGACCTGGTGCGCAGCACCGGTGTGGCCACGACCGAGCCACGCATGCGCCTGTTATTGCGCGAAGAATTGGAGCAGCGAAAACGCCAAAGTTCGCCCGGCTTTTCTGCCACCCTATTGGGGCTCTAAATCGGTGCCAAAGGGTTTTCCCGAAGCTGTGTCGCAAATTATGTATAATTTGGGGCTCTGACAAAAAGAGATCGAATGCTTCTTGTCGGGGTCTTGGTGGCTTGCTGCTAAGACAATTTCCGGAAATTGTTTCGTTAACTCACTTTAGTCCAAAAACCATGAACAAATCACTCGTATTGGCAGCCATCATTGCTGCCGCTGCTCTTGCTGCTTGCGGTAAGAAAGAAGAAGCTCCTGCACCTGCTCCCGCACCTGTAGCTGCACCTGCTCCCGCACCCGCTGCTGACGCATCTGCTCCCGCAGCTGCACCTGCTGCTGATGCTTCCGCTCCCGCAGCCAAGTAATTCCTTACTTGCTTAAAGAGGCCACCTTCGGGTGGCTTTTTTATTGCCCAACACATTTTGTATGCATACAAAAAGCGCAATCTCGGTATGTAAGCAGATACCCGCAGGCGTCTGGATTCTCGGTTTTGTGAGTATGTTGATGGATATTTCCTCGGAAATGATCCATAGCCTGCTGCCTATGTTCATGGTCACGGTACTGGGAACCAGCGCCTTCACGGTGGGGTTGATCGAGGGTATGGCCGAGTCGACCGCGCTTATCGTCAAGATGTTTTCGGGTGCGCTGAGCGACTACCTGGGCAAGCGCAAGGGGCTGGCGGTGTTGGGCTATTCCTTGGGTGCGTTTACCAAACCGGTTTTTGCCATGGCATCTGGCATTGGCCTAGTGATTACGGCTCGTTTTCTGGACCGGGTGGGCAAGGGCATTCGCGGCGCGCCGCGCGATTCCCTGGTGGCGGACATCACGCCGGAGCCTATTCGTGGCGCCGCATTTGGCTTGCGCCAGTCGCTGGATACCGTGGGTGCATTTCTGGGGCCGCTGCTGGCGGTGGGGCTGATGCTGCTCTGGGCCAATGACTTTCGAGCCGTTTTTTGGTTTGCTGTGGTGCCCGGCATGCTGGCTGTGGTCTTGCTGTTGTTTGGCATACGTGAGCCCGATAGCACGCATGGGCAACAGCGCGCAAATCCGATCCAGCGCGAAAACCTGCGCCGACTTGGCAAGGCGTATTGGTGGGTGGTGGCTATTGGCGCGGTATTCACGCTGGCGCGCTTTAGCGAAGCGTTTTTGGTGCTGCGCGCACAGCAAAGCGGTGTGGTCATGGCGCTGGTGCCGCTGGTGATGGTGGCCATGAACCTGGTGTATGCTGGCACGGCCTATCCTTTTGGCGCCTTGTCCGACCGCATGCGCCACACCACGCTGTTGTCTTGGGGCCTGGTGGTGCTGATAGCGGCTGATCTGGTGTTGGCCAGTGGCAATCAGTGGTCCACTACGTTGGTGGGCGTGGCGCTGTGGGGCATTCACATGGGCATGACGCAGGGTTTGCTGGCCACCATGGTGGCCGATACAGCCCCCGCTGAACTGCGTGGCACGGCGTACGGACTTTTCAATTTGATAAGTGGGCTGGCCTTGATGGTGTCAAGCGGTGTTGCGGGATGGCTTTGGGACCGTCACGGTGCAGCTGCCACCTTTTACGGCGGCGCTGCATTCGCGGCCCTTACACTGGTCGGCTTGGTAGTCCGCACTGTGCGGAAATAGGCAAAACCCGTGCACCGCTAAAGCGGTGGGTGGCCTATTGGATATCGTCGGCAATCACCTTGGCAATGCGCTGCGCCGTGGTGGACGATTCAGGCACTCCCTTGGCGTTCAAAATCGACACCACCGAGGCATCGCCCTGGCTCTTTACCGCGATCTGGAATTTATTGGCATCGGGGTTCTTTTCCGGACTGGCGCTAAACAACTTGCTGAAAAATCCGGCTTCCTTGGCCGCGCCGGCATCGGCTGCGACATAGCGTACAAAGTAGATGCCTTGCTTACGATCACGGTCTTCCACGGTGAATCCGGTGCGATCCAACGCCAGGCCGACACGGCGCCAGGCCCGGTCAAAGTCCTCGGCAATCTGCACCACCGGACGCCCTTCCAGCGTGGTCACGGCGGACACCAATTTTGCTGGGCCGGTGCCCGCCACCATGGCCTTGGCCTGCTCAGGCGTGGAGCCCAGGCTGACCATCAGTCGGCGTAAAAATTCTGCCACCAACTCAGGGTCGCTGGCGCGTGGCTGCCACACGGTTTGGTCTGAGCGCTCGGCGGTGTACACCTCAGACAGTCCGCGGTGGGTGATGTAAATCTCGGTTTCGCCAGCCGCGTTGGTTTCCATGCGGGTGCGGAACTTGTCGCGCTCGGCCGTGGAATACAGCGAGTCCAGCAGCTTTCCGATCGAGTTGCGAATGAAATCCTGCGGCAACTTGGCACGGTTCTCGGCCCAGTCGGTTTCCATGATGCCCAGGTTGGCCTGGTCCATGGCTAACAGGAAACCGTTTTCCTGCCAGAAGCCCTTGACCGGTTCCCAGAGTTTGTCCACCGGGCGCTTGACGACCAACCAGCGCTGATCGCCGGAGCGCTCGATACGCACATCGCCCACTTGGCTTGCTGCCACCGGGCTAGCTTTGGCAGACTGGCCGGCTTTGAGGCCTATGGCCGACACGCCGCCATCGACCACGGTGTAGCGAGTCTCCTTGGAGAGTTGGGTCAGGTCCGGCGGCACCACCAGCGAGGGTGCCTTGACCGTGCTGCTGCGGTAGTCCACCTTGTCGGATTCCAGGGCAGAACATCCGGCCAGAGCCAGAGCGGTGCCCAATGCGGTCACTTGAAGTATCGATTTCACAAAATTCCTTGTTTGGCGCGGACTTAGATCAGACCGGTGGCTTGCATCACCCGTTCCAGCATCTGCTGGCTGGGTGCTGTGAGTGTGGTGAGTGGCAGGCGCAAGGCGCCTTGGCTCAGGCCCATGCGGGCCACGGCCCACTTCACGGGGATGGGGTTGGACTCGACAAACAGCGCCTTGTGCAAGGGCAGCAGCTGGAACTGTATTTCCATGGCGCGCTGGATGTTGCCGGCGATGGCCGCCATGCACAACTCATGCATCAGGCGCGGTGCAATATTGGCCGTCACGCTGATATTGCCATGGCCGCCGCACAGCATCAGGGCCACGGCGGTCGGGTCGTCACCGGAGTAAATGGCGAAGTCCTTGGGTGCTTCCTTGATCAGCCACTGGGCGCGTTCGATATTGCCGGTGGCTTCCTTGATGCCAACAATGCCAGGCAGTTCGGCCAGGCGCAACACCGTGTCGTGGGCCATATCGGCCACTGCGCGGCCGGGCACGTTGTACAGAATCAGGGGCAGGTCCACCGCTTCGGAGATCGCCTTGAAGTGTTGGTATTGGCCCTCTTGCGTGGGCTTGTTGTAATAAGGCACCACCTGCAGTTGGCTATCGGCGCCTACTTTTTTGGCGAACTGGGCCAGGTTGATGGCCTCGCGCGTGGAGTTGGCGCCGCAACCGGCCATGATGGGCACGCGTTTGGCGGCTTGCTCTACCGAGACGCGGATGATCTCGCAATGCTCTTCCACGCTCACGGTGGGCGACTCGCCGGTGGTGCCGACCACACCGATGCAGTCTGTGCCTTCGGCGATATGCCAGTCGATCAGTTTTCGCAGCGCCGGGTAGTCCACCGCTCCGTCTGCGAGCATGGGGGTGACCAGGGCGACAATGCTGCCCCGCAGGAGGCCTTGTGTTGGGTTCATGGCGTGCCAGTAGTTCGGTAAACGATCATTTTAACTAGAGTGCGTGCCTTGGCATTTCTGTTCCGGCAGGGGCGGGTAAAGCTGGGGCAAATGCCGCAATGCGTTGTACATAGCGCGGCGGATTGTCGAGAAAGCCGTTTTCATAGGCTACCACTTCCAGTGTCGCGCAGAAGCGCAGCAATTCTCCTGCTTGCAACAAGAAATCTGGACGCGCCGGTCGGCCCACGGTCTCATTGCCAGCGGCAAAGGTTTCGTACAGCAACAATCCACCGGGTGCCAGACTTTGCAGCAGGGTGGGCAGCAGCGCTCGCCACAGGTAGTTGGTGACCACCACGGCGCCAAAGCGGCGCGGACCTTGCGGCGTGAACAGGGGCCAGGGGCTATTCTCGATATCGGCCTGCAGCAACTGCGCCTCTGGCACGTTGGCGCGGGCCGCTTCAATATCCTTATCCACGCCCCACACCGAATGGCCGTGCGCGGCAAACCACTGCAGGTGGCGGCCGCTGCCGCAGGCCACGTCCAGCACCGCACAGCCGGGTGGCAAGAGATGCGACCAGCGCGTGATCCAGGGGGAGGGCGCGCTCATGGCGGCATGCGCTTCGAGGGGCGAGGAAGTCAGGTCTTGCATGGGCGGGCAATGAGGGTCAGAAACAGGCCCAGATCTGGTTGCTGAGCTGCAGCAAAAAGTCGGGCCGGGTGTAGAGCGTAAATACTCCGGCCAGCGCGGCCAGGGCCAGCAAGATCCAGGCGATTTGGCGCTGCACTGTGTATTGAGCCTGGGTTCAGGCAGCCTGCGGCTGGGGGCTGCGTGCAATCGCCACTTCCCGGATGGGCAAATTGATGAGGGCCGCGGCCACACCCAGGGCTATGGCGATGTACCAGACGGTGTCGTAGCTGCCGGTCTTGTCATACAGGTAGCCGCCCAGCCAGGCCCCCAGGAAGGAGCCGATCTGGTGGCTGAAAAACACAAAGCCGCTGAGCATGGACAAATGCGCCACACCAAAAATTTGCGCCACCAGGGCATTGGTGACAGGCACGGTGGACAGCCACAGCAGGCCCATGACGCTGGCAAACACATAAACCGATAGCGGTGTCAGCGGCGCTAGCAGGAACAGGCTGATGGCCACCGCCCGCGCCAGGTAAATAAAGGCCAGAATCTTGCGTTTGGCCAGGCGCTGCCCCAGCACCCCGGCGGCATAGGTGCCAAACACATTAAAGAGGCCGATCAGCGCCAGCGCATAACTGGCCACCTGGGGCGACAGGCCCTTGTCCTTCAGGTAGCTGGGCATGTGTACGCCAATAAACACCACCTGGAAGCCGCAGACAAAGTAGCCGGCCATCAGCAGCTTGAAGCTGGGGTACTTGAAGGCTTCCTGGATGGCATGCAGGATGGACTGATCGCGCTGGTGTGAGCCGCTTGCGGCAAAGCTGGGCTCGCGCAGGCCCCAGGCCAGCGGCGCCATCAACAAGGCGGCAAAACCCAAGAGCACCAGCGCCTGCTGCCAGCCGAACTGGCTGATCAGGAAGCCCTCGGTGGGCACCATCAAAAACTGGCCGAAAGAGCCGGCCGCCGCCGCCACTCCCATGGCCCAGGAGCGTTTGTCGGCCGACACATTGCGGCCGATCACACCATACACCACGGCATAGGTGGTGCCCGATTGCGCCATGCCGATCAGCAGGCCCGTGCTCAAGGCGAATGTAAGCGGTGTATTTGCATAGGCCATTCCGACAAGACCTAGGCTATAGGCAAGCGTTCCCATCAAGATGACACGAAAGGCACCATAGCGGTCGGCCAGCATCCCGGCAAAAACACCGGTCACGCCCCAGGCCAGGTTCTGGATGGCAATCGCAAAGGCAAAGGTCTCGCGGGTCCAGGCATGGGCCTGGGTAATGGGTTGCAGCCACAGGCCAAAGCCGTGGCGTATGCCCATGGCGAGTGTAACGATGGCGGCACCGCAGACCAGCAGCTGGGTGAGTGAGAGACGGGGGTTCGATTCAGGCATGGCAGCTAATGTAGCCAATCCTTGCAAACCCGTGGTCCGGCGCGCGACATACCCGCAGCCAGCAGCGTTGCGGCTGTCTATCCATACAGTGAATTGAATTTCCCGGTCTACAATGCGCGCCATGTCAGCCAAACCACCATCCTCTTCTTCCGGTCAGTCCGACTATTCCGAAGGCTCCATCCG
>CAIMZI010000016.1 GCA_903845935.1 uncultured beta proteobacterium | reverse complement strand
GGGCACGTCGGTGGCGCGCACCACCAGCACCCGCACGTCGGGCAGATTGGTATCCAGAATCAGCTTGCGCGATTTTTCGGGATCGTCCAGCACCTCGATGCCGGCCGCCTTGAGCAGGGGCACGGTTTCCTCAAAAATGCGGCCTTTGGAGAGAGCTAGGGTAATCATTTCGTTCTCTCGATATCTGCGCCAATGCCGCGCAGCTTGGCTTCCATCTGGTCGTAGCCGCGGTCCAGGTGGTAGATGCGGTCCACCAGCGTCTCACCTTCGGCCACCAAGCCGGCAATCACCAGACTGGCAGAGGCGCGCAGGTCGGTGGCCATGACGGTGGCGCCGGACAACTTTTCAACGCCCTCTATCACCGCCACCTTGCCGTCGATCAGGATGTGCGCGCCCAGGCGCACCATTTCATTGACGTGCATGAAGCGGTTCTCGAAAATCGTCTCGGTCACCTTGGAGACGCCCATAGACACGGCATTGAGCGCCATGAACTGGGCTTGCATGTCGGTGGGGAAGCCGGGGTATTCGGTGGTGCGAAAGCTCTGCGCCTTCAGGCGGCCTTGCGACTGCACGCGAATGCCATCCTCCAGCGCCGTAATGGTGGCACCGGCATCGCGCAGCTTGTCGATCACCGCATCCAGATGCTCGGCTCGGCCATGCTTCAAAAACACATCGCCACCGGTGGCGGCCACCGCGCACAAAAAGGTGCCGGTCTCGATGCGGTCGGCCACCACCTGGTGCGTGCAGCCGTGCAGTGATTCAACGCCCTGGATGCGGATTCGGCTGGTGCCGTGACCCTCAATCTTGGCGCCCATCTTGATCAGCAGCTCCGCCAGATCCGGAATCTCCGGCTCCTGCGCGGCGTTTTCCAGCAGGGTCTCGCCCTCGGCCAGAGCCGCAGCCATCAGAAAATTCTCGGTGCCGGTGACGGTCACCATGTCGGTGGCAATGCGCGCGCCCTTCAGTCGGGTGCGGCCGTTTGCGAGCTTGGCGACCATATAGCCGTGTTCCACGTCGATCACGGCGCCCATGGCGGCCAGACCCTTGAGGTGTTGATCGACAGGGCGCGAGCCAATGGCGCAGCCGCCGGGCAGCGACACCTTGGCATGGCCAAAGCGCGCCAGCAGCGGGCCCAGGGCCAGCACCGAGGCGCGCATGGTCTTGACCAGCTCGTAGGGTGCCTCCGGGTTGTTCAGGGCGCCGGCATTCAACACTACAGAGCCATCGGCCTGCACATCGGCGGCAACACCCATATTGCGGATCAGCTTGAGCATGGTGGACACGTCCTGCAGGCGCGGCACGTTGCGCAGCGTCAGGCTGTCGGCGCTCAGCAGCGCGGCACAGAGCTCAGGCAGGGCGGCATTCTTGGCGCCTGAAATCAGCACCTCGCCAGTCAGCTGGCGACCGCCGCGAATCAGTAATTTGTCCATCAGGCTTGGGCGGCCCACTCGGTGGGCGTAAAGGTTTTCATGGAAAGCGCATGCACCTCATCGGTCTTCATGCGGTTGCCCAGCGTGGCATAGACCTGCTGGTGGCGCTGTATGGCGCGCTTGCCTTCAAAGGCATTCGAGACAATCGTGGCATACCAATGGCGACCATCGCCCTCGAGCGTGCAATGCTCGCACGGCAGTCCGGCGGTGATCAGGGTTTGGAGTTCTTCAGCGGTCATGGCAGTTGCGGGCAGGCCCGAAAAATAGGTGAAAAACTTAGCTACGAATTTTGTAACCGGTGCGCAGCAGCTGCAAGGCAACCAGGCTGACCAGCACCAGGGTACTGCCCACCACCGCAAAGCTGAGCCAAGGCGAGACGTCGCTGACACCAAAGAAGCCGTAGCGAAAACCGTCGATCATGTAGAAAAACGGATTGAAGTGGCTCACACCCTGCCAGAAAGTCGGCAGCGAATGGATCGAATAGAACACGCCGCTCAAGAAGGTCATGGGCATGACGACGAAATTCTGGAACGCCGCCAACTGGTCAAACTTTTCAGCCCACAAGCCTGCAATCAAACCCAGCGTACCCATCAGGGCGGCGCCCATAAAGGCAAACAGAATAATCCACAGCGGCGCCTCGAAGCTGATGTCCGTAAAGAAGGCGGACACAGCAAACACGCCCAGACCGACGATGAGGCCGCGCAGCACCGAGGCGCCCACATAGGCGACAAACCAATGCACATAGGACAGCGGCGTGAGCAACAGAAACACCAGGTTGCCCATGACCTTGCTCATGATCAGCGATGAGGAGCTATTGGCAAAGGCGTTTTGCAGCAGGCTCATCATGGCCAGGCCCGGCACCAGAAAGGCCGTGTAACCGATTTTGTCGTAGACCTTGACATGGTTTTCCAGCGCATGGCCAAAGATCAGCAGGTACAGCATGGCGGTCAGCACCGGTCCGGCGATGGTCTGAAAGGCGACCTTCCAGAAGCGCAGCGATTCCTTATAAAGAAGTGTTTGCCAGCCGGTCATGCGGATACTCCCACACCATGCACAGAACCCTTGTTCTGCGCCATCACGTCCAGAAACACATCTTCCAGATCGGCCTTGCGTATTTCAATGTCATGGGCCACCAGCCCGGCCTCGCGCACGGCGGCCAGGTAGCGTTCGATCTCCAGCGCATCGTTCGCTGGGAACTGCACAATGCGTCCGGTAATGCGCGCCTGGTCGGCCAGCGCCTTGGGCAACTCGGCATCGAGCTTGAAGCGCAGCACATTGCTGGACGCGGCCTTGAGCAGGTCGCTGGTCTTGTCCAGCGCCACAATGCGCCCGGTCTTGAGCATGGCTATGCGCCCGCACAAGGCCTCGGCCTCTTCCAGGTAATGGGTGGTCAGCAAAACGGTGTGGCCTTCACGGTTGAGTTTGGCGATGAACTGCCACAGGGTCTGGCGCAGTTCCACGTCCACTCCCGCGGTGGGCTCGTCGAGCACGATGACAGGGGGCTTGTGAACCAAGGCCTGGGCCACCAGCACGCGGCGCTTCATACCACCGGAGAGTTGGCGCATATTGGCATTGGCCTTGTCTGACAGGCCCAGGCTCTCCAGCAGCTCGTCGATCCAGGCGCTGTTGTTCTTGATGCCGAAATAGCCGGACTGGATCTTCAACAGTTCGCGCACATTGAAGAAGGGGTCAAACACCAGTTCCTGAGGCACCACGCCCAGGGCGCGGCGCGCTGCGGCAAAGTCGGTCTGCACATCGTGTCCCAGCACGCTGACGCTGCCGCTGCTGGCGCGGGTGAGGCCTGCCAGCACGCTGATCATGGTGGTTTTACCGGCTCCGTTGGGGCCCAGGAGACCGAAAAATTCGCCCTCCTGGATATCGAGGCTGACCGAGTCAAGGGCCAGAAAGCTGCTACCGATGGCGCTGGTTTTTGAGGACTTGGGCGACGGATAGGCTTTGGAGACGGATTGGAAGGATATTGCGGTCATGGAAGACCACTATTTTAACCGCGCCGGGCAGGGTAGACCCGAACGGGGTCTAAGCCGCAGTAAGCAAGCCTTCAATCCCGTACAGCGCCGCCAGGTCGCGCAAGCGGTCGGGCAGGCCCTTGACCGCAAACAGCTTGCCAGCGCGCGCACATTCGCGGCGCACCGCCAGCAACACAGCCAGGGCGGAGGAGTCAAAATTGTTCAGCGGCGCGGCGTCGACCACCACCTGCTTTTCCGCCTCGCGCTGCACATCCTGCGTGAGTTTTTTCAGGCAATCGCTGGCCTGGGTCTGGGTGAGGATGGCAGGCAAAATCAGCATGGGGGCCTTCTTTCTATCAGGATTTCTTGGCGTTGGCCTTGTTGCGTTCGGCCAACGAGGTGATCAGGCCGTCAAGCCCCTTGGCATTGATTTCGGCAGAAAACTGGCTTTTGTAATTCTCCACCAACCACACGCCCAACACATTGATATTGTAAATTTTCCAGCCTGTGCCCTGACCCGGCGTCTTGGCCAGGCGGTAATCGAGCTGAATCGGGTCGCCACTGCCCTTGACCTCGGAGCGAACAATGACTTCCTTGTCGTCGGGACTAGCACGCAAGGGCTTCATGGCGATGGTCTGATCCGACACCTGACCGAGCGCACCGGCATAGGTACGCACCAGCAGAATCTTGAATTCATCCTGCAGGCGCTTTTGCTGCTCGGGCGTGGCCTGGCGCCAGGCCGGACCCACCGCCGAGGCGGTCATGCGCTGGAAATCCAAGTTCGGCAGAATCTTGGCATCGACCAGCGCCACCACCTTGGTGAGATCCCCAGAGCGCATGGTTTTATCCGCCTTGATGGAATCCAACACATCGACCGAGAGGCGTTTGATCATTGCGTCGGGCGCTTCGTCTTCGGCATGCGCCTGCATGCCCAGACCGGCCAGCAGCGAAAAACCCAAAACCAAGGTGCGAAGGAAGTCTCTTTTCATGGTCACTTTTCTAAACAAGAACATGGTTTGCATTATGAACCGCGCCCTATTGCCTCAGGTTGCCGTGCTGTAAAGCTTGTATCAAGGCGGGTCTTCCACTTCCGGCGGGTTGCCGTCAAACTGGATGTTGCGTTGGCGCTGGAAATAGGCATCCCGCCTGAAGGAATAGGGGTCCAACGCGGCCCCTTCCAGCACATCGCCGGCGCTCAGATACTTGGCGCGCAAATCCACCACATCCACAATGGGCAGCCAGGTCCGCGTGTCCTGGTCGCCGATGTTATAGACCGGCATACCGCGCGTGTCCACCGCAAAGGCAGCGACTTCGCGCAAGGTATAGGGCCCAAGAATCGGCAGTACCACATAGGGCCCCGGCGGCACACCCCAACGTCCCAGGGTCAAACCAAAGTCTGCCGTATGGCGCTCAATATTCAGGTCACTCGCCACATCTATAAGCCCCAGCAGGCCTATGCTGCTATTGACCATGACGCGCCCCACGCTGTCGCTAAACTCCTGGCCACGCCCCTGCAGCCCGTTGTTGACGGCGGACCACATGTCTTGCAGGTTGTTGAAAAAGTTGCCCACGCCCTTGCGCATCCAATCGGGCGTGACGGCCTTGTAGCCGGTAGCCACCGGCTTGAGTACGGCCTTGTCCACCACCTCATTAAATCCAAACACGGTACGGTTAAACGATTCCATGGGATCGCGCGCGTCGGGCTGCGCCACCGTGGCACAGGCTTGCAGGGCCAGCAGCATGGTCAGCGCCAGCAGTCGCCGCCAAGCGTGCCAGCTCATGCGCAAACTTCCCTGTGTCACTGCTTGGCCTTGTCGGCGCTGGAACTGTCTGCCGCCTTGTTGTAGAGGAACGCGCTGATCAGGTTTTCCAGCACCACGGCCGACTGGGTGCTGCTGATGGCGTCACCGGCGGCCAAGTTGGCTGTGTCTGAGCCGGCCTCAATTCCGACGTATTGTTCGCCCAGCAGGCCGCTGGTCAAAATCTTGAGCGAGCTATCCTTGGGAAAGGTGTAGCGATTGTCCATAAACAAGGTCACCTTCGCCTGGAAAGTCTTGTCATCAAAATTGATGGCTTGCACATGGCCGATCACCACGCCGCTGCTTTTGACCGCGGCCTTGGCCTTCAAGCCGCCGATGTTGTCGAATTTTGCCGTCACCTGGTAGCCCTTATCAAAGCTGATGGTGAGCAAATTGGCTGCCTGCAAGGCCAGAAACACCAGGGCTGCGCCACCCAGCAGCACAAACAGGCCCACCCACACATCCGTTTTGGAGCGTTGCATGTTTTTTTCTCCTAAATACTGAACATCATTGCGGTCAGGATAAAGTCCAGACCCAGCACGGTAAGCGATGCCATCACCACCGTGCGCGTAGTTGCGTGTGCCACACCTTCGGGCGTGGGCTGGGCTTCATAGCCCTGCAGCAGCGCGATAAAGGCGACGGCAAAGCCGAACACCAGGCTCTTCAAAAAACCGTTGCCCACGTCCTGCCAGACATCCACACCGCCCTGCATCTGGCTCCAGAAAGAGCCGGAATCAATGCCAATCATCACCACACAGACGACGTAGCCGCCCAGCACACCAACGGCACTGAACACCGCCGCCAACAAGGGCATGGCAATCACCGCACCCCAGAAACGCGGCGCCAGAATGCGCTGCACCGGGTCCACCGCCATCATCTCCATGGCGCTGAGTTGTTCACCGGCCTTCATTAAACCAATTTCTGCGGTGAGCGAAGTACCGGCGCGCCCGGCAAACAGCAGGGCGGTAATCACCGGCCCGAATTCGCGCACCAGGCTCAGACTGATCAGCATGCCGACCGACTCTGCCGCACCAAAGCGCTGCAGCCCGTAGTAATACTGCAAGCCCATGACAAAGCCGACGAAGGCACCTGAGACGGCAATGATGGCCAGGGAAAAATTGCCCATGAAATGGATCTGGTCGCGCAGCAGCGTCGGGCGCTTGAGCGTGGCGCCAATGGAGGCCAGCAGGCGCAAAAACAGGCGTGCGGCGAAACCCATGTCCGCCAGCGTGCTGCGCACCGAATAACCCAGCTCGGACGGCTTGTACCAGCTCATACTTGCGCTCCGACGGAGAAATCGGCATCGATACTGGCCGCAGGATAGTGAAAGTGCACCGGCCCCTCGGGCAACGCATTGACAAACTGATGCACCAGTGGGTTGTCGCTGTTGCGCACTTCGTCGGGTGTACCCTGGGCGGCAATCTTGCCGTTGGCCAGAATGATGACCTGGTCGGCGATGTGGAAGGTTTCTTCCAGATCGTGCGACACCACGATGCTGGTCAGGCCCATGGCATCGTTGAGCTGGCGAATCAGACGTGCGGCCGTTCCCAGGGAAATCGGATCGAGCCCGGCAAAGGGCTCGTCGTACATCACCAGCTCCGGGTCGAGTGCAATGGCGCGGGCCAGGGCCACACGTCGCGCCATGCCGCCCGACACCTCGGAGGGCATCAGGTCGCGGGCACCGCGCAGGCCGACGGCGTTGAGCTTCATCAGCACCACGTCGCGGATCAGGTCTTCAGACAGGTTGGTGTGTTCGCGCAAGGGAAAGGCCACATTGTCAAACACGCTGGCGTCGGTGAACAGGGCGCCAAACTGGAACAACATGCCCATACGCCTACGCGCCAAATACAGGGCGTCGCGGTCCATGGAGCCCACATCCAGCACCTCAGTGGAACCCTTCAGACCATGTAGCAACACCTTGCCATGCTGCGCCACAAACTGACCACCAATCAGACGCATCACGGTGGTCTTGCCGCCACCCGATGCGCCCATCAGCGCCGTCACCTTGCCACGCGGAATGGTAAAGGACACGTCATCCAGGATCACCCGATCGCCATAACCGAAGCGGACGTTCTGGAATTCGACGAGTGTGTTGGAGGAAGTTGTGACCATAAAAAAGCCAGCATGAATCTGGCTTGCGCATCATAAGGGATAACGCTTAGCCCGGTATCGGACCGGTCTAAGCGGGGGGCACCTTATTTATCGGGGTAAAACGCTGGAGCCCATCAGAAACTCATCCACCGCACGTGCGGCCTGGCGGCCTTCGCGGATCGCCCACACTACCAAGCTCTGACCGCGGCGCATATCACCGGCGGCAAACACCTTGGGCACATTGGTCGCGTAGCAGCCGGTTGCCTCGGTGGTAGCCTTGGCATTGCCACGGGCGTCCTTGTCCACACCAAAGGCTTCCAGCACGGTGGCCACCGGATTGACAAAGCCCATGGCCAGCAACACCAGGTCAGCCTTGAGGATTTTTTCGGAACCGGCGACCTCCACCATCTTGCCGTCTTTCCATTCCACCTGCACCGTCTTCAGGCCGGTGAGCTTGCCTTTTTCACCGATGAATTCCTTGGTGGAAATGGCAAACACGCGCTCGCAGCCTTCGTCGTGACTGGAACTGGTGCGCAGTTTCAGCGGCCAGTAAGGCCAGGTCATGGGCCGGTTTTCTTCCACCGGGGGCTGGGGCATGACTTCAAACTGGGTGACGCTTGCCGCGCCATGGCGGTTGCTGGTGCCCACGCAATCGCTTCCAGTGTCGCCGCCACCGATGACGATGACGTGCTTGCCGTCGGCGCGCAACTGGCCCTTGAGCTTGTCACCGGCATTGACCTTGTTTTGCTGCGGCAGGAATTCCATGGCGAAGTGGATGCCTTCGAGTTCGCGGCCGGTAACCGGCAGATCGCGCGACTGCTCGGAGCCACCGGTCAAGATCACGGCGTCAAATTCGCTTTTCAGGGTTTCAGCGGAAATGGTTTCCTTGGCCCAGTTGGTGACCTTGCTGCCCATGGGCATTTCGCCGATCAGCACGCCGGTGCGGATCGTCACACCCTCGGCCTTGAGTTGTTCGGCGCGGCGGTCGATATGGCTTTTTTCCATCTTGAAGTCGGGGATGCCGTAGCGCAGCAGGCCACCAATGCGGTCGTTCTTCTCGAACAGGGTCACGTCGTGACCGGCGCGCGCCAGTTGCTGCGACGCGGCCATACCGGCAGGGCCGGAGCCGACCACGGCGACCTTCTTGCCGGTCTTGGTCTTGGGCAGTTGTGGCACCACCCAGCCTTCGTGCCAGGCGCGGTCGATGATGGCGTGCTCGATCGACTTGATGCCCACCGCTTCCTCGTTCACATTCAGCGTGCAGGCCGCCTCGCAGGGTGCGGGGCAGATGCGACCGGTGAACTCGGGGAAGTTGTTGGTGCTGTGCAGCACGTCGATGGCGGCCTTCCAGTCATTGCGGAACACCAGATCGTTGAAATCCGGAATGATGTTGTTGACCGGGCAGCCGTTGTTGCAAAACGGTGTGCCGCAGTCCATGCAGCGTGCGGCCTGCTTGTTGGCCTGGGCGTCGTCCAGCCCGATGACAAATTCTTTGTAATTCTTGAGGCGCTCGGAGACCGGCTTGTAGCCCTCTTCGATGCGCTCAAACTCCATGAATCCCGTGATCTTTCCCATATTCACTCCTTGGCGACCCGGCGCACCAGCACCGGGCCATTAGCTTGTTGAACTGCTGTGGCCTTATTTGGCAGCGACGGCTTCCTGCTTGGACGCTGCTGGAACTGCTGCCTTGGCTGCAGCCGCGACTTTGCGTGCATGGATCTCGCCCAGAGCGCGCTTGTATTCGTTGGGGAAGACCTTGACAAACTTCAGACGCGAAGTTTCCCAGTTGTCCAACAGTTCGCGGGCGCGCTTGCTGCCGGTCCAGCGGTTGTGGTCTTCCAGCAACTTGCGCAACTGCGCCTCGTCGCTTTCGCCACGGTGCCAGACCGCCTTGTCAACCGCAGCTTCCTGCTCAGCCGCAGTCAGCACCTTTTCCATGCTGACCATGGCAGTGTTGCATCGGGTGGCGAACTTGCCATCTTCGTCAAACACATAGGCAATGCCGCCGCTCATGCCGGCTGCAAAGTTGCGCCCGGTCTGGCCCAACACGGCCACGGTCCCGCCGGTCATGTATTCGCAACCATGGTCGCCCGTTCCTTCGACCACTGCCGTGGCACCCGACAGACGCACCGCAAAGCGCTCACCGGCCACGCCGCTAAAAAAGGCCTCACCGGTGGTGGCGCCGTACATCACGGTGTTGCCGACGATGGTGTTCTTGATGGCGTCTCCGCGGAAGTCGATGCTGGGTCGCACCACGATGCGCCCGCCCGACAGGCCCTTGCCGGTGTAGTCGTTGGCGTCGCCAATCAGGTACATGGTGATGCCACGGCACAGGAAAGCGCCAAAGGATTGACCGCCGGTGCCTTCGAGCTGGATGCGGATGCTGTCATCCGGCAGGCCTTCGGGATGCACCTTGGTCACTGCGCCGGACAGCATGGCGCCGACCGAACGGTTGACGTTGCGCGCCACTTCCATGAACTGCACGCGTTCGCCCTTGTCGATGGCGGCACGGCTCTTGGCGATCAGCACATTGTCGAGAGCCTTTTCCAGACCGTGGTCCTGGGTGAGCGTCTGGAAACGCGGCACATCGGCCGGCACTTGCGGCATGGCAAACAGGCGGCCAAAGTCCAGGCCGCTGGCCTTCCAATGCTCTATGCCCTTGCGGGTGTCTAGCAGATCGGAGCGGCCAATCATGTCGTCGAATTTGCGAATGCCCAGCTGGGCCATGATCTGGCGCACTTCTTCGGCGATGAAGAAGAAGTAATTCACCACATGCTCGGGCTTGCCGGAGAACTTCTGGCGCAGCACCGGGTCCTGCGTGGCCACGCCGACCGGGCAGGTGTTGAGGTGGCACTTGCGCATCATGATGCAGCCCTCCACCACCAGCGGTGCGGTAGCGAAACCGAATTCGTCGGCACCCAAGAGGGCACCGATGACGACGTCGCGACCGGTCTTCATCTGGCCGTCGGCCTGCACGCGGATGCGGCTGCGCAGACGGTTCAGCACCAGGGTCTGCTGGGTTTCGGCCAAGCCGATTTCCCAAGGGCTGCCGCAATGCTTGATGGACGACCAGGGCGAGGCGCCGGTGCCGCCGTCGTGTCCGGCAATCACCACATGGTCGGCCTTGCACTTGGCCACACCGGCGGCAATCGTACCAACGCCGATTTCAGCGACCAACTTGACGCTGATGCCGGAATGCGGCGCGACATTTTTCAAGTCGTGTATCAGTTGCGCCAGATCTTCGATCGAGTAAATGTCGTGATGTGGCGGGGGCGAAATCAGGCCCACACCGGGCACCGAGTGGCGCAGGCGACCGATGTAATCGGACACCTTGCCGCCTGGCAGTTGACCGCCCTCGCCCGGCTTGGCGCCCTGTGCCATCTTGATCTGGATCTGGTCGGCGCTGGTCAGGTATTCGGCCGTGACGCCAAAGCGTCCCGAGGCCACCTGCTTGATGCGCGAGCGCAGTGAATCACCGGCTTGCAGCGGCAGGTCCACCTCGACCACGTCCTCACCAATCACGCTCTTGAGCGAATCGCCCAGCTTGATCGGGATGCCCTTGAGCTCGTTGCGGTAACGCGCCGGATCTTCCCCGCCCTCGCCCGTATTGCTCTTTCCGCCGATGCGGTTCATGGCGACAGCCAGCGTGGCATGGGCCTCGGTCGAAATCGAGCCCAGCGACATGGCGCCGGTGGCAAAACGCTTGACGATTTCCTTGGCCGATTCGACCTCATCGACGGGGATGGCCTTGGCCGGATCGAGCTTGAACTCAAACAATCCGCGCAGCGTCAGGTGGCGCTTGGATTGGTCGTTGATGAGCTGGGCGTATTCCTTGTACGTGTTCCAGTTGTTGGAGCGCGTGCTGTGCTGCAACTTGGCAATCGCATCGGGCGTCCACATATGCTCCTCACCGCGCACACGCCAGGCGTACTCGCCACCGGCTTCCAGCGCGTTGGCCAGCACCGGGCTGTCGCCAAAGGCGGCGTTGTGCATACGGATGGCTTCTTCGGCGATGTCGAACACGCCAATGCCCTCGACGCGGCTGGGTGTGCCGGTGAAGTACTTGGCCACGGTGGCAGTGGACAGGCCAATCGCCTCGAACAGCTGGGCGCCGCAGTAGCTCATATAGGTGCTGACACCCATCTTGGACATGATCTTGGATAGGCCCTTGCCGACCGCCTTGACGTAGTTGTAGATAGCCTTCTCAGAGCTCAGGTCGCCCGGCAGGTCCTTGGAGATATGGGCCAGGGTTTCCATCGCCAAATAGGGATGGACGGCTTCGGCGCCATAACCCGCCAGCACGGCGAAATGGTGCACTTCACGCGCGGTACCGGTTTCGACCACCAGACCGGCGGTGGTGCGCAGACCAGCAATCACCAGGTGCTGGTGAATGGCGGACAGGGCCAGCAGGGCCGGAATGGCAACCTGGGTAGCGTTGATGTTGCGGTCGCTGATGATCAGGATGTTCTTGCCACCCTTGATCGCATCCACGGCTTCGGCGCACAGCGAAGCCAGCTTGGCCTCCACACCCTCATGGCCCCAGGCCAGCGGGTAGGTTATGTCCAGCGTGTAGCTGCGGAACTTGCCCTGGGTATGGGTTTCGATGTCGCGCAGCTTGGCCATGTCGGCAAAGTCCAGCACCGGCTGGGACACTTCCAGACGCATGGGCGGGTTGACCTGGTTGATGTCCAGCAGGTTCGGCTTGGGGCCGACAAAGGACACCAGCGACATCACGATGGCTTCGCGGATCGGGTCGATCGGCGGATTGGTCACCTGGGCAAACAACTGCTTGAAGTAGTTGTACAGCGGCTTGTTCTTGTCGGACAGCACGGCCAGCGGGCTGTCGTTGCCCATGGAGCCAATCGCCTCTTCCCCGGCGGTCGCCATGGGGGCGATCAGGAACTTCAGGTCTTCCTGGGTAAAGCCAAAGGCCTGCTGGCGATCCAGCAGCGACACCTGGTCGGTGACGCGCTTGGGCTCCACACCTGCCACCACTTCGGAAAAGGCCGCGTCCTTGCGCTTTTCGGCAACGGTCACGTCGTCGAGCTTGATGCGCAGGTTTTCGATCCACTGTTTGTAGGGCTTGCTGTTGGCCAGGTTGGACTTGAGCTCCTCGTCGTCAACCATGCGACCCTGTTCCAGATCGATCAGGAACATCTTGCCGGGCTGCAGCCGCCATTTGCGCACGATCTTGTTTTCCGGCACCGGCAGAACGCCGGATTCGGAGCCCATGATCACCAGATCGTCATCGGTGATGCAGTAGCGTGAAGGACGCAGGCCGTTGCGGTCCAGCGTGGCGCCGATCTGGCGGCCGTCGGTAAACACGATGGAGGCCGGGCCATCCCAGGGTTCCAGCATGGCGGCGTGGTATTCGTAGAAGGCACGGCGACGCGGGTCCATCGTGGCGTGCTGTTCCCAGGGCTCGGGAATCATCATCATCACGGCCTGGCTGATCGGGTAACCGGCCATGGTCAACAGCTCGAGGCAGTTGTCGAAGGTGGCGGTGTCGCTTTGACCGGCAAAGCTGATGGGATAGAGCTTTTGCAGGTCCGGGCCCAGCACGGGCGAAGACATAACGCCTTCGCGCGCCTTCATCCAGTTGTAGTTGCCCTTGACGGTGTTGATCTCACCGTTGTGCGCCACATAGCGATAGGGGTGGGCCAAGGGCCACTCGGGGAAGGTATTGGTAGAGAAGCGCTGGTGCACCAGACCCAGGGCCGACACGCAACGCTCGTCCTCCAGATCCTTGAAATACACACCCACCTGGTCAGCCAACAGCAGGCCCTTGTAGACCACAGTGCGGCTGGACATGCTGGGCACGTAATACTCTTTGCTGTGCTTGAGGTGCAGGGCCTGGATATGGGCGCTGGCAGTCTTGCGGATCACATACAGCTTGCGCTCCAGCGCGTCCTGCACGATGACGTCGTTACCGCGACCAATAAACACCTGGCGCAGGATAGGTTCCTTGGCGCGCACGGTGGGCGACATCGGCATGTCACGGTTCACCGGAACGTCGCGCCAGCCCAACAGCACCTGGCCTTCGGCCTTGATGGCGCGTTCCATTTCCTGCTCGCAGGCCAGGCGGGATGCGTGTTCCTTGGGCAGGAAGATCATGCCCACGCCGTATTCGCCGGGGGCCGGCAGGGTCACGCCCTGCGCTGCCATCTCTTCGCGGTAGAGCGCGTCGGGCAACTGGATCAGGATACCGGCGCCATCGCCCATCAGCGCGTCAGCACCGACGGCACCCCGGTGGTCCAGGTTTTCAAGAATCTTGAGCGCATTCTTGACAATGGAATGGCTTTTTTCGCCCCGAATATGGGCCACAAAACCAACGCCACAGGCGTCGTGCTCTTGTTCTGTGGAATACAGACCGTGTTCGGATAGGTGTTTGATCTCTGCAGCCGTCGTCATGCGCGCTCCTGAAAATGACAGTGGACGTGAAGCTTAATGCAATGCAACAATAATGCCAAGAACAATAATTAGGGTCTGATTCTTATTATTTACGGATAGTATGAGGCCAACTTAAATTAGGGACATATAGATTTCAATCCTGCCGCCCTGCTCAATGAAGAGCGCAGTCACTATGGCGGGAGCAAAACGCGTGGCGGGCGGCCGGCCTGCCCCTTGCTGAGGCGCCGCGGCGTTTCCTTTTGCAGCTCCTGCAGAAATGCCGGATCGCCCAAGGCCCAACCCTTGCGCGTGGCATCGGTCAATGCCTGCAACTGCGACGGGCTCATTCCGGCCCGAACCAGCTCGGCATAAGCGGCCTCGCGTGCAAACGGTGTGTTCCCAAGGCCCCAAAACTGTGCATGGGGCGTGAGCAGGCGGTCCATGCGGCGACCAATGTAATGCGCGTGGCTGGACCAGGGCCACTCCACCGCCGTGGCGGTCAGTCCCGCACGCACCGGATGAAGGTCCATGCTGACCATGCAGGGCAATAGGTAGAGTTCGGGCTGCAGCACGGTGGAGCGGTAACGTCCGTCCCACAGGGTGCCGGTTCGGCCCTGCGCGTCATTGAAATAACGGACATAACGCCTGCCCATGGCCTGCAGCATCTGGGGTAAGCCCGAGGCCGCCTGAGGCGTCAGCAGCAAATGGAAATGGTTGGGCAGCAACACATAGCCATGCACCGCCACCTCAAACTTGCGCGCATATTCCAGCAACAGGTCCAGCATCAGCTGGTAGTCGGCGGGTCGCAAAAAAACCGGCTGCCCGTTGTGCCCACGCTGAATGACGTGATGCGGCAATCCGGGAAAGCTCAGACGGGGAAGACGAGCCATAGAAGCCGTGTAGCGTCCCCGCCTGTTCGCTCAAGAAACGATTACTTGGGCGCTTTGGTGACCCGCACCTTGTTGCCGGTAGTGACGATGATCACCGGGTCACCGGCCACCAATATTTCAGTACCCTTGGCCTGCACGATGGCACGGCGCTCGCCGCCCTTGAGTTGCACCAAAATTTCAAACGCTTCCTCCTTGGTGGAGAAGCGCTCTATGGCATTGCCCGCTGCAGCACCGGCCACACCGGCCAGCACACCCAGCACCTGGCCCTCGCGCTGAACTCCGCTGCCGGCATAGCCGCCGATGGCACCCACCACGCCACCGACGGTAGCGCCGATACCGGACTGGCTGCCATCCACGGTCACCGTGCGGATGGACAGCACCACGCCGTCTTCCACCTTGGCCATACGTTGGGCATCACCGCGTTGGATGACGTCAGGGCTGCTGGTGGCGCAAGCACCCAACACGCCGACCGTGGACAACAGCAGAACCAGTTGAATTACTTTTTTCATGTCTAACTCCAGATACAAATAATGGGCAATTTAGCCGTAACGGCTCAGACCGGGCTTTCGTTGTCCGCATTGTCTTTCAAATGTGTAAAGCGGACGTCAAGCAGGGACTCGATACCGAATTCCTGCAGGATGGCCTTCAGTCGCTGCGCGGACTTGTCTTTGCGCTGCCCGGTAAAGCGCGCCAGGATCAGCTCGTTCTTCATGCTGTGTTCCCAACCGACCAGCTCGGTAACGGTCACCTGGTAACCACAGGCCTCCAGGTACAGGCAGCGCAGCACATTGGTGATCTGGCTGCCCATCTCGCGGGCATGCAGCGGATGGCGCCAGAGTTCCGCCAGGGGTGTGCGGGTTAGCGACAGCGCCCGGCCCTGGTTCAGATGCCGCGCCACTTCGGCCTGGCAGCAGGGAACCAGCACAAAGGCCCTGGCCTTTTTTTGCAGGCCAAAGGCAATCGCATCATCGGTGGCGGTGTCGCAGGCATGCAACGCCGTGACCACATCGATACGCTCCGGCAGCAAGGCGCTTTGGGTCGATTCGGCCACGCTCAGATTCAGAAAGCCCATGCGCGCAAAGCCCAGCTTGGCCGCCAGCGCCACCGATTTTTCCACCAGCTCGGCACGGGTTTCAATGCCGTAAATGTGGCCTGCCGGGCGTGTCCGAAAGTACAGGTCGTAGAGAATAAAACCGAGATAGGACTTGCCCGCACCATGGTCCGCAAGACTAATCTGCTCGCCCTCTTTCACAGGCAATTCGTCCAACAACTTTTCAATGAACTGGAACAGGTGGTTGACCTGCTTGAGCTTGCGCCGCGAGTCCTGATTCAGCTTGCCCTCGCGCGTCAGGATGTGCAATTCCTTCAACAACTCGACGGACTGACCGGGCCGCAGTTCATCGGCAAGCGGATTGGGCGTTGTCGTCTTGGCTGTGGTGTCCCGGTTTGGGCTAGGTTTGGTGCGCATCATGTGTCGGCTTCCGGCAAGGCGCTGGCGCCCACCGCCAGGGCAGCCCAACCCTCCAGCCCTAAATCGTGCATGGTTTGCATATTGGTCTCAAAAATAGCTTCCGCGTTGGGAAATGCGGCGACGGCCCGGTCCACGCTGTCTTCGCGCAACAGGTGCAGCGTGGGGTAAGGCGCCCGGTTGGTGAAGTTGGTGATGTCCTCCGGATCGGTGTCGGCGAACTGGTAGCGGGGATGCAGGCTGGCAATCTGTAGCACGCCGTCCAGGTCCAGATCCATCAGCAACTTGTCGGTGCGTGCCAGCAGTTCGTTGAAGTCCAGAAAATCGGCGAATCCATCCGGCGCCATCAACATGGTGGTGTCAAGCAGCACCGGGTCGGCGGCGGCCAGGGCCAACAGCTCCCGCTTGAGGTCGGCCAGCAAGGGCTTGGCGCCCGATGCGTGGCTGACGACATAACGCACCTGGCCCTTGACCACTACCGATTTGGCGAAGGGGCACAGATTCAAACCGATCACGGCGCGCTGCACCCAGGCCTGCGTGTCTGCAATCACCACGGCATCGTGCGGGTTCAATTCAAGGCTCATACGCCCTCCGTAATCAGCTTCTGTCCGGTCAGCCGGATATGTTCGCGCGTTGCAAAGCGGTCCGTCATGCCGGCAATGTAGTCCGCCACGATGCGCTGCAAGGCCGGGCCCGCATCCCAGGTGGAACTCTGCGTGGCCTGCGAGCGCAGCGCGAAACCAGCCTGCATTTCGTGAGGGGAAGCGCAGTAGATATCAAACAGCTCACGCACCACCTGTTTGGCCTGCGCCATGGTGTTCACCACCTGCGGGTGCCGGTAGAGCTGGGTAAACAAAAAATGCTTGAGTTGCGCCGAACGCTGCTGCATATCGTCGCTGAACATCACCAGCGCAGCGCTGCGGCGCACATCCTCCACAGACTGCACCTTGGCATGCTCAATGGCCTGTCGGGTTGCGGCAATCACGTCAAACACCTGCTCGCTGAGCATCAGGCGGATGCTCTCGTACATCAGGCGCCGCGCCTGCGCAGGCTGGCGCAAATGCACATGCTCGGCCAGTGCCCGTTCGCAAAACAGCTTGAACAAGGGCACTTCGCGCAGTTGCTCCAGACTGATCAGACCTGAGCGTATGCCATCGTCAATGTCGTGCGCGTTGTAGGCGATTTCATCGGCCAGGTTGCAAAGCTGCGCCTCCAGGCTCGGCTGTTGCCCCAGCAAAAAGCGCCGCCCCACGCCGCCCTGAGCGTCCGCATACGCATGTTCGGCGGCCTCCAGCAAATTGGCGTTGGTGCGTGAGCAATGTTTGAGAATGCCTTCGCGGGTTTCAAAACACAAATTTAATCCGTCAAACAACGGGTAGCGCTCCTCCAGCAGATCCACCACGCGCAGGCTTTGCAAGTTGTGCTCAAAGCCACCGTATTCGGCCATGCAGTCCTGCAACGCGTCCTGCCCGGCGTGGCCAAAGGGCGTGTGTCCCAGATCATGCGCCAGGGCAATGCCTTCCACCAGATCTTCATTCAGGCGCAGCGACCGGGCAATGCTGCGCCCCAGCTGCGCCACCTCCAGCGAATGCGTCAGGCGGGTGCGAAACAGATCGCCCTCGTGGTTGAGAAACACCTGGGTCTTGTAGACCAGGCGCCTAAAGGCGGTGGAATGCACGATGCGATCGCGGTCGCGCTGAAAGTCGGTGCGCGTAGGTGCCAGGCTCTCGAACAGCCTGCGGCCACGCGTCAGCGCCGGGTCGCAAGCGTAGGGCGCCAGTCCGCTGGCCGGATGCGCCACGACGCCTAGACCCGACAACATGCGTCAATCACCTCACGCACCAACGCATCCGGTGCGCCCCGCACGGTAGCCTTGGAGGCCCCATCGATCAGCACAAACCGGATTTCGCCCGCATCCGACTTCTTGTCCAGACGCATCAACTCCAGATAGCGTCCGGCGTTGTCTTGTGCATCCAGAACCGGTCCCAACACCGGCAGTCCGGCGCGCAGAATCAGCACCTTCAACCGGGCGACAAAATCGGCATCCACCAGACCCAAGCGTTCTGACAACTTTGCGGCCATCACCATGCCGCAAGCCACGCCTTCACCGTGCAGCCAGGCGCCGTAGCCCATGCCGGCCTCGATGGCGTGGCCAAAGGTGTGACCGAAATTCAGAATGGCGCGCAAGCCGCCTTCGCGCTCGTCCTGCGCCACCACCCAGGCCTTGATTTCGCAGCTGCGCCGCACCGCATGCGCCAAGGCATCGGCGTCGCGCGCCAGCAGCCGGTCCATATTGAGTTCCAGCCAGTCCATGAACTGAAGGTCGGCAATCGGGCCATATTTGATGACTTCGGCCAGTCCTGCGCTGAGTTCACGCATGGGCAGGGTCTGCAAGCTATCCAGGTCACAGATCACCCGCAGCGGCTGGTAAAAGGCGCCCACCATGTTCTTGCCCAGCGGATGGTTGATGCCGGTCTTGCCGCCCACCGAGGAGTCCACTTGCGCCAACAGCGTCGTGGGCACCTGCACAAAGGGCACGCCGCGCATAAAGCTGGCTGCGGCAAAACCCGTCATATCGCCCACCACGCCACCGCCCAGCGCCACCAGCAGCGTCTTGCGGTCGCAGCCGTTTTGCAAAAGCGCGTCAAAAATCAGGTTCAGGGTCTGCCAATTCTTGTGCACCTCGCCATCCGGCAGGGCCAGGAGCAGCACCTTGGCGTAGCGCTGACCCAGGCTGGCCTGCAAAGTCGCCGCGTACAGCGGCGCAACGGTTTGATTGCTGACGATCAGCACCGATGTGGCGCGCGGCAATCCGTCGAACATCGCATCCAGGCACAACAGGCCAGAACCGATATGGATGTCATAACTGCGCTCGGCCAGATCGATGGCAACGGTTTGAAAAGGAGGCAAGGTCATGGCCCAAGTTTAGAGCCTTTGGCACAAGGCACAGAAGCGGCGCCCTCAGGACTTGCCAAGTTCCACGCCCAGTTCCAGTTGCATCATGATCATGTTGACCAGCGTGGACACCGAAGGCCTGCCGGTCTCCAGCACAAAGTGCGCCACTTCCCGGTATAGCGGGTCGCGTTCGGCAAACAGGTTCTTGAGCTTTTGCAGCGGATCGGCCACCTGCAGCAGCGGCCGGTTCGAATCATGGCGCAGACGCCGGAACAATTCTTCCGGATTTGACTTGAGGTAGACCACGCGGCCACGTTCCCGCAAATGGCGCCGGTTGGCTTCCCGCAGCACCGCTCCGCCTCCGGTGGACAGCACCTTGGGCGGAGCCTGGCTCAGGCTGTCCAGCACCTCTTCCTCGATATCGCGAAAGCGCGCCTCACCCTCGCGCTCAAAAAACTCGCGAATCGAGCAGCCGAACCGAACCACAATCTCATGGTCCGAATCGACAAACGGCAATTGAAGCCGTCGGGCAAGTTGCCGCCCGACGGTGGTCTTCCCGGAACCGGGAAGGCCGACTAGCACAATAGAAATATCACGCTCCGTTACATCACGGAAAACTAATAAATGGTGAACAAACGCTGGGTCTGTATCCCCAGCGGAGACGTCACCGTGACCTGAACCGCGTCACCAGGGGTGCAAAATTTCAAAGTCACTGGAATGAGAATGGGGCTCAAGGAATTAGAAATCGTGGCACCGGTCCCCGATGTTATCTGACAGTTAGCGGCCGTGAGATAACCTTGCGCCTGAAACCCATTATCAACTGCCGTAACAGCTATCTGGGTACCGGTTGGCATACTGTTTCCGTTTAGGTCAGCCACAGTCACGTTCAAAGAATTCAGCACCAAATCGGTGGAGCCCTGCAGTGGGGAAGTTGCCTGCAGAGATCCTGCACTTATAGTCGCGCTACTGGTTGCGAATACGATCGTTATTTGCTTGCGCACGTCGGCAGAGCCCCAGAGGCCATCGCCCGGACAACTGGCGCCATCCAAGCAAGCGGCGTCACCAATTCTTGGCACTTGAAATTCACCATTGTTGTAAACGCCGAAACCGGAGGGAACGGTTCTAGGTCCGGCACCTACCTTGTCCAAATAAGCCCTGCCCAGATCCGTAAACGGATCCCCCAAGTGGTACACATTGTCGCCCACCAAATCAGAAAAATCCTCGTCCCCTGCCACATAGGCCATCACGGCCACATTGCCGTTGGCAGTGCGTGTTCCGGAGGAAAATAAAGTCACCGAGCAGGAAGAGGAAGGTATGGCCGGGCTATTGGCTGTTGCAGGAATAGCGGGCGGCACAAAGCACACCGCAGGAATGACAACCCCGGCCTCGGACACAAAATTCACCTGTGTTCCAGGCGGCACCGGATTGCCGTTGCGGTCAGCCATGGACAGGGTCAGCGTCGTGGAAACATTGTCGATGTTAGCCCCTTCTATGCTGGTCTTTGCCGAGGCCAGGCTCAAGGAGCTTTGGGTCGGTCGGCCAGAAGCCACGGTAAGAATGTTCGAGTCGCTGTAGATGGACGTGGGTGCCGCCAGGGAATCCAGCAGCGTGGCCCGCACCGTCATGGAGGTAGGAACGGTGCCGGAAAACACGGCGGCAGAGACATTGCCACTGCTGTCTGAAACATAATTCAGGGGTGTGGTGTTGCCCAATGTACCCAATGAAACACCGGTGGCCGTATTGCTCAGCGCCAGCTGCAGCGTCTTGTTTTGCACCGCATTGCCACTGGAATCCACCACCTTAAACACCACCTGCGCTTGTGTGGTGCCCACGGTTCCGGACAAATAAATCAGCTGGGGTGCGGCACTGACAAATTGCACATTGGTTGCCACCGGCGCAGACACGGCGATGGTACCTGACTGCGTGGTGGCGCCGGTTGCAGCGGCGGTGATCGACACATTGGTGCCCGCGCACTTGGGGTCACTTGCCGTGTAGGTGGTACTTGCCAAACCGTTGGCATCGGTGGCCACCACCAAGGGTGAGACAACACCACAACTGGCACCGAAGGTTACTTGCACCGGAATAGTCACAGGCGTACCATTGCTGGTCACCGACACGGAAACCGTGCGATTTCCATAGGCAGACAAGGCCGTGCTGCCGACGCTCAAACCAGACAGCGCAATATTCGCTGTTCCCAGCTGGTAATCCACCGTGCCAGCAACCACCGTATTGTTAGCAGACCCGCTGGAGGTGGAGCCGCTAATGGTGGATGACACATTCAGGGTTCCTGCACCGTTCACGCTCAGGGTCGCTCGGGTGACCACAATAGCTGCAATTCCAGACGAGTTGGTCAATGACGAACTGCCATTCGGAAAGCTGACCTTTCCGGAAGCATCGCTCACATACACTGCTTTATTCGTAACCGGTGTTCCATCCTCAAACTTCAGCATCGCATTGACCGAGGTGGTCAGATTGCTGCCTATGGAGGTGGTGACTGCATTGTTGACATCCCGCAGATCGATTTGAAAGGCTGGAGGATCGGCGCGGAAGGTCAAATAATTGGACACGATCGGCACACTGGTACTGCTGGTCGTGCTGGTGGTGGAATAGGTGCCCGCAGTCGCATAAAAGGAGCCCGACCCAAAGGTGGTTTGATTCACCCGCTGCACGGTAACCGTGGCGACGCCGTCGAGACCCGTCTTTTTTGAACTTCCACCAGGAAAGAACGACAGGGATGTGGCGGGGCTTTCATTGAAGGTTACCACTTGGCCCGCAATGGGCACTCCGGTCGCAGTGGTCAGGGTCGCAACCAATTGGGTCACATTGGTGGCGGAGGCTGCAATCGCCTGCACGGGCTGTGCCGTGGCCGCACTCTGCATCACCAGGGTCAGCGTGGGCGCGGAAGTCGTGCCACCGGAACTGGTGCCGGTGCTGGTGCCAGAAGTAGCGCTACCACCTGCATCACCGCCACCACCACCGCAAGCCGACAAAACCACCGCTATCAGCGTACCAACTATTGTTTTTAATATCGACATCGTGAATGTCCTGTTCATGCCAAGATAGTTTTAGTTTGCGGCACTGCGATCGGCCAAAACTCTGGGAGTAATAAAGACCAGCATTTCCTTTTTGGTCGAATCTTTGGTCGTTCTTCTAAACAGTGCCCCGACAAAAGGCAGGTCACCGAAAAACGGCACCTTGTCCACACCATCGGTCTGGGATTCGGTAAAGATACCGCCAATCACAATGGTCCCACCATTTTCAATCAGCGCCTCCGTCTTGATGTGTTTGGTGTCGATGGCATAACCGCCAGGTGTCAGTTGTCCCACGGTGTCCTTGTTGACGTCCAAGGTGAGGATAATGCTGCCCTCGGGCGTGATCTGGGGCGTCACCTCCAGCTTCAAATTGGCCTTGCGGAACTGGATGCTGGTGGCGCCACTGGAGGATGCAACCTGATAGGGCAGTTCGGTTCCTTGCTCTATCGTTGCCAGCTTTTGGTCGGCTGTAACAACCCGAGGACTGGAAATGACCTTGCCCTTGCCATCGGATTCCATGGCGGAAATTTCCAGGTTGAGGAAACGGTTGGCCGAGGCGTTGAAAATCGACATGGCAAACACGCCAGCTGCAGTTCCCGCAACCGGAAGATTGACCGCGCTTATCGTTTGGTCCACGGTGCCGCCCGCACCACTGGTGGCGACGCTATTCGCATAGCTAGTACCAAAGCCCACGCTGTTGCCGCCGCCCAGTTGATAGCCACCCGTGCCACCGTTCTGGGCCCTGATGTCCGAGCCGCCCAGCCTGACGCCTAATGCCTTGCTAAAGGTGTCTGACGCTTCCACGATGCGGGCCTCGATCAGCACCTGCCTGACCGCCACATCCAGTTTTGCAATCAGGTCCTGCACTTGCTCCAAGCGGCTGGGAATATCGGTGACAAACAGCTGATTCGTTCTCTTTTCGGCAATGACGCTGCCACGCGCACTCAAAATGCTGGCAGAAGCAACCGCTGAGGAAGCTCCACCTTCAGCCTTAATCTGGGTTTTAATCTCCTCCGCCTTGGCGAAATTGATCTGAAAAGACTGTGTTTTCAGTGGTTCCAGGTTCTGCACCGCGGTCATGGACTCCAGGTCCAGCTTTTCCTTGGTCGCGATTTCGTCCTTGGGCGCCACCCAGATCACATTGCCGCTCTTGCGCATGCCCAGGCTCTTGGCCTGCAAAATGATGTCCAGCGCCTGATCCCAGGGCACGTCCTGCAGACGCAGGGTCACCGAGCCCGTGACGCTGTCCGAGGTCACGATATTGAAATTGGTAAAGTCCGCGATGACCTGCAACAGCGAGCGCACCTCGATGCTTTGGAAGTTCAAGGACAGCTTCTGGCCGTTATAGCCAATGCCCTGGGTCAGCTTCTTGGGGTCCAGCTTGACCTCCTTGACCTCGATGACAAATTGGCCGTCGTTCTGGTAGGCCGAGTGTTCCCACAGCCCCTGGGGTTCGATCACCATGCGCACCTTGTCGCCCGACTGGGTCGTGGTGACCGTTTTAACGGGGGTGCCAAAGTCTGACACGTCCATGCGCCGACGCAGTCCTTCCGACAAGCTGGTTTTCATGAACTCCACCACCAGCGTCTTGCCCTGTTGGCGAATGTCAACGCCCACATTGTCGCTGGGCAGGGTCACTATCACGCGGCCGGCGCCGTCGGCCGAGCGCCTGAAATCGACATCCTTGAGTGCCTGCACGTCACGTGTGCGATTCTCCGCAAATGCGCCTTGAACCGGCGTTGCCACCGTGCTGATGCTGGACGAATCCAGTGTCAGCAGCAGCGATTTTCCCTGTATTTCGGCCTTGTAGGTGGTGGCCTGCTTGAGGTTCAAAACTACCCTGGTGCGCTCCCCCACCTGAACCACGCTGACGGACTTCAAATTGCCCTCGTTGATGTCCACCGTTGAGCGGCCCATGGCGTTCGTGGCACCCGGAAAGTCCAACGCGATGCGCGCCGGCGATTGGATGGAAAAGCCGGTGGGCAGTGCCTCCAGCGCCTTGGAAAAATCAATGCGCACGAACTCGCCACCGCCCTGCACGGAACCCGTGACCGCCTCAATAGCGGTTTGCGCCAGAGCCAGCGGAGCCAGCAAGGCGAGAACCACGGTAATTACAAAGCGACGCAACATGCTTGACCCTAACCCACATTTATTCAGTTTCATTTGGTACTTTCCTGCAACTGAAGCGTTGCCGTGCGTTCAATCCACTCGCCGACCGCATCCTGCACGATTTCCCTTAGAGTGATCTCGGTTTCAGTGATTTTCGATACCCGGCCAAAATTCATCCCGAGATAGTTGCCGGGCTTCACCTGGTACAAGAGCTTGTCCACCCTGACCAGTGCCACCGGTTGTCCGGCCTTGACTATGCTGCCAACCAGCGCCATCGAGTCCAGCGGATAGGCTTCCAGCGGCTCCTTGCGCCGGGCCAGTTCGGGCGCCACCAGCGCGCCATTGGACGATGCCTGGGATGAGTCCTGCTTGAGCGCCTGCGTCAGCTTCAGGCTGCTAAACGGCTCTATGGCCGTGGCGTTGGTGTACGGTTCGGGAATGAACTGCTTGGGCGCGCTGATCAGTGCCACATGCGGCCGGGTCTGGTTGCGCTCCTGCACCATCCAGCTGCGAATATCCTCCTCCTTGGATGCGACGCATCCTGCCAGCAAGGCCGTCAGCGAGATCAAAATGAGAAAGTGGATTCGCTTCATTTTTTCTTGATCGAAGAAGCGCTTCGCTGGGCCATCACTTCCCCTGCATCCAGATAGCGGAAGGTCTTGGCCGTGGACTCCAGCGACAGCGAACCATCGGGCTTGGGCGTGATGGACAAGTTGTTGAGGGTCACGATGCGCGACAGGTTGGCGATGTCCGAGGCAAAGGCGCCAATGTCATGGTAGCGCCCACTCACCTTGAGTGCGATGGGTAGCTCGGCGTAATACTCCTTCACCGCAATCTGCCCGGGCCTAAACAGTTCAAATTGCAGGCTGCGTCCAAGTCCGGCTTGGTTGATGTCGGACAGCAAGGCATCCATTTCCGCCTTGCTGGGCAACTGCTTCTCGAGCTGCGTCACATACTGCTGAACCTGCTCGCGCTGCTTTTTTAAGACGTCCAGATTCACCGCCTTGGTGAGTTTGGCCTTGTAGTCGTCGCGCAGCTTGATTTCCTTGGCCTGCTGCGCCTGCAAATCCTCCTGGGAACCACCCAACCAGAAGAACCACAGCACAATGATGACCACCAGTGCCGTCACCAGGAACATGCTGTAGCGCGGGATCGTCGGCCACCGGGATGGATCGCGCGGGTCTAGATCGAGGAATTGGCTCTTCAGTTGCTCCTGCAGTTCCTGAAAATCGATGCTGGGTAATAATTTGCTAGCCATGGTCTATTCGCTATTTCTTTGCCGGCGCCAAGGCTGTCACCTTGGACACTGCAGGCGACGACACAGCAGCCGCAGGCACCAGTGCAGTGGCAGCGGGAGCCGCCGCCTTTTCCGCCTCCACCGCGCGCACCAGGCGCACCTTGATCACAAAATTGGAAACCCGCTTTTGTTCCTTGGTCGGCAGCGTGATGCTTGCGGCCACAATTTCCACCAGCTCAGGCTTGCTGAACCAGGGCGTGTTATTGCCCAGGTTGCGCAGCAACTCGGAGACACGTTCATTGGATTGCGCCGTACCATTGAGCGTGACCGACTGGTCCAGCTGCACCATCTTCGCAATAAAGACGCCGTCGGGCAATTGCCGGACCAACTCGGTCAGCAGGTGAACCGGCAAGTTGCGATCGGACTGCAGATCTTCCACCGCCTGTTGCCTGGCCTTCAAAGCGGCGATTTCAGACTCCAGCCCGCCGATCTCCTTGATCTGCCCCTCCAGCTTGGCAATTTCAACTGACAGAATGCGATTCGAGCCTTGCTGATCCGAAATTTCCGATTGATACCACAGATAAATGGCACCGGCCACCAGCCCTCCCAGCAGGGCGGACGCCACCAGCGCGACATTGAAGGCATCGCGTCTACGTTTGCGCGCGGCCTCCCGGTGCGGCAACAGGTTGATCAATATCACGGGTTAAACCTCCGCAGGGCCAAGCCACAGGAGGTGAGATACGAGGGTGCCTCACGCGTCATTTTCTTCAAGCGTACGCCATCCCCGATTTCCATTCCGTCAAAGGGATTGAGCAGACTGCACGCAAACGAGCTGTGTTGCGTCACCGCAGCGCTCAGCCCCGGCACCGCCGCAGAACCGCCCGCCAACATGATGCAGTCCACCTTGTTGTGCGGTGTGCTGGTGAAGAAAAACTGCAGTGCCCGCCCCAGTTCCTGCACCATGGTTTCGATGAAGGGCTTGAGCACCACCGCTTCATAGTCTTCGGGCAATTCGCCGCTGCGTTTCTTGGTTTCGGCCTCCTCCGCCGAAAATCCGTACTGACGGACAATCTGCTGCGTCAGCTGCGCGCCACCAAAGGCCTGGTCGCGGTCGTACAAGACCTCGTCATCGCGCATCACCTGCATGCTGGTGGTCAGGGAACCAATCTCAAAAAGTGCAACGATCTGGCCCTTGCCCTGGTTGGGCAGGTTTTCAATCAGTCGACTGGTGGCCAAGCGCGAAGCATAGGACTTCACATCCACGACCACGGGGATCAAGCCCGCAGCCTCGGCCAGACCTTGCACGTCCTGGACTTTTTCACGCCTGGAGGCCGCAATCAGCACCTCCACATCGCCTGCCGAGGTGGTGCTGGGCCCGATCACACAAAAGTCCAGGCTCACCTCATCCAGGGGAAAGGGAATGTACTGGTTGGCCTCGGTCTCGACCTGCGCCTCGAGCTCATCGTCCGACATGCCGCCCGGGAGAATGATTTTTTTGGTGATCACGGCCGAAGGCGGCAAGGCCATCGCCACATTGCGCGTCTTGGTGCCGCTTTTCTTCACCAGCCGCCGGATGGCCTCGGCCACCTCATCAAATTTTTCGATATTGCCGTCGGTGATCCAACCGCGCTCCAAGGGCTCCATGGCACAGCGCTCCAGAACCAGATTGCCGACCTTGTCCAGACCCAGTTCAACCAGCTTGACACCGGACGTGCTAACGTCAAGCCCAAGCAAGGGCGCTGGCTGACGGCTGAAAAGCGACCCCAATGAGATCAAAAATATCCCCTGAAACAGACCGACCCCAAGCCAGCCTTACTTAAGAATTCACTCGAATGCTATCAGCAAGCCTGTTGTCCGGCAAAAGGTTTTAAAAATTCTGCTCTTTTCAGAGCCTTGTCAAAAATTGACCAAAATCAGGCACGCCAATCGCCCAGATCCGGATTGCGCGCGCACTTCATCCACTGGCGCTAACAATAGCCGACTTCTCGGCAGAATTCGCCATCCCTGCATTTTTATAATGCACAAGCGACCAACCACCCTTTCTTTATGCCCTCCACGTCCCCTCCTTCCGGTTCAGCCCGGATTTCAGCCCAGAAATCGCCCCTGCACTGGGCGATGCGCGCCCTGTTGTGGGCCTTCGGCCTTGGCTTTGCCGCCGCTCTGAGTGTGCTGATCCTGGTGGGCATTGCGCTGGCCGTCGCCTTCCCCAATTTGCCCGACATCTCGGATCTGTCGGACTACCGCCCCAAGCTTCCGCTGCGGATTTTCTCGGCGGAAGGCGACCTGCTGGGTGAGTTCGGTGAAGAGCGCCGCAACCTGACGCCGATAGGCGAGATCCCGAAGATCATGTCGAATGCGGTGCTGGCCATTGAGGATGCGCATTTTTACCAGCATGGCGGCGTGGACTATCTGGGAGTGATACGGGCCGCCCTGGCCAATGTGGGCAAGGCCAAGAGCCAGGGCGCATCCACCATCACCATGCAGGTGGCGCGCAATGTCTATTTGTCGTCGGAAAAAACCTTCACCCGCAAAATCTACGAAATCCTGCTGACCTTCAAGCTCGAACACGCTCTGAGCAAGGACCAGATTCTGGAAATCTATATGAACCAGATTTTTCTCGGTAACCGAGCCTACGGCTTTGCCGCCGCATCGGAAACCTACTTTGGCAAGCCGCTCAAGGACATTACGATTGCCGAGGCTGCCATGCTGGCGGGCCTACCCAAGGCGCCATCGGCCTACAACCCGATCAGTAACCCCACGCGTGCGCGTATCCGACAGCGCTACATCATCGACCGCATGGTTGAAAACGGCTTTATCACGCCCCAGCAGGCCGAGACCGCCAAGGCCCAGGAGCTCAAGATCAAGAGCGGCCCAGACGCCAACCACATTCACGCGGAATATGTGGCCGAAATGGCGCGTCAGCTGATGTTCAACCAATACGGGGAGGAGACCTACACCCGTGGCCTGAATGTGCAGACCACCATCCACTCGGCCGAGCAGGACGCGGCGTACAAGGCCTTGCGCAAGGGCATCATGGATTTTGAGCGACGGCAGGTCTACCGGGGCCCGGAAAAGTTCGTCGAACTGCCCACCATAGCGCAAGAAGTCGAAGATACCGTGGGCGATGTGCTCGACGAGCACCCGGACAACGGCGATGTGATGTCGGCCGTGGTGCTGGAAGCGGACGCCAAGCACGTCAAGGCCATGCGCGCGGGTGGCGAGACGCTGGAGGTCACAGGCGATGGCCTCAAGCCGGTGCAGTCCGGCCTGTCCGACAAGGCGCCGCCCCATATCAAGCTGCGCCGCGGCGCCGTGGTTCGCGTCTCCAAGATGGCCAAGGGCGGCTGGGAACTCACCCAATTGCCAGAAGTGGAAGGCGCGTTTGTGGCTCTTGATCCGCGCGACGGCTCGATCCGGGCCCTGGTCGGCGGCTTTGACTTTGCCAAGAACAAATTCAACCACGTCACGCAGGCCTGGCGCCAGCCTGGCTCCAGCTTCAAGCCCTTCATTTACTCGGCCGCATTGGAAAAGGGCTTCACCCCTTCCACGGTACTGGTGGACAAACCCCTGTTCTTCGATGCCGGCACCACCGGCGGTCAGCCTTGGGAGCCCAAGAATTACGAAGGCGGCTTTGAAGGCCCGATGACGCTGCGCCGTGCGCTGGCCAAGTCCAAGAACACGATCTCGATCCAGATCCTGCAGGCCATAGGCACGCAGTATGCGCAAGAGTGGATCACCCGCTTTGGCTTTGATGCCGAAAAGCACCCGCCCTACCTGACCATGGCCCTGGGTGCCGGTTCTGTCACGCCCATGCAAATGGCAGGCGCCTATTCCGTATTTGCCAATACCGGCTACCGCGTCAATCCCTGGCTGGTAGCTCAGGTGAGCGAGCAACGCGGCAAGCTTCTGCAGAGCACGCCAGCGGTGGTGCTGGACGAGTCGCAACGCACGATCGAGCCGCGCAATGCCTTTTTGATGACCAGCCTGCTAGGAGAAGTCACCCGTACCGGCACGGCAGCAAAGGCCCAGGCCACTCTCAAGCGGCCCGACATCTATGGCAAGACCGGCACCACCAATGAATCCATGGACGCCTGGTTTGCAGGTTTCCAGCCCACCATCACCGCGGTGACCTGGATTGGCTACGACACGCCGCGCAAGCTGGGTGACCACGAAACCGGCGGCGGCCTGAGCCTGCCGGTATGGATCAGTTTCATGGAGACCGCGCTCAAGGACGTGCC
>CAIMZI010000015.1 GCA_903845935.1 uncultured beta proteobacterium | reverse complement strand
GTTTGCACCGAGCTGGCCAGGGCGTCGCGCACCAGGCCGGGCCGGTCATCAAACTCGACGGCGCCGCTGATGAAGATGCAGCCGGACTGAATTTCCACCGCCACGCGCTGCATCCAGTTGCCAAACAGCGCCAGCACCCGTGGCAGACCGCGTTCTGCTTGCAGGGCTGGGTAAAAAATTTCCTGCTCGAAGCGGCTGAAATATTCGCGGATGACCGAGATCTGCAGCTCTTCGCGCGAGCCGAAGTGAGAGAACACACCCGACTTACTCATCTGCGTGACCTCGGCAATCGCGCCAATGCTCAGGCCTTCGAGTCCGATTTGGGTGGCCAGGCCAAGAGCCGCCTCAATGATCGCGGCCTTGGTCTGCTGGCCTTTTTGCATGGCACGGACTACGGGCTGACTGGCTGACGTGACGCTGCGCAAGGCGCTGCGGTCTGGAATGCCGGATGATGAAACCATAGCAGGTGTTGTGAGGCCGGCGTGAAGCACCGGCCATAAAAAAGAACGACCGTGCTATTTTGCAGCAAATAGTCCCACCCCCATGCCGCCCTGCGGCTTCTAGGTTCACTCTTCTATTTACGCCTAGTGTTTACCCGAGCATGACGGCCAGGCTGGCTTCCAGATGTTCCGAGGGCAGACGCTTGAAGCCAGAGCGGACATAGCGTTGCAGCCGCCCGGTTGCAAACGCGGTCAGCACCGCGGCGCGCACCTGTGCATCGACGGTGGGTGTGAGCGCGTCCAGTGCCGAGCTGCCACGCAGGCATTGCCTGAGCGTGGCGTCGATCTTGTCAAAAAGCTGGTTCATGCGGACCAACAGACGCTCGTTTTCAAACACCAGTGCGTCACCCACCATGACCCGCGCCAGGCCCGGATTTTTCTCTGCAAATTGCACCAGCATGGCAATGATTCTGGCGCTCTGGCGGGCGCCCGCTTGCGGGTCTTGGCCCTGCTCGCGTTCCACGATCTGATTGGCCAGGGCGAATACCGACTGTTCAATGAATTCGATCAGGCCTTCGAACATCTGCGCCTTGCTGGCAAAGTGGCGATAGAGTGCGGCCTCACTGACGTCCAGCCGTGCCGCCAGCGCCGCCGTGGTGATGCGCTCACCCGCAGGTAGCTCCAGCATGCTGGCCAAGGTTTGCAAAATCTGGCTGCGCCTCTCGCCCGGCTTGGGGCGCTTGCGCACCGGCAACTTGCCCGGGCCGGTCTGCGCAACTTCGGCAGCGTTCTCTAAAGGCAAGGTGGGGTCGTCGGACATGGTGTGCGTAGAGTATGGATTCATTCTCGCACAGGCTCCAGCAGCAATGAGCAACGCAGGCCACGGCCCTGGGCACCGCTTTTGATCTGCAATTGGCTGTGGTGGACGCGGGCGATTTCATTGGCAATGGCCAGGCCCAGGCCATTGCCATCTCCGGGCGTGCCAGGCATGCGGTAAAAGCGCTCCAACAGGCGTGGCCGTACCGGCTCTGACACGCCGGGGCCGTCGTCCTCCACCTCCAAAAATACCCGTGCTGCATCCGCCATCGCACGCAGACCACAACGCAGTGTGACATGGCCACCCTTGGGCGTGTAGCGCACCGCGTTGTCCACCAGATTGGACAGCAGCTCCCGCAGCAGCCAGGCATAGCCCTGCACCTGCACATAGTCGGCCTCCAGGCCCAGATCAATCTGCCTGGCCCCGGCCCGGTCCAGATACTCTTCCAGCACATCTTCGCACAGGGCTTTAAGGTCTACCGGCTGGCGCGGCTCGGACATGCTGGCGCGGGCATCGGCTCGCGACAAGGCCAGCAACTGATTGGCCAACTGCGAGGTTCTGCGTGTGGCATCGCGCAGCTTCTGCAATTGGTCGGCGCGCAGGGTGATGCTCTGGCCCTCCGGCATGGCCCAGGCTTCGACCTGGGCCTGTAGGCCGGCTAGCGGCGTGCGCAACTGGTGCGCCGCATCGGCCACAAAACGGCGCTGGCTTTCGGCCTGGGCGTTGACCATGTCAAACAGGCGGTTCAGCGAGAGCACCAGCGGACGAACTTCTTCGGGCGAACCCTGGGCATCCAGCGGTGTCAGATCGCGCGGGGAGCGCCCCTCGACCGCGTCTTTCAATTCCAAAAGCGGGCGCAGGGCACGGCGCACTGCCCAGTTGACGGCAAAGGCTGCTCCCAGCGCCAGCACCAAATTGGGCAGGACCACCTTGAACCAGAGACGGTGAACCCATTGTGTGCGCCCACTCGACCCGTCGGCCAGGCGCACCGTCAGTTCGCCCGGAGAGCCGATCACGCGCTGGCTGACAATGCGGTAGACCACGCCTTGGTATTCCTGACTGGAAAACTCCGGCTCATAGGTGGGGGGCGGATAGTCTCCCAGCCAAGACTCGCCCAGCAGCACCTTGCCGTCGGAATTGAGAATCGCGTAGGCAGACCGCCGCGTTGCCAAAAAATCGGCGATCTCCTGGTCCATGCGCAAACCCGGCGTCTGCGGTGGCCAGGCACCGTGCGCCTGGATCGAATCGGCGAGCTGAGGCACCAAGGTCAACAGTTGCCGGTCCTGCTGAATGGCTGCTGTATCGGCCAGTTGGTAATCAAACCAGGTGTTGATGGCCGCCAGCAACAGCAAGGGCGCAAGCAGCAACAGCAGCAGGCGGCGTTGCAGTCCGGTACCCATAGTGGCTGGCTGCAGCAGCCTATTCAATCGCCGACCACCCGCTCCAACCGGTAGCCAAAGCCACGGATGGATCGCAAGCCTATGCCATGCGGCTCTAGCTTGGCACGCAGGCGTGAGATGTACACCTCCACCGCGTTCGGGGTGATCTCCTTGTCCCAGCCGGTCAGGGCCTGCAGTAGCTTGTCCTTGTTGGCAGGCTTGGGCGCCTGCAGCATCAGGTACTCCATCACCGTCCACTCGCGTGGACCCAGCTCCAGCGGCTGCCTGAGCGCAGCGGCACCGCCAGCCAAGGGCTGGGCTGGCACTTGGATGCTGGCCTGACGCAGCGCCATATCCAGTTCCAGCGGACCAAAGCGCAACACGGACGAGGTGGCAGCCTGCGAGCGGCGCAACAGGGCACGCAGACGGGCCAGCAGTTCCGGTAGCTCGAAGGGCTTGACCATGTAGTCGTCCGCGCCCTTATCCAGGCCCTGGACTCGGTCGTGTAAGGCATCGCGCGCCGTGAGTATCAGCACCGGCATGGTGTGGCCCTGGTCGCGCAGTGCCTGGGTGAGTTGCAGTCCGTCGATAGCGGGCAGGCCGATGTCGATGACGGCAATGTCAAAACCATCCTTTTGTGTGACCTCCAACGCCCGCTCGGCGCTGCCGACCCAGTCCACCGCATAGCCCGCATTGGACAGGCCCAGCTTGATGCCGCTAGCCACCAGCACGTCGTCTTCTACCAGGAGCAGCCTCATAGCAGGGCAATTCCCCGCCGGGCCGCCCCAAGGGAGATTAGCCCATTGAGGGGGCAGCGACCCGCGTAGCGGCGGAGCGTGGCGGCCATGTTTAGTGAGATCGGATCATGGTGCCAAAGGCCTGATCGGTCAGGATTTCCAGCAGTAAAACGTGGGGCACGCGGCCGTCGACGATATGGACCGCGTTGACGCCACTCTTGGCCGCGTCCAACGCACCGGCAATTTTTGGCAGCATGCCGCCCGATATCGTGCCGTCGGCAAACAGCTCGTCAATGCGGCGCGCACTCAGATCGGTCAGCAACTGGCCTTGCTTGTCCAGCACACCGCTGATGTTGGTCAGCATCAGCAGCTTTTCGGCCTTGAGCACGGTGGCCAGCTTGGCCGCCACCACATCGGCATTGATGTTGTAGCTCTCGTTGTTTTCGCCAAAGCCGATCGGGCTGATGACAGGGATAAAAGCGTCGTCCTGCAGCGCCTTGACCACGCTCGGATCCACACTGACGATGTCGCCCACCTGGCCCACATCGTGCTCTATGCTGGGGTCCACGTTATCCATGAGCTTGAGCTTTTGCGCACGGATCATGCCGCCGTCGCGCCCGGTCAGGCCCACGGCCTTGCCTCCGGCCTGGTTGATCAGGCCCACGATGTCCTGCTGCACCTCGCCACCTAGCACCCACTCCACCACTTCCATGGTCGGCGCATCGGTGACGCGCATGCCCTGCACGAATTCTCCCTTCATGCCCAGGCGCTTGAGCGCGTTCTCAATCTGCGGGCCGCCGCCATGCACCACCACCGGGTTGATGCCCACCAGCTTCAGGAGCACCACGTCTTCGGCAAAGGCCTTTTGCAGGGCCGGGTCGGTCATGGCATTGCCGCCGTATTTGATGACCATGGTCTTGCCATGGAACTTGCGGATGTAGGGCAGGGCCTGGGCCAGGATGTCGGCCTTGTCATTGTTGGAAATTAGGGTTGCTGCTGACATGCTGATGGTTCCTATTCAACGCTTACATTGACGTCATATCCATTCGCCTTCAGCAGCGCATGCTGCTTGGCACGGGCCAGATCATTTGCCACCATCTCTTTGCACATTTCCTGTGCCGTGATCTCCGGCACCCAGCCCAGCTTGGCCTTGGCCTTGGCCGGGTCACCCAAGAGGGTTTCGACCTCGGTGGGGCGGAAGTAGCGTGGGTCGATTTTTACAATCGCACGCTCGCCAAAGTAACCTACCTCATCCACGCCCTCGCCCTTCCAGGTAATGGGCATGCCCAGCTCGGCCGCCGTCCACTCGATGAATTGGCGCACGGTGTATTGCTTGCCGGTGGCAATCACAAAGTCTTCGGCGTGATCCTGCTGCAGCATCAGCCACTGCATGCGCACGTAATCTTTGGCGTGGCCCCAGTCGCGCAGCGCGTCGATATTGCCCATGTACAGGCAGTCTTCCAGGTTCTGGCTGATATTGGCCAGGCCGCGGGTGATCTTGCGCGTGACAAAGGTTTCACCGCGACGCGGGCTTTCGTGGTTGAACAGAATGCCGTTGCAGGCGTAAATGCCATAGGCTTCGCGGTAGTTCACCGTGATCCAGTAGGCGTACATCTTGGCCACGGCATAGGGACTGCGCGGATAAAAAGGCGTGGTTTCCTTTTGCGGGATTTCCTGCACCAGACCATACAGCTCAGACGTGGATGCCTGGTAAAAACGGGTCTTCTTTTCCAAGCCCAGGATGCGAATGGCTTCCAGCAGGCGCAGCGTGCCCAGGCCGTCGACATCGGCGCTGTATTCGGGCGATTCGAATGACACAGCCACATGGCTTTGCGCGCCGAGGTTGTAGATTTCATCGGGCTGGGTTTCCTGCACGATGCGCACCAGATTGCTGGTGTCGCTGAGGTCGCCGTAATGCAGCTTGAAGCGGGCATTCTCAATGTGCTGGTCCTGGTAAATATGGTCCACGCGCTCGGTGTTGAAGCTCGACGAGCGGCGTTTGATGCCGTGTACCGTGTAGCCTTTTTCCAGCAGAAATTCGGCCAGATAAGAGCCGTCCTGGCCGGTAATGCCGGTGATCAGGGCGACCTTGGGGGGGGTGTTGGTATTAGCGGTGGTGTTCATGCGTGGTTCTTCACAAAATCTTGGCAGGCCTGTTGCAGGCCCTCATTCAGCTCCACCCGGGCATGCCAGCCCAGGCTGTTGATGCGGCTGCTGTCCATCAGCTTGCGCGGGGCGCCATCGGGCTTGGTCGTATCGAAATCAATCTCGCCGGCATAGCCAATGACCTGGGCGATGGTATGGGCCAGCTCGGCAATGCTGACGTCCTGGCCGCAACCCACATTGATGTGGCTTTGCATGGGACTGGTGTGCTGGTCATAAATGGACTTATCCAGATTCATGACATGCACGCTGGCCGCGGCCATGTCGTCGACATAAAGGAATTCGCGTTTGGGCGTGCCGGTTCCCCAGATGGTGACCTTGGGCGCGGCGCTGGCCTTGGCCTCGTGGAAGCGGCGGATCAGCGCCGGGATGACATGGCTGTTTTCCGGGTGGTAGTTGTCGCCCGGGCCATACAGGTTGGTGGGCATGACACTGCGGTAGTCGATGCCATGGCTCTCACCATATTGGCGGTTGTAGCTTTCGCACAGCTTGATACCGGCAATCTTGGCAATCGCATAGGGCTCGTTGGTGGGCTCCAGTGTGCCGGTGAGCAGGGCCGCCTCGCTCATGGGTTGCGGCGCCAGGCGCGGATAAATGCAGCTGCTGCCCAGAATCAGCAGCTTTTTGACGCCATTGCGAAACGCGGCATCCACCACATTGGCCTGCATCATCAGGTTGGCGTAAATGAAATCAGCAGGAAAATTGTTGTTGGCCAGAATGCCGCCCACCTTGGCAGCCGCCAAATACACCTGATCCGGTTTTTCGGCGGCAAAAAACGCCTGCACCTGGGCCTGGTTGCATAGGTCGAGTTCGGCATGGGTGCGGGTGATGAGCGCCTCTGCTGGCACGCCAGCCGCCAGCAGGGTGCGCACAATGGCAGAACCGACCATGCCACGATGGCCGGCGATGTAGATTTTGGGGTGATTGGACATGGTGGACTTGGAAGAGGCTTTGTTTTCGATCAGCAATTATCCACGCTAAAAAAGACAAGGACGCCCAAGCGCGCGCCCTTGCCCCCCGCCCGTAGACACCTCAAAAATGAATGCCGCGCATCATCTGCTGGATGGCAATCGCCTGCGCCGACAGCTGCTGCCTGGCCGGCTTCTCACCCGGCTTGCCACCCTTGGCGGCGGTCGAATCGGGAAACATACGGAAAGCGGTGTTCATGGCGATCTGGGCGACGCGCGGCACCAATGCGTGCAGCACCTCGCCGGCAATGCCCATCCGCGTGGCGACGCGCACCGGCTTGAAGATGCAGGCCTGGGCCACCAGGTCGGCGGCCTCTTCCGGTGACAGGGTGGGCACGTTCTTATAGATAGTGGTGGGCGCAATCATGGGCGTTCGCACCAGCGGCATGTTGATGGTGGTAAACGAGATACCCTGGTCGGCAAACTCGCTGGAGGCGCAACGCGTCCAGGCATCCAGCGCCGCCTTGCTGGCCACGTAGGCGCTAAAGCGCGGCGCATTGGTCAGCACGCCAATCGAGCTGATATTGACCACATGGCCCTTTTTCTTGGCCACCATACCGGGCAGCAAGGCCATGGTGACGCGCAGCGAACCGAAGTAATTGAGCTGCATGGTGCGCTCGTAGTCGTGAAAGCGGTCGTAGCTCGATTCAATGGCGCGGCGAATGGAACGTCCGGCGTTGTTGATCAGGAAATCCACGCAGCCGTGCTGTTCGGTCAGCAACTGGGTGAAGCGGTCGCAGTCCGCCATATCGGCCAGGTCCGCCGCGTAGGCAACAAAGCTGTAGCCCCGCTCGCGGGCCTCCTGGCAGGCTGCGTCGAGCTTTGCCTGATCGCGGCCACAAATGAGGGTGGTGGCGCCGGCGGCAGCAAACTTGTGGGCCGCTGCCAGGCCAATGCCCGAGGAGCCGCCGGTCACCAGCACCACCTTGCCCGCCACGGTGCCGCGCAGGCTGTGATCGATGTGCAGGGCAGGGTCCAGATGGCGCTCCCAGTAATCCCACAGGCGCCAGCCGTAGTCCGGCAGCTTGGGGCAGCTAATGCCCGTGCCCTTGAGCGCTGCCTGCATGTCGCGGCAGTCAAAACGCGTGGGGTAGTTCACAAAGCTCAGCATGTCGTTGGGCAGGCCCAGGTCTTTCATGACGGCGTTGCGGATGCGGCGCACCGGCGCCAGCGCCATCAAGCCTTTTGTGATGCTGCGCGGAATAAAGCCCAAGAGCGCGGCGTTGATAAACACATTCATCTTGGGTGCGTGCGCGGCCCGGCTGAAGATGTCCAGCACCTCGCCCACGCGGTAGCCTTGCGGGTCCACCAAGTGGTAGCACTTGTTGGCAATGCCGCTCTGGTGGCTGATGGCGTCCAGCGCGTCGACCACAAAATCCACCGGCACGATGTTGATGCGCCCGCCCTCCAGGCCGATGGTGGGCATCCAGGGCGGAAGGATCTGGCGCATGCGCTGGATCAGCTTGAAGAAGTAATACGGCCCGTCGATCTTGTCCATCTCGCCGGTCTGGCTGTCACCCACCACCATGGCCGGGCGGTACACCGACCAGGGAATCTTGCATTCGGTGCGGACGATTTTTTCGCTCTCGTGCTTGGTTCTGAAGTAGGGATGCTCGTAGTTCTCTGCCTCCTCAAACATGTCCTCTCGGAACACGCCCTCGTACAAACCAGCTGCGGCAATGCTGGACACATGGTGGAAGTGTCCGGCGGCTAGGGCCCGAGCCAACTCCACCGCGTTGCGCGTGCCTTCGATGTTGACTGCGATCTGTCTCTCTTCGTCTGCGCCCAGGTCATAGACGGCAGCGAGATGGTAGAAATGGTCGATCTGCCACTTCAAATCCTTGATGCTGTCTGCAGCAAGGCCCAACTTTTTGCTGCGCAGTTCGCCAAACACCGGCAGGGCACGTGCCGCCGCCTTGGCGTCTTTCAGTCCCCAGAATTTGCGCAGCGCATCGACCTTGTCAGCACTCTCCTTGCGGAGCAAAAAGTGGACCACGGCGCCCTTGCGTTCCAGCAGTTTTTTGACCAGCCGTTTGCCGATGAATCCGCTGGCTCCGGTAACGAAATACTGCATGGAAACTCCTCTTAGAGCCAGTCATTCTGCTCCATCGCAGCGCAGGCCGCGTTCAGCATAAACCCGATGCCCGCTTCTAGAAGGCGCTCTCTATAACTCCAGGACCAGAACGCGTAAAGTTCAAACAGTTCACTTAGGAGACACACCATGGTCACAAAGATATCCAAGAAAACGGCACCCAAGGCCGACAAAGCGGCGCTCTCAGGCAACGTCAAAGACTCGGCTCAGCAAATCTGGCAGGCCGGTCTGGGCGCATTCACCCGCGCCCAAGCCGAGGGCAGCAAGGCCTTTGAAGCCTTGGTTAAGGAGGGCGTCAGCATGCAGCGCAAGACCCAGGCCGCCGCGGAAGAGCGCATCACCGAAGCCACCAGCAAGATGACCTCCATGGCCAACGACCTCAGCAACAAGGCTTCTGGCCAATGGGACAAGCTGGAAAACATTTTTGAGGACCGCGTGGCCAAGGCCTTGAGCAAGCTGGGCGTACCCTCGGCCAAGGATGTGAGCGCCCTGATCGCACGCATCGATGCGCTTAACGTGGCGGTGCAACAGTTGTCGAGCAAGGCGCCTGCGCGCAAGGCTGCAGCCAAGCCAGTCGCACCAGCTGCTGCGCCCGTCAAAAGGGCAGGTTCGGTCACAGCTCCCAAGGCACCGACCAAGGCCGCTAGGAAGTCCCCCGCCAAGGTCAAGCCCGTTGCTGCTGACAAACAGCCTTGATGCCTGCACGCAGGGTCGGTTTCAAGCAAGGCGCCTAGGCGCCTTTTTCAATGCTGCATAGCAGCACCAAGATTCACACAAGCGCCCTACACTTTAGCCATCAAGCCATGAAAGCCAAACACCCACAATCACCCCGTATCGCGCTCGCCCTGGCCGGCGGCGGGCCGCTGGGCGCGATTTATGAAGTGGGCGCCCTGTGTGCGCTGGAAGAATCTTTGCAGGGTCTGGATTTCACTAGGCTCCAGCACTATGTCGGCGTTTCGGCCGGGGCCTTTATTGCCGCCGCGCTGGCCAATGGCATGACACCGCGCCAGCTCTGCACATCTTTTATTGAAGGCGGCATCGTCGATGCCTTCGATCCATCCCTTTTGCTGGCGCCGGCCTGGGGCGAGTTTGCCCGGCGCGGGCGGCTCTTGCCGGGGCTGCTTGCCAACGCGCTGTGGCAACTTGCCGTCCAGCGCAAATCCTGGACCAGCGCACTGGAAAGACTGGCTCCGGCCCTGCCCACCGGCGTGTTTTCCAACCACCAGATCCATACGCAGCTGGGGCACCTGTTCAGCGCCAAAGGCCGCAGCAACGACTTTCGCCGGCTCAAAACCAAGCTGACCCTAGTGGCGAGCGAGCTCGACAGTTCCGAGCCGACGCTTTTTGGCCGTCCGGGCTGGGACCATATTCCCATCTCGAAGGCGGTGCAGGCCAGCTCGGCCCTGCCGGGACTGTTTCCGCCGGTGGAAATTGAGGGTCGGCACTACGTCGATGGCGCCCTGAAGAAGACCCTGCATGCTTCGGTGGCGCTGGACGATGGCGTGGACCTGCTGATCTGTCTGAATCCGCTCGTGCCTTTTGACGCCACGGCGCCGCAGGAAATCGATGAGATGGCGCACGCCCTGCCCTCGGCACAACGAACAATTCCACGCATGGTCGATGGCGGACTACCCTCGGTGCTGAGCCAGACCTTCCGCTCCATGATCCACTCGCGCATGGAACTGGGCATGCGGAACTACGCCATGCAATACCCGCAGACCGATATCGTGCTGATTGAGCCCGACCACCGCGACCCGGAGCTGTACATGGCTAGCACCTTTAGTTACAGCCAGCGCCGCCATCTGGCCGAACACGCCTACCAGCAGACGCGCGCCCTGTTGCGCTCGGACGCCAGCGGCCTGTCTTCCAAGCTGCGCTGGCATGGCATACGCCTGAACCATGCCGCGCTGGACGACCCTGGGCGCCACCTGACCCAGACCGATAAGGCGGCTACACGCTTGGGCCGCTCGATGGACAGCCTGCAGCAAAACCTGAATGCACTGTCCGAGTTCACGGCGACGCGCCTGGCGGCCGCCCCCCATCAAGGCGCATAGCATGGCAAAAAAAGCCCCTCGCCGCACCGCAGAACGCATCTTGGAAGTGACGCTGGAACTGTTCAACCGTTTTGGCGAACCAAATGTTTCCACCACCCTGATATCGGCGGAAATGGGCATCAGTCCGGGCAATCTGTACTACCACTATCCGGCCAAGGACGAGCTGATCAACGCGCTGTTTGACCGCTACGAGACCGCTCTCAACGAACTGCTCAACGCCAGCGACAACGTGCGCGACGTCGAAGACGCCTGGTTCTTCATGCACAGCCTGTTTGAATTGATCTGGCAATACCGCTTTCTGTACCGCGACTTGAACGACCTGCTGAGCAAAAACCGCCGCCTGGAAACCCATTTTCAACTAGTGCTCAAAAACAAGGCACGCTCGGTCAAGGCCATGTTGGCCAGCATGACCCGCTGTGGGGCCATCCGCATGGATGCGCGCGAAATGGAGCCCACTGCTACCAGCATGGTGGTGGTGCTGACCTACTGGCTAAGTTTTGAATATGTGCGCGACCCGCGCCGGGCACTGGAGCCTGAAAGTGCACAGGCCGCCCTGCTGCGCGGTGCACACCATGTACTGAATCTGCTGATGCCGTATCTGGACGCCGGGCAACGCACGCATCTGCTCAGCCTGGTGGGCGCCTACCAGACGCCGATTGCCGACTAGAACGCGCATGGCACGCTGGACCCGCTTTGCTCCCGCCGGACACTTTGCCTTTGACGGCAAGGGCGTCAAAGGCCATTGGGCCCGGTTGCATGCCAGTGACCAAGAGGCTCTGCCCGAGCGGGTCGACTTGTTGGAGGCATGGGCTTTTTTCCACAACGGCCACTTTGAGGAAGCCTACCGTGCCGGACGGCGACTCGGCAGCGACGGCATCACGCTGGCGAACAAGGCTGCCTGCATTTACGCCAGCCAGCTGGAACCCCAGGAAAGTGAACGCCTGGCCCTGTACCAAGAGGTGGCGCAACGCGCTGCCCAGCAAACCGAGTCTGAGCCCGACAATCCCAATGCCCACTATCTGCTGGCCTATTCACTGGACCGCTACAGCCAGGGCATCAGCGTGGCCAAGGCCCTGGCCGCCGGCATAGGTAGCCGGATCAAGACCGCACTGGAAACCGCGATTGCATTGCAGCCCCAGCACGCCGACGCCCATTTCGCGCTGGGCTCATTCCATGCCGAAATCATCGACAAGGTCGGAGCGCTGATTGCCCTCATGGCGTATGGTGCCAAGAAGGACGTGAGCCTGCAGATGTTCGAACAAGGCTTTGCGCTGCTGCCGCGCTCGCCCCTAGGCTTGGTGGACTACGCCACGGCCTTGCTGATTCTGGAGGGCGATGCGCGCCAGCTGGAGGCCAGCGCGTTGCTTGAACAGGCCGCATCCCTGAAGGCGGCCGACGCCCAGGAACACCTGCACATTGCGCTGGCCAAGATCGGGCTGAACAATTAAGGCCCAGCCCGCTCCGGGCCCCAAGCGGGATTAGCCCGGATCACGACCCCAGGGCAGCATCAACGTCAGCAGCGACAGCTTGGCAAACTCGGGCTCAAACTGGTCAATGATTTTTTGCGGGTCCGGGCACAGCGTGGCGTCCGACAGCACGCCAAACTGCACGCCGCCGCCATAGCTCAAGATAGAAACCCCCAGGCCCACGCTGCCGCTTTGTGGCACCCAGAACAGGGCTTCTTCGATGGTTGAGCCACATAGCTTGAGCTTGGTGAGCGGCCCCGGCACATTGGTCATCACCGCCGTGGTCTTCCTGGAAAAGAGGCTGAGCATGGCGTCCTGCGCTGGCTTGACCAGCAGGCCCGCCACTGCCAGCAGGGCAAAGGTCAGCAGCGGCTGCATGCTGGACTTGAGTTCGTCCATGCCCTGGCGCACCGCATACACCCGCTCCACCGGATTTTCCAGACCAATCGGCAGCACCAGCGGTGCCAGGCCAAACTGGTTGCCCAGCGTGTAGACCTGCTCGGGCGGGCGCAGATTCACCGGCACCATGGCGCGTATGCGCTTGCCCTCAATGCTTTCGCCCTCGGCCCGCAGGTAGGCGCCAATGGCACCTGCCACACAACTCAGAAGCACATCGTTGATCGAGCAGTTGAGCGCCCGTCCCACTGCCTTGACCTCCACCAGCGGCAGGGGCCGGCACCAGGACACCCGCTTGTGATGGCCGGGCTGGCCCTTGAGCCCGGTGGCGGAGTCATCGGGCATCAGCGCCAAGGCCGCCAGATCACTGACCACCTGGTAGGCCGTCTTGGCCACATCCACCGAGCCAGCAATGCCCTTCTCCTCAGAACCATCTTGTAACAGATGCAGCGACCGGGCCACACCCTCGCCCGCCGCTTCCAGGGTCTTGACGGCAAACTGGGTCAGGGGTTTGAGCAGCGCCTGGCCCAGCCATTCCTCGATACCATGTGGCCGCTCCAGCCCAGGCGGTGGCGGGGAGCCACCGTCCACCAGCGACTGGATCACCGAAATCAGCGCCATGCCATCGGCAATGCAGTGGTGAATACGCACAATCAGCACTGAGCCACCCTTGTAATGCTCCACCAGATGGAATTGCCACAGCGGGTGCTGGCGATCCAAAGGCAGCAGGCAGAGTTCGGCCAACCTTTGCTGCAGGGCCTGTTGCGGATCGAGCTTGCGCGTCCGAGGCAACTTTTCCAACACCAGGTGATGGGCGATGTCAAATGCCGCGTCTTGAACCCAAGTGGCACCAGCCGCGCCCTCGACCACGCACTGCACAAAGCGCGGGTACTTCGTCATGCGCTGCTGCAGACGCGCCGCCAGCGCGGCGTAGGGAATGCCGGGCTTGATGATCCAGACGCCCACAATCATCATCAGGTTATGGGGCGAATCCATGCGCAGACAGGCCCGGTCCACCTTGCTCATGCGCTCGCCAGAGAGGCCCAGCGTACCAGCCACTGCGTCGGCGATGGAGTGGCTGGACGGGTGGACGGGGCTGTGCTTGCGGGTAACCATGGTGTCTCCAAATAGGCTATCGGACCTTCGTCGGAACGCCGTCACCGAAAGCCTGGCTTATCTTGCGGGCATAAGGCACCGTAAGATACAGGGTAAACACTGAACCCCGTGGTCTGGCAAGCCATGCTTGGCAACACCCACATCCGACCGGAGAATTCCATGTCCACTCTGCAAGCCCCATTCGAAACCGCTGTTGCCAACTCCAAATCGCTGACCGAGCGCCCAGACAACAGCACCTTGCTCAAGATTTACGGGCTGTACAAACAGGCGACAGTGGGCGACAACAGCGAAAAGAAACCCGGTTTTTCCGATATGGTGGGCCGCGCCAAGTGGGAGGCCTGGGATAGCTTCAAGGGCACGGACGCAGAAGCCGCAATGCAGCAGTACATTGACCTGATTGAGTCGCTGAGCTGATTGCGCGCCTACTTTTTTGCTGGAGATTTTTTGGGCTGGGATGCGAGCAAGCCATCCAGGTTCTTCACGATCTCGGCCTCGATCTTGTCCTTGAAAGTGCCCAGCAGGAAACCCAGTTTGGCCTCAAGCGTGAAACCGGTCTTATTGACCTGTAGCGTGCCGTTTACGCCGGAACGGGTAAAAGTCACCTGGTCTTCGGCCTTGCCCTCTTCATAGATGCATTCCATGCCAAACTCGGCCTCTACCTGTTCGGCCCAGGCGTAGGCTATCTTGCGTGCGGCAGCCAAGCCCAGATGATGCTCCCGTACGATGTGTAGATTCGCCATTGCCCCATTCCTTGATTGCCATGTACAAATTCAAATCCCGCGCCGCTGGCGACCTGATCATGCTGGAGCCCAACGGCCGCCAGATCCTGGCCATTCTGGGACGCACCGACGCGGCCTCACAAGCCCAGGGGATTCTGCTACCCGAGCATATGCCAGAAGCGATTGAAAAACTGCAGGCCGCCATTCAGCGCGACGAAGACCATCGCGCCCAGATCGTCAAGGAAGCGCAAGACAAGGGCGAAACCCCACCGCGCTTTGAGGGCATCTCGCTGCGCCAGCGCGCCGTGCCCTTTATCGAGATGATCAAGCGCAGCCAGAAGGAAAACAAGGAAATCGTCTGGGGGGTCTAGCCCCATGACTATTTATAGGAGCGGATGTCGTCAATCACCTTGCCATCGTTGGGCAAGGCGCCGGGCGTCAGCACTTCGACCCGAGCCCGCAGCTTGGTGACGTCACGGACGGCCTCGCCAATGCGCGCCGCCAGGCCCTCTGCGGGGGCAGCCACCTCCACCTTGAGCGTCATCACGTCATTGGCCATCTCGCCGCTGACCACCAGACGCGCCCGGCTCAGCTCCGAAAAACGCTTGACCACTTCGTCCACCTGCTTGGGATGCACGAACATGCCACGGATCTTGGTGGTCTGGTCGGCGCGCCCCATCCAGCCCTTGATGCGGGTATTGGTGCGTCCGGTGGGGCAGTTGCCAGGCAGCACGGCAGACAGGTCGCCGGTGCCAAAGCGGATGAGCGGGTAGTCCGGGTTCAGCGTGGTCACCACCAGCTCACCCACTTCACCCTCGGCAACCGGGTCGCCGGTGCCGGGCCGCACAATTTCCACGATCACGCCCTCGTCCAGCACCAGGCCCTCGCGCGCCTCGGTCTCATAGGCAATCAGTCCCAGGTCAGCCGTCGCATAGCACTGGTAACCGGCGATGCCATGGGCCGTGAACCAATCGCGTAGAGAGGGCGGATAGGCCTCGCCACCAAACATGGCCTTCTGCACGCTGGGCAAGCTCAGCCCCAGTTCTTCGGCCTTTTCGACAATGATTTTCAGAAAGCTGGGCGTGCCGATATAGCCCGCAGGTGCCAGCTCGCGCATGGCCTGCACCTGCTGCTCGGTCTGGCCGGTGCCGCCGGGAAACACCGTGCAGCCCATGGCGTGCGCTCCGGTTTCCATCATCGAGCCGGCCGGCACAAAGTGGTAGCTAAAGGAGTTGTGGATCAGTTCACCGGGCCGAAAGCCCGCAGCAAAAATCGCCCGCGCCATGCGCCAGTAATCCTTGGCCGTGCCTTCGGGCTCGTAAATCGGGCCGGGGCTGGCAAACACGCGCGGCATGGAAGCGCCAAAACCGATGGCGCTAAAGCCGCCAAACACATTGCCACCGGCTGCCCGCGCCGCCTGCTGGCGCTCCTGCAATTCCGACTTGCGGATCACGGGAAGTTGAGCCAGCGCGGAGCGACTGGTAATTTCGGCCGGGTTCACGTCGGCCAGCAGGGCGGCGAAGGCCGGCGAAGACTGCTTGGCGTGCGCTATGTGTCTGGGCAAAGCCGCCAGCAAGGCCGCTTCGCGCTCAGCGGGCGCCCGCGCTTCCAACGCATCAAAGTACTTATTCATGCGGTGCTCCTTAGGCCAACCAGCGCTTTCGGCGCTTGTAACTCTTCACATCTTTAAAGCTCTTGCGCTCGCCACCGCCCACGCCCAGGTAAAACTCCTTGACGTCCTCGTTGCTGCGCAGATCGGATGCGGCGCCGTCCATCACCACGCGCCCGGACTCCATGATGTAGCCGTAGTCGGCGTACTTCAGCGCCATATTGGTGTTCTGCTCGGCCAGCAGGAAGGTGACTTTTTCCTTGGCGTTGAGGTCCTTCACGATCTCGAACACCTCTTCCACAATCTGCGGCGCCAGGCCCATGGAGGGCTCGTCCAGCAGCACCATGTTCGGATTGGTCATCAGGGCGCGTCCGATGGCACACATCTGCTGCTCGCCACCCGAGGTGTAGGCGGCCTGGCTGCTGCGCCGTGTTTTCAAACGAGGGAAATAGTTGTAGACCTTTTCCAGGTTGGCGGCGATCTCGGCCGCGCTCTTTCGCGTATAGCCGCCGGTCAACAGGTTTTCCTCGATCGTCAGGTGGGCAAAGCAGTGCCGCCCCTCCATCACCTGCACCACGCCACGCTTGACTAGGTCGGCGGGAGAGAGGTTTTCGATGCGCTCGCCGCGCAGCTCGATCGAGCCCTTGGTGACCTCGCCGCGCTCTCCTGCCAGCAGGTTGGAGATGGCACGCAAGGTGGTCGTCTTACCCGCGCCATTGCCCCCCAGGATGGCCACAATGCCGCCCTCCGGCACCTGCAGGGACACACCCTTGAGCACCAAGATCACATGGTTGTAAATGACCTCGATGCCATTGACGTTCAAAACAATATTTTTGGGTTCACTCATAGCGCAAGTTTCCATAGAGACCAGACCCACCTAGGGACTATTTCAATTGGCGGCCCTTGCGGGCCACCAAGGTTTTACTAGCTCTGACAATCCGTAGGAGCGCGACGGCTCAGCTTCTTGTCGGCCAGGTACTTGTCGGCACCGGCCTTGACCATGGGCTTGAGAATCTGCTCATCGGCCTGGTACCAGTCGGCACCCACATTCCACTTGGCGCCGTCCCAGGTTTCCACGCGGGCCCAGCTGGAGCCCATATGGTCGGCACAGCTGGTGCTGACCGGGCGGATCACGCCGGTCAGACCCAGCGCGGCCAGCTTCTTGTCATCGAGCGCCAGGTTTTCAAGGCCCCAACGCACCTGCTCGCCGGTCATGACCTTGCCCTTGCCAAAGCGCTCCTGGGCACGGCGCACGGCCTCGATGCTGAGCGCCTGGATGATCACGCCGCGGGTATAGAGCACGGAGCCCACTTCGTCCTTGGGTCCGGTGCCCTGGCCCTTGTCGTGTACCAGCTTCAGAATGTCCTGGATCACCTTGGGCTGGGTACCGGCGGTATTAAGTGCCAGCGCGTTATAGCCCTTGGCGCCCTCGCCCACGTCCTTCACGTCCGGCTCGGCACCGGCCCACCACACGCCATACATCTTGTCGCGCGGATAGCCGGTGGCCTGCGCCTCTTTCAGTGCGGTGGAATTCATCACTCCCCAGCCCCACAGCAGCACATAGTCGGGGCGGTTCTGACGCACCTGCAGCCAGGCAGACTTCTGGTCCACGCCGGGTGCGGTCACGGGAATCATGGACAGCTCAAAGCCGAGTTGACGTGCGCGTTCCTGCAGCAACGGGATCGGCTCTTTTCCGAACGGACTGTCGTGGTAGACGAGCGTGATCTTCTTGCCCTTGAGTTTGTCCAGGCCGCCTTCCTTCTTGCCCAGGTGCTGTATCAGAATGTCGGCGCCGGTCCAGTAGCTGCCCATCAACGGAAAATTCCACTTGAAAGCCTGGCCGTCCTGCGCCACGGACAAGCCGTAACCCAGGGTGACGAGAGCCACCTTGTCGTTGACCACTTTTTCGGTCAGGGCGAAGGTGATGCCGGTGGCTTGCGGGTCAAACAGGGCCACGCCGGGACGGCTCTTGAGGCGCTCGTAGCACTCCACGCCGCGGTCGGTGGCGTAGCCAGTTTCGCACTCTTCATAGGTCAGCTTGACACCATTCACACCGCCATCTCGGGCGTTGATCATTTTTATGTAGTCCTGCTTGCCGTTGGCCCATGGCACGCCGTTGGGCGCGTAAGGACCGGTGCGGTAAGACAGCAGCGGGAAGAACTGTTCCTTGGCCTGGGCAAAGGCGCTGGGCGCGGCCAGGCTGGAGGCCACAGCCACCACGAGGGCGGCGAGGGAATAAAGCTTCATATGTCTCTCCTAAAGTTGGTTTGTTGAAGCACAGGGGAAATCAATGCAGTTGGACGGGTCTAACTAGTGAGGGAAAGGCCACAGGCGCAGCTTCTGCTTGGCCACCGCCCAGAGCTTGGCCAGGCCATGGGGCTCCACAATCAGGAACCACACAATCAAGCCGCCGAACACCATCAGCTCGGCATGCGAGACACTGGCGGTGGAAATCTCGAAGCCGAACAAACTGGTGAAGGCCGGCAAAAACAGGTTCAGCGCAATCGGCAGCACCACAATGAAGGCGGCGCCAAAAAAACTGCCCATGATGGAGCCCATGCCGCCGATGATCACCATGAACAGCAGCTTGAAGGACTGGTCCACCGAGAAGGCAGCAGGCTCCCAGGCACCCAGGTAAATGAAGGCCCATAGGCCGCCCGCCACGCCGACGATGAAGGAGCTCACTGCAAAGGCGCTGAGCTTGGCGTACATCGGGCGAATGCCAATCACGGCCGCGGCCACGTCCATATCGCGAATCGCCATCCACTCGCGACCCACGGCGCCGCGCACCAGATTCTTGGCCAAGAGCGCAATCACTGCCAGCAACACCAGACAGAACCAGTACTTGGCAGCCGGGCTTTCCAGAGAAAAGCCAAACACCTGCAGGTTGTTGACCGATACCGAACCGGAAGACGAATTGTTGGTAAACCACTGCACGCGCAGGAACAGCCAGTCGGCAAAGAATTGCGCCGCCAGCGTGGCCACCGCCAGGTACAGGCCCTTGACGCGCAGGCTGGGCAAACCAAACAACATGCCAAAAAGCATGGCGCAGACGCCACCCAGAATCAGTGCCAGCACCAGCGGCATGCCGTCAATGCGGACAAAGAAGTTGTAGGCCGCGTAGGCACCCACCGCCATGAAGGCGCCCGAGCCCAACGAGATCTGGCCGCAGTAACCGACCAGAATATTCACGCCAATGGCCGCCAGCGAAAAGATCAGGAAGGGAATCAGAATGGCGCGAAAGATGTAGTCGCTGGCCAGCATGGGCACGATAGCGAAACCCACCACCAACAGCAAGAGCATGGCGATGCGGTCCTGCAGGATAGGCAGGATCTGCTGGTCCGCGCGGTACGTGGTCTTGAATTGGCCGTTTTCTCTGTAGAACATTTTGTTATCTCTTAAACGCGGTCAATGATCTTGTAGCTCCGACATAACTTTGCTGCGCAAAGTGAGTCTTCTCTGAAAAATAATTGCTTGCATATTTCATACGCGGTCAATTATTTTTTCGCCGAACAGTCCTTGCGGACGAATCAAGAGGAAGCCCAGCGCCAGCACATAGGCAAACCAGATCTCGATACCGCCCCCGACAAACGGCCCCAAATAGACCTCGGACAGCTTCTCACCGACGCCGATGATCAGGCCGCCCACAATGGCGCCGGGCACCGAGGTCAGGCCGCCCAGAATCACCACCGGCAGGGCACGCAGGGCCACGGTGGTCAGCGAAAACTGCACCCCCAGCTTGCTGCCCCAGATCATCCCGGCCACCAGCGCCACCACACCGGCTACACACCAGACAATGACCCAGATGCGGTTCAGCGGAATGCCAATGCTTTGCGCCGCCTGGTGGTCGTCGGCAACAGCGCGCAGGGCGCGACCGGTACCGGTCTTCTGGAAGAACAGGCTAAGCAGAGCCACCAGGGAGGCGGCGATGATGGCGGCGTAAAAGTCTTCCTTGTTGATCAGAATGCCGCCCTGGAAGGTGCTTTCCAGAATCATCACCGGGTCTTTGGGCATGCCGATGTCAATCTTGTATATGCTGCTGCCAAACATCGACTGGCCCAGGCCTTCCAAGAAGTAGGTGATTCCCAACGTAGCCATCAAGAGCGTCGTGCCTTCCTGGTTCACCAGATGGCGCAGCACCAGGCGCTCAATGATCCAGGCCACCACAAACATCACCACGCCGGCGCCAATAAAGGCCAGCGCGTTCACGAGAAAGAAGTCCGTGATGCCCAGCAGCGGAATCCATTCCGAAAACCGCGCCATGGCCAGGGCCGCGAACAGCACCATGGCGCCCTGCGCGAAGTTGAAGACGCCGCTGGCCTTGTAAATCAGCACAAAGCCCAGCGCCACCAGCGAATACAGCATGCCGGCCATCAGGCCGCCGAGTAAGGTTTCAAGGAAAAAAGCCATGGTCTGTTTCCTTAGTGTGAAGTGCCAAGGTAAGCACTGATCACGTCTTCGTTGTTGCGTACTTCGTCGGGCGTGCCGTCGCCGATCTTCTTGCCGTAGTCCAGCACCACCACGCGGTCGGAGATATCCATCACCACGCCCATGTCGTGCTCGATCAGCACCACGGTGGTTCCGAACTCGTCGTTCACGTCCAGCACAAAGCGGCACATGTCCTGCTTTTCTTCGACGTTCATGCCGGCCATGGGCTCGTCCAGCAACAGCACCTGCGGCTCCATGGCCAGGGCGCGGCCCAGGTCGACGCGCTTTTGCAGGCCGTAGGGCAGTTGGCCCACCGGGGTCTTGCGAAAGGCCTGGATTTCCAGGAAGTCGATGATGCGTTCCACCGCCTCACGGTGCCTGATTTCCTCGCGCTCGGCGGGCCCGAGACGCAGCGCCTGCATCAGGATGCCGCTTTTGATCTTGAGGTTGCGCCCGGACATGATGTTGTCCAGCACACTCATGCCCTTGAACAGCGCCAGGTTCTGGAAGGTGCGTCCGATTCCCATGCTGGCCACCTGGTGGCTGTCCATATGGCCAAAGGTCTGGCCACGGAAGGTGATCGAGCCGACCTGCGGGCGGTAGACGCCATTGATGCAGTTCAGCATGGAGCTTTTGCCGGCACCGTTGGGCCCGATGATGGCGCGAATTTCGTGTTCCTTGACGTTGAACGAGATGTCCGTCAGGGCCTTCACACCACCGAAACTTAAAGAGATATTTTTGACATCGAGAATGACGTCACCGATTTTTTTGGTCATGCTGCAGCCCTCACGGGGGCAAAAATCTTACTATCTTCCAGACGCAGGGTTGCGCTGACGCTGCCGGTGCGGCCATCTTCAAACTTCACCACGGTCTCGATGAACTGGCTAGTCTTACCGGCATACAGAGCGTCCACCAGGGCGCTGTATTTGTCGGCAATAAAGCCACGCCGGACCTTGTTGGTGCGGGTGAGTTCACCGTCATCGGCGTCGAGTTCCTTGTGCAGAATCAGGAAGCGGCTAACCTGGCTACCAGCCAACAGCTTGTCCACGCTCAAATCGGCATTGACCTTTTCCACGCATTCCTTGATCAACTGATACACCTCGGGCTTTTGCGCCAGATCGGTGTAACCGGCATAGGGCAGATTGCGGCGCTCAGCCCAGTTGCCCACGGCGTCGAAGTCGATATTGATGAACACGCAAACCTTTTCGCGACCGTCGCCATAGGCCACGACCTCCTTGATGTGCTGGAAGAACTTGAGCTTGTTCTCCACATACTTGGGCGCGAACATGGCGCCATCAAAGTCACCTCCCTGAATGCGGCCCACGTCTTTCACGCGGTCGATGATCTTCAGATGGCCGTGGGCATCGATAAAGCCGGCATCGCTGGTGTGGTACCAGCCATCCGCAGACAAAACCTCGGCGGTGGCGGTGGGGTTCTTGTAGTACTCCTTGAACAGGCCGGGCGACTTGACCAGGATTTCGCCGTTGTCGGCAACCTTGATTTCCACACCGGCGCAGGGCACACCCACGGTATCGGCGCGTGCCTCGGTATCGGGCTGCAGACAGACAAAAACGGCCGTCTCGGTGGAGCCGTAGAGCTGCTTGATGTTGATGCCAATGGCTCGGTAAAAGCTGAACAGGTCCGGGCCAATCGCCTCGCCCGCCGTGTAGGCCACGCGCACCCGGCTAAAGCCCAGGGTATTGCGCAGCGGGCCGTAGACGCACAAATTGCCAAGCGCATAGAGCAGTTTGTCCAATGGACCCACGGCCTCGCCGTTCATCAACGCCGGGCCGACCCGGTTAGCCACGGCCATGAATGCGTGGAACATCTTGCGTTTGATGGTGCCCGCGTCTTCCATGCGGATCATCACGCTGGTCAGCAGGCCTTCAAACACGCGGGGCGGTGCAAAGTAATAGGTCGGGCCGATCTCTTTCAGGTCGATGGTGGCGGTGGCGGCCGACTCGGGGCAGTTCACCATATAGCCGCAGGCCAGCCACTGTGCATAAGAAAAGATGTTCTGACCGATCCAGGCCGGTGGCAGATAGGCCAGCACTTCTTCGGAGCTGGTGAGCTTGTCAAAATCGGCGCCGGCGCGGGCCCGGTTCAAAAGCGAGTCGTGCGTATGCACCACGCCCTTGGGGTTGCCGGTGGTGCCGGAGGTGAAGAACATGGCGGCCACGTCGTCGGGCTGAACCTTGGCCACTTCTTCCGCGAAGAAGTCGGTGTGCAGGGCGGCAAAGGCCTTACCGCGCGCCTGCAACTCGTCCAGCGAGGCCAGGCCAGGCTCCTCGTACTTGCGCAGACCGCGCGGGTCGTCAAAGTAAATGCGCGCCAGTTGCGGGCACTGTTCGCGAATTTCCAGCAGCTTGTCGACCTGCTCCTGGTCTTCGGCGAAGGCAAAGCTGACTTCGGCGTTGTTGATAGGGAATACGCATTCGGCGGCGGCCGCGTCCTGGTAGAGCGGAATCGGCACGGCGCCCAGGGACTGCACAGCCAGCATGGTGGCGTAGAGGCGCGGGCGGTTGGCACCGATCACGATCATGTGGTCGCCCTGGCGCAAGCCAGCCTGATGCAGACCGGCGGCCAGCTCGGCCACCATGGTCGCCAGGGCGGACCAGCTCAGCGTCTGCCAGATGCCGTATTCCTTCTCACGCATGGCGCTGGCCTGCGGACGCTGCGCGGCATGTTGAAGCAGTAGTTGCGGAAAAGTCGTTCGCATTCCAGATCCTCGGGTCTGCCCGTCGCCAATGCGCGAGCCATTCGAATGGCTCCGATTATTCAGCCGCCATTGACGTTATGTTGTCATTCGGACGACAATTTGCTCACTTCTTGGTAGGTGTTTTCCCTTCACTTATCGCCACCTTACGTGTACAGCCACCTGCATATGACTTCTGACAATTCTCTGCACCAGCGCAGGCGTCCGCTCACCGAACCGGAACTCGACGCCATACCCTGGTTGCGCCTGCTCAGCCGTGAAGAGCGCCAGCGCGCAGTGGACGATTTGCGCATCAGTGAAGCGCACATCGGCGAGTTTGTCTGCCGCATGGGCAGGCCCGTTACCTACTGGTTTGGCGTAGTAGATGGCCTCTTAAAAATGAGCACCGACAACGCCGAGGGCCAGACCATGACCTTTACCGGAGTGCCGCCCGGTGGCTGGTTTGGCGAGGGCACGGCACTCAAGCGCGAGGTCTACCGCTACCACATCCAGCCGCTACGCAAAAGCCTGGTGGCCGGCCTGCATGTGGACACCTTCCACTGGCTGCTGGATCACTCCATTGGCTTCAACCGCTTTGTCATGAACCAGCTCAACGAACGACTGGGCCAGTTCATTGCGGCGCGCGAGATTGACCGCATGAACAACCCCGATATCCGTGTGGCGCGCAGCCTGGCCTCCCTGTTCAACCCCACGCTCTACCCTGGCGTGGGCGAGGTGCTGCGCATCACCCAGCAGGAGCTGGCCTATCTGGTGGGCCTGTCGCGCCAGCGCGTCAATGAGGCCCTCACCACGCTGGCCGAGCGTGGTTCGATACGGGTGGAATACGGTGGCCTGCGCATACTCGATTTGCAGGCATTGCGTTCCCAAGTCTTCCAGCGCCAAACTGAGACTACACTGCAGCCATGAACACGGATCCGGTAGCGCTCTACCCCGCTTTGGCGCATGTGGTTCCCAGTCTGCGCGCTTTGGGGCCAGCAGCAGAACCGGTCAGCGTGGCGGCAAACACCATTTTGTTCCATGCAAACTCCGCCTGCCAGGGCTTTCCGCTGGTGCTGACGGGTGAAATCAAGGTGTCACGGCACTCGAGTGATGGGCGCTCGCTGGAGCTGTACCGGGTGGTTCCTGGCGAACTCTGTCTGGTATCCAGTGCCAGCCTGTTTCGCAGCGCACCGGTCTCGGCGCAGGGCATCAGCACCAAGCCGACCAGCCTGCTGATGATCACGCCCTCGGTCTTTGTCCAGTGGCTGGAAACCCCGGTATTTCGCAATGATGTGCTTGGGCTTTTTGCCGAGCGCATGGCCGACCTGACCGGGCTGATAGACGCCGTGGCGTTTCAGCGTCTGGATCAGCGTCTGGCCGCCACCCTGCTGGGCCGTGGCCAGAACCTGGCGCTGACGCACCAGCAACTGGCCAACGAGCTGGGCACGGTGCGCGAAATGGTGTCGCGCCTGTTGCGCCGCTTCGAGCGCGAGGGCTGGGTCGAGTTGGCGCGCGAGAACATCCTGATCCGCGACAGCCGGGCCTTGCGGGCGGTTGCTCACGGCTGAAGGTCTTAGCACGATGGCGTGTGACACAAGTCACAGACAAAGATGGCCGAGCCCAGTCCAATAGCGCCATCTACCACTCTTAATGAAAAGGATCTCTGATGAAAACCAATGAAGGCATGATCGATCGCGCACTGCGCGTGGCTGTCGGCGTACTGCTGCTGGCACTTACATTCACCCACACCATAGGCATCTGGGGTTGGATCGGCGTGGTTCCCCTGCTGACCGGCGCCATTGGCTGGTGCCCGCTGTACACCGTGCTGGGCATCAACACCTGCGCGATGAAATAAGGCTGACCGGGGCTTGCTGGTGTGATCGCGAGCTGCGCGCTCTAAAATGGGCCGCAACCGTATTACCCGCGAGCCCATGACAGAACCCAAAGCCCCCCCTATTTTCCGCCGCGCCGCACCCCCTCCAGGGCGCGCAGCGCTTCCGGCGGGGCAATCCAACACGGCAGCCATAGGCCCCAACGGCACGCTACGCCTAAACAAGCGTATGGCAGAGCTCGGCCTGGCATCGCGCCGAGAAGCCGATGAATGGATTGCCAAGGGCTGGGTCAAGGTGAATGGCCGCGTGGCGGAAATGGGCATGCAGGTCACGCCCGATGTGCGCATCGAGATCGATAAACAGGCCAAGGGCCAGCAGGCCAACCAGGTCACCATCCTGATCAACAAACCCATAGGACTGGTCAGCGGCCAGGCCGAGGACGGGCACCAGCCCGCCATCACCCTGGTGCAGCCGCAAAACCGCTGGCAGGACGACAATGCCCGCTTCTTCTTCCATGGAAGCCAGCTCAAGAGCCTGGTTCCTGCCGGTCGCCTGGACATTGACTCCACCGGCCTCTTGGTGCTGACGCAGGACGGCCGGGTGGCACGCCAGCTGATTGGCGAAGACGCGGTGATGGAAAAGGAATACCTGGTGCGCGTGGTCTTTACCGGCCACGCCAACACCGCCGCCGAAGGATCGACCGCCGCAACCTACGCTGCAGCCCCCACCCAGCTTAGCCGCATTGACGATGACGACCCCGTCAGCAGCGATGTGCAGTCGGTGTTCCCAAAAAGCATGCTGGCCCTGCTGCGCCATGGCCTGAGCCTGGACGGCCAGGCCCTCAAGCCCGCCACCGTGGAATGGCAAAACCCCGAGCAGCTACGCTTTGTGCTGACAGAGGGCAAGAAGCGCCAGATTCGGCGCATGTGCGAGCAGGTGGGCCTGAAGGTAGTGGGCCTGAAACGCGTGCGCATTGGTCGCATCATGCTGGGCAATCTGCCGGTAGGCCAGTGGCGTTACCTGCAGCCGCAAGAAAAATTCTAGGGCTTCTTGGGCAAGGCCTGAATGTCAAAGGGCACGGTGTCGGCGAACTCGGTATGCCTGGGTTCCTCTCGATCTTCCCGCGCTTCCTCTTCATAGGTGCGCAAGGTGTGCTCCCAGAGGCCCCAAGCGGTATCGGTATTGCTTTCGGTAGCATGGGGAACCGGCAGCGGATCCAGGAAAAAATCATGATCTATCCGAGGCAGCGGATTGTCATCAGCGGGCGGGGATTTTTCAGGGGTGGTGGCCACGCCGCTATTTTGCATGAAATTGCGCATCGCGGTGAACTCTTGAATTCCACTGATTCGCCCCTAGTTAGCTTGTGTCTCGGCCGTAAGGCCTCAAGCCATCCAAAATCCATTGTTTTAGACCTTTATTGAACCTATGAGCAAGCAAACCCTTTCCTTCCAGGCCGAAGTCGCACAACTGCTGCACCTGGTCACCCATTCGCTGTACTCCAACAAAGAGATTTTCCTGCGGGAGCTGATCTCCAACGCCTCCGACGCCTGCGACAAGCTGCGCTTTGAGGCCATCAACAACAGCGGCCTGTACGAGACCGACTCCGAGCTCAAGGTGCGCGTGGTGCTGGACAAGGAAGCCCGCACGCTGACCATCACCGACAACGGCATTGGCCTGTCGCAACAGGAAGCGATTGACAACCTGGGCACCATCGCCAAGAGCGGCACCAAGGACTTTGTCTCCAAGCTGAGCGGCGACCAGAAGGCCGACTCGCAGCTGATCGGCCAGTTCGGCGTGGGCTTTTACTCCGGCTTTATCGTCGCCGACAAGATCACCGTGGAATCGCGCCGTGCCGGCTTGTCCACAGCAGAAGGTGTGCGCTGGGTCAGCGACGGCGGCGCCAGCGGTGGCGCGTTTGAGGTGGAAAGCATGGAGCGCGCAGAGCGTGGCACCAGCGTCATCCTGCACCTGCGCGAGGATGCCATGGACTACACCCAAAGCTGGAAGGTCAAGGGCATCATCAACAAGTACTCCGACCACATCAGCCTGCCCATCCAGATGGAGAAGGAAGAGTGGAAGGACGGCGAGCTGCTCACCCATGGCGACGAGAATGGCGGCCGCCAACCCGGCGCCATGGTCAAGACCGGTGAGTGGGAAACTGTCAACAAGGCCAACGCCATCTGGAGCCGCGCCAAGAAGGACATCACGCAAGAGCAATACGACGACTTCTACAAACAAATCAGCCACGACTTTGAAGCGCCACTCGCCCACACGCACAACCGCGTCGAAGGCAGCACCGAGTACACCCAGCTGCTCTATATCCCGGGCAAGGCGCCCATGGACCTGTGGAACCGCGACAAAAAGGGCGGCTTGAAGCTGTATGTGAAGCGCGTCTTCATCATGGACGACGCCGAGGCCCTGCTGCCCACCTACCTGCGCTTTGTCAAGGGCGTGGTAGATTCGGCCGACCTGCCGCTCAATGTCAGCCGCGAGCTGCTGCAGGAAAGCCGCGACGTCAAGGCCATCCGCGAGGGTTGCACCAAGCGCGTACTGTCGATGCTGGAAGACCTGGCCAAGAACGACAAGTTGCCTACCGCCGGCACAGATGGCGTGACGGACGTCTTGAGCGCCGAAGACAAGGCTGACGCAGAAAAGAACGTCGGCAAGTACACGAAGTTCTATGCCGAGTTTGGTGCCGTGCTCAAGGAAGGTCTGGGCGAAGACTTCGCCAACAAGGAGCGACTGGCCAAGCTGCTGCGCTTTGCATCCACCCAGAGCGACAGCGTCACCGTGTCTCTGGCCGACTACAAGGCGCGCATGAAGGAAGGCCAGGAGGCGATTTATTACATTACCGCCGACACCCTGGCCGCAGCCAAGAACAGCCCGCAACTTGAAGTCTTTAAGAAAAAAGGCATCGAAGTGCTGTTGATGACCGACCGCGTGGACGAGTGGGCGCTAAACCATCTGAACGACTTTGACGAGACCCCGCTGCAAAGCGTGGCCAAGGGCGCGGTCGATCTGGGCAAGCTGCAGGACGAGACCGAGAAGAAGGCCGCAGAGGAAGCCGCCGAGACCTTCAAGCCGCTGCTGGCCAAGCTCAAGGAAGCGCTGAAGGACAAGGCCGAGGACGTGCGCGTCACCACCCGCTTGGTGGACAGCCCGGCCTGTTTGGTGGTTCAGGACCACGGCATGAGCACGCAGCTGGCACGCATGCTCAAGCAGGCGGGTCAGACCGCACCGGAAGTGAAGCCCGTGCTGGAAGTGAACGCCCAACACCCTCTGGTGAAAAAGTTGGACGGCTCGGTGCACTTCAACGACCTAGCCCACATCCTGTTTGACCAGGCGCTGCTCGCCGAAGGCGGTCTACCGGCCGACCCGGCCGCTTACGTCAAGCGGGTAAATGCGCTACTGGTGTAAGCCGCAAGCGCACCACGAATGCAGAGACGATCGCCTCTGCGTTAAAAAGGCTCCTTCGGGAGCCTTTTCTTTGGCCTCCCCGGATTCAGTTGCTTATATGGTGGCCCACAGCGCCTGCAACACGCTGGCACCCAGCTGACGGGAGCGCTCGCCATTCCAGCCCACCGCAGGGTCGGGCAGATTGGCGTTGTCCTTGAAGGGCATTTCAATGGTGAAGGCCAGGCAGCCAAATTGCTGGGCGATCCAGTTGGTGGCTAGGGTGGGGTTGGCTGCACCGGGGGCGCAGCTGCCATAATTCACCTCGTCCTGGAAGTCCGGGCAACTGGAAGCCCAGGCGGTCTTGAACCGGCTCTCCAGTTCGGCGATGCGCGGCGAGTAGCCGACTGTACCCTCTGACCCCACCACAAAGTTATACGGCAGGCCTTCGTCACCGTGCACATCCAGGCACAGGTCCACACCGGTGTCCAGCATCTTGCGGCGCACCACAAAAACCTCGGGCGCGCGCTCTGGCGTGGCATCCATCCATTCGCGGTTCAAATTGGCACCGGCCGCATTGGTACGCAGATTGCCCAGCACCGCGCCGTCCGGATTCATGTTTGGCACCACATGGAACACGCAGTGCTGCAACAGGCTGCGCGCCACCGAATCACTGCCATCCAGCAGGCGCTCCAGCAGTCCCTCGACAAACCACTCAGCCATGCTCTCACCCGGATGCTGGCGGGCAATCACCCAGATATTTTTTTTCTCGGCTAGGGGCGTGGCACTGGTGGCATCGGTCACGCGCAACATCGCCATGTCACGGCCCTGGCCACTCAGGCCCAGACACTCCTGCGTGACATGGGGAGAGGCGCTGGCCGAGCCCAGCAGGTCCAGATGTTGCTCCCACGAATAGGGCTCGAAATAAGCAAAGTAGATGCACTGGGTCTCGGGCGTGGTGCGGGCCGTCAGCACCTGGCCGTCGTAGTCGGTGTCTATGCGAAACCAGTTCTGCCGGTCGTGGCTGGCCACCACCGAATAGCCGTCCCAGCCCTTGGGGTAAGCGCACTGGGCGGCGTTGAGAAACTTCAGCACTACCGGCACACCGGCAGCACCCTGCAGGCTGAAGTGAAACCACTGAGCGAAATCGGCCGCGCTGTCCTGGCGTACATGCAGACGGATATTGCGCGGGTCCTCCAGACTGAGCACCTCAACGGAGCCGGAATCAAAGGCAGTGGAAATATGCAGTGCGGTCATGGACAAGTGCTTTCGCAGTACGTGAAGGCGCCCAAAGATGGCGTGACGCCATTGTAGGGAGGCAGGGCTTAAGCCACAGCCACGCCTTGTGCGGTGGACTGCATCCAGGCCTGCACGCGCTGATTCCAGCCAGCGACTTCGGGCAAGCGCACACCCGCATCGAGTGCCCGCAGCAAACGCTTGTCGTATTCGCTCAGCTTATCCGGGGCCAAGCGCTGCGGCATCACAAACAGGGGGCCCCGATGCTGCGCCTGCTTGAACTGCGGCCAGCCCTCGTTCTTGAGCAGCACGGCACCGGCGCGCGGCGGCAGATGGACCCGGGCCGTGCCATCCAATGTGGGCACCGTGATTTCCCCACCCAGCACCCAGCGCCAAATGCTTATCGGCACGCTGACCGAGAGCCGCTCCCGGTCCAGTTGAAACAAAGGATGTTTGTCGATTTGCACCGATAACTTGAAGGCACGCGGCAGCGCGTGTACCGCGGCATAGATGCGGATATCACCCGGTGCGACCTCCACGCCATCGCCGGTGCCGGCATGGATGCGCACATACAGCGACCAGGCGTCCGTTGCGCTACCCCGGATGCATTTGACACAGCCAAACGCCGCCTCCAACAGGCTGACTTGCACCGTGTGCTGCACCGGTTTCTCGTACCGGCCACCGGCACCCGCAGCGGCGGTGAAGCCTGCCTGCCAGTCAAACTCTGAAAAGCCGGGGCTGACGCCGCTGCCAGTACTGGCGCCCTTGGCCGTGGCCGCCCCAGTGGCGGGGCGCGATGCTGCAGGCTGGGGCTTGGCCGCGGCGGCCGCCTGTTCCCGCAGCGTCAGATGAGCCGACACCGCCTCATAGGCGACGTTGATGGTCTTCATGCGGATCTCGGCATCCGGACTGGAACTGAGGTCGGGATGCCAGCGCATGGCCAATGAACGGTAAGCCGCCTTGGCCTGGGAAGCCGTGGCTTGCCGATTCAGCCCGAGCTCAGTGAATGCGTGAGGAAGTTCCATGGTTTGTCACCGGGTGAGACCGTCGAAGCGGCCGTTCTTGTTATGGGATGACGGATGCTAGAGGCGCTTCCCGGCGACGGTATGACTGAATGTTCAAGCGGTGACATTTGGACGCTGGTCGTGCCGACGCAGCCTCAGCGGCCTAAAGCAGACCGCGTCACACAGCAGACGGCCGCGACTTGGCTTCGGCGTAGCCCGCCTGTTGCGCCACAAAACCCTGGAAGGCCTGCAGCAAGGGCGCGTAACGCAAAGCGTCGCCCTGCAATTGCGCCAGAGCCGCGCAGGTGGCCTCCAGAGTGGAGCACTGGCCCGGCTTGTGAGCCTTTCGAATGGTGTAAAGCGACTCCAGCGACGCGTCCAAAGACAGCCGCGGCAGGCCCTGCAACCAGGGGCTCCGATGCAGCATCTTGCGGCTCTTGCGCCAAGTGGCATCCAGCACCACCAGCCGAACCTTGGATGGGTCTGTGAGTTGCGCGGCATCCAGCGGTGCCGATGCGGCATGCCCGACGTAGTCACTTCGCGGATACAGCAGCAGCGTGTATTTGGGCTCTTGCAAACCCACAAGCAAGGCGGACTCATCAAATACTTCGCCCACCAAAATGCTGCTGTTCGGCAGGCTCAGCTGCAACAGGCCCGCGCTGTTCTTGGCATGGTTCACCTCCATAGGGTGCTGCAGGATCAGAACCTCCGTCGGCTGAGTGAGTGGCCTCACCCAGCGGCAAATGCACGTGCTTTGTGGTCGCGTGCACTGCGGGCACAGAAGTCTCTGCTTCGTAGGGGTCAACACCATGGCATCGATAATAGCCCCATGACTGAAACTACCACCTCCGCGCCCATCCCCGAAACAATGGGCGCCAACGACTTCGCCCAACTGGCGCTGTCGCCGGCCATGCTGGCCAATCTGCAGCAGCTGGGCTATACCTCCATGACCCCGATCCAGGCCGCCAGCTTGCCCCTGGCACTCGAAGGTAAAGACCTGATTGCGCAGGCCCAGACCGGCAGCGGCAAGACCGCTGCGTTCGCCCTGCCCCTGCTCTCCAAGCTGAACCCGCGCTGGTTTGCCGTGCAGGCCCTGGTGCTGTGCCCCACGCGTGAACTGGCCGACCAGGTCACCACCGAGATCCGCCGCATTGCACGCGCCGAAGAAAACATCAAAGTCGTCACCCTGTGTGGCGGCATTGCGCTGCGCGGCCAACGCGCCTCGCTGGAGCATGGCGCGCACATTGTGGTGGGCACGCCAGGGCGCATCATGGACCACCTGGAACGTGGCTACCTGACGCTCGAAGGCCTGAACACCCTGGTGCTCGACGAGGCCGACCGCATGCTGGACATGGGCTTCTTTGACGACATCGCCAAGGTCATCCAGCAATGTCCCAAAGAGCGCCAGACCCTGCTGTTCTCCGCCACCTACCCCGAAGGTATAGAGAAGCTGTCTCAGCAGTTCATGCGCGCACCGCAGCGCATCACCGTGGCGGCACCCAAGGCCGACAATAAGATCGAGCAGCGCTTCTACCAGGTGGAGCGCATGACGCGCCTGAAGACCGTGGCCCAGTTGCTCAACCACTTCCGCCCGGTCAGCACCCTGGCCTTTTGCAACACCAAGCAGCAATGCAAGGACCTGGTGACGCTGCTGCAGGAACAGGGCTTTGCGGCCCTGGCCCTGTACGGCGAGCTGGAGCAGCGCGAGCGCGACCAGGTATTGGCGCAATTTGCCAACCGCAGCTGCTCGGTGCTGGTGGCCACCGACGTGGCCTCGCGCGGGCTGGACATCAAGGAGCTCGAGGCCGTAATCAATGTGGACATCACGCCCGACCCCGAGGTGCATGTGCACCGCGTGGGCCGCACCGGGCGCGCCGGTGAGTCGGGCCTGGCGCTCAGCCTGGCGACCATGAACGAAATGGGTTCGGTCGGCAAGATTGAGCAGTATCAGAACGCGCCATCCGTCTGGTTCCCGTTGGATGCGCTGGTGCCATCGAGCAACCAGCCCCTGCTGCCGCCCATGGCCTGCCTTCAGATTCTGGGCGGACGCAAGGAAAAGATCCGCCCCGGCGACGTGCTGGGCGCGCTCACCAGCGAAGAAGGCGGCCCGGCCTACACCCGCGAGCAGATCGGCAAGATCCAGGTCACCGAGTTCTGCACCTTTGTAGCGGTGTCGCGCGAACTGGCTAAAGAAGCCTGCGCCAAGCTCAATGCCGGTAGTGTCAAGGGCAAGAGCGTCAGAGCGCGCATCCTTTAAGTTTGGAACAGCGTGTAAGGCATTTCCCTACACGCTTTCCAGCCATTTGCCGACTGCAGAAAACCGCTGCCATAGCTACAGTTCACTCACGCGCCAAAGTCACAAGACGGTGCTTGATAAACCGGAGTAGCCCCATGAAAGAACTTGCCCTCGACCTCAACCCCTTCAGCCTGATGATGGAGCCCGAGTTGGTCCTGCAAACCATGGAACGTTCGCAGCAGCTGCGCGGCCTGCGTCGCCACAAGCTGCGCCCCCTGGACAAACCCCTGATCCCTTACACCAAGGAAGCCTTGGCCGCACAGGCAGCGTTTGACGCCGCCATTGACGCCGAAGACTTCGAAGACATGGCCAACGCCTACCTGCTGAACTGATTTGCGCGCTGCAGGCGCCAGCAGAGGCGCTTGCAGCCCTTAGACTGCAGACCTGCCCATCCCGGGCGATGCAAAGCAGTCTATGCGCCCCTTGTACCGCGAGTTTTCAGTTCAGGCCGAGTTTGACGCCCAATACAACCCGTCCCTCGCCCTGAGCGACCCGACGGCACCGGGCAAGCATTTTGTGGCCACTGCCAAACGTGCCCGTGCGGAACTGCCCTGCACACTGGACCTGCCCTATGGCCCCACACGAGATGAGACGCTGGACATTTTTCCGGCCGAACAGCCGAATGCCCCGGTGTTTGTGTTCATCCACGGCGGCTATTGGCGGGCACTTTCCAGCAAGGAATTCAGTGGTGTGGCGCTCGGCCTGAACGCACAGGGCATCACAACCGTGGTGATCAACTACGCCCTGTGCCCACGCGTCACCATCGACGAAATCGTGCGTCAGACCCGCGCAGCCCTGGCCTGGACGTTGCGCAATATCCAGCTTTACGGCGGCGACCCGACAAGGGTGGCAATCGGCGGCCATTCCGCCGGTGGCCACCTGACTGCCATGGCCTTGCAGACCGAATGGGCCGAAGACTACGGCCTGCCGCAAGACCCGTTTGTGGCCGCCCTCCCCTTTAGCGGCCTGTTTGATATTGAACCGCTGCGCTTTAGCTATCTGCAGCCGCAAATCCAACTCGATGACGGCATCATCCGCCGCAATTCACCGGCCTTCTCGGTGCGACCCTGCAAGACGCCGCTCTGGATTACCTGGGGTGGCGCCGAGACGTCCGAGTTCGCCCGTCAGTCCGAGATCTATCACCAGGCGTGGCAGGCGGCGGGCAACCGCTCTGAGCTGCGCGCCATGCCGGGGGCCAACCACTTCACGGTGATTGCCGGCTTGGAGGATGCGAATAGTGAAGTCTGCAACTGGCTGGCAAATAAGTTACGGGGCTAAAGCCCGGTTGCCGCCAAGTCAGCCGACACCCCGCTCCAGGCAAAGTCAAGCACTTGGGGTGCCTGCAGGGTTTCCTGTTGCGCCTGGCGCAGGGCATGGGACACACCGGCCAGCACGCTGTCGATGACGGGCACCACCACCACCGGCTGGATGCTTGCGGCCATGCCGGCCAGGCCGGCGCCACCCAGGATGACAGACTGCACGCCCCAGCGGCGCGCCGCCTCGTTGCAGGCGCGCGCCAGCAACACCTGTGAGGCCAACGGGTCGGCTGCCAGTTCGGCACCGGTCGCAGTGACGGTGTGGATGCCCGCCAGTTGTTCGCCGAAACCCAGGCCGTGAGCCAGTCGCTCCAGCATCGGCTTCCAGCGCTCGCCACCGGTGACGATGGCAAAGCGGCCTTTTTCGGCTGCCGCGACAAACGAGGCCTCGGCCAGGCCGGTCACCGGCAACTGGCTGACTTGGCGCAGGGCCAGCAAGCCAGGGTCGCCAAAGCAGCCGATCAGCACGGAATCAAAACGTTCCTGCATTGGTGCGATGGCGGCAGACCAGGCATCCAGCGTAGCGTGGGCGGCCACG
>CAIMZI010000014.1 GCA_903845935.1 uncultured beta proteobacterium | reverse complement strand
CAGCTCGCCGAGTTGATCAACCGCGGCAGTGTGGCCACCAACGCCACGCTGGCCAACTTCTCCGCAGTCGGCATGGGCACCGAGCAAAGCCTGTCGCAGATCAACCGCCTGATCGACCAGCAAGCCTTTATGCTGGCCGCCAATGACGTGTTCTACGGCTCGGCGGTGATTTTTCTGCTGCTGATTCCGCTGGTCTGGCTGTCGCACCCGCACAAGACTGCGGCGCGCGGATCGGCCGATGCGGCTGCCGGAGCGCATTAAGCGAGCTTCATCCCAAATTAAAAAGGGCTAGCCTCTCGCGAAGCTAGCCCTTTTTGAACATCAGGCAGCCGGTAGCAGCAGGCCCTTGGCTCAAGCCTCAGGGCTTGGCCGCCTTTTGCTTCTTCATCTTCTCAAAGTACGCGACGTTTTCGGCGGCTGTCTTGAACGGCTGTTTGGCTTCAATCCGGGCCTTGATGGAATCGTAGGCAGCGCCATCGATGACGCTATAGCTCAGCAGCCAGGTCTTGCTGCCATAGGGCCGACCGGCAATGATCTTATCGGCCAGCGCATCGGAGATGCCAGGCAGCTTCATCAGCGCAGCCTTGTTCGCCGTGTTGATGTCCACCAGTTTGCCCTTAGGCACAGGTATATGCGTGGGCTTGATGCTGGTTGCCAAGGGTGCGGAAGCAGCAGCAGCCGGTTTTGCTGCTGCTTCAGCCGCGCTAGCTGTGCTGGCGCAAAACAGCATGGCAACGGCAGCCAGTGCGTTAGAAAATCGTTTGAGTGTCATAAATCATTCCATAAAAAAACAACCCGAGCACGTTGCCGCGTTCGGGTTGCTTAGAGTCTAAGGGCAAGGTGCAGCGAACTGCACTTTGCCTCAAGTTTCACACCGCGACTATTGGGCGTGCACCACTGCAGCGTCCTGAGGACGACCGTAGCCGTGGCAGGTCAGGCAGCCTTCCTTGTTGCTCGGCAGTGTTGCACCGCCGTTAGCAGCACGAGTACCGTAAATCACTCCACCATTGCTAGTCATGTGCCCCTGTGCCGTAACACTGTCATGGCAAGAGAAGCAGGCAGCCGTGATGGGCGACTCAACCAGAGTAGCCGGGTCGGAAGCCACAGTCACGCCGCCGGCACCGGCAATAGTCAACGCGTTGGCGTTGTAGACCGTACCCGTGGCTGAGGTCTGCACCCTAGGAACCACCGAGCCTTCGGGTGTGTAGCTCATCACATTACCAAAGTTGATTTTCCCGCCAATTGTCAGGCCCGTGTACACCGGATTTAGCGCGGTGTCATGCGGAAGTTTTGGATTGGCCGCTGCACTGTCGTCCGTGAGAACACTGGCTGCAGTCGTAGTCCACAGCAGGTTAGGCTGCAGAGTCGTACCGTTGACACCAAAGTTCACCGTATTGGGCAGGTGGCAGTTATCGCATTTCTTCAAGATGCCCGGGTACACAGTCTTGCTCATGTTATCCGTTGCCGAAGTAGCGTTCCAAGTAAATGGAATGACTCGCTTGCCCGTGCTGTACATCGGACCGGCTCCACCCACACCGGTATTCGTTCCTGCGTGAAGGGCATGGATATAGGTGCTGACATTCGCGGCCCAACCACTGCTGGTACGGCTGGTGTTATGGCACATGGCGCAAGCTGTAGGATCGTTGCGGTCGCCACTGTGAATGGTCACCGCAGTACCGAGCTGTTCATGGCAGGCATCGCACTTGGAGGTTTGCACCGCTACGCGGCGACCAGCAAATCCGGTTGCTTCCAACTTGGCGAGGCGGGTCTTGATCACCAATCCCTTGCTCACCGTGCCATTGGTCAGGTTGTACTTGGCTGTCAAGGTCGCCGTGTCACCCGTCGTAAACGCCACCTGTGTAAAGTTGCCAAGCATGATACCGGTAGCCATCTGGGCATTGGTCGGTATCTTGATCAACGATGGGTTGGCGCAGTATCCGGCAGCGGTGCTGGTCGCCACGTTCGGGCAGGCAATCGCCGTGGTGGGCGCAGTGGTCACCACCTGGCCCGAGCTACCGGTCAACGTTGCCGTCATGTAACCATTGGCATCCGCAGCCGACAGGGTACCTGCCTTGGGATGTCCGCTGGTCACCAACAGATTGGTCAAACTGACGCTTGCGTAGGTGTTGAAATCCGCCGGAGCAGTTACGCCATCTTGCGGAACGGCATAGGCGATATAGAAGGTCGGGCCACCGGTGAAGCCTGGAATTGCTTGGAAGGCTGCGGGAGTGGTGCTTACAGCATTCACACCCGTGGTCGCATTCTGAGCTACCGTTGGCGTTGCAAACGTGGTCACCGGCACACCATCCTTGAGGATTCGGAAGGTGATGCTTGGCACCCTGTTCGTTGCATCTACCGCCACACTCTTTATTTGGTAAGACATCGTCGAGATACCAGTGGTAACCGTGGGATTGTTTACCGTGGGCGTTTCAGCGCGGTGGTCCACATCGATAGGCGAAACAGCGGCAGCACTTGGTGCATGGCAAGAAGCGCAAGTGCTGTCGTCTGTCGCTGCACCACCCTTATGGGCAGTCAGACCCGTAGGCACCACAGCGGCAAAGCTGATGTTGTCGTGGCAGGAACCGCAAGCCAACTGGCTAGGATTGTTCTTCCAGTTGTCGCCATTCACGGTGTAGACCGCCATGTTGACAGGGGTCGGGTTCGCTGCGGTAGGCTGCGTACCGTTATGGCACTTGGTGCAATCGCGTGGATCTTGAATCCAATTGACGTTGTTGAATTGTCCGATCGGATTGGAGTTGAAGTCATAACCCGTCAAATGCAGCTTATTGCCCATGTGGAGCTTGTGCACCATGTTCGGGTAATTACCGACCGCGCGACCATCGAGCACCGCCGTGTTGGTGGTGATGTCCAGCACCAAGGGACTGATACGCTTGGACTCGACATTAAAACCGTACTTCACTTGATCGGTGTGGCAGGTCACGCAGAGGTTGGGATCCCTACGCGAGTTGCCATGTCCAATGCCTTTTCCGTTGTGGCAAGAGGCGCAGGAGGCAATATCCACAATGTTGCGGGTCGCAGTGACAGCCCCGCCGTCAGGACGGAAGTTGTACACCACATTACCCGCAATCGCCATGGGGACAGCGGCCATAGTGGACGCTGTTGCCTTCGGCGTATTGGTGCCCGTGCCTGGCGCGTTACCGTTGATGATAACGCCCAGCCTGTGCGTCAAGGTCGGGTCATAGCTGAGATCACCCAGATCCGCCTTAAACTTCAAGCCAGTGGCCGAATCCGTCAGGCCGGCAATAATGCTGGCAGCCTGCTTGATGTCACGCTTGAAAGTGTACTGGTAGGTACCTGGTAAATTGCTGTTTTCAACCAAGGTGCCTTCCTTGTCGGCGGTGGGATAGGTACCGCACCACTTGAAATCCGCCGTACAGGATTCGGTCGCAGCAACCGTGCCAGCCGCTTGTGCAACGGTTGTGGGCTTGGTGACCAAATAGCTCACCCATTTACTTGGCGCAGTCGCTGTAGCAGGAACCAATTTGGCCAACGTAAAGCTCAGGTTGGTCAACGATGGGAACTGCGCGGTTGAAGCCTGCGAATAATTAGCAAGGCCTGTCACTGCGTTACCGTTGGCATCGGTTACCGAAAATTTCACCACCGGTGGGCTGTTGATGGTGACACCCGTCACGGTTATCGTGGGCTGCAGTGTCTGCCAAGCCGCAGCCTGCGCCGTCGACGGCGTCACGCTATTGGTGAGAATAGTGGTCTGGGGGGTGGGTGCGTTGACCTGGACCGTCGTGGTCGTCCCGCTGGCGCCACTGACGCCGTCACTGCCACCGCCGCAGCCAAACAGCGCTGATGAGACCAGCGCCGCCAGGCCAAGCCGTATAAGCGTACGTTTCATTTTCATACCTCGTTTAAAAAAATTGCACTGCAAACCTGAGAGAGACACGGAACCTGAAAACACAAGCCCCAACTTCGCTCTGGCCATAAAGAAACACTGGACCTACTGCCTACCCCACCCGGTGGTTTATTTGAGTCGGTATACATACTTCACTCCCAAATAGTTCACGATCTGGTTGGGTTGCATGGATACGGTGGAATTGTCTGAATAGGCATAGGGAACGCTTGCGGAGCCCCATGCCCAATCACGAAACGTGATGTTTTGGTGCACTAGATCGACCCGAACATCGGATTGCTTGTCCAGCGAATATTTGGCAAACAACTTCAAGGCCAGGGTGGTGTAGCTCACGTCAGGCAGTACGCCGGGTGCGGCCGAGTTGCCCGAGCCCAGACCGTAGGCATTGTTGTCGTCCAGGTAACTCAGGTCGCCGCCGACTTCGGTCTTGCCGCTAAGCTTGCCAAGCACACCCACACCGTAGTTCGTAGTGATGTTGTTGATGCGGGCGATATAACCGGCGGCTTGGCTGACGTTCATGAGTTGTTCGCCGTAGTTCACAAATGCGGTGGTCTTCCAGTCGTCGGTCACAGCAAGGCTGGCATCCACACCCAAGGCGAAGGTGTTGGCAGACTTCAGACCCACAGGGTTGTTTGGGGCGGAATAAACATCGTGACCGCTCTCGCCGTTGAACTGCATGGACAGTGCGTCCGTGGCATTCCAATCAAACAGAACCCGCAACTTGTCACGGTTGCGGTCCATCATGGTGGTGGGGAACACACCCATGGCAGACACATCGGCATAGCGCATGGGCTGGTAGCTGCTGGGATAGGCCGCTGTGGTGGCACCCAGGTTGATCCAGTGACTGCCGTCGCGCTTGCTTTCCGAGTAGACCAGCGTGGCATTCAGGCTGTCTGTCAGGGCTTTGCGCAGCTCGGCGCGGTACACCAACTCATTGGTCGTCTCACGAATCGAGGTCAGCGAATTGGCGGGAATCAACAACTCGGTGCTACCGATAGTTGGCAATTTGCGCTTGGTCCAGTTGTAGTCCACACCAAAGGTGGCACGGTAGTTCGCTGGAAACACGTAGGTCGCTTCGGCCTTGCTGTTGGTCTTGGTGGACGAGTTGGTCTCGTTGGAATAGGTGCCACCATAGAGCGCGTGCGGTGTGTTGTCCGCAATGTCTTCGTAACGCACATTGCCCAGCAGCGAGAGTTTGGGCAGAGGCCGTGCCGTCACGCCCAGTTGCGCCAAGGTGCTATCCACCACACCGTTGAGGCTGGAAGGCAGGCCAGGTGCGGCCGTAAGCCCGGACGCTGTAAAGCTGTCGTTCTGCGTGGCGTGAGTCGCTGCGTAGTGGAAAGTCGTGTTGATCGTCGGTGTGAGCTTGTAGGTGCCCGACAAATACATTTGATAGGCTTGGTTGTCTGGCGCCTGGGAAACCGGCTGCGTCAGCATGCCACCCAGAGTGTTGGCACCAGAGCCTGGTGCGAAAGGCACGTTGGCCAGATTCACTAGGTTGCCGTTGATGCCACCGATCTGCGTGGCGTTCTTGTCGTTGCGGTACAAGCTGGCGTAGTAACCGGCCGTCAGGCTGTAATCCGAACCTACCCAATTGACCTTGGCTTCAAGTTGCTGCGTGTTGGAGGTGATGGGCTCGGCCAGCATCAACAAGCCGCCGCTCAAAGTGGGGCAAAAGGCGCCAGGAATGGATGGGCTGCAATAACCACCCACGCCGGTGAGACGCGCGCCCTCTTTGTCTTCGCTCTTGACGCTGAGTTCCACCGACACACCCGGCGTGATCCAGTCTTCCAAACCCAGGCTATAGCTCTTGCGTTTGATGTCCAGATTCTGGTTGAGGCCAGTGCCGGTGGCGCCCAGGCTGTTGACCGTGAGTTGGCTGCTGCCAATGCCCTGCAGACCGGTGTTGAGGGTGCGCGGGTCGTGACGGACCAGCTCGCTGTAGTCCAGCGACACCTTCCAGGCGCCCTGGCGCTGGCTGCCCAGGCTGAGTTCGCGGCTGTCCAGGCCGAGGTCGCGGCCTGCCGCAGTGACCCAGGTACCGGTTTCGTCGTCACGTTGGATCAGATCGAAGTCCAGCAGCACAGCGCTACTGTTATTGGCCCAGCCGTTGTATTGGCCAAACAGGCTTCCGTTCGGGCGAAAAGCCCCGGCTACCGCTGCCCCGGCACTGATGCTTGCAGTGTCGGGCTTGATGAGCTTGGCGACTTCATCATCAGCGGCATGTGCCGGGCCAAAGGCGGCCAGCAGGGCCAGCACCAGGAGTTTCTGTTGGAAACCAAATAGTTGTTCGCGTGTGTTCATGATCTTTCCATCATCTCAACGGAAGAAGCGTTGGCCAGCGGCGCTGGGGTTGTTGCTGCCGTGAATCAGCGCATGGCAGCTCACGCAGGATTTACCCTGGGTGATCACCGACGGAGTCCACCAGCCTGCTGCGGCAACGGCCGGTGCCGTGCCATTGGCCAGCGCGGGCTGGATCGGGCCGTGCGGCGTGTGGCAGCTATTGCACAGGAAGGGCGGGCGCGATTTCAGCAGGCTTTCGGTCACCGTGCCGTGCGGGTTGTGGCAGTTCGAGCAATCTTCATTCACCGGCTGGTGGTTGTGCACGAAGGGGCCGCGCTTTTCCATGTGGCAGGTGTAGCAGGTCTCGGTCACGCTGTTGCGCTTCATCAGGCTGGGGCCGGTGGAGCCATGCGGGTTGTGGCAATCCGAACAGGACATTTTTCCTTCGGCCAAGGGGTGGTGCGAAGGCTTGTTGATCAGGTTGCGCTGTTCCTTGTGGCAGGCAAAGCAGACCTCGGACTGGGTGCGCTTATCACGCACCGCATCCTTGGCCACGTGCACCTTGTGGCAGGCCGCGCAGGTGACGTCGCGTGCCTGGTGGGTGCTGCCCTCCCAATGCGAGCGCTTGGAGTCCTTGATGTGGCAGTCTTGGCAAGCACCATTGCGGGCGTCTGCCGTGTTGACCGACTTGGCGCCAAACACTACAGAGGGATGCGGGCGTTTGCCCGAACCCTTGTAGCCCACGTGCTCCGTGCTGTCGCCGTGACAGCTGGTGCAGGTCGGCGTGCGGGTGTCGGCCTGCGTGCCATGTTTGGTCTTTCCAATTGCCAGCAGTTCGGGGCCATCCGCTTCGTCATGGCAGGCCGTACACGTCGCGTCCCCCTTGAGTACGAGGTCCTGCGGCGTGTCCGCCGCCCAAGCCGCCGGGCCGCACATCAGTGCTCCAAGGGCCACACACCACACCAATAACAGTCGCAAGAGCTTCATTTCCATCTTTCCAAACGTTGTGCCCCGGCACCGGGGCCCATGTGACTCTTAACCAAACCCTAATGTTCCAGGCCAGTGATGAACCCATTGATGACAAGCACCAACAGAGTCAAGCCAGCAGCGATCAATACCAGGCCCAGGATCTTGGACCTACGGGTCATGGGCTGTGATGGACCATCCACCAGCAGCTTCTCAAGCTCACCCGAATCCAGCAAGCGCTGGTACTGTGCCGGGTGGTCTGCACGGAACTCTTCCAGGGACTGCACGCCGGTGAACATGACGATGTCTGGCGGTGGCAGTTTGTCTGGGCGGAAATGGTTGTTGAAGAAGTGCACTGTGAACAGGAACACTGCAGCAAGGAAGGCTTCTTCGCCGTGCACCACGGTGGCTACGTTGAACACCCAGCCTGGCAGGAACTTGGCAGTCACGGTCGGGAAGGCCAACATCAAGCCGCTGCTACCGATGATGGACACACCCCAGAACACAGCCCAGTAGTCAAACTTCTCGAAATAGGTCCAGCGCTCAAAGCGGGGTTTGGGGCCCATGCCGAGGAACCACTTGAACATGCCGATGCAGTCCGCCAGATCCTTCCAGTTGGGGATCAGCGAGTTGGGGCCGAACCAGCGGAAGGTCTTGTCGCGCAGCAGGCTTTGCATCACATACACAAAGTGGATGGCGAAGATACTGATGAACAGGGTGGCCGCGACTCGGTGGATGATGGCCAGGCCATGGGTTCCGCCGAGCATGGAAGCCACTACCGGCGCCCATTTGGTTTGCGAGAACAGGGCCGAGGTACCGGTCAGCACCAGGGTCATGGTGATCAGTGCAAAGGCCAGGTGGGCAATACGCCAGCCCACAGGGAAGCGTTGGAAGAATTTCTCCTCCTGTGCAATGCCATCGATACGCACATGCGGCACCACCACGCGTGTCTTGCGGTCTTGCCATTCGCGGTAGTACCACAGGCCGGAGTGGGCCCAGAAGAAGGCGAACACCAGAATCAGCAAGCCCTGCATGAACTTGGTGACGATCCACATTTGTGGGTACTTGGCAAAGTCGTGGGCATTGGCGTGCGGGCCGAAGCTCACAAAGCCTGCCGTCGCCAGTTCGCGCCTCTTGCCGTCATGGCAGGCCTGGCAGGTCTTGAGGCGATTTTCCGGGCTGACCTTGGATTTAGGGTCATTGACAGACAAGATGCCATGGCTACCGTGGCAGTTGTAGCACTTGGCCGTGTCGCCCCCACCGAGCTTGTTGACCTGACCGTGGTAGGTATCGCGGTAGGAAGCCAGATTGTCCTTGTGACAGCTGCCGCATTCTTCTGTCACCAGCAACTTGAACGAATTCAGCGAGGTGCTGGAGATTTCGTGCGTGGTGTGGCAGTTGATGCAAGCAGGAGCCTTGTTGTTGTTCTTTTCCAGCAATTCCTTGCCGTGGACGGAGCCCTGGAAGGTTTCCAGCTGGTCGTCGTGGCAGCTACCACACAGGGCAGGAACGTCCTTGCGCCATTCTGCGTATTCGGGCGAGGCCTTGTCGGTGGGCACGTTGAAGGCATGGGTGTCATGGCACTGGGTACAAGTCGCCTTGGGCAGTGAAGGCACATCCTTGTCGGGCAGCGCGTGGAAGGATTTTTTGTAGGCCTCAATATTTTTGACCACAAGTTCCAGGCGGGACTTTTCGCCGGTCACGCCGGCCTTCTTGGCCTCTTCCCACAACTTCTGATGGCAGTCAGCGCAGTCTGGCGACTTCTCTGTGCTTCTCTTGTGCGGGACGGCGCTGTCTACGATGTCTTTATGGCAGGCCACGCATTGCATTTTTGCGTGGACGCTTTTGCCGTATTTGCTGTTGCTCACAGCCCGCACGGTGTGCGCCTCACCACCAATGCCAGGCATTTCCACTTTGCCCTTTTTGCCATCATGGCAACTCAGGCAGGTGGCGTTATCCAGGCTCGGCTCTACGGCAGCCACAACCGCTTTGGTTGTAGCCGCAGCCGCAGCAGGTACATAGAAAATGGCGGCAAACAGGCTTACGACAAAAGCCAGGAGCCAAAGGGTGAAACGATGGGAGCGCATTATTTATTTGTACCTACTGCAAGCTGAAAAAAGGAAACCGGGCCACGGGGCCCGGCAGTTTCTTATTGCGACAGAATCCAGTCAATCAGGTTCTTGATAGCCTTGGGGTCTTTGCTATCAATGATCTTGTGCTCTTCTTCCGTGCCATCTTCCAGCTTGACCTTGGGGCCCGTGGTGATGTTCTTCAGGATTTTTTCTTCGCCTTCAGCGGTCTTGCCCTTGTATTTGGCTGCAACCTTCTTGTAGGCAGGACCCTTTTTGGTCTTGTCAATGGCGTGGCACTTGAAGCAGTCGTTCTTCTTGGCCAAGGCCATCGCTGCGTCTGCATCCACTTCTGCAAAAGCGCTGGCAGAAACGCCCAGCAAGGCAACCATAGCGAGAGGAGCGACGATTTTCAGCAACTTGGCGGGGGAGAACAGATTGGATTTCATGTCAGATCTTTCCGTAGATTTTTGGTTACGACTCAGGTTTACGAGGGTTTACACACAGGACATTGTCGCCATGCCCCCCTGCAAGAGATATAGGAACCCGATGAGATTGGGCATAGGAAAAGTCCTATATTGAGCAGCTCCCCCATGCGCCAGACGAAAAAAAGGGCGGACACAGGCATTCGCTGTGTCCGCCCCCGGTCGGGGATCGTGGCGCTTAGTACGTGGTGAAGAAGCCGAAAGCAAGCCTGTTCAACTGACTCAAGCCCGCCGCGATGAGCGCAAAGCCCAGCAGATTGGACCGCATGTTTTTATTGCGAGAGGATCCAGTCGACCAAGTTCTTGATGGCCTTTGGATCTTTGCTGTCGATTACTTTGTGGCTTTCTTCCGTGCCATCTGCGAGCTTGACCTTGGGTCCGGTGGTGATGCTCTTTGTCACATGGTCTTCTGCGTCAGCCTTGCCTTTGTACTTTTCTGCCACCTTCTTGTAAGCGGGACCCTTTTTGATCTTGTCGATGGCATGGCATTTCGTGCAATCGTTCTTTTTGGCCAGTGTCAGCGCTGCATCGGCATCAACGGCGTCGGCAGCGATGACATGGAACGGCAGGCTGAGCATGGCCGCGCCAGCCACCGAGATGGCGATTTTAAGGAGCTTGGCTGGGGTAAAAAATGGGCATGTCATATCGATGTATTTCCGAAGTATTTTGATAACGACTTGGTTGGCGAAGCGAACACAAGGGACATTATTGCGACGCCCCACCCACATTGACATAGGAAGTCGATGAGTTTGACCATAGGAATATTCCTATATAGCTCATACACCAACCTAAGTCATTGACACTCACCGGTACTTCGGCTGGAATGGGTGCACGGCATCTGTCACTCGGATGGCCTTGGTCGGATCGCTTAGCTGGCGCATTTATACATTCCATACCGTCATGACCCCACTCTGTGAATCCTCCAACAACAAGCGCAGTCGCCTCCAGAATATGGCCTTGTTTCTGGCATCTCCCTTCGTCGGCCTGTATTACGCGGTGCTGTTGCCTGGCAAGCTGATACAACTGGCTATGGCAGAGCGCAAACAAAGCCAAGCGCATTCCGATGATTCCAAATAAAGCGCATTGGCCACACCTGCCGGCGCCCACTTTTATGACACTCATTCTTAGCCGCTACGTCCGACTGTGCCGACTCGCTGTGCTTGCGCTGGGCGCCCTGTTGGTCATGCTGACAGCATTATTGGGCCAAGCAGCGCATGCAGAGGAACCCGCATTGGGCAAAGAAGACCTTGCCTGTCAAAAGTGCCACGACTCCGCCACGATCAAGCCCAAAATGACGCAGGCGGGCGAGTCCTTGTCGTTGCACATTTCAAGCTCGGCATTCTTGGCCTCGCGGCATAGCGAAACCAGCTGCACCGACTGCCATGAGAACGCAGACGGCAAAGACCACGGCAAAGTGGAAGTGCCCATGAAAAGCAGGCGCGACTACCGCTTGTCGTACCAAGATACCTGCACGACCTGCCACAAAAAGAACGTCGCAGACTACAAAGACAGCGTGCACGCCCACCTGGTGAAAGCGGGCAGTGACAAAGCGCCTACCTGCTCCGACTGTCACAACGTCCACACCCAAATCAACGTCAAAATTGTCCAACCCATAGCCAACGTTCCATGTGCCAATTGCCACGAAGAGATCTTCAAAGCCTACTCGGGCGACGTACATGGTCTGGAGCGTGTTGCCAAAGGCAAATCTGCACCTTTGTGTGCCGACTGCCACAGCTCGCACAAGATTCAGGCTGCCTCTCTGGGTGAAGGCATCAAAGACAATTGTTTCGCATGTCACAAAGACGCAGTCGCAAAGCACGAAGTTTGGCTGCCTAACTCCGGACGCCACTTTGAAGCCATCTCGTGCCCGGTCTGCCATGCGCCCGATGCGCAGCGACGGGTCAACCTGCGACTGGTCGACAGCGCCGGCAGAAAGCAGATTAAGGAAGTCCTGGGTGTGCCCCAATTCGAACGACTTACGCTCGCCGCGAACACCTCGGGCGGTAGTCTCAACGAAAAAGAGCTCAGCAGTTTTCTCAAAGAATTCAATGTCGAGCAAACTGCGGGCAAGGCCATCCTGCGTGGTCGGCTGGAGGTGCGCTCGGGCGTGCAGGCCCACCAACTCAGCGTAAAAGAAAAGGCAATTAAAGACTGCCGAATTTGCCACGAGGTTGGGGCCACTCCGTTTCAAAGCGTAGTGCTGACCATGGCTGGTGAAGATGGCCGCCCGTTGCGCCACGGTGTTGAAAAGGAAGTTCTCACTTCATTGACCGCGATGGGATCACTGCGTGGTTTCTACACCATTGGCAGCAGTCGTATCAAATTGCTGGACTACTTGCTGGTACTGGTACTGCTAGGCGTCCTGTGCGTGCCCGTAGCGCACTACACCGTGCACCGAATGTTCAAGCCAAGGCGTGAGCAACGCCTGGCAGAGCTTGCACGCAGCGCGTCCGTTGCGGCCAACACCAGCGCCAAAAACGACAACAAGGTATGAGCATGGAAAAAATCTACATCCACCCGCTGCCCGTGCGCATCTGGCATTGGATCAATGCCATCGGCTTCTTGACGCTGATCGCAACGGCAGTCCAAATTCGTTATATGGATCTGTTTCAGCTGTTGAACTTCAGGACCGCCGTGGTCGTTCACAACTACGTCGGTTTCGTGCTGATCGCTAATTTTTTCCTGTGGTTCGGGTATTACCTGTTCACCGACAAGATCAGCGTCTACCTGCCGGAGATGAATCCACAGAAGTATTTCGAGGACTCCTGGCGGCAAATCAAGTTTTACGGCTACGGCATCTTCTTAGGTGAAGAAAACCCGCACCACCCGACGATTTATCACAAGTTCAATCCGCTGCAGATCATGATGTACCAGATCATCATGCTGCTAGCCGTGCCGATCATGTTTGGCTCCGGTTTGTTGTTGTGGGATGTCAAACGGTTCTCTGCAGTGGTGGAGTTTTTTGGCGGCGTGCGGGTAGTCGACACGGTACACGTGCTGATGTTTATTGTGTTTTGTGGCTTCCTGCTGATGCACCTGTATCTGATCACTCTGGGCCCGACCCGCTTGGCGCACATCAAGGCGATGCTGACCGGCTACGAGGAAGAACACGGCGATTCAAAATCTAAGCCCTGATGAAGTCTATCTAGCCAGAATGTTTTGATCGGGCGCGGCACTGCCGATCTGCCATCGATTTGCTGTCAATCTGCTACTGATCGGCCAGACCGTGTTCAATCGAATAGCGCACCAAGTCCACCTGCGTGGACATGTTCATTTTGGCCAGGATGTGCGATTTATGGGTGCTGACCGTCTTCACGCTCAGCGACAGCTCATCGGCTATTGCAGTCAGACCAAAGCCGCGCACAATGCGGTGGAAGACTTCAAACTCACGGTCCGACAGCAGGGTGTGCGGCAGTCGGTTGTCATGCGGTGCAATGTCTCCCGCCAGCAACTCAGCCACCTTGGGGCTGATGAAAATGCCACCCGCTACGACCTTTCGAATCGCCGGCAATAGCAGGTCGGTGTCGCCTTCCTTGGATAAATAGCCAGCGGCGCCTGCCCGTATCGCTCGCACCGCGTATTGCTCCTCGTGGTGCATACTGAAAATCAGGATCGGTAGCTTGGGCCGCTCGGCCTTGACCAACTTGATCAGCTCCAGACCGTTGCGACCGGGCATGGAGATGTCCAGCATCAGCAGGCTCCAGTCCCTGGCGCGCACTTTTTCAAGCACTACGCTGCCGTTTGCGGCTTCGCCCGCCACGATCAGGTCATCCGTATCGGCCAGGATTTTTTTCAGTCCATCTCGAATGATGGCGTGGTCATCGGCCACCAATACTTCATGTTTCATACTGCTATTTCTTTCGCCTGCAGGAATGCCAATGGCACGCTGACCACAATGGTAGTCCCCTGGCCCAGCTGGCTCACAATGCCAAACTCGCCACCGATGGCGATGCAGCGTTCGCGCATGCCCACCAGACCGACGCCACCACGGCGCACCGAACTGTCAAAACCAATGCCGTTATCATGGATGCTCAACTCGACGTGGTCCTCGCGCTGCCTCAGGTTGATGACCACCTGCGTTGCCTGCGCATAGCGCACCACATTGGTCAGCGCTTCCTGGACGATGCGAAACAGGGCGGTTGCCGATTCATTGTCCTTGACCTGCTCGGCGGCTTCTAGATTGAGCGACACATCCAGACCGCTGTGGCGCGTGAACTCGCGGGTCTGCCAGGTCAAGGCCTCGGCAAAATCCAGGTCGTCGAGCACGCGCGGCCTGAGCTCCGCGGCAATGCGACGCACCGAGGCAATGGCCGTATCGAGTTGATGGCGCATGTCGTCGACGTTTTGGGCCGCGGTCTCACGGCCCTCCTTGATACGGTTACCCAGCCACGAAAGACTGAGCTTGAGGCCGGTCAGTTGCTGGCCCAGGTCGTCGTGCAATTCCCGTGAAATACGGGTGCGCTCCTGCTCTCGCACCAGGGTCAGTGAGTTGGTGAGCTCGCGCAATTGCCGGTTGGCATCGCGCAGTTCCATCTCCGCTTTGCGTTTGGCTGTGGCATCCCGCAACACGGCCGTCTGCTGCGTTTGCCCTTCCACCACCGACTTGGAAAATGTGGACTCAATCGGAAACTCTGTCCCATCGGCGCGCACGCCGATGATGTCACGCTGTGGCACGACGGTTCGGGGTTGCGCGTGCTCCGGGCTGTTGAAATCACGCATGTGGTCGGCATGGCGAACGTGCATGCGCTGCGGAATCAGCATGTCCAGACTTTTTCCCAGGGCATCCTCGGCCCGGTAGCCGAACATCAACTCGGCCGCCGGATTGAACAACACGATATGGGCATCCTGGTCCACCGCCACGATGGCGTCCATGACCGAATCCACCGTATGCTGGTAGCGGTGGTTGGCTGAATTCAGTTCCACCGTCAGTGCATCCTTGCGCTGCAGTTTGCCTACCAGATAGAAGGCCACCAATGCGGTGAAAACGCTGATCACAATCGCCCCGCTGGCCAGCGGGATGGCCATGTCGCGCCAAGGTGCCAGGCTCTGCTCCTCCACATCGGTCACTCCAACCAGCATCGGAAAGGCGGAAAGTTTGCCCACGTAATGCCGCTCCATGCCGCCTGCTTCTGTGCGCCGATTGATAGCCACTATCTGCTTGGGCCGGGTCGGCAGGCTTTCAGATACCAGCTCTGGCGCCAGCCGGGCGATCATGCTTTCGCGGTGAGGCAAACTGGCTACCAGCGTGCCATCCGACATGTAGATGCCAATCGGTCGGGCATAGTCCAACTGAACGGTACTAAAATTTTTCTCAAGATCCGCAATATTGATGGCGGCCACCAACACGCCGCGAAAGCTGCCGTTTTGAGCCGGCACGCGCCGGGCCAAGTACAGGGTCCAGGCGTTGTCAATCCGGTTGCGAACCGGTTTATCCAAGTAGGCAAAATCTGGACGCCCCTGCGCAAACACCTTGAAGTACTGACGGTCCGCCAGCGAAATGGGGGCAATCGACAGTTCGCGCGACGAATTCATCACGATCCCATTTTCATCCACCAAAAATAGGGAACTGATGCTCTTGAGCCCGGACGCCCGCGCGCTCAGCAGCAATTGCACCGGCGTGCTGTTGAGCGACAGCTTTCGTCCAAAAGGTGACGCCAGGCGCTCCTGCACACCTTGCAGGACCAGGTCTGCGCTAATGAAGTTCTTCTCGGTCTGCTCCATCAACATTTCGGTCAGACTGAGTGTCTCCTGGCGTGCATGGCGAAGTTCCCGCGCACGCAGGTTGAGCAGCAGGTAGCCGGCTGCCAGCAGGATGATGACGATGGTCAGCGCCGCCAGGATGATGACGGACCGAACGGGTCTGATTTGCAAGGGTTTCAAAAGCGCAAGTGCCTATTTTTTGGATGCCAGTCGGCTGTTCAACCACTGCGCCGATTGCGCATTGTCCCACTCCCGCGCACCGGTATATTTTCCAAGCACCCGGCCATTGGCATCCACCAGAATCGTCAGCGGCAAATGGTCGGCGCCCAGCATGTGCTCGAGCTCCAGCGCCTGGTCCAGATAATGGTTGAGCGTGGCGTTGGCACTCTGCAGATAGCGCTTGGCCGCTGGCTCGCTGTCATCGGTGGAGATGCCTATCACGGCAAAGCGCTTGCCCTGGTCTTGCCAGGCCAGCCGTTCGAGTGAGCCCATCTCCATGCGACAGGGGCCGCACCAGCTGGCCCAGACATTGATGAGCAAGGGCTTGCCGCGGTACTGGCTGAGCAGGCGGTTCGGGCCATTGAGCCCGTGCAGACTGGCCTCGCGCAGCGTGGCGCCCAGGTCCACTTCACCCGGCGTCTTGGCGACTGCCGGCGCAGAGCACAGCGTAAGCATCAAGCCCAGCACCGCACCTGCCATCCATAAGCTCTTGATTTGCATAGGCACTGAACATAGCAGAAGCGGCCGCAACAAAAGTCCCGAGGGTCAAGTAAAAAAGCCCTGACTGAAATAGCCAGGGCTTTTGTCGTCTAGCGTCAACCGAGGCGAAATGCTAAATCAGCTTGACTCCGGTCTTGCTTTGCAACAGTTCCAGCGTCACATCGGGCGCCAGCTCCACCACCTTCAGGCCTTCAGGCGTCACGTCCATCACGGCCAGGTCGGTAATGATGCGGTCGACCACGCCCACGCCGGTCAGCGGCAGGGTGCAATGCGGCAAGATTTTCATGTCTTCGGTGCCGTCTTTCTTCTTGGCCACATGTTCCATCAGGATGATGACGCGCTTGACGCCCGCCACCAGGTCCATAGCGCCGCCCATGCCCTTGACCATCTTGCCTGGGATCATCCAGTTGGCCAGATCACCTTTCTCGCTCACCTGCATGGCACCGAGAATGCTGAGGTTGATCTTGCCGCCACGGATCATGGCAAAGCTGTCGTGGCTGCCGAAAATGCTGGAGCCCTTGATGGTGGTGACGGTCTGCTTGCCAGCGTTGATCAGGTCGGCGTCGACTTTATCGGCCGTAGGGAAAGGACCGATACCCAGCATGCCGTTTTCCGACTGCAGCCAGACTTCCTTAGTGGTTGGCACGTGGTTGGCCACCAGGGTCGGGATGCCGATACCCAAGTTCACATAAAAACCGTCTTCCAGTTCCTGCGCAGCACGCGCCGCCATTTGGTCTTGTGTCCAGGCCATGATCAAACCCCCGCTTTCTCAGTAATGGTGCGTTTTTCGATGCGCTTTTCCGGGTTCGCATTGAGCACAATGCGGTGCACATAGATGCCGGGAAGATGCACGTCATCGGGCGCGATCTCACCGGTTTCGACGATGCGCTCCACTTCCACCACGCAAATCTTTCCGGCCATGGCCGCTGCAGGATTGAAGTTGCGTGCCGTCAGGTTAAAGCGCAGATTGCCGGAGCGGTCGGCCACATCGGCCTTGACCAAGGCTACCTCGGGCACCAAGCCGCGCTCCATCACGTAGGTCTCGCCATCAAATTCGCGCAGTTCCTTGCCTTCGGCCACCAGTGTGCCGACGCCGGTCTTGGTGAAGAAGGCGGGAATGCCAGCACCGCCGGCGCGCAGCTTTTCAGCCAGCGTGCCCTGGGGCGTGAACTCCAGCTCCAGTTCACCGGCCAGAAATTGGCGCTCAAACTCCTTGTTCTCGCCCACATAAGACGAGATCATCTTCTTGATCTGGCGCGTATCGAGCAGCTTGCCCAGGCCAAAGCCGTCGACACCCGCGTTATTGGAAATCACGGTCAGGTCTTTGACGCCGGTATCGTGGAGCGCGTCGATCAGCGCCTCTGGAATACCGCACAGACCAAAACCGCCCACCGCCAGCAACTGGCCGTCGTGGACTATGCCTTCAAGCGCTGCAGCAGCGCTGGGATAAACCTTATTCACCACACTTTTCTCCTATATTGCCGATGTTGCAACCATACTACGTAATGGCATACGTAGTTCTCCCTAGAGTCCAACCCTTGATCTGTCTCAACTTTATGTATGCAGCACGCCATGGACATTGACTATCGCCTCGCATTTGACCTGGCCCCAGTGGGTCTGGCGCTTTCCAGCAACCGCTTTATTACGGACTGCAACCAGCAGCTGTGCGACATGTTCGGAGCAGAACGCAAGCAATTGGTGGGCCAGTCCTTCCAGCTGCTCTACCCAAGCGCCGATGAATATGAGCGCACCGGTGCCCGCATAGCGCCCATCCTCAACCGCAACGGCACCTATTCGGACAGCCGCATCATGAAGCGCGTGGGTGGCCGCACCGCGGGTGAACCGTTCTGGTGCCACGTCACGGGGCGCGCGCTCAACCAGTTGGCGCCGCACGAAGCAGGCATCTGGTGCTTTGAAGACCTCAGTGCCAGCCGCCCGGTCAAGGCCGAGCTAACGGCGCGCGAACGGGAGGTGGCGGCCTACCTACTGCAGGGCCTGACCAGCAAACTAATAGGCAAGGCCCTGGCCATCAGCCCCCGCACCGTGGAGATTTACCGCGCCAGGCTGATGCGCAAGTACCGCGCATCCACCACGGCGGACCTGGTGCACAAGCTCACCGCAGGCTAGAACTTTTCCAGCGCCAGCAAACCCGTAGCCGTGTTGGAAATCGGGATGTGGTAATTGCTGTGCACCTTGCGCACACCGCTGTTGTCGCCGGTCGACAGCGCCGCGCGCATGGCCAACCAGGCCAGCAGCTCTATGCCTTGGGTGCCGGTTTTTTCCACCAGTTCGTGGATGCTGAACTGGGTGGCCCACTCGGGATTGGTCTCCAGGCTTTGCAGGAACTGCAGGTCGAATTCCTTGTTGATAAAGCCGGCGCGTTCGCCTTCGAGCTGGTGACTCAGGCCACCAGAGGCCACAAAGGCGACCTTCTTGGTGCTGTCCCAAGCCGCCACAGCCTCACCGACTGCGCGGCCCAGTGCGTAAACGCGGCGGGCGTTGGGCAGGGGGAACTGCACGGTGTTGATGCACACCGGCACCACCGTCACCGGGCAAGGGCCTTCGGGCCAGAACAATTTCAGTGGCAGGGT
>CAIMZI010000013.1 GCA_903845935.1 uncultured beta proteobacterium | reverse complement strand
CAGCAGCGACACGCTGCCATCTCTCACTCAGGTGTTTAACGGCCAGAACGTATCGGGCACCACGCTGGTCACACCCAATAGCGTGACGGTCAACGACGCCAACAGCGGTGCAAACTACACCGTCACCCTGGCAACGGCCGCAGGTTCGATTTCCGCCAAGACCTTGACAGTGACTGGTCTGTCAAGCACCAATCAGACCTACAACGGCACCACCGTGGATGCATTGACCGGCACTGCAGCGCTGGTCGGACTGGTGGGCTCTGAGTCTTTTGCGCTCAACAACTCCACCACGGGCACCTTGGCCAGCAAGAACGCAGGCACCGAAGCGGTGACCGCCAGCTTGGCGCTTGGAACTGCATCAAACGGCGCTGTTGCTGGCAACTACACGCTGACACAGCCCACGCTGGCAAGCGTGACGATCACGCCCAAGCCTCTGACAGTTAGCGGCCTGACTGCAAGCAGCAAGGTGTATGACGGTTACACCAACGCGGACATCACCAACTGGGGCAGTGTGACGACCGGAGTGGGCACCGAGACGCTGGCACTCAACCATGGAGTGGCCAACTTTTCAGACCCCAACGCAGCACAGGGAAAGACCGTGACTGCTAGCGGGTACACCCTGGCAAATGCCGGTAGTGGTGCAACGGCGGGGCTTGCCAGCAACTACAGCGTGTCTGGCACGGCGACCACAGCGGCCAATATCAACAAGGCGCCACTCACTGTGACTGCCAACAACGACGCGAAGTTTGTGACGACCTCGGATACGGTTGGCTACAACGGCGTGAGTTATACCGGCTTTGCAAATGCGGAGACTGCGTCGGTCATTGGTACGGCACCCATCATCACGCGTATCAACACCGGTGTCGAACTGGCCAATACGCCTTCCAACCCAAGTTACGTTGGCGTATTGCAACCTAGCGGGGGAAGCGCCACAAACTACACGTTTTCCTATATGACTGGGAACTACACCATTGTTCCGGCGAATCAGCTATTAGTGAAGGTCAGCAATATCAACACCACCTACGGCGCTACACCGACGTACACCGTGACACAGGCCAAATACCTTGCCAGCGACAACTCCACTATTGTCGATTTGACTGGAAATGTAACAATCAATGGTAACTCGGTTACTTTGCAAGATGGCACGGGCGGGTCCGCCCAGTTTTCTGTAGTTCCTATTGCAGCAGTAACCAGCACTTCGGGAAAATTGGCTGCGGGTAGCTACCAGTTGGGTGCAACGGGAGCGTCTGGAAATAGCAGTAACTTTAACAACACCATTACGGTAATCGGTAGCTACACGGTCGGGCAAAAAAGCCTAACGGCGGCGGCGAATAGCGTCAGCAAGGTATACGACGGAACTTCCGCCATGCAGGGTGTTACATTGGCGCTGAACGGTCAACTCACTGGGGATGCTGTAACCGTAAGCGGTTCGGGTGCATTTAGCCAATCCAACGTCGGTAGCAACCTCGGCTACGCCATCAGCGGCTTGTCCCTTGGTAGTGCCGATGGAATCGACTATTTTCTATTGGGCGGCACGGCGTTCTCTGGCACCAATGGAGCGATCAATCAGCGCCCCCTGACGGTCACTGCTGATCCCAAGTCAAAAACCTATGGTGATGCCAATCCGGCCCTGACCTACACCGTCACTCCCGACGGAACGGGTACCAGCCGTGGTCTGGTAACGGGCGAAAACTTGAGTGGAGCCCTGAGCACAGCAGCAACTCTGACCAGCAATGTCGGCAGCTACACCATTGATGCCAGTGCGCTGGCCAATGGAAATTACCTGATCACAGCCAACAATGGCACCTTGGCCATTGCCAAAGCCCCATTGACTGCCACCGGCAATAGTCTGAACACCACCTACAACGGCGGCACCCAGAGCGTGAGTGGCGTTGCTTTAACCGGACTCAAAGGCAGCGACACCGTTGCCAGCTTGACGGGTCTGAGTGCCAGCGGTGCATCCGCCAAGAACGCCGGCAGCTACACCAACACGGTTGCCGATTCGGGCGAGACGAACTACACGGTAAGCACAGCCAACGGCAGTCTGGTCATCGCCAAGGCCGATGCAACGGTAACGGCAAACAGCGCCAATGTGACCTACAACGGTGCCACCCAAACCGTGAGCGGCTTCACCGCCACAGGATTGGTCGGCGGTGAGACGGCTGCGGTGCTAAGCGGTGTGACGGCCAGTGGCTCGGGCACCAATGCGGGCAGCTACCCAAGCACCGCCAGTGGCACCGACAGCAATTACAACCTGGGTTTTGTCCCAGGCACTCTGGCCATTGCCAAAGCCCCATTGACCGCCACCGGCAACAGTCTGAACACCACCTACAACGCTGGCACCCAGAGTGTGAATGGCGTTGCCCTAACCGGACTCAAAGGCGCTGATACGCTGGCCAGTTTGACGGGTCTGAGTGCCAGCGGTGCATCTGCCAAGAACGCCGGCAGCTATACCAACACGGTTGCCGATTCGGGTGAGACAAACTACACGGTAAGCACAGCCAACGGCAGTCTGGTCATCGCCAAGGCCGATGCAACGGTAACGGCAAACAGCGCCAATGTGACCTACAACGGTGCCACCCAAACCGTGAGCGGCTTCACCGCCACAGGATTGGTCGGCGGGGAAACGGCTGCCGTGCTAAGCGGTGTGACGGCCAGTGGCTCGGGCACCAACGCAGGCAACTACCCAAGCACCGCCAGTGGCACCGACAGCAACTATGCGCTCAAGTTTGTACCTGGTAACTTATCAATCAGTACGGCAATTCCACCCGTTGTGGTCCCAGGAGGAAATTCCGGCAGCGGTACCGAAACAGGCGGAACGACTGGCACAGGTACATCTGGCGGCGGTACTGGTACCGGCTCAACCGGAAGCACTACTGGCATAGGCACAGGTAATACATCCGGTAGCGGCACAGATACAAGCGGCTATTCTGGCAGTACAACAGGAACCGGCGGAACAAGTAACCAAGGTAATGGCGGCGCAACCTCAAGTGGAACCGGCACAAGTGGCTCCACCGGAAGTACTTCCGGATCAGGAGGAACGGGCACTGGCAGTGGCACAGGCGGTTCAACCGGAAGCACCAGCGGAACAGGTGGCACTACTGGCACATCCGACAGCGGCGCGGGCACCGGCTCAAACAGAAGCGCAACAGAAACAGGCACTGACCCGACTGGCAATACTACCGGAACCGGCGGTACATCCAACAGCGGTAGCGGCGCGAGCGGCTCCACTAGCAGCGGCACCGGCACAAGTGGCTCCAGCGGAAGCACTACCGGAACTGGCACATCTGGCAGCGGCTCTAGTACGGCTGGCTCCACTGGCGGTACAAGTAACTCCAGCGGAACGTCTGGCGGCGGTACTGGTACTGGCACATCCGGCAGCAGCACAGATACGAGCGGCTCCAGCGGAAGTACTGCCGGACCAAGCAACCAAGGCACTGGCGGAGCGGGCACGAGCAGTAGCGTCGAAAACGGCACCGGCACAGATGCGTCACGTAGCACACTACGCATGAACCTAGTGAAAGACGCGTCCGTCAACGAATCAGGCTTACTCATGGTCTATGTACCATCCACAGTCCATGCCGCTTCAGAAGGTTTCGTTTTTCGGCTACCGGCTCAAATAGTTACTTCGATACCGGAAGGTACTAGAGTTGAAATAACTACGATGGAGGGGAATGCACTACCTACGTGGCTAAATTTTGATCTTCCGACACGGACGTTCAATGCGAATGCTGTGCCAGCTGGTGCATTACCCTTGCGCGTCGTGGTTCATACTGGATCCAGGAGCTATGTCGTTGAAATAATTGAAACAAACAACTAGATGCGAAGGCCTTTTTATATTTTCTCTAGAAATACTTCCGAATCAGAGCGGCAGCGCGACTTGCTCCAGATATGAAACCGTCATGACCGAACCCGACACGCACCTCGCACATCGATACGATGAAAGTTTGGCATGCATCCACTCCACTACATGACCATTTGGTTCACGGGATTGTCGGGTGCTGGAAAGACCACGCTTGCGCGCTCACTAGAGAATGCATTGCTGGCCAGTGGGCAACCGTGTGCCATTTTGGATGGTGACGCGTTGCGCCTTGGTTTGTGCAAGGACTTGGGCTTTTCATCGGCAGATCGCAGTGAGAATATTCGACGGGCTGCGGAACTGGCACGGCTCATGAACCAGGCGGGGCTGATCGCGATCGTTGCACTGATCTCGCCGCTGCAGGAAGACCGGGAGCGGGCGCGCGACATCATTGGATGCGATTCGCTATTCGAAGTGCACGTTGCAACGCCGTTGGCGGTTTGCGAGGCCCGCGACCCCAAAGGGCTTTATCAACGAGCGCGTACCGGAGAACTTGCAAACTTTACCGGCATCAGTGCTCGCTACGAGGTGCCAGCTCATCCGCAACTGGTATTTGACACATCCACCATGAAGGTCGAGGATTGCGTAGACGCCCTAATGCGCTCGATCCGAATTTCACATAAAAGACTATGAAGCCAAAATTTGTTGGAGTTGCAGGTTTGCCACGGGCTGGTTCGACGCTCTTGTGCCAACTGCTAGCCGATCACCCAGATATTCATAGCGAAGGACATAGTTCGCCTTTATGTAACGCGCTCTTGATGGCTAGACGCACCATCAGCGATGACACTTTCATGCTATCCCAACTCGATGTGCAGTTTGACACCACCTATGGGCACCTCAAGACGGCAATGCAGGGATTTTTATACGGCTGGTACGCCCATTGTGAAAAGCCCGTGGTCGTGGACAAAAATCGCGCTTGGCTGCACTGCATTGAGTTACTGTTGGAACTAGATCCAGAGGCAAAAATCCTGGTTTCCATCCGGGATTTGACGCAGGTTTACGGATCCATTGAGCACCAGCATCAAAAAACCATCCTATTGGATTTCACCGATCATCTTGCAGACTTTGACCGCCTCGGGCGTGCAGATCAATTGTTTGCAAAAGATAAGGCAATTGGCGCACCGCTGTCGTCCATTCAGGCGGTGCAAGACTTGCCGCAAGCGGTCAAGGACCGCATATTTTTCGTGCGCTTTGAAGACCTGATCGCACAACCGGTGGAAACCATGGAGAGCATTTATCAATGGTTGGGATTGGCGGCACATCGCATTGACCCCAAGTCGCTCAAAGTAAGGCCCCATGAGAGCGACAGTCACTTCAGAAAAAAGTATTTACACCTGCAACAGAGTGAAATTAAAGCCGTCCGTTTACATGGGATTCCAGTGCGCGTTCAGGACTTGATCAAAAAAGCCTGCGCTTGGTACTACGAATGGTTCTACCCCAACATTACAGTGCAGCCACCAAACAAGCCAAGGGACGAGGAATAGCGTACCGAAAACAGCATAAGAGTAGCAAAAAAGGGCCTGGAGATTTCTCTGCAGGCCCTTGGTTTGAAGGGACTTTCGCCCCTCCTCAGCACAATGATTTAAGCGAAGTTGGCTTCAGCAAAGCCCCAGTTCACCAGTTTGTCGAAAAAGGTTTCGACATATTTCTGGCGCAGGTTGCGGTAGTCAATGTAGTAGGCGTGTTCCCACACGTCCACGGTCAGCAGGGCCTTGTCGGCGCTGGTCAGGGGCGTGCCGGCAGCGCCGGTGCTGACGATGTCGACCGAACCGTCGGCCTTTTTCACCAGCCAGGTCCAGCCGGAGCCGAAGTTGCCGACTGCGGACTTGACGAAGGCTGCCTTGAACTCAGCATAGCTGCCCCACTTGGCGGTGATGGCTGCAGCCAGTGCACCGGAAGGCTCGCCGCCGCCGGCCGGCTTCATGCCGTTCCAGAAAAAGGTGTGATTCCAGATTTGGGCTGCGTTGTTGTAGATGCCGCCGCTGGATGTCTTGATGATTTCTTCCAGGCTCAGGGCTTCGAATTCGGTGCCCTTTTGCAGGTTGTTCAGGTTCACCACATAGGCGTTGTGGTGCTTGCCATGGTGGAATTCCAGGGTCTCCTGGGAGTAGGCGGGAGCGAGCGCGTCGATGGCGTAAGGCAGTGCGGGCAGGGTGTGTTCCATGAATTCCTCGTGGGTTGGTTTTACAGACTGGTTAATTGTAGAAACTAATTGCGATGCGTGTTTTGCACGCGCAAATCAACCGTTCCGTCGGCCAGGGTGGCTTGCAGCTTCTGGCCCGCGTGGACCTGGCCCACGCCGGTGATGGGCCTGCCGTCCTCATGGGTGAGCCAGGCGTAGCCGCGCTGCAGCACCCGTGCCGGGTCCAGGGCGCTCAGGCGCAGCTCGGCGCGGCTGCAGGCTTCGTTCAGACGCTGCAAGGCCTGCTGCTTGGCGCGCGGCAGGTTGTGTTGCAGCAAGCTCAGGGCGTTTTGTCTGCCTTGCAGATTGCGGCTGAGGGCGTGGGCCATGCCTTGCTGCAGAGAATCCAGAAGTGAGCGTTGCCGCAGCATGGCGCCCGACGGGCGGCCGATGCGGTCGCCCAAATGGTCCACGCGCTGGGCCTCGCGCTCTAGCGAATGCGTCAGGGTCTTGCGCAGACGCGCCTGCAATTCATCCAGGGTGCGCAGATACGACTCGGAACTGGCGCTGACCAGCTCGGCTGCGGCGGTGGGCGTGGGTGCGCGCAGGTCGGCCACAAAGTCGGCAATCGTAAAGTCAGTTTCATGGCCAACGCCGCTGATGACAGGCACCGGGCTGCTGGCGATGGTATGGGCCAACTGCTCGTCGTTAAAGGCCCACAGGTCTTCCATGGCGCCGCCCCCCCGCACCAGCAGGATGACGTCGATTGGCTGGGCCAGGCCGGTACGCGGCGCCCTGCCCTCTGCTAGGTCGTAGAGCGACTCCAAAGCCCGCACCAGTTCACGCGGCGCAGCGTCGCCCTGAACCGATGCCGGGGCAATCAGCACCGGGATATGCGGTACGCGCCGCTGCAAGGCGCTTACCACGTCGTGCAGGGCGGCAGCGCCCAACGAGGTGACCACACCAATGCCACGTGGCATCTCGGGCAAGGCTCGCTTGCGTGCCGCATCAAACAGGCCCTGCGCTTCCAGCTTGGCCTTGAGCTGCAGGAATTGCTCAAACAGACTTCCCTGACCGGCGCGACTAAGGCTTTCCACAATCAGCTGCAGCTCGCCACGTGGCTCGTACACGCCCAGGCGGCCGCGCAGCTCCACCTTGTCGCCATCGCGCGGCGCAAACTCCAGCAGGCTTGCCGCGCGGCGGAACATGGCGCAGCGCAGCTGGCCGCTGGCGTCTTTCAGCGAAAAATAGCAGTGGCCGCTGGCGGCGCGCGAAAAGCCGGTAATTTCCCCGGCCACCGTCACCGGGTTGAAGCGCGACTCCAGCGCGTCGGCAATGGCGCGGCACAGGGCACCTACCGGCCAGACGCGCGGCTGCGCGCTTTGCGCCTGGCTAAACGGCATGGGCCGCACCGCGTTGGCTGCCATGCAATGCGCATTCCAGCACCCCGCAAGGCCTGATGTTGTGGTGCAAGTAGCTTGATTTCATTGGATTTTTTTCTGCTGCAAATGTCATCAAAGTGTCAAGGCGCTGATTTGGCGCGGCTCCGGGCGGGGTTGGCCATGGCCTGCGCCATAATCCGGCAGCACACTCATCGGAGGGGAACCCTTGTTTTCCATCATACAAGCCGCAGGATGGCCCATTTGGCCCCTGCTCGCATGCTCGGTCCTCGCCCTGGCGATCATCATCGACCGCCTCATCAGCCTGCAAGGCAAAAAGGTGGTGCCGCTGCGCCTTTATGACGAGGTGCTGAGCGTGACCCGCAAGGGCATTCCCCAGGTCGACGTCATCAACCAGCTGGAAAAAAATTCCGCATTGGGCGAGGTGTTGGCCAGCGGGCTGCGGGCCATGAACGCCGAGCCGCTGATCAGCGAAGAAGACCTGCGTGCCAGCATGGAAAACGTCGGTCGCCAGGTGGCGCACCGTCTGGAGCATTACCTCAGCGCGCTGGGCACGATTGCCTCGGCCGCGCCACTGATGGGCCTGTTTGGCACGGTGGTGGGAATGATTGATATTTTTGGCTCGCAGACGCCCGGTGCTGGCAACCCGGCGCAGTTGGCGCATGGCATTTCGATTGCGCTGTACAACACCGCCTTCGGACTGATCGTGGCGATTCCGTCGCTGATCTTCTGGCGCTATTTTCGCGCCCAGGTGGACGAATACCTGATGAAGCTGGAACTGGACGCGGACCGCCTGGCGCGCCACCTCAAGTCCCTGCGCAAATAGTCACAGCCCTATGCAGTTCCGACACAAGACCCGAGACGAGCCAGAGATCAACCTGATTCCGTTCATCGACGTGCTGCTGGTGGTGTTGATCTTTCTAATGCTGTCCACCACCTACAGCAAGTTCACCGAGCTGCAGGTCACACTGCCGGTAGCAGATACCGATGCGCAGCGCAACGACCCCAAGGAGCTGATAGTCGCCATTGGTGCTGAGGGCAATTACAGCGTGAATCACCAGCTGCTGAGCGAACGCAGCCTGGAGGCCGTGACTGCGGCACTGGCCGAGGTGGCAAAGGGCGACAAGGAAACCGTGGTGGTGATCAGCGCCGATGCCAATGCCAGGCACCAGGCGGTGGTGACCGTGATGGAGGCGGCGCGCAGTGCCGGACTGAACCGCATCAGCTTTGCCACGCAATCCTCGTCCCAGGCCGAGCCCCACTGAGGCCATGCCCAAAGCTGGTGGTTTAAATCAATTATTGGGTAGCACCCTGACGCGCAGTTGGACGCGCCGCGGCTGGATTGCCAGTCTGCTGCTGCCGCTCAGCCTGCTCTATGCCTGCCTGGTGGGCTTGCGCCGCCTGCTATACCGGCTGGGCGTGTTGCCATCTCGGAGCGTGGATTGTGCGGTGCTGGTGGTGGGCAATGCCATCGTGGGTGGGGCCGGAAAAACCCCGACCACCATAGCCCTCGCCCAACACCTCAAGGCCCGTGGATTACAGGTCGGCGTGGTCTCCAGAGGCCATGGGCGCAGCGGCCAAGATGTGCGCGCGGTGCTCCCAAGCGATGACGCCGAACAGGTGGGCGACGAGCCCCTGCTGATGGCCCGCGCCACCGCTGTGCCGGTGTTTGTGGCACCACGCCGTTGGGATGCCGCAAGCGCCCTGCTGGCCGCGCACCCGCAAACCGACATCATCCTCTGCGACGACGGGTTGCAGCACTACGCCCTGCGGCGCGACCTGGAGGTTTGCGTGTTTGATGACCGCGGCCTGGGCAACGGCTGGCTGCTGCCCAGTGGCCCCTTGCGCGAGCCCTGGCCGCGCAAACCCCTCGCCCGCGTGGGACAAACCGATGAGCGCTTGCTGGTTCTGCATACCGGGGCCACTCCTGCCTTTGACGGCTTTAGGGCGAAACGCACGCTGGCCAGCCACGCGATTGCGGCGGATGGCTCGCGCCATGCACTGCACCGCTTGAGGCCGCCCCTGCTGGCCCTGGCCGGCATTGCCCAGCCCGAGGTTTTTTTCGCCTCCCTGCGCGCTGCTGGCCTGGTGCTGGAGCGCACCATGGCTCTGCCCGACCATGTCGATTTTTCGCAACTCGACGTCGCCGCACTGCAGGGCTACCAAGTACTTTGTACCGAAAAGGACGCGGTCAAACTCTGGAAACACTTTTCCCAAGCACTAGCAGTGCCCTTGGTCCAGACCCTGGAGCCGGCTTTTCTGGCCGCCTTGGACCGCCTGCTGGAACCCTTGCTTGCCACAAAGTTATCATCCAGCCATGGACACCAAACTGCTTGAACTGATCGTCTGCCCCATCACCAAGGGTCGACTTGAATTTGACCGCGAAAAGCAGGAGCTGATCTCCCGCTCGGCGCGCCTGGCCTACCCGGTGCGCGACGGCATTCCAATCCTGCTGGAGAACGAGGCGCGCACGCTGAGTGACGCCGAGTTGGGCCTGTAGGCGCCTGCAGCCATGGCGTTTACCGTTCTGATTCCGGCGCGGCTGGCATCCACCCGTCTGCCCAATAAGCCGCTGGCCGATATTGCCGGCCTACCGATGGTGGTGCGCGTGGCGCAGCGCGTGGCAGCAGGCCTGCAGCTGCCCGCACGCATTGTGGTGGCCGCCGACCATGACAGCATCATCCAGGCCTGCCAGCGCCATGGCGTGGAAGCCATTCTGACGCGCGAAGACCATGCCTCCGGTAGCGACCGCCTGGCCGAGGCCTGCGAGCTGCTCGGTCTGGGGGATGACGAGATCGTGGTCAATGTGCAGGGCGACGAGCCCTTGATTGACCCGGACCTGGTACGGGCGGTGGCCGAGCTCTTGCTCAGTCAGCCAATGGCCAGCATGGGAACGGCGGCGCACGCCATCGCTTCGGTGGAGGATTTCAAGAACCCGAATGTGGTCAAGGTGGTCTTGAACGCTGCCGGACTGGCCTTGTATTTCAGCCGTGCGCCCATCGCCTGGTGGCGCGACGGCTATGCCACGGGCATTGACGCGCTGGCGCAACCGGCACCGCTTCGCCACATCGGCATCTACTCCTACCGTGTCGGCTTTTTGCGCCGCTTTCCCAGCCTGACCCAGGCGCCGATGGAAATCACCGAAGCCTTGGAACAGCTGCGCGCGCTCTGGCACGGCTACCAGATCGCGGTACACGTCAACGACGCGGCAGCCGGGGCCGGGGTCGATACTGCAGAAGATCTGGAGCGGGTGCGCAGGCACTTCGCAAACGCCGACTGAGCGCGCTTAGTTTGTAAGGTAGCAGGCAGCCCTGTCATGCTATTCTTAACAGTTCAAGCAATAAAGAGGGGTTCCATGAGACTGATTCTGTTGGGCGCACCCGGCGCTGGCAAGGGCACACAAGCCACATTCATTTGCCAGAAGTACGGCATTCCGCAAATTTCCACGGGCGACATGCTGCGCGCAGCGGTTAAGGCCGGCACCGCACTGGGCCTGGAAGCCAAGGCGGTGATGGCAGCCGGCGGCCTGGTCAGCGACGAGCTGATCATCAATCTGGTCAAGGAACGCCTGACCCAGGCGGATTGCGCCAAGGGCTTTTTATTTGACGGTTTTCCGCGCACCATTCCGCAGGCCGATGCCATGAAGGCAGCCGGCGTGCAGCTCGATTACGTGCTGGAAATCGACGTGCCTTTTGAAGCCATTGTGGAACGCATGAGCGGTCGCCGCTCGCATGCCGCATCCGGTCGCACCTACCACGTAAAGTTCAATCCGCCCAAGGTAGAAGGCGTGGACGACATCACCGGCGAGCCGCTAATTCAGCGCGAAGACGACAAGGAAGAGACCGTCAAGAAGCGTCTGGACGTGTACAGCGCCCAGACCCGTCCCCTGGTCGCCTATTACTCCGAATGGGCCACCAAGGACGCTTCCTCGGCCCCAAAATACCGGGCCATCAGCGGCACCGGCGATGTCGACGCGATCACGGCACGCGCGTTTGAGGCACTGTCCCAGTAAACCTTTCGCACGCGCAAAAAGGGCCGCTCGAAGCGGCACTTTGCTTTGGCGAGGTGCAATCGGCCTAGGCCTCGCTGGCGATGTCCAACATCAGGGCAATGCGTGCCTTCACCGCCGACAGGGCATATTTACTAAAAGCCACCGCCTCGGGCGCATCACCCACCACCTGACCATAGGCACAGCGGCTGACCCGCACCACGCGCACACCACGAGCCTGCGCCAGCAGCAAGCCTGCATCCATTTCCCTGTGAATGGTGCCATTACCGGTGCCGGCCACGACGATGCCACGCAACGGCGCTTCGCCCTCTGGTTCACGCAGCAGGGCGCGCAGCAGACCGCCACCCGCGCCGGCGTGGCTCAGCAAGATTTCCACGCGCGGCCAGCCCTTAGCCTGCAGTGCTTCGACATCCACCGCAGCCTGTCCATGGTCTGCTCGTGGAAAATCCGCCAGCAGACGCACCCGTCCCTCCTCCACCAGTCCCAGCGGTCCGGCCTCGCCCGAGTCAAAGGCGTCGACGCGGTAGGGATGGACCTTTTGCACCTGGGCCGCACCGTGGATCTTGCCGCCGCACACCACCAGCACGCCACGCGCGCCGGGCCAGACTGCCAGCGTGGCAGCATCCGCCAGATTGCCGGGCCCGTCCGGATTCAATGAACTGGCGGGCCGCATGGCGCAGGTCAGCACCACGGGCTTGTGCGCCAACAGTTCCGGGGCCAGGGCGCGCGACAGGAAATAGGCGGTTTCCTCCAGGGTATCGGTGCCGTGGGTGATCACCACGGCCCTGACATCGGGCCGCGCCAGATTGTGCTTGAGCCGACCCAGCAGCGCCGCCCAATCGGCATGCATCAGGTCCTTGCTGTCAATCTGGCAGACCTGCTCGGCCAAAGCCTGCCTGGCGCCCAGAATGCGAGTCAGCCCCGGTACCGACTGCAGCAAGTTTTGCACGCCGAGCTGCGCTGCGGTGTAGCCCACGTTGTCGTCCGCGCTTTGGGCGGTACCGGCAATCGTGCCCCCCATTCCCAGGAAAGCAACTATTTCAGCCATTTTGTCGCGCGCCTCTTGTCAAAATAAATAAACTGGTTAAAAATACAGCTACTGGATGGGAAAACAGTATGTACAGACCCACAGCCAGTACCACCTTACGCCCAAGGAGTCAGCATGCTAGAAAGTCCCAAACTCACTGCCAGGCAGCAACAGATTCTGGAGCTGATCCAAAGCGCTATTGCGCGCACCGGCGCGCCACCGACCCGGGCAGAAATTGCCAGTGAACTTGGCTTCAAGTCTGCCAACGCCGCCGAAGAACATTTGCAGGCTCTGGCGCGCAAGGGTGTGATCGAACTGGTCAGCGGCACATCGCGCGGCATCCGCCTGCGCAGTGAAACGCTGCGTTCCATCAATGAATCCAGAATCAAGCAATATTCCTCGCCTTTGCAGGTTTTGGCCCAACTGGCCTTGCCGCTGATTGGTCGTGTGGCAGCGGGCTCACCGATTCTCGCTCAGGAGCATGTGGACAAAACCTATTATGTGGAAAACAGTCTGTTCCAGCGCCAACCCGACTATCTGCTCAAGGTGCGCGGCATGTCCATGCGCGACGCCGGCATCATGGACGGTGACCTGCTGGCGGTGCAGGCCACCAAAGAGGCTAAAAACGGCCAGATCATCGTGGCGCGCTTGGGCGATGAGGTGACGGTCAAGCGCTTTCGCAGAAACAAGCTGCTGATCGAGTTGCATCCTGAAAACCCGGACTACCAGACCATTGTGGTGGAACCGGGCGAGCCGTTTGAAATCGAAGGCCTGGCTGTAGGCCTGATCCGCAACACCATGCTCATGTAAACCCGCAAACCCACACACTCGCAAACCCATTAGGCAGAACACTTATGAACATCGCTCTGATCTTCCAACACAAACTGTTGTCGGGCCTTCAACGCTTCATGTGGGACGCACCTGTTCCCATGACGCAGTCTGCGTCTGCGCTGCGTAGGGTCGGCCATCGCGGCGACGAAGGCATTGCGCTGGCCAGCAAACCGGTGAACGCACGGGTCATGCCCTTGCGGGTATTGCGTGTGGTGGAAACCGGTCAACCCCGGTCCTGCACCGGACGCCTGGTAATTTCCGGGCGCATGGCCGATGTCTGCGCCGAGCTGGACCGGCTGGTTGAACGCGAGGCGGCACTGCACTGAGATCGCAGCGGCACGTTCCTCCGACTGGCGTTTGCGCCTGGCGCGGCTGTCTGTAGCGGTGGGCCGTTTTGGCGGTCTCTACTCAAGGCACAATTGGGGCTATGAATATTGTGATTTTGGACGACTACCAAGACGCCGTGCGCAAGTTGGAATGCGCCAGCAAGCTCCTGCCCTACCAGGCCAAGGTGTACACCAACACCGTGAAGGGACTCGGTCAACTCTCGGTTCGCCTGAAAGATGCCGACGTTCTGGTGCTGATCCGTGAGCGCACGCATATCAGCCGCATGTTGATAGAAAAACTACCCAAACTCAAGCTGATCTCACAAACTGGGCGTGCCGGCAGCCATATCGATCTGCAGGCCTGCACCGAGCGTGGCGTTGCGGTGTCGGAAGGTGTGGGCTCGCCCGTCGCCCCGGCGGAGTTGACCTGGGCACTCGTCATGGCGGCCATGCGACGCTTGCCCCATTACATAGGCAACCTGAAGCATGGTGCGTGGCAGCAGTCGGGACTCAAATCGGGCTCCATGCCGCCCAATTTTGGAATGGGCACCACGCTGATCGGCAAGACCCTGGGCATCTGGGGTTACGGGCGCATTGGCAAGTTGGTGGCGGGCTACGGCAAGGCATTTGGCATGCATGTCTTGGTGTGGGGTAGCGAAGCTTCACGTGAAGCCGCGCTTCGTGACGGTTACCTGGCAGCGCCAAGCCGGGAACTGTTTTTTTCGTGTTCCGATGTACTGTCCCTGCATTTGCGTCTGAACATCGCCACGCAGCATCTGGTCACAGCCGCCGATCTGGCGCTCATGAAGCAGACTGCCATTCTGGTGAACACCTCACGCGCCGAGTTGATCGAGCCAGATGCCTTGATAAGCGCACTGAACCGGGGACGCCCCGGACTGGCCGCAGTGGACGTGTTTGAAACCGAGCCGATTCTTCAGGGTCATGCGCTCTTGCGTCTGGAAAACTGCATTTGCACACCCCACATCGGCTACGTCGAACAATCCAATTACGAGGAATATTTCGGCACCGCTTTTGACAACGTGGTGAATTTCATCAAGGGCACGCCAACGAATATCGTCAATCCGGGCGCACTCCAGGTGCGCCGCTGACGGTTGTTTATTTCTTAGCGTCCCTGGGCGCCTTGGACAAGTTATAGCCCGACATGTCGAAGTCAATCAGGTTGTCGCTTGGCACTTTTTTATCCGGCTCGGCGCCCAGATCCAGATCGAGATCGAAGTTCAAATCCAGGTCCAGGTCCAGGTCGATGTCCAGGTCAGCTACCGGCTTCTCGCTTGGCGCCGGTGCACCGGTCAGCACAGGGAAGGATGCAGCCGTCGGCGCCTCGCTCGCAACCGAGGTGTGCTGTGGAGCGCTCGGCGATGGCGCGGCGCGTGATGCGCTAAAGGGCACTATCTGGGAATCAGGAGTCTGGTCCAGGCGCTTGAGCACGCCGTAAAGCAGCAGCAAGTCCTTGAACGCCTGCAGGTCTATACCCTGTTCAGGATCGTCTTCAGCGGTTCTGACCAGACACTGCTCGATGAAATCCACTGTGTACTCGGTCGGCCATAGGACGACAATTTGCTGGCAAATATCGTCGTAGGCTTCCAACCCATTACCTTCCAACAGGAAGCTGGAATATTCGGGTATGCGGCCGGTGAACTGCTGATTAAATTCGGTACGGACCTGCTCAAATTCCGAACGTCGACTCAGCGTGTGGAATATTTTCAACAGGTCCAGATAGACCAGCGGATTGGCCTCAGCACTGCTTTGGATGCTGGTTTCCAACAATTGGACGGCATCGTCGTGTTGTCCCAGCGCCATGAAGAATTCTGCCTGCTGGCGCACATCCAGCATTTCCTTGGTGCTGATGGCCCGCAGGCTCGCATGGCCGGTTGGCACGTGTCCAGACGCTGCGACGGCCGCAGGCGCAGCCGCGCGAACGGGCTCAGGCGGCACAGGGGCGACCTGCGGCCAGAATGACTCGCTGACCGCTTCGACCTCCTCCGCCCTGGCCACCGGCGCGGCGGCGACCATTGCGCCTGCTGAAGCAACTGGCTTGGCAAGCCCCGGGCTGAGGGCTTCGACTCTACTGGAGGGAGCCTCCTGCAGGGGCTGCGTTTCGCCACGTCCAACCTTATCAAACTCCGACCACCAGGGCAAGGCATCACCCCCGCTGCGGCGCAACCGGATCAACACAAACGCCAGCGACGCCAAACAGCCAGCCAGCAGCGCGCCCAGCCCATAGATCAGAAAGCTAGGGTAATTTCCCGACTCCGCCTTGTCCAGCGCGGCCGACAAGGTTTGAATGCTCTGCTGGTTCTTGGCGCTCAAAAGATGCAATGCCTTGAGCTCCGATTCCAGCGCCTTTTGACGCGCTTCGACTTTCAACAAGTCATCTGCCGTGTGGCTTTGGTCCTGCCATTTTGAAATGGCATCGACGCGCCGCTGCAAGTCTTCGAGCGCGGCCGCCTGGGCCTGTTTCAGCGCCTTGACTGCGCCATCATGTTCGGTAGCAGTCACGGCTTTGGGTGCAGCGAGAACTTTCGCCTTGGGGCTTACCGCCTTGGGTGCTGGCCGCTTGGCAACTGCGACCGAAGTTCTTGCCGATTGGGCAATGGCCACCATAGGCGGCTGCGACAGCTCCTTGCCTACAGCGGCCGCGCTGTGCACTGCTGCAGCAGGCTGTGCTGCGCCACTAAGCGATTCGCTGAGCACGTCTGACAGCATCACATAACGACGCGACGCATTGGGCGCGCACACCGCCGTGAGATTGACGCTCACCACGGCCTCGTCCACGCGCGCGCTGGAGCGGACACGGAGCACTTGGGTTTGGGGCTGGGTTCCCGCTTGGGATAACACCGTAATGCGGCTGCGCGGCACAGGAGTTTCGCCATAAGCAACATCGGCAACAAAACACGCCGCAGAAACATCTTCCTCGGGCACAAACTGCACCTGTACCGTGAGATCCAGTTCATGGCCCAGCAACACGCCACCATGCATGCGGCCCAGCGTCAATGCCGATGCCGGCGTATAAGCGAGCGTCCACACCATGCATATCGCTGCGAATTGGGTTGTACTGTGGAGCTTCATATCTTGGAGTCATTTTGTCACATGCAAGCGAGCATTCTGCGCGGTCGCCGATATAGTCCATACTTGAAGCAAAAGTACCGAGCTGCAAGCCAGAGGAATGTCGCTTGTGGCATACAGCATGCCCCGCGATCCGCCTGCTGACACGCTGGCGACAGGCCACCGTGCCAAGCCGCCACGCGACGCGGACAATGCGGCTTTCGAAAAGTACAACCAAAAGGCTATGGACGAACCCATTCTGACCATCGACGAGCGCGCGGCCATCAACGCCGGGCGCTGGTTTTGCTCGCTCTCGCCTTCGCTGCGCCACGACATCCTGCGTTGTGCCTACGTCAGGCGCCACCAGGATGGCGATCTGATCACCGCCCGAGGCGAGCCACCGGAGGAGTGGATGGCCTGTGCCAAGGGGGCGATCCGGGTAAGTTCCACGTCGATCTCCGGCAAGCAGATCACCCTGACCTATGTGGAGCCTGGCATCTGGTTTGGCGATGTCTCGATCTTTGACGGTGACCGCAGAACCCATGACGCCTATGCCCACGGCGAAAGCACCATTCTGTGCGTGGCCAGGGCCGACTTCAAGAAGATTCTGGCCAACCATGTGGAACTCTACGAGGCACTGCTGCGCCTGAATGCACGGCGCATACGCCAGCTCTACGGCCTGGTGGAGGACCTCAACACCCTGCCCTTGCGGGCACGCCTGGCCAAGCAGCTGTTGCACTTGGTGCGCAGCTATGGCGTACCCTCGCTGAGCAACGCCAGCGAGGTGCGCATCGGGCTGCACCTGGCGCAGGAGGAGCTGGCGCAACTGCTGGGCGCATCTAGGCAAAGGGTGAACCAGGAGCTCAAGGGCATGGAGCGCGAAAACATTATTGGCATAGAGCCTGGCGGCCTGGTCATTCGTGACCGGCAATCGCTGATGCGCATTGCCGAAGCCGATCATTGAAAAGACCAATACCTTATGAGTGAATTTGAAAATTTTCTTGGCACCCGAGCCGCTACCGGCAAGCATGCGTTCGATGTGGCGACCCTTACGGCGTGGCTGGAACAACAGCTGCCCGGATTCAAGGGCCCAATCCGGGTCGAGATGTTCAAGGGCGGCCAGTCCAATCCCACCTACAAACTGGTGACGCCCAGCGGCAACTATGTCATGCGCTCCAAGCCGGCACCGGTGGCGCAGCTGCTGCCCTCGGCGCACGCTGTGGAGCGGGAATTTACGGTCATGCGCGGCCTCGCCGACACCCAGGTCCCGGTACCCCGCATGCTCTGCCTGTGCGAAGATGAGTCGGTCATAGGCCGGGCCTTTTACTTGATGGAGTACATGGACGGGCGCGTCCTTTGGGACCCGCTGCTGCCGGACATGGAGGTATCTGAGCGGGCGGCCATTTATGACGAAATGAACCGCGTCATCGCTTGCCTGCACAGCGTCAACGTGGCGCACCAAGGCTTGAGCAACTATGGCAAGCCCGGCAACTATTTCGATCGCCAGATCGGCCGCTGGAGCCGCCAGTATGTTGCATCGATCACCCAGGCCATCCCCGAGATGGATTCTTTGATGGCCTGGTTGCCGCAGAACATTCCCGCCATGGCGCGCGACGAGGCCATGTTGAGCGTCGTCCACGGCGACTACCGTCTAGACAACCTGATGTTTGATGCCAACGAAGCCAAAGTGATTGCGGTACTGGATTGGGAACTCTCGACCCTGGGCCATCCCCTGGCCGACTTCAGCTACCACTGCATGGCTTGGAACATTCCCAGTGGCATGTTCCGCGGTATCGCCGGTCTCGACCTGAAGGCCCTGGGCATTCCGAGTGAACAGGCTTACATCCGCAGCTATTGTGAGCGCACCGGTCTGACCACGCCCGAGCAACTTGCGCAGGACTGGAACTTCTACATGGCGTACAACATGTTCCGCATCGCCGCCATCCTGCAAGGCATCGCCAAACGCGCAGAATCGGGTACCGCCTCCAGCGCCCAGGCCGCAAGCTCAGGCGCGAGTGCCAGGCCACTGGCTGAACTGGCCTGGAGCTTTGCACAAAGAGCCTGACCGACTCCACCCTGCGCATCAACTGGCGATTCCCGACCACAATTCATTCAGGTCCCCGAAGCGCCATTTGGCGGGGTCTTCGCGACTGACGATTTTTTCTGCGATACCCGGCTTGGACAAATCGATAATTTCGGGGACGATGCGCATATTGGACTTGGTGGAAAAGAACACCTTAACCGATGGCGTCGTCAAGGACTTGCCAGTCTGCTCCACCACCACACCCAGGCGCCCCGAACTGAGCTGCACCAGACTGCCAATCGGATAAATGCCCAGGCTTTTAACGAAGGCCTGGAACACCTGGATATCAAAGTGCCCCTTGGCCCACTCGGCCATGCGGCGCAGTGATTCGGCGGGATCCCAACCGGCCTTGTACGGACGGTTGGAGGTAATGGCGTCATAGACATCGCACACCGCACCCATCTTTGCAAACAGGCTGATCTGCGCGTCCTTGAGTCCCGCAGGATAGCCTGAACCATCCACTTTTTCGTGGTGGTTCAAGCACACATCCAGTACGGAGGGGTCCACATCGTGCCCAGTCAGCAACAGGGTATGGCCCTCGCGCGGATGCTGCTTCACGATCTCAAACTCGGCCACCGTCAGCTTGCCCGGTTTGTTAAGTATCTCCATGGGAATCATGGCCTTGCCAATGTCGTGCATCAAGCCCGCGAGCCCGGCCAGACGCACCTGCTCCTCGTCCAGCCTCAACTGTTTGGCCAACGCAACCATCATGGCGCAGACCGCCACCGAGTGCATATAGGTGTAGTCGTCCGCCGTTTTGAGGCGGGCCAGGCTGATCAGTGCACCCGGATTGCGCGCCACCGAGTCGGTGATTTCCTCCACCAACTTTTTGGCGCCACCGGTATCCACCGCCTTGCCCATGCGCGCCTCTTCAAACATGGAAATCACGGCACGCTTGGACTGCAGGCAGATCTTGGTGGCATTCTCGATTTCAGCCGCGGTCGACAAGGGCGCCACATTGCGCCGATCAAGCACGACCTGTTCCAAGGCCTCGTCCACCTGGGCGTCTGACTCCGCCTCGGACACGGCCACTTCGCCGGGCGCAACATCCAGGCCCTTGCCACAGTCAATCCAGACTTCTTTGATGCTGCTGGCAAGAATGCTCTCAATGTCTTTGGGGTCGGTGATCACAAAACCGTTGCGCCAAAAAGGATGCTCCATCCAGGAGCCACAAAACTCCTTCAAGTGCATCCCCATTTGAATTTGTTGAACGCTTATTTTTTTGAGCATATCGGTTACGCGTTCTCAGTGCAGGTGGCGTGGCTTGCGTCCTCCACCATGGCCACCGTGGTTGCCTCCCGAGCCGCGCGGCGGCTTGCCTATTTCAAGTGAATGCACCAGCGCATCAAAGCGCGCTGCAAACAATTTGTCCACCTCGGCCACCACGCCACCGAGTTCGGAGCCGTCGAAATGGCGCTCCATCATGTTGATCAGGTCTTGCACCAGCAGATCGCGCTGAACCTGCATGATGGCGGCCGGATTGGGGCCGACAAACAGCATCAGAAAGTCGTCGCGCGACTCTGCGGAAGCCGGCGCATCCTCGCTGTCAAAATCAGCATCGTAGAAAGTGACCTCAATCGCCGCGCCCGTGTCGGCAATTTCATTCAGGTTCATGCAGACCTCGTCCAGCGTTTGCCGAAAGTCCTCGTCACCGGCCACCGTCCAGCACATTTGCAGAACATGCTCTTCTGCATCGAACTGTATGCCGGGTTCATCTTCATAGGAGCTCTGGGCACCATCGGACAAGGAGCGGCAACCGGCGTATTTCCACAAGGGTCTGAGTGATTCCTGCAGCGCGTCGAATCCCACATCCGCCCGCAAAGGCACCTGTCCGTGGACATGAATTTCGAATGGAGCGTTATAGCGTGGCATGGTGTCGAGTGTAGTTGTGCATTTGGTGCCCGAGACCGGAATCGAACCGGTACGCCCGTTATTCACGAAGCGGCGGATTTTAAGTCCGATGTGTCTACCTATTTCACCACTCGGGCACGTGAGCTATTGTGGAACAAAAATGCCCCGCCACCAAATAATGACGAGGCATGCCAGAATATTTCTGGAGGCGCGACCCGGAGTCGAACCGGGCTAACTGGATTTGCAATCCAGGGCATAACCGATTTGCTATCGCGCCCTTATTTCCCACTCAGTTTTTCGACTAAGTAAAAGGGGAAGCTTTCGCTTCCCCTTTTAGGATTTTGGAGCGGGAAAAGAGGCTCGAACTCTCGACCTATACCTTGGCAAGGTATCGCTCTACCAACTGAGCTATTCCCGCGCTTCAAGCCTCAAATTATAGCGTACTTTTTCATCTTGCCAAAAAACATTCAAAAATTGCCAGGCAACTTTTAGTGCTTTACCGAGCCCTGCGCTTCAACGACTTTGACGACCTCCACAGCCACTGGCACCGGTTCCTCGTCAGGCAGTGGCACGGGTTTCGTTTCCAGCGCCAACTCCAGCACCTGGTCGATCCAGCGCACCGGCACAATTTCCAAACCGTTCTTGACGTTCGCGGGGATGTCCTGCAAATCCTTGGCATTGGCTTCCGGAATCAACACCGTCTTGATGCCACCGCGCAAGGCCGCCAGCAGTTTTTCCTTCAAGCCGCCGATCTCGGTCACTTCGCCTCGCAGGGTAATTTCGCCGGTCATGGCCACATCGCCGCGCACCGGTATGCCGGTCAGAGCGGACACAAAGGCGGTGGTCATGGCAGCGCCTGCGCTGGGGCCATCCTTGGGCGTTGCACCATCGGGCACGTGAATGTGAATGTCCTTTTTCTCGAACACCTCATCCTTGATGCCAAGCCGACGCGCACGACTGCGCACCACGGTGCGCGCTGCCTCGACCGACTCCTTCATCACATCGCCCAGCGAACCGGTGCGCGTGATCACGCCCTTGCCCGGCGTGAGTGCGGCTTCTATCGTCAGCAAATCGCCACCGACCTCGGTCCATGCCAAACCGCAGACCTGTCCAACCTGGTTTTGCTGTTCGGCGCGTCCGTAGGTGTACTTGCGCACACCCAAATAGTCGTTCAGATTTTCGGCATTCACCAGCACCTGGGGCAACAGTTTTTTGAGCAACAAGCCCTTGACCACCTTGCGGCAAATCTTGGAGAGCTCCCGCTCCAGCGCCCGCACACCGGCTTCACGCGTGTAATAGCGCACGATGTCGCGCACCGCGTCTTCGGCAATCGACAACTCAGACTCTTTCACGCCGTTGTTTTTCATCTGCTTGGGCAGCAAATAGGTGATGGCGATATTGGTCTTTTCGTCTTCGGTGTAACCGGCCAGGCGAATCACTTCCATGCGGTCCAACAGGGCCGGGGGGATATTCATGGAATTGGAGGTCGCCACAAACATCACATCGCTCAGGTCGTAATCTACCTCGACGTAATGGTCGCCAAACTTGTGGTTCTGTTCCGGGTCCAGCACCTCCAGCAGCGCACTACTGGGGTCACCGCGGAAGTCGGTACCGAGCTTGTCAATTTCGTCCAACAGGAACAGCGGGTTGCGCGTGCCCACCTTGCTCAGGCTCTGCAGCACCTTGCCGGGCATGGCACCGATATAGGTGCGCCTATGGCCGCGAATCTCCGCCTCGTCACGCATACCACCCAGTGCCATGCGCACGTATTTGCGCCCGGTGGCCTTGGCAATCGACTGACCCAGAGATGTCTTGCCGACCCCCGGAGGGCCAACCAGACACAGAATCGGCGCCTTCACCTTGTCTACCCGTTGCTGGACAGCAAGATATTCCAGGATGCGGTCCTTGACCTTGTCCAGACCGTAATGGTCTTCGTTGAGCACGCTTTCAGCATGCGCCAGATCGTGCTTGATCTTGGTCTTGGCGGTCCAGGGCAGACCGGTCAGGACGTCAATATAGTTGCGCACCACGGTCGCCTCGGCCGACATGGGTGACATCAGCTTGAGCTTCTTGAACTCCGACTCGGCCTTTTTCAAGGCCTCCTTGGGCATCTTGGCAGACTTGATGCGCTTTTCAATCTCTTCGATATCGGCGCCATCTTCACCCTCGCCGAGTTCCTTCTGGATCGCCTTCACCTGCTCATTGAGATAGAAGTCGCGCTGGTTCTTTTCCATCTGGCGCTTGACGCGGCCACGGATCTTCTTGTCCACGTTGAGGATATCGACCTCGCGCTCGATCTGTTCAAACAAATTTTCCAGCCGCGCCTTGACACCCGACAGGCTGAGCACGGCCTGCTTGGCATCAAGCTTGAGCGGCAAATGCGCGGCAATGGTGTCGGCCAGCCGACCGGCATCGTCGATGCTGGAAATGGAAGTCAGGATTTCGGGGGGAATCTTCTTGTTCAGCTTGACGTACTGGTCAAACTGCTGCATCACGGCGCGGCGCAGGGCCTCGACCTCACTGCTCTTGCTGCGCGCTTCTGCCGTTTCGCCCATTTCTATCGGCGAGACATTGGCGGTAAAGTGGGACTCACCTTCTTCAATACGATTCACCAAGGCACGTTGATGGCCCTCCACCAACACCTTGACGGTGCCATCCGGCAGCTTAAGCATTTGCAAAATGGTCGATACGCAGCCCATGTCAAACATGTCAGAGACCAGTGGATCGTCCTTGGCAGCGGCCTTTTGCGCGACCAGCATGATGCGCCGCTCGGCTTCCATGGCGGCCTCCAGCGCCTTGATGCTCTTGGGCCGCCCCACAAACAGGGGAATCACCATATGGGGAAAAACCACCACGTCGCGCAGGGGCAGCAGGGGCAGATCGATCGCGTCAGGGGGTAAGGGTGTGTGACCAGACATGGGTAAACCTCTTTGTAACCAGTTCAATATGGTTCGCTAAGCAACAAAATCAAGCTCCACAATTTATAAATAGTGAGACTGATCTGTTTCTTGCGAAACCCGCACTTAGCCCTGAAAACCAGGGCTGCGGGCCTTATTCACAACTAGGCCTTTTTGGCCGCTTCGCGATAGACAAGCAGTGGCGGCTTGTTTTCTTCTATGGTGGACTCATCCACCACGACCTTCTCTACGTTCGCCACATTGGGCAACTCGTACATGGTGTCGATCAACGACTGCTCCAGAATGGAGCGCAGTCCCCGCGCACCAGTCTTGCGTGCCAGGGCGCGCTTGGCAATGGCCTTGAGCGCCGAGGGACGAATCTCAAGCTCCGCACCTTCCATGGCCAACAGCTTGGCATATTGCTTGACCAGGGCGTTCTTGGGCTCGGTCAGAATTTGCACCAGCGCGTCTTCGGTCAGCTCGGCCAGGGTGGCAACCACCGGCATGCGGCCCACCAGTTCGGGAATCAGGCCGAACTTGATCAGATCTTCCGGCTCCACGTCCTTGAACACCTCGGTCAGGCTGCGCTGCGCCTTGCTCTTGACGCTGGCACCAAAGCCGATACCGGACGACTGGGTGCGGTTCTCAATGACCTTTTCCAGGCCTGAGAAGGCACCACCACAGATAAACAGGATGTTGGTCGTGTCGATCTGCACGAAATCCTGGTTCGGATGCTTGCGCCCGCCCTGGGGTGGCACGCTGGCCATGGTGCCTTCGATCAGCTTGAGCAAGGCCTGTTGCACGCCTTCGCCCGACACGTCGCGGGTGATGGATGGGTTGTCAGACTTGCGCGAAATCTTGTCGATTTCGTCGATGTAGACGATGCCACGTTGGGCCCGCTCCACTTCGTAGTTGCAGCTCTGCAAAAGCTTGAGAACAATATTTTCCACATCCTCGCCCACATAACCGGCCTCGGTCAAGGTGGTGGCGTCGGCCATCACAAACGGCACATCGAGCATGCGGGCCAGGGTCTGCGCCAGCAGGGTCTTGCCGGAACCGGTCGGGCCGATCAGCAAAATATTGCTCTTGGCCAGCTCGACGTCGTCCTTTTTGGCCTTTTCTTTGTGACGCAGGCGCTTGTAGTGGTTGTACACAGCCACCGCCAGCGTGCGCTTGGCGGGCTCCTGGCCAATCACGTAATTGTCGAGATTGGCCTTGATTTCTGCGGGCGTCGGCAGGTCGCTCTTGCTGTCCTTGTCCTGCGTGCTTGCCGGCAACTCGTCGCGAATGATCTCATTGCAGAGTTCAATGCACTCATCACAGACAAATACCGATGGTCCGGCAATCAACTTCTTGACTTCGTGCTGGCTTTTGCCGCAGAAAGAGCAATACAGGGTTTTTTCGCTGGAACTGCCTTTTTTCTCGGCCATGTGCTCTGTACCCTTTTACAACGTGTTACGCGGATGATAACCAAATAAAAACGGTGCCTAATCGCGCATAGGCACCGTCACCACAGGGTGAAGCCTGTGCCCCCAGCTCGGCGCTGGGCTTAGCCTGCTATAGGTTCAGGGACGCTTGGAGATCACCTGATCGACCACGCCATAGTCCCGGGCCTCTTCGGCCGTCATGTAGTAGTCGCGCTCGGTGTCGCGCTCAATCTTGTCCAGTGGCTGACCGGTGCGTTCGGCCAAAATCTTGTTGAGCTGCTCGCGCGTCTTGAGGATCTCGCGTGCCGCAATTTCGATCTCGGTGGCCTGGCCCTGGCTGCCGCCGGAGGGCTGGTGGATCATGACCTTGGAGTTAGGCAGCGAAAAGCGCTTGCCCTTGGCGCCCGCGGCCAGCAAAAAGGCGCCCATGCTGGCGGCCATACCGGTACACAAGGTCGACACATCGGGCTTGATGAAATTCATGGTGTCAAAAATCGCCATGCCGGCACTGACCGAACCGCCGGGCGAATTGATGTAGAAGGAAATGTCCTTGTCCGGATTTTCACTTTCCAGAAACAGCAACTGCGCCACCACCAGATTGGCGGTCTGGTCATTAACCGGGCCGACCAGAAAAATCACACGTTCCTTAAGCAGGCGTGAATAAATGTCGTACGAGCGCTCGCCGCGACCCGATTGCTCAATCACCATGGGCACCATGCCCAGGCCTTGAATGTCCAAAGCGCCTGGCGCTGCATATTTCACGTTCATAGCATCTCCACAAAAGTTCTGACAACTGTAACCAAAAACCCGAGCCCAAAAGCAAATGGGGCTACTGTGCGGAACTACAAGCCCCGCACCAGCCCCATTGACCGGTCTTCAGGCAGATCAGTTCTGTGCCATCAACTCATCAAACGATACCGACTTCTCGCTCACCTGGACCTTGGACAGCACGAATTCGGTGACATTGTTTTCAATCACGATGGCTTCCACCTCGGCCATGCGGCGGTTGTCGCCGTAGTACCAGCGCACCACGTCGGCAGGCTTCTCGTAGCTGGCAGCCAGCTCGTCGATATGGGCCTTGATCTGGTCGGGCTTGGCCGCCAGCTCATTGGCGCGCACCAGCTCGGCCACCACCAGACCCAGACGCACGCGGCGTTCGGCTTGGGGACGGAAGATGTCGTCTGGAATCGGCGTCTTGTCAGCGTCCTTGATGCCGCGTTGCTTCAGGTCGGCGCGCGCGCCTTCCACCATGCGGTCGAGTTCGGCTTGCACGCTGGACTTGGGCAGGTCGAGTTCGGCCTTGGCAATCAGAGCGTCCATAACGGCCTGCTTGTTGCGGTTCAACAGTCGGTATTTGACTTCGCGTTGCAGATTCTTGGCGATATCGGCGCGCAGACCTTCCACGGTAGCGTCGGCAATGCCCAGCGTCTTGGCCAGAGCGCCGTCCACTTCGGGCAGGTGGGCGGCTTCGATTTTCTTGACCGTGACCATGAAGTCGGCGGTCTTGCCGGCCACGTCCTGGCCGTGGTAATCGGCGGGGAAGGCCAAGGGGAAGGTCTTGCTCTCACCTGACTTCATGCCGCGGGTGGCTTCTTCAAATTCTTTGAGCATCTGGCCGTCACCCAGAATGAACTGAAAGTCGGAGGCCTTGCCACCGGCAAAGGGTTCGCCGTCGATCTTGCCTTCGAAGTCCACGGTCACGCGGTCGGTGTCCTGCGCTGCGGCGTCGGCCGGGCGCTGGGCGAAGGTGCGGCGCTGCTTGCGCAGAATTTCAACCGTCTTGTCGATGGCGGCGTCGGTCACTTCGGTGGAAATCTTTTCCACTGCGGCGCTGGACAGATCGGCGATCTTGACTTCGGGGAACACCTCAAAGATGGCGTCAAAAGCCATTTCGCCTTCGGGCGAGGCTTCGGATTCGGTGATGCGGGGCTGACCGGCCACACGCAGCCGGGCTTCATTGGCGGCGCTGGCAAAGGCCTCGCCAACCTTGTCGTTCATCACTTCGTAATGCACCGAGTAGCCGTAACGCTGGCTGACCACGTTCATGGGCACCTTGCCGGGACGGAAACCGTCCATTTTCACGGTGCGGGCCAGCTTGCGCAGACGCGACTCGACCTCATTCTGGATGATGCCCACCGGCAGCGTCAGCGTGATCTTGCGTTCCAGCTTTTCCAGAGTTTCAACAGTAACTGCCATGGTTCATCTCCTAAATCAGTTTGGGAACAAAGCCGCGAGGGCATGCTGTTCCATCTCAAGGTGGTGCGCGGGGGGGGACTCGAACCCCCACACTGTTGCCAGCGTCAGGACCTAAACCTGGTGCGTCTACCAATTTCGCCACCCGCGCAAAAAATACAAATGGGCCAGCGCCGCCCGGCATCTTCGCCGGCTCACTGCGACCCATTTAAAATCGGTAAGTCTGCTAGTTTAACCTGCCGCCGGGCTGTCGCGCCGAATTTGGAACCAGGCGGCATACATGGCGGGCAAAGCCAGCAGCGTCAACACGGTGGCAACAATCAGTCCGCCCATGATGGCGACCGCCATCGGACCCCAAAAAACCGAGCGCGAGAGCGGAATCATGGCCAGCACGGCGGCCGCAGCCGTTAGCACAATCGGGCGCAAACGGCGCACGGTGGACTCCACGATCGCCTCCCAGGCCATCACGCCCGCAGCCCGGTCCTGCTCGATCTGGTCGATCAGAATCACCGAATTGCGCTGGATCATGCCCATCAGGGCAATCACGCCCAGCAGGGCCACAAAACCAAAGGGCCGGTTCAGCAGCAGCAAGGCACCGGCTACACCCGCAATACCCAGCGGGCCGGTCAGGAACACCAGCAGGGCGCGGCTAAAGCTGTGCAGCTGCAGCATCAAGAGGGTGAAGGTGATGAACAGCATGACCGGCACGCCCACCACGATCGAGTCCGCGCCCTTAGAGCTTTGCTCCACCGCGCCAGCCACATCAATGCGGTAGCCGTTGGGCCATTGGGCGCTGATCTGGTCGAGCCGGGGTTGCAACTCGGCGGTTACGGTGGCGCCTTGAAGACCTTCCACGATATCGCACTGCACGGTGATGGCGTAGTCGCGGTTTTGGCGCCACAGCACACCCGGCTCCCAGGCAAACACCGGCTTGGCAATTTGCATCAGCGGTATCGACTTGCCCGAGGCCGTGGGCAGGTAGGCATTACCAATGTCGGTGATGGCACTGCGTTCCTGCAGAGGCTGGCGCAACACAATGTCGATCAGCTTGTCGCCCTCCTGGTACTGGCCTATGGTGCTGCCGGACAAAATGGTGCGTGCCGCCTGCGCAATCGACTGGCTGGTCACGCCCAGGGCGCGCGCCTTGGCCTGGTCCACATCGAGTTGCAAGACCTTGATGGATTCGTGCCAGTTGTCGTTGACGCCCCGGGTGTTGGGGCTGGCACGCAGGGCAGCCTTGACCGCGTCGGCATAGCCGCGCAGCAGCACCGGGTCTGGCCCGACCACGCGGAACTGCACCGGGTATTCCACCGGCGGGCCATTGGGCAGCAGTTGCACGCGGCCGCGCACCTCCGGGAACTCCTGCGCCAGCAGCGTCGGCAGCTTGGCCTTCAGCGCCTCGCGGCTCTTCAGGTCTTTGGACACCAGCATGAACTGCGCGACATTGCTCTGCGGAAAGATCTGGTTCAGCGACAGGTAAAAGCGCGGCAGGCCAGAGCCAATCCAGGTCGTCACCTTGCCAACGCCCTCCTCCTGCATAAACCGCGCCTCGATGCGCCGCGACACCTCTTCGTTGGCTGCGAAGGAGGTGCCTTCGGGGAACCAGGCGTCGACCAGAATTTCCGGCCTGGCCGAATCCGGAAAGAACTGCTGCTGCACCTGGCCCATGCCCACGATGCCCAACCCAAACACCAGGGCCGTGGCGCCTATGGTGATCCAGCGGTGCGTGATGCAGGCGTTCAGAAGGCGGCGAAAGCCGACATAAAACGGCGTGTCGAAATGCTCCAGGCTAGGCGCTTCGCCCTCACCGATTTGCGCCACATGCGGCTTGACCTTGAGCAGCACCGTACCCAGATAGGGCACAAAATAGACCGACACAAGCCAGCTCAGCACCAGGGCAATGACGGTCACGGCGAAGATGGCGAAGGTGTATTCACCAGTCATGGACCTGGCCATACCAATCGGCAAAAAACCGGCTGCGGTGATCAAAGTGCCGGTCAGCATGGGCATGGCGGTAAGCTCATAGGCAAAGGTGGCGGCGCGCACCTTGTCATAGCCCTCCTCCATCTTGCGCACCATCATCTCCACCGCAATGATGGCGTCGTCGACGAGCAGCCCCAGTGCAATGATGAGCGAGCCCAAAGAAATTTTGTGCAGTCCGATATCAAAGTAATGCATGGCCAAAAAGGTGACTGCCAGCACCAGCGGAATCGTTATGCCCACCACCAGCCCCGGGCGGATGTCCACGCTATAGCGCTTCCACAAGGGATGATCGCCCGGGCGGCGGTGAAAGCCCAAGGCCACAAAGCTTACCGCCAGCACGATCACCACGGCCTCCATCAGGGTGCGCACAAATTCGCCCACCGATTCGGACACCGCGCGCGGCTGGTCCTGCACCTGGGACAGGCTGACTCCCGCTGGCAGGGTCTTGGCGATCTTGGCAAAGGCCTGGTTCAGGGACTTGCCCAGCTTGATGATGTCGCCGCCCTTGGCCATGGACACGCCCAGGGCGATGACCTCCTTGCCCTGGTTGTGCACCTTGACGCTGGGCGGATCGATATACGCCTGCTTAATCTCGGCCATATCGCCCAGCCGGAACTGCTTGCCCGAAGCACCGCGAATCGGCATGTCGCGCAGCTGCTGCACCGCCTTGAACTGACCCGCCACTCGCACCTGCACCACGTCCAGCGGCGTCTGCACTGCACCGGCGCTTTCCACCGCGTTTTGCTGGCTGAGCTGTGACAGCACCTGGTTCAGGTCCAGCCCCATCTGGGCCAGGCGCTTTTGCGAGATTTCCACAAACAGCTTTTCGTCCTGATCGCCAAACAGGGCCACCTTGGCCACATCCGGCACGCGCAGCAGTTCCAGTCGGGCGGCATCGGCAAAAACCTTGAGTTCGGCGTAGTTGAAACCGTCGCCCTCCAGCGCATAAATCACGCCATAGACATCGCCAAAATCGTCATTGAAAAACGGTCCCTGTACGCCCTGGGGCAAGGTGCCGCGCATGTCGCCAATCTTCTTGCGCACCTGGTACCAGACATTGGACACCTCGGAGGGTTTGGATGAATCCTTTAACTCCAAGGTAATCTGCGACACGCCGGGCTTGGAATAGCTGCGAATCTTGTCGGCATAAGGCACCTCCTGCAGCGCAGTTTCGAGTTTATCGGTGACCTGCTCGGCCACCTGTTGTGCTGTGGCGCCGGGCCAGTAGGTCTGGACCACCATGGCGCGGAAGGTAAAGGGTGGGTCCTCGTCTTGACCGAGTTGAAAGTAGGCAGCCACGCCCAACAACAGCAGCACCAGCATCAGATAGCGCGTCAAGGGGCCATGTTCCAGCGCCCATTGGGAAAGATTAAAGCCCGCTTGGGCTTGTTCCTGTTTCATGGCCGGCTCACTTCGCTGCCGCCGCTACAGAGGCTGGGGCGGCCCCGGCATCCACCCGCTTGGCCTGATAAAGCGTCACTTTCTGGCCGGGCTGCAGCACATGCACACCGGCCGACACCACCTGCATGCCGGGCGCAATGCCGCTGCTCACCACCACCTCATTGCCATCGGCGGTGGCGATTTCCACCGGCGTCAACTGAACCGTCATGCTGCGCGTGTCCAGCACCCAGACCGCGCTCTTGCTACCGTCACGAAAAAAGGCGTTGGTCGGCAACTTCATCACGGCCAGGCCGCCATGGCCCAGGGCTGCGACCGTCACCGACACGGTGCTGCCCAGCGGCAACGCATCCTTGGCGTCCAAACCTAGCTTGACGGCATAGGTACGTGTCACCGGGTCGGCGCTGGCCGCCAACTCGCGCACCGTCGCCGGCAAGGTCGTATGGCTGGCCCAGAGCGTGACCTCGGCTCTTGAGCCCAGATGCAGCGCCTGCACCTTGTCCTCGGGCACAGCAAACAGCACGTCGCGCGCTCCGTCCTGCGCAATGCGTATGACCGACGTGCCTGCCGCCACCACCTGCCCCGCTTCCGCATCCACCGATGTCACCACGCCCGAAACATCAGCCACCAGCGTGGTGTATGCCACCTGATTGCCCTGCCCGCTGAGCTGCGCCTGCGCCTGGTCCCATTGGGCCTGGGCGGCCTTGAGCGTGGTGTCGTGTCGCTCTAGCTCGGAGCTGCTGATAAAGTTCTGATCACGCAGCTCTTTGTAACGCTTGAAGTCGGCTGCTGCCAGATCACGGTTGGTGGCCGCCGCTGCCACTTGGGCGCGCGCCGCGTCAACCGAAAGCTTGTAATCCTGCGGATCCAATTGGGCCAGCACCTGGCCGGCCTTGACGCGCTGGCCAAGTTCCACTGTGCGGCGCATGATTTTGCCGCCCACGCGAAAGCCCAGTCGCGACTCCACGCGGGCCAGCACCTCGCCAGCATACTGCACAGTGCTGTGCTGCGCGTCCTCGCCCACCGTCATCACCTTGACCGCCCGCAACGGCTCTTCAGGCGGCGCCGGCTTGGAACAGGCGGACAGAGTGCCCAATGCTGCCAACAGCAGCAGGCACAGAGATACAGGCTTGATATGCATAGGTAGACCCGGAATTTTGGGGGACGTTGATATTCTTCAGTGCGATTGCTAATGACCAACTGGTTAGTAATTTATTGTACAGGCCCATTCCTGTCAAGCCAAAATCGGGGCATGAATAGCACCCCCACCCTGGCTCGCATCGAACACTACGAAAACTTCCCCGTTGCGTCCCTGCTATGCCCCAGCCATTTGCGCGCGCCGATAGCAGCTATCTACCACTTTGCCCGGACGGCCGATGATTTGGCGGACGAGGGCCAGGCCTCGGCCCCAGAACGGCTGGATGCGCTTGCTGCTTATCGCCAGCAACTGCGACGGGTGTCCGAGCCGGGCCAGGATGTCACAACCGGTCTAGACCCGCGCTGGGTCGGCCTGTTCACTGCCCTGGGCCGGACCATCCACACCCACCTGTTACCGGTGCAGCTGCTGCACGACCTGCTGGACGCCTTTGTGCAGGACGTGGAAAAAACCCGTGACCAGGCCGGATACGCCACCGAAGCAGACTTGCGCGACTACTGCCGCCGCTCGGCCAATCCGGTGGGCCGCTTGCTGCTGCACCTGTACGGCGTGAGCGACGCGCAGGCGCTGCAGCAAAGCGATGCGATTTGCACCGCCCTGCAACTGATCAATTTCTGGCAAGACCCCAGCGTGGACATCCCGCGTGGGCGCTATTACTTCACAGCCGAGGCCAAAGGCCGGCATAAGGTAATCGAGGCCGATCTGCTGGCGCTGCGCCAAACCCAGGAGATCACCTACATGCTGGCGCAATGCTTGCAACAGGCCCGCGCAACCATGGCACAGGGGGCTCCGCTGGTGCATGCAGTGCCCGGTCGCATGGGCTGGGAACTGCGTCTGGTGGTGCAGGGTGGCCTGCGGATTCTGGACAAAATTGAAGGCCTGAAGCACGCCACGCTGAACCATCGCCCCACCCTGCGCGGCCGGGATTTTCTGCTGATGGCCTGGCGCGCGCTATGGATGTGAGGGCCGTCAAAAAAACGGCGTGACTCAATGGGACAATCCAGCCATGACCCCCGAACAATACGTCCAGCAAAAGGCCGTTGCCTCCGGCAGCAGCTTTTATTACGCCTTTCTGTTTTTACCTGCGCCCAGGCGCGCCGCCATCACCGCCTTCTACGCCTTTTGCCGCGAGGTCGATGATGTGGTGGACGAGACCAGCGATGCGGGCGTGGCCGCCACCAAGCTGGCCTGGTGGAAGTCGGAGGTGGCGCAATCCTTTGCCGGCCAGCCCAGCCATCCGGTGATGAAGGCGCTGATGCCCCATGCGTCCGCCTACGCCATTGAGGCGCGCCATCTGCAGGCGGTGATTGAGGGCTGCCAAATGGACCTGGAACAAACCCGTTACCTCGACTACCCCAATCTGCAACGCTACTGCCATCTGGTGGCCGGCGTGGTGGGCGAGGTGGCGGCGCGCATCTTTGGCCAGACCGATGCGGCCACCACCGCCTACGCCCACACGTTGGGCCAGGCGCTGCAACTCACCAACATCATCCGCGACGTCGGTGAAGACTCCTTGCGTGGACGCATCTACCTACCCATCTCCGACTTGCAGCGCTTTGACGTCAAGGCCCATGAGATTCTCAAACGCATGTACTCCGATCGCTTTACTGCCCTGATGCAGTTTCAGGCACAGCGCGCCCATGGCCTGTATGAAGAAGCTCTGAACTTGTTGCCCGTAGCCGACCGAAGGGCCCAGAAGCCCGGCCTGATGATGGCCAGCATTTACCGCACCCTGCTGCGCGAAATCGAGGCCGACAACTTCCAGGTGCTGCACCAGCGCATCAAGCTCACTCCCCTGCGCAAGCTCTGGCTGGCCTGGAAGGTGCAAGCCCTGGGTCGGATGTGAGCGGCTCGCGGCTGGCCGTAGTCGGTGGCGGCTGGGCCGGCTTGGCTGCAGCCGTCAGTGCCACACAAGCCGGGCACCAGGTCACATTATTTGAAGCGTCGCGCAGCCTGGGCGGGCGGGCCCGCGCCCTTCCCTCCACCCTGCCCAATGGCATGCTGCTGGACAACGGCCAGCACATTCTGATTGGCGCCTATGGCGAAACCCTGGCCCTGATGCGCAGCCTGGGTGTGTACCCGGAGAGCAGTCTGCTGCGCCTGCCGCTGAGCATGCAGTTTCCCGACGGCTCTGGCCTGCGTCTGCCAGACTGGCCCATGCCGCTGGATCTGCTGGCGGGCATTCTGTGTGCCCGCGGCTGGAGCCTGGCCGACAAGTGGTCACTGTTACGAACCACCAGCCGCTGGCAGCTCTCCGGTTTTCATTGCGAAGCTGAGACCTCGGTGGCTCAGCTGTGCGACGGTCTGTCACCCGCGCTGATGCAGAGCCTGATTGAGCCGTTGTGTGTCTCGGCGCTCAATACCCCGAGCGAGCGAGCCAGCGGCCAGGTGTTTTTGCGCGTGCTCAAGGATTCCCTGCTGGGCGGCAAGGGCAGTTCCAACCTGCTGATTCCTCGTACCGATCTGTCAAGTCTGTTGCCGGATGCTGCAGCTTCCTGGCTGGCCGAGCATGGCGCGCTGCTGCGCCTGGGCCAACGCGTGACCCAATTGCAGCACCAGGGCCAGTGGCTGCTGGACGGCCAGGCCTTTGATGCCGTGATCTGGGCCACCGACGCCTCGGTGGCTGCCCAGGCCATCGCCCGTGCCAGCGCAGGCCAGGCCCTGCAATCCACACTGAGCGACTGGGCGGCTCAGACTGCCGCGCTGCGCTTTGAGAGCATCGCCACGGTCTACCTGCAAGCGGGTACCACAAGGCTGGCACAACCGATGCTGGCCCTGCGCAGCACGCCCGAGTGTCCGGCGCAATTTGTATTCGACCGGGGCCAGCTCGGTGGACCGGTCGGTCTGCTGGCCTTTGTGGTCAGCGCCAGCAGCGATGAACGCGCCGTATTGCAGACCAAGGTCTTGCACCAGGCACAGCTGCAACTGGGTCTGCAGGGAGCGCCTCTGCAGCCTGTGCAAACGGTGGTGGAAAAGCGCGCCACCTTTGCCTGCACGCCCGGCCTGCAGCGCCCGCCGCAAGTCATCGCCCCCGGACTGCTGGCCTGCGGCGACTATGTGGCTGGACCCTACCCTGCCACCCTGGAAGGCGCCGTGCGCAGCGGCAAGGCGGCGGCAATGGCCTTAAGCCCGGCAGGCTAGACTGCAGACTTGCCAAACGGGGATGCGCATGAGTAAAACAAAGATTGCACTGATTGCCTTCGTGGTGTTGGCACTGCTGGCCCTGGGCCTGGGCGGTGGCTGGTATGTCCACACCAAGCTGCCGGTACGCGAGGGCCGCGTGGACTTGGAGCACCTTGGCTCGGTGGTGACGGTGAAATATGACGAACGCGGCGTGCCACACATCCACGCCGACAACCAGCCTGATCTGTACCGCGCACTGGGCTATGTCCATGCCCAGGACCGCTTGTTCCAGATGGAGATGCTGCGCCGCCTGGCCAATGGCGAGCTGGCCGAGGTGTTGGGCCCCAAACTACTGGACAACGACCGGCTGTTTCGCACCCTGGGCATTCGCGAACATGCACGCAGCACCGCCGCAGCCATGGACATGAAAAGCCCTGCCGCCCAGGTGCTATCGGCCTATCTGGACGGCGTCAACCAGTTCCAGGCCACGCATCCAGCGCCCCTGGAGTTTGACCTGTTATCCATCCCCAAGCGCGCCTTCACCGTGGCCGATGTCGCCGCCATCAACGGCTATCTGGCCTACAGCTTTGCAGCAGCCTTCAAGACCGAGCCGCTGATGAGCTATATCCGCGACCAACTGGGGCCCGAGTATCTCAACGTATTTGATGTGGACGGTCACCCGGAAGGCGGCCTGCAATACATCAACACCGCGAGCAAGCACGCAGCCACCACCCTGGCCTTGAGCGAGCGCGACTGGCAGGGCCTGGACCACCTCTCCACGTTGAGCCGTGGCGCCATGGACGTCGCAGGCCTGGGCCTGTTCCAGGGCAGCAATGCCTGGGTCATCTCCGGCAAGCGCACGCAAAGCGGCAAGCCGCTGCTCGCCGGCGACCCGCACATCGGCTTTTCGGTGCCGGCGGTGTGGTACGAGGCGCAGTTAAGCGCCCCTGGTTTTGATCTCTATGGGCATTTCCAGGCGCTCAATCCGATGGCATTGCTGGGCCACAACGCGCACTTCGGCTGGAGCCTGACCCTGTTCGAAAACGACGACATCGACCTCATCGCCGAGAAGGTCAACCCGGCCAACCCGAACCAGATCTGGCAGGCGGGACAATGGGTGAACCTGCAACTGAAGCGCGAGACCATCAAGGTCAAGGACGCGGCCGATGTGGTGCTGCAATTGCGCCGCGGCCCGCATGGCCCGGTCATCACCGATGCCTTCAGGGACGACTATGGCGATACTCCGATTTCCATGTGGTGGGCCTTTCTGGAAACCGAGAATCCGATTCTGGATGCCTTCTACGAACTCAACCGCGCCGACACCCTGGACAAGGCACGCGCCGCTGCGCAAAAAATCCATGCCCCGGGCCTGAATATTTTGTGGGCCAGTGCCAGCGGTGACATCGCCTGGTGGGCCGCAGGCAAGCTACCGCAGCGACCCGAGGGCGTCAATCCGATGTTTATTCTGGACGGCTCCAAGGGCGAGGCCGAAAAGCCCGGTTACTTTAACTTCAGCTTCAATCCGCAGGAAGAAAATCCGCCGCGCGGCTATATCGTGTCGGCCAACCAGCAGCCCGGCGGGGTGGTGCCGGTGCCCGGCTATTACCTGCTGCCCGACCGCGCCAAGCGCCTGGACGATGCGCTGCAAAACGACCAGACCCAATGGAATGCCAGCCTGAGCGCCAAGCTGCAGCTCGATGTATGCAACGGCTACCCCAGGCGCATGCTCAGCGCGCTGATGCCCTTGATGGAGCAACTGGTCACCGACCCCAACGAGCGCGCCTTTCTGGAGCCGCTGCAAAAATGGGATGGCTGCTACGAGAGCAATAGCGTGGCAGCCACCCTGTTCAGCCAGCTCAGCTATGAACTGGCCAAGGCGGTTTTCAAAGACAAGCTGGGCGCGCTGCAGTTCAACAACCTGCTGGGTACGCCGGCACTGGACCATGCCCTGCCCCTGCTGGTGGCCGATGCCAACTCGCCGTGGTGGGATAACGTGAAAACGCCGAAGAAAGAAAACCGCTATGAAACCATCCGCTTGGCCTGGACCCGCACGCTCAAGCATCTGCAGGACCTGTATGGAACCAGCCTGATGGACTGGACCTGGGCCCATACCCACAGCCTGACCCATGTACATCCCTTGGGCATGCAAAGGCCGCTGAGCTGGCTGTTCAATGTCGGCCCCTTTTTTGTACCCGGTGGCCGCGAAACACCCAACAATTTTTCAGGCCCGGTCGGGCCCGCACCCTGGGCCGTGCGCTACGGCCCGTCCACGCGGCGCATCATCGATTTTGGCGCGCCCGAAAAATCCCTGGGCAGCAATCCCCTGGGCCAAAGCGGCGTGCTGTTTGACAGCCACTACTCCGACCAGGCCGAGCGATTTGCGCAGGGCGGCTATGTGCGCCAATACCTGAGCAAGGCCGACGTCGCGGCCCACACCCAAAGCACGCTGGTTTTTCAGCCGCAGCACTGAGGCAGCCCGGCGATTCAGGGCTTATTTCCCTAATGCCGGACAGACCTGGCTAGGCTGCGCGAGAATAGCCCATGCCTTTTTCAACCGAACCTCCTTATTCCCACGGCCAGGCGCCACGCACCGGCGTGCTCTTGTGCAACCTGGGAACTCCCGACGAACCCACGCCCAAGGCGGTGCGCCGCTACTTGGCAGAATTTTTAAGCGACCAGCGCGTGGTGGAAATTCCCCGTCTGTTGTGGCTCTTGATCTTGCACGGCATCATCCTGCGCTTTCGCCCGGCCAAGTCGGCCGCCAAATACGCCAGCATCTGGACACCCGAGGGCTCGCCGCTCAAGGTCTGGACCGAAAGGCAGGCCAAGCTGCTGCAGGGCTGGCTCGGCCAGCGCAACCACCGCGTCTCGGTTCGCTGGGCCATGCGCTACGGCAGCACCTCCATTGGCTCCCAGCTTGACGCCATGAAGGCCGAGGGCGTGACCCGCGTGCTGGTGGTGACCGCCTACCCCCAGTACGCATCCGCCACCACCGCCAGCGTGTTCGACGCGGTCTACCACTGGGCCCAGGCCACCCGCGCCCTGCCCGAGCTGCGCTTTGTCAATCACTACCACGACCATGCCGACTACATCGCAGCCCTGGCCTCCAGCGTGCAGCGACACTGGAAGAAAAACGGCAAGCCCGACAAGCTGGTGATGAGCTTTCACGGCGTGCCCGAGCGCACCCTGAAGCTGGGCGACCCCTACCACTGCGAATGCTTCAAGACCGCGCGCCTGCTGGCCACCCAGCTCGGCCTTTCCAAGGAGCAGTACCAGGTGACGTTTCAGTCACGCCTGGGCCGCGCCAAATGGCTGGAGCCTTACACCGAGCCCACGCTGATCGCCATGGGCAAGGCCGGCATCAAGCGAGTGGACGTAATCTGCCCCGGCTTTACCAGCGACTGCCTGGAGACGCTGGAAGAAATCAACATGGAAGCGCGAGAAGCATTTCTGCATGCCGGGGGCAAGGCCTTCCACTACATCCCTTGTCTGAATGACGATCCCGAGTGGATCAGCGCCCTGTGCAATGTGACACAACAGCATTTGCTGGGCTGGAACACGCTGGAGCAACCCGATGCGCGGGCTCTGGCCACCAGCCGCGCAGAGGCACTGGCCGGGGGTGCCACCAACTAGGCCGCCGCGATATTTGCCGCAACTTTGCACACCAGAGGCGGGCGCTGCCATCACCGCAACTTCTGCCTGATCTATCATCCGAGACAATGAAAAAATTCGCCTGCCGCACTACCCTCGCACTTAGCGCACTCTCCCTGCTGGCTCTGGTGGCCTGTTCCGGAAAGCCGGATTCAGCAGCCCCGGGCAGCAGCCCAGCGGCCAACGCACCGGTCACTGCCGCATCGGCGCCCCCACCTCCCCCACTTCCCCCGGTTACCGTGAGTACGGTAAAGGCCCAGAAGCGCGACTTCCCGGTCAAGTTGCAAGGCAATGGCATTGTCACCCCGCTCAATAGCGTGGACCTGCGCGCCCAGGTCACCAGCACGGTAGCAAAGGTGCATTTTTCGGACGGCGACTTTGTACGGGCCGGTCAACTGCTGTTCACGCTGGACTCCCGTACCGACGAAGCCAATCTGGCCAAGGCACGCGCCCAGTTGGTAAAGGACCAGGCCAGCCTGGCCGACAGCCAACGCCAATACCAACGCGCCAAGCAGCTGTTTACCCAGAACTTCATTTCCCAGGGCGCGGTCGATACCGCCCAGTCCCTGATGGAATCGATGGCGGCAAGCACGGTGGCCGATCAAGCCGCCATCGACGCCGCGCGCGTGGCTCTGTCGTTCGACCGTATCGTCGCCCCCAGCGCTGGTCGCGCCGGTGTGGTGAACGTGTCGCTTGGCAGCCTGGTTCAGGCCAACACCACATCCCTGGTAACGCTTACCCAGCTGGACCCGATTGCCGTGGCCTTCAGCATTCCCCAGCGTAACTTACCCGATGCCTTGGCGGCTCTCAAGGGCGGTGGCGCCCCGGTGCTGGCGCAATTAGCCGATGGTGGTGGCAGTTTCAAGGGCCGACTCCAGTTTGTTGACAACAACGTCGCGGTGGGATCGGGCACGGTGCAGGTCAAGGCGGTGTTCCCTAACAAGGAAGCCAAGCTGTGGCCAGGCGCCTACGTCGATATTTCGCAGACCGTGACGACCCTGGTGGACGCCACCACCATCCCGCAGGCGGCCATCGTGCAAGGCCCGCGCGGCACCCTGGTCTATGTGCTGGAGGACGGCAAAGCCAGGCTGCAGCCGATCAAGCTGGTGTACTCGGAAGCTGGTGAGGCGGCGGTTACCGGGATTAATCCCGGAGCTGTGGTGGTGATGGATGGCAAACAAAATGTGCGCCCCGGCAGTCCGCTGGTCGAACGCAGTTCAAAGCCGGCAGAAAAGCCCACTGCACCGGCCTCTGATGCCGGCAAACCTGCTGCAGTGACGGCCAAACCATGAACATCTCCGAGTTGTTTATACGCCGTCCGGTGATGACGGTGCTGTTGAACCTGGCGATCGTGCTGGCCGGGGTGATTGGCTACCGCAGCATTCCGGTGGCCGCCCTGCCCAGCTACGACACGCCAGTGATCAATGTGTCGGCGAATTTTGCCGGGGCCAACCCCGAAACCATGGCCAGCGCCGTGGCGCTGCCTTTGGAAAAGCAGTTCCAGACCGTGCCCAGCCTCAAGACCATCAGCTCCACCAGCATTCTGGGCAGCACCTCGCTGACTCTCGAATTTGACGAGGGCCGCAGCATTGATGCGGCGGCCGTGGATGTGCAGGCGGCCCTGCTGCGGGCGCAGCGTGCGCTGCCCACGGACATGACCGAGACGCCGTCCTACCGCAAGGTCAACCCGGCCGATGCGCCGGTGCTCTTGATTTCGATGCGCTCACCGTCGCTTGCGCCCAGCGATCTGCAAGACTTTGCCGAGCACCTGATTTCGCCCACCCTATCGACGCTGGACGGTGTGGCCCAGGTCAATGTGTATGGTTCCAAGCGCTTTGCCATCCGGGTGCGCGTCAAGCCCGAGGCGCTGACCGCGGCCAATATCGGTCTGGATGAGCTCAGCACCGCGCTGCGCCTGGCCAATGTCAACACCCCGGTGGGCACGCTGGACGGGCCGCAGCAAACCCTGGTGCTGCAGGCCAACAAACAACTGGAAAATGCGTCTGCCTATTCCAATCTGATTGTGGCCATGCGCAATGGCGCACCGGTGCGCCTGAAGGACGTGGCGGCGGTGGAAGACAGCGTCGAAACCTTCAAAAGCTCGGCCACCTTCAACGCCGAAAATTCCATTACTTTGGCCGTGCAGCGCCAACCGGGCGCCAACACGGTGCGCGTGGTCGATGCCATCCGCGCCGCCCTGCCAGCGCTGCAGGCGCAGATGCCGCTGTCGGTATCGCTGACACCCATCAACGACCGATCGGTTTCGGTGCGCGAGGCCTTGCACGACGTCACCCTGACCTTGATCGGCACCATCGCCCTGGTGGTGCTGGTGATCTTTTTATTCCTGCGCCGCTTTGTCGCCACCGTGATCCCCACGCTTTCCTTGCCGGTGTCGCTGATCGGCGCCGTGGCCTTGCTCTGGGGCCTGAACTACAGCCTGGACAATATTTCCCTATTGGGTCTGACCTTGGCCGTGGGCCTGGTGGTGGACGACGCCATCGTGGTACTGGAAAACATCATGCGCCACGTCGAGCATGGTGAAGATCCCTTTCAGGCCGCGCTGCGGGGTGCGCGGGAAGTGGGCTTCACCATTATCTCGATCTCGTCCTCGTTGATTGCGGTGTTCATCCCGATCTTCTTTATGCCCGGCGTGATCGGCCTTTTATTTCACGAATTCGCCGTGGTGGTGGGGCTGTCGATTGTGGTCTCGGCCTTCGTGTCTCTGACCCTGGTGCCGATGCTGGCCAGCCGCTTTCTGACCGACGACGCACACAAAAAGCCGCCCGGCCATGTGGTCAAGCTGTTCGAACGCGGCTTTGATAGCCTGCTGGCAGGCTACACCCGGCTGCTGGACAAGGCTTTGGCGCACCGCAACCTCATCCTGCTGCTGGCCGCTGCCACCTTTGCGGCCACCGTCTGGCTGTTCATGGTGATTCCCAAGGGCTTTTTCCCGGAAGAGGACATAGGACAGATCCAGATTTCCACCGAAGCCTCTGAGGACGTCTCGTTTCCTGAAATGGTGCGTCTGCAAGAGCGCGCTGCCGCAGTGTTCCGGGCCGACTCGAATGTGGCTGCGGTCAACTCCTTTAACGGAGGTTCCAACGCACTGAACACCGGGCGCATGTTTATCACGCTCAAACCCCAGAACCAGCGCCTGCCCATGAAGAAGGTGGTGGAAGGCCTGCGCAAAAAACTACGCGATGTGGCCGGTATCAGCGTTTTTATGCGCCCGGTACAAAACCTGCAGCTCGGCGGACGGCCCAGCAAGGCACAGTTCCAGTACATCCTGCAAAGCGTGAAGGCCGACGAGCTCAATGTCTGGGCCGCTAAGCTGCAGGACCAGCTGCGCAGCGACCCGCTGTTCCGCGATGTCACCAGCGACGCCCAAATGCGCGCCCTGCAGGCCCAGCTCAAGATCGACCGCGACCGCGCCAACGCCCTGGGTGTCTCGGTGGACGCCATCCGATCGGCTCTGTTCAGCGCCTTTGGCGAGCGCCAGGTATCCACCATTTACCTGCCCACCGACAGCTACAAGGTAATCATGGAACTGGCCCCCGACGCCAAGCAGGACGAGCTGGCACTCAACGCCATCTTTGTGCGCTCCAACACCGGGGCGCTGGTGCCACTGGCGGCCTTCACCACCGTGGAGCGATCGGTGGGTGCTACCTCCATTAACCATGTGGGCCAGCTACAGGCGGTCACCGTCTCCTTCAACCTGGCACCCGGCGCAGCCCTGGGCGACGCCACGGCGCGGATCGATGCGGCGCGCGAGAAGATCCAACTCCCCTCCTCCGTCATCACCAGCTACGGCGGTGACGCGGCGGTGTTCAAAAGTTCTCAGGGCAGCCAGGCCATTCTGATCATCGCAGCCCTGCTGGTGATTTACGTGCTGCTGGGCGTGCTCTACGAGAGCTTTATCCACCCGCTCACCATTCTGGCCGGTCTGCCCTCGGCGGCTGTGGGGGCGCTTGCCACGCTGATGCTGTTTGGCCAGGACCTGACGCTGATTGCCACCATCGGCATCGTGCTGTTGATCGGCATCGTGAAAAAGAACGCCATCATGATGATCGACTTTGCTCTGGACGCGCAGCGGCATCACGGCATGACACCGCAAGAGGCGATACGCGAGGCCTGCGTCATGCGCTTTCGGCCCATCATGATGACCACCATGGCCGCGCTGATGGGTGCGCTGCCGATTGCCATCGGTGTGGGCGCCGGTGCCGAGCTGCGCCAGCCCCTGGGCCTGGCCGTGGTCGGTGGTCTGGTGTTCTCGCAGGCCATCACCTTGTTTATTACGCCGGTGTTGTATGTGCTGCTGGACCGCTTCAGCGGCCATGGCCCGGTGATGACAGCCGAAGTTCCTGTTGCGCAAGACCCCGCCATTGCGTCCTAAAGCATGACCGGCGTTCGCATCGACAAATGGCTGTGGGCGGCGCGCTTTTTCAAAACCCGCTCGCTCGCCACCGAGGAGGTCCACAAGGGCCATGTGCAGGTGAATGGCGCGGATGTCAAAGCCTCGCGCGAGGTGCGGGTGGGTGACCAGGTGGTGGTGGTGCAAGCCAAGCTGCCGCGCACCTTGACCGTACTCGGTTTGAGCGATCAACGCGGCTCCGCCCCCGTCGCCCAACAACTCTACGAAGAAACCGCTGACAGCAAGCTGCTGCGTGAGGCGCAGGCGGAACGCCGCCGACTGGCTCCCGAGCCGGCCTTGGCCATTGAGGGCGGCAGGCCCACCAAACGCGACCGCCGCGATCTGCAAAAAGGCTGGGGCGACCGCTGGAGCGCCTCGATCAAGGACGGCAACTAATCCCCCATAGCGGCCGGTATCGGCTATTGCTGTGTAAGTGCCTGATTTACCAAAGAAAAAGGCCGCTAGGTGGTGATTCCTAGCGGCCTTTAAACAGGGTGATGGTGGAGCTGGCGGGATTTGAACCCGCGTCCGCAAACCTTCTTCGAACAGTTCTACATGTGTAGCCAGCTGATTTGAGTCTCGCCTTTTGTATCGCGCAGTGGCACGCTACACAAAACGCCAGTAACCTATTTTCTCGACCTGCCCTAAGTCACCCAAGGCGGGTCCAGCCGAATGAAATTACCCCACAGCCTGGATGACCAGATCTTTCGACCTGACCACCCTTGCCCAGCCTATCGGCTTGCTGTTGTGAGGCTCACGTGCAATTAAGCAGCGAGTGCGAAACGTTCGTCGTTTGCAGTTAGTTTGTTTGAATCAGTTTTACGAGCACACTCAGCTCGACATGCCCTGCTACGCGTCCGAATCCACGTCGAAACCAGTGCAGCCCCAAGCAGCCTATTTTAGGCCCTTACGAGCAATTGCAAGAGCTCTTGTGGAGATTTAATCCTGGCATGCGCTCCCCAGGCTGCGGTGTCGGCCTTATCGCCCAGATAACCGTAGTCGGCCGCCACGGTGGCCATGCCGGCGGCCAAACCGGCCTGAATGTCGCGCTCATCGTCGCCAACATAGACACAGTGTGCCGGATCAACTCCCATGCGACGCGCCGCCTCCAGCAGCGGGGCCGGATGAGGCTTGGCATGCGCAGTGGTGTCGCCGCTGACGACGGCTCCAGCCGTCAAAAACAAGGGCATGCCCCGGGTCAACGGGTCGGTAAATCGCATGGACTTATTGGTCACGACCCCCCATTGCAGACTTGATGCCAGCAGGCTTTCCAGCATTTCCGCGACACCGTCGAAGGCATAGGTTCGCTCGGTCATGCAGCGTTCGTAGTTGCCGAAGAACTCCTCACGCATGGCCTCAAAGTCGGGATGCTCTGGGCCCATGCCAAAGGCCACGGACAACATGCCGCGGGCACCGGCACCGGCCATCGGCCTATAGGCCTCCAACGCCAGCGAAGGCAGGCCACGGCTGATCCGCATCTGGTCGGCAGCAGCCCCCAGATCGGGGGCACTGTCGATTAATGTGCCGTCCAGGTCGAATAGGACGACGCTGATGTTTTCAAAGTGCGCCATGTTCAAGTCAAGGGCCTTTGGGTGGCAAAAAGATAATTGACACTGGTATCGCTATTGAGCGCGTAGCGGCGGGTCAAGGGGTTGTAGCCCATGCCCTTGGTGTGCCGCAGGTCCAGCCCGGCAGAGCGGCAATAGCCGGACAGTTCGCTGGGCCTGACCATTTTGGCGTACTCATGGGTGCCCTTGGGCAGCATGTTCAGAATGTATTCCGCGCCCACAATAGCAAACAAAAATGACTTGGGGTTGCGGTTCAAGGTGGAGAAAAAAACCCAGCCACCGGGTTTGACCAGGGTCGCGCAGGCGCGAACAATCGACGCCGGGTCGGGCACATGTTCCAGCATTTCCATACAGGTCACCATGTCGAACTGGCCCGGTGCCTCAAGGGCCAGCGCCTCGGCACTGATTTCACGGTATTCAACCTGCGGCGTTTGCGCCTCCATAGCGTGGAGTTGGGCCACTCTCAAGGCCTTGGTGGACAGATCCACGCCCAAGGCTGTAGCACCCTTGCGTGCCAGGGAATCGGTCAAAATTCCGCCACCACAACCGATGTCCACGGTCTTGAGGCCCTGGACCGGACAAATACCATTGATCCATTCCAGACGCAGGGGATTGATTTCGTGCAAGGGCCTGAATTCGCTTTCCATGTCCCACCAGCGATGCGCCAAGTCGGAGAATTTGGCGAGCTCGGCAGGATCGGCGTTGACGTGTGTATTCATGACTGCATTATCTACGGACAAGAAAAAGCCCGCTAAAGCGGGCTTTTTGGCTAACCGGGGAGGACCGGATTAGTTGGAACGTGTGCCAACCACTTCGATTTCCACGCGGCGGTTCTTGGCGCGGCCTTCGGCAGTCTTGTTGTCAGCAACAGGTTGCTTTTCGCCTTTGCCTTCGGTGTAGACGCGGTTCTTTTCGATGCCCTTGGACACCAAGTAAGCCTTGACAGCTTCAGAACGCTTAACCGACAGCTTTTGGTTATAGCCTTCTTTACCGATGGAGTCGGTATGACCCACGGCGATGATGACTTCCAGGCTGATGCCCTTGACCTTGCCGACCAGATCATCCAACTTGGCCTTGCCTTCTGGCTTCAGAACAGCCTTGTCGAAGTCAAAAAATGCATCAGCAGCGTAGGTTACCTTGGTTGCAGCAGGTGCAGCGGCCACAGGTGCAGGTGCAGGTGCGGGTGCAACCACTACGGGTGCTGGAGCGGGTGCCACCTTGGGCATCGGTGCTGGCATGGGAGCCGGTGCTTCGACCTTGGGAGCAATGGCGCCGTCGCAGCCAGGAGCAGCGGTTGCTGGCGTCCAGCTAGCATCACGCCAGCATTCACCGGCAGCGTCTTTCCAGACATCGCCAGCAGCGCTTTTCCAGTTGTGAATTTCTTGGGCGCCAGCTACAGAAGCGAATGCTATGGTAGCGATGACAATTGCCGCTTTATTGATTAATTTCATGACTTTCCTTTGTGCGATGCAAACTGCAGCGACGCTGCGATTAAATGAGCAACACTCTCAAACGGCTCACACCATCTCAAGCGTTGCTCTTTATTGTGCCACATTCAACGTGGTTTTTTACCCGGTGCAAAACCAACTTATGGCGCCTCAGTATTTGAGCGTATTTTGCATCGCAAATGTTGCACCCTTGCGACAAGACCCACACCGTACAATGGCAGGTTGTCCCTGACATAGCCACCATCTTCCATGACCCAGTTCGCCAAAGAAACCTTGCCCATCAGCCTTGAAGAGGAAATGCGGCGCAGTTACCTCGATTACGCGATGAGCGTGATTGTGGGGCGCGCGCTGCCCGATGCACGGGATGGCTTGAAGCCGGTACACCGGCGCGTGCTGTTTGCCATGCACGAACTCAATAACGACTGGAACCGGGCCTATAAAAAGTCCGCCCGTATCGTCGGCGATGTGATCGGTAAATACCACCCGCACGGTGACCAGTCGGTGTACGACACCATCGTTCGGATGGCGCAGGATTTTTCCATGCGCCACATGCTGGTGGACGGCCAGGGCAATTTCGGCTCGGTGGACGGCGACAACGCGGCTGCCATGCGATATACCGAAATTCGCCTGGCCAAGATCGCTCATGAGTTGCTGGCCGATCTGGACAAGGAAACCGTGGATTTCGGACCCAACTACGACGGCTCCGAAAAGGAACCACTGGTGTTGCCGACCCGCATCCCCAACCTGCTGGTGAATGGCTCGGGCGGTATTGCCGTGGGTATGGCCACCAATATTCCGCCGCACAATTTGAACGAGGTGGTGGACGCCTGCCTGCATTTGCTGCGCAATCCGGAGGCAACGATTGATGAGCTGATGGAAATCATCCCGGCGCCCGACTTCCCCACCGCCGGCATTATTTACGGCATCAATGGCGTCAAGGAAGGCTATCGCACAGGCCGCGGCCGCGTCGTCATGCGCGCCAAATGCCACTTTGAAGACATAGACAAGGGCCAGCGCCAGTCCATCATCGTCGACGAACTGCCCTACCAGGTTAACAAAAAGACCCTGCAAGAGCGCATGGCCGAACTGGTGCACGAAAAGAAGATTGAAGGCATCAGCCACATCCAGGACGAGTCCGACAAGTCGGGCATGCGCCTGGTGATCGAACTCAAGCGCGGCGAAGTGCCCGAGGTGGTGCTGAACAATCTGTACAAGCAGACGCAGTTGCAGGACACCTTCGGAATCAATATGGTGGCGCTGATCAATGGCCAACCCAAGCTGTGCAACCTGAAGGATCTGATCGAGGTCTTCCTGAGCCACCGCCGCGAAGTGGTGACACGCCGCACCGTGTTCAACCTGCGCAAGGCACGCGAGCGCGGTCATGTGCTTGAAGGCTTGGCCGTGGCGCTGGCCAATATCGACGATTTCATTCGCATCATCCGCGAGTCACCCACACCCCCGGTGGCCAAGATCGAGCTGATGAACCGCCCCTGGGATAGCAGCCTGGTGCGCGAGATGCTGACCCGCACGCGAGCCGACGGCGGCGTGATCAATGCCGACGACTACCGCCCCGATGGCCTGGAAAAGAATTACGGCATGGGCGCCGACGGCCTGTACCGCCTGTCCGACACGCAGGCGCAAGAGATTTTGCAAATGCGCCTGCAGCGCCTGACCGGACTGGAGCAGGACAAGATCGTTGCCGAATACAAAGAGGTGATGTCCGAGATCGAAGACCTGCTGGACATCCTGGCCAAGCCAGAACGCGTCTCCACCATCATTGGCGACGAACTGGGCCATGTGAAACAGGAATTCGGCCAGACCAAGCTGGGCGCACGCCGCAGCCTGGTGGAGCATTCGTCGTTCGATTTGTCTACCGAAGACCTGATCACGCCCACCGACATGGTCGTCACCATGAGCCACAGCGGCTACATCAAGAGCCAACCGCTGGGCGAATACCGGGCGCAAAAGCGAGGCGGACGCGGCAAGCAGGCCACGGCGACCAAGGAAGACGATTGGGTCGACCAGCTGTTTGTGGCCAACACCCACGATTACATCCTGTGCTTCTCCAACCGGGGCCGTTTGTACTGGCTCAAGGTCTGGGAAGTGCCGCAGGGTTCGCGCGGTTCGCGCGGCCGCCCCATCGTCAACATGTTCCCGCTGCAGGAAGGCGAAAAAATCACCGTGGTGCTGCCGCTGACCGGCGAGAAGCGCAGCTTCCCGGCCGACCAGTATGTGTTCATGGGCACCAGCATGGGCACGGTCAAGAAGACCGCTCTGGACGAATTCTCCAACCCGCGCAAGGCCGGCATCATCGCCGTGGACCTGGACGAGGGCGACTTCCTGATTGGCGCCGCGCTGACCGACGGCAAGCACGATGTGATGCTGTTCTCTGACGGCGGCAAGGCAGTGCGCTTTGACGAAAACGATGTGCGCCCCATGGGCCGCAATGCACGCGGCGTGCGCGGCATGATGCTGGACGAAACACAAAGCGTGATTGCCATGCTGGTGGCCGAGGATGAGGCGCAAAGCGTGCTCACCGCCACCGAAAATGGCTACGGCAAACGCACCAGCATCACCGAATACACGCGCCACGGCCGCGGCACCAAGGGCATGATCGCCATCCAGCAGACCGAGCGCAACGGCAAGGTCGTGGCCGCAACCCTGGTCCACGCCGATGACGAGATCATGCTGATCACTGACAAGGGCGTGCTGGTGCGCACCCGTGTTGCCGAAATCCGCGAACTCGGCCGCGCCACCCAGGGCGTGATCCTGATCGGCCTGGACGAGGGCTCCAAGCTCAGCGGCCTGCAGCGCATCGTGGAAAACGACGCACAGGCAGTCGATTCCGACGAAGCCGCCGGTGACGAGACCCAGGGCGACGAGAGCGTTTGAGAGCGAGCCACGCATGATGCTTCGCCCCTATAACTTTTCCGCCGGACCTGCTGCCATGCCGCAGGAAGTGCTAACCCAGGCCGCAGCCGACATGCTGGATTGGCCCGACGCCTACGGCAAGCGCTGCGGCATGGGCGTGATGGAAATGAGCCACCGCGGCAAGGAATTTCTATCCATCTACACGCAGGCAGAGGCCGACCTGCGCGAGCTGCTGGCCGTCCCCGCCAACTACCGCATCCTGTTTATGCAGGGCGGCGGCCTGGCCGAAAACGCCATCGTACCGATGAACCTTAGCGCCCTGAAAAAGGACGCGACCGGCCGTGGTGCCGCCGACTTTGTCGTCACCGGCAGTTGGAGCGAGAAGTCTTTTGTCGAGGCCGAAAAATTTTGCCAAACACGGCTTGCTGCCAGCGGCAAGGCAGACGGATTTATATCCATTCCAGACGCCGCCAGCTGGCAGTTGAATACCGACGCCAGCTATCTGCACCTCTGCACCAACGAGACCATCAATGGCGTGGAATTCCACAGCCTGCCCGACCTCAAGGCCCTGGGCTCAAGGGCCGAACTGGTCATCGATTTCTCATCCCACATTGCCTCGCGCCCGGTGGACTGGAGCCGCGTAGGCCTGGGCTTTGGCGGCGCGCAAAAAAACCTGGGGCCGGCCGGACTGACCCTGGTGGTGGTGCGCGAAGACCTGCTCGGCCACGCCCTGGACATCTGCCCCAGCGCCTTCAATTACCAGACCGTGGCCAAGAACGAGTCGATGTACAACACGCCGCCGACCTATGCCATCTACATGGCAGGCCTGACCTTTCAGTGGCTCAAACGCCAGGGCGGTATTGCGGCGATGGAAGCGGCCAATGCGACCAAGGCCGAACTGCTGTACCGCACGATTGACGCCTCCAGCTTGTATTTCAACAAGGTGCACAAGGATTGCCGCTCGCGCATGAACGTGCCCTTCTTCCTGCGCGACGAGTCGCATAACGAGGCCTTTTTGAGCGGCGCCAAGGAGGCTGGGCTGCTGCAGCTCAAGGGCCACAAGTCAGTGGGTGGCATGCGCGCCAGCATCTACAACGCCATGCCGCTGGCCGGGGTTCAGGCCCTCTGCGCCTACCTGCAAGAGTTTGAACGGACCCACGGATAAAGCTTATGAGCAAAACGCTTGCCGAATTGCGCGTACTGATCGACTCGGTCGACCAGGATCTGTTGATCGCACTCAACCGCCGCGCGGCGCTGGCCAACGAGGTCGGTGAACTCAAACGCCATGACGGCTCGCCGGTGTTCCGCCCCGAGCGCGAGGCGCAGGTCATCCATGGCCTGCAAAAGGCCAACCAGGGCCCGATCAAGGACGCCAGCCTGGCGCTGATCTGGCGCGAAATCATGTCGGCCTGTCGCGCACTGGAAGCACCGCAGCGCGTGGCCTATCTGGGCCCCAAAGGCACCTATAGCGAAGAGGCTGCGCTGCGCTTTTTCGGCTCCAGCATCCAGCATGTTCCTTGCAATAATTTTGACGAGGTGTTCCATGCCGCCACCTCGGGCGCGGCCGAGTTCGGCGTGATTCCGGTAGAGAACAGCACCGAGGGTGTGGTCACCCGTTCGCTCGACCTGCTGCTGAATTCGCCGCTGCACATCGTTGGCGAAATCAGCCTGCTGGTGCGCCACCATTTGTTGCGCACCGAGTCCTCGCTGGGCGGTATCGAAGTGGTGCTAGCGCATCCGCAAGCGCTGGCCCAGTGTCAGCAATGGCTCTCCACCCATTTACCGAATGCCGAGAGGCGTGCCGTGTCCAGCAATGCCGAAGGTGCGCGTCTGGCAGCCCTGCACCCGGAGTGGGCAGCCATCGCCAGCGAACGTGCAGGTGCCGAATTTGGTCTTCACATCGCGGCCCAGGCGATACAGGACGAGGCCTTTAACCGCACCCGCTTTGTCATGGTCTGCCTGCCCGCTGTCATGCCCGCACCGCAGGCTTCCGGCAAGGATTGCACCAGTCTCGTTGTTTCAGTGCCGAACAAGCCCGGCGCCGTGCACGACATGCTGGTGCCACTGAAACTGCACGGTGTGTCCATGACCCGCTTTGAGTCGCGCCCGGCACGCTCGGGCCAGTGGGAATATTTCTTTTACATCGATCTGCAGGGACACCCGTCCGAAGCCAATGTCGCAGCGGCTCTGCAAGACCTGCGTGGCATTTGCGCCTTCTACAAGGTCCTGGGTACCTATCCCCTGGCCGACTAATCGACTGATGCACGGGGAATATCCATGTTTGAACAACTCGGATTGATAGGCTGCGGCCTGATGGGCGGCTCTTTCGCACTGGCGCTGAAACAGGCCGGGCTGGTAAAACGGGTGGTGGGCTACAGCAAGTCGCCCAGCAGCACCGAGCGTGCGCGCCAACTCGGCATCATCGACAGCGCAGCAGCCAGCGCCGCGCTGGCGGTTTCCGGCTCCGACATCGTCCTGATCGCAGTTCCCGTGGCGGCAACCGAGGCCAGCCTCAAGTCCATCAAGCCGCACCTGACGCCCGACATGCTGATCATGGATGTGGGCTCCACCAAACGCGACGTGATGGATGCGGCGCGCCGTGCCCTGCGCGAACAGGTGGGCCTGTTTGTGCCGGCGCACCCGATTGCCGGCAAGGAAGTCTCTGGCGTGGAGAACGCCGATGCCGATTTGTATACCGGCAAGCAGGTCATCCTGACACCGATTGAACGCACGCTGCCCGCCCAGTTGCAAAAGGCCCAGGAACTGTGGAGCCGCCTGGGCTGCAAGGTACTCAGCATGAGCCCGGAGCAGCACGATGCAGCCTATGCGGCGGTCAGCCATTTACCGCATTTGATCGCTTTTGCGCTGATGAATGCGATTTCCGGCCAGCCACAGGGCCAGGAATTTTTGTCGCTGGCCGGTCCGGGCTTCAGGGACTTCACCCGCATTGCCGCCAGCGAGCCCACGGTCTGGCGCGACATTCTGCTTTCCAACCGCGATGAGTTGCTGGCCCAAAGTCGCATATTCCAGGCCCAGCTGCAGGCATTGGAAAAAATGATTTCCAGTGCCGATGCGCCCGCGCTGGAGGGGCTTATAACAAAAGCCAGCATGACACGCGCCCACTGGAGCATGAACTCCAAGAACAGAGCCTGATGTATTCCACCGAATTTCTCGACCTCCCCCCCTTGCAAGCGGCCGCCGGCACGGTGACCCTGCCCGGCTCCAAAAGCATTTCCAACCGCGTGCTTCTGCTGGCCGCACTGTGCGAAGGCACAAGCACCATCCACGACCTGCTGGATAGCGACGACACCCGCGTCATGCTGGTGGCGCTCAAGACGCTGGGCTGCGCCATCACGCAAAGCAATTCTACGGTGCAGATCACCGGCCTGGGTGGCAAGCTGACGGTACAACAGGCCAAGCTGTTTCTGGGCAATGCCGGCACCGCCATGCGCCCGCTCACTGCAGCCCTGGCAGTCCTGGGCGGTGACTTTGAACTCGGCGGCATTCCCCGCATGCACGAGCGCCCGATTGGCGATCTGGTGGACGCGCTACGCCAACTGGGTTGCCGCATTGACTATGCTGGCAACGAAGGTTTCCCGCCGCTGCAAATCGGCAAGCCGATCCTGCGCCTGGACCAGCCCATCCAGGTACGCGGCGATGTCTCCAGCCAATTTTTAACTGCCCTGCTGATGGCGCTGCCCCTCGTGGCTGTGAAGGATGTGGTCATTGAGGTAGTGGGCGAGTTGATTTCCCGGCCCTATATCGAAATCACGCTGAATCTGTTGGCGCGCTTTGGCGTGCAGGTGCGGCGGACTAGTTGGCAGCGCTTCACCATTCCTGCCGGATGCAAGCTGCGCTCGCCGGGTGATTTGCACGTGGAGGCCGACGCGTCGAGTGCCAGCTACTTCATCGCCCTGGGTGCCATCTCCAGTGGCGTAGGGGGCCTGAGCGGCATTCGCGTGCAGGGTGTGGGCGCCGACTCGATACAGGGCGATATCCGCTTTATCGAGGCTGCCGCGCAAATGGGCGCGCACATTGAGAGCGGCCCCAACTGGCTGCATATCCGCCGTGGCGCCTGGCCACTCCAGGCGATTGAACTCGACTGCAACCACATTCCCGATGCCGCCATGACGCTGGCCGTGATGGCGCTGTATGCCGATGGCACGACCACCTTGCGCAATATCGCCAGCTGGCGCGTCAAGGAGACCGACCGCATAGCCGCCATGGCCACCGAGCTGCGCAAGCTCGGAGCGACCGTGGTCGAAGGCGCAGACTTTATCCAGGTGACTCCGCCCACAAGCCCGGCCGACTGGAAAGCCGGGACGATTCACACCTATGACGACCACCGCGTTGCCATGTGCTTTTCCCTGGCCGCCTTCAATCCTGCCGCCCTGCCGGTGCGCATTGAAGACCCAAAATGCGTTGCCAAGACCTTTCCCGACTACTTCGAGACCTTGTTTTCGGTGTCCCAGGCGGATACCGTGAACATTCCCGTGCTGTGCATGGACGGCCCCACCGCTTCCGGCAAGGGCACGCTGGCAGCAGAGCTGGCCGCCAGGCTGGGTTACCACTTTTTGGACTCTGGCTCGCTCTATCGCATCACCGGCCTGGCTGCCACGCGCGCCGGCATCGCCCTAGATGTGGCCCATCAGCAGCAGATTGCCGACCTGGTACGCACGCTGCCGATTCACTTCGAGGGCAGCCGCATCGTGATGGGCGACGAAGACGTAAGCGTCGCCATACGCACGGAAGAAGCCGGGATGAACGCGTCGCGCGTGTCGGCCTTCCCCATGGTGCGCGAGGCCTTGGTGGACTTTCAGCGCAGCTTTCGCAAGTTGCCCGGCCTGGTGGCCGACGGGCGCGACATGGGTACCGTGATCTTTCCGAACGCGCCGCTCAAGGTGTTTCTGACGGCCAGCGCCGCCTGCCGCGCAGAACGCCGCCATAAGCAGTTGATTTCGAAGGGAATTCCCGCTACACTCGATAGTCTTCGCGCGGACCTAGAGGCGCGTGACGCAAGGGACAGTTCCCGCAGCGTTGCGCCCTTGAAGCCCGCAGTCGATGCCAAGCTCCTGGACAACTCGGATTTGACGGTGCAAGCCTCCGTTGAAATCGTCTTGAACTGGTGGCAAGGCAAACAGCCATTTAGGTCCTCCTAGAAGGTAATTTGGTCCCCAGAGCTCTTTTCGCGCGACAGCGCATAGCCCT
>CAIMZI010000012.1 GCA_903845935.1 uncultured beta proteobacterium | reverse complement strand
CGGCCTATGCGCGTGTCAACAATGTGGGCGACGAGCGCTATGTAGGCTCGGTCATCGTCAACCAGAGTTCGTCCCAGTATTACGAGCCGGGCCTGCCGCAAAACTGGACCCTGGGTCTGAGCCTGAACCTTCCGCTCTGAGAGAAACCATACCCACGATGCCAACCACTCAGCCGCCGCCCAGACTCTTTTTGTGCGCCCGCTGCCGCAGCGCTGTCACCATCTGCAGCCACTGCGACCGGGGTCAGCGCTACAAGGCCATCTGGCGCAGAATGGCTTCACATTCATCCACGCATTTGCCAGGGGCACGCCTGACGATCAAATCGACCACCTGGGCTTGTTCGAACGACGGAAATCGCGCCCCAAAACAACCCGGCTTTCTATGACGTGGCACCTCACGCATCGGGACGCCTTTCGAAGAAAAAGCAGTCAGGCAGGATGGCAGCGGCAATGTGGTCGATATCCTTTGACGACACACCACAGGCGAAGAAGCTATCGCGCCAATGCTGTACGACCTAACAGGTTGTAGATACTGGCGGTGCGACCGTAATCGCCAACTGTCAATGCCAAGTCGCGCCTCTCCAAGCTGACCACGGGGGCAGGCACTAGATCGTAGGCGGGTGAGAGCCGCCAACCCGTCTGCCTACGCAGTAGGGCATGGTTGCGCGGATGATCGTCGTTGTTGGTCACGGCCGCATTGAAAACCATCCTCCTGAACAGTTCGGAGCAGTCGGCCTCCGGCTTGTCAGACCAACGGCGCAGGTTGTCAGCCCTCAGTGGGTAGGACCAACTCTGGCGGTCCAGGTGGCACCCATGCTGGTGCCAGGATTGAGTCTTGCGGTCCGTGTAGCAAATAGTCAATTTCTTGGAGGTCAGCCGCACTACGTTCGAGGTTGTGCTCGATCACTCTGCGCCCCAGGCGTCTGGACCTGCGTCTCGCACCGCACCTGGAATCCCATGGAGCCGGGTGAACTCGAACACTTCTTTGGCAAGGGGCAACTGGAACGGATCGAGTGCAACCGCGTCCTGGCGCTTAAGGTAACGGTCGCCATAGCGCAGCCGTCCTATCTGAGTACCGTCGGCCAATGTTTGCGCCCTGAGCAGTGCTGTAGGAACCGTCTCCAACGTGCCGGGTAGCTGAATGTAGACGTAGGCTTCTCGCTCAGAAGTCATGGTCGTCACTCACCTTACGCGCCTTGCCGGCTCGCGTTGGGCGGCGCGATGCTTCGAGCGCCTTGCCATGGAGATCGCCGTCTATTGCGCCATGAGCGGCAGGAAGAGATTGCGAAGTGCCAGCACGGCTTTCGATTCACCCGGGGTCATGGTCCGGTCCGAGACCCAATCGCAGTACAGCATCGCACGCACCGCACCGTTGGCTATGGGCAGAAGGATGAATCTTTTCACTCCTGGAAAAAGCACGGTATAGCCCTCGGGCAGGGACTCGGGTTTTAGTTTCGCCACATCGGCAATCGACACATCAATATTGTTTTTGATGACTGCGTGAAATGGCGTGGGCTTGAAGTCGGCAGGTATCTTGAACTTGTCCATGAGTTCGTCCATGCCGACGCCAAAGCCGCCGCGTACCCGGAAGGACCCGGACTGCGTCATCATGAGCAAGAGGCAGTGCGTGGTATCCAAGGCCTGGGCCATTGGCGGCAACATGGCGTTGACCAAACCATCAAACGTTTCATGGGTCCGCACGCTCAGGTCAGTAAACAGCTTCCAAAGCTCCTGTTCCGCAGAGGTCGACTGCGTGGCGGTGGTCAGACTGGAAATTTCCTCGATCTTGCGGCTTACCACTCCGCTCAAGCGGGACTTGTCCACTCCGGGTAACTGCAAATTGCGCAGCAGTTCCTGGGCCTCGTCATTGCGGCCTTCATGGATCAGCGATGAGGCGGTGCTTGCAAACTCAGCAATGCCAACCAGCGTCGAATCGCCGGTCCCATCGATGATGGACAGCAGGAAATTCGGCAGGTTCCAGCGTGCTGCCAATTCCACCCCCAGCTCTTGGTAGGTCACACCCAATACAGCGGACTCGACCGCTTGCGGGTCGGAGCCGGAGGCCACCATTCTTGCGATCGTCGCAGTCTCCACGGGGAGGTACTTGCCTGTCATCAAGCGGCCGATCTCGTACATCAGCGTGGCGATGGATACGTCCTCGGCGCGATCAGCGCAAGCGGCACGCGCCAGTTCGGATGCAAATAGGGTTCTGGAAAGGTTGGCGTCTGCCTGCAGCGCTTCTTCGGACACCATTTCGGCGCCCAGCACAATGTGCATCAGCGCATCTGCGCCAAGTACCTTCATGGCCGATGTGACAGTCCCTGTGCGCCTTCCAAAGGACGCGTACATGGGCGAATTGGCAAGGGTGAGTACTTTTTGCGTCAGCGCAAAGTCTTCGACAATGAAGTCAGCAACTTCGTGCTTGCCTGCATCGGAACCGTCGAGCGCCCCTAGAACCGATGCCACGGTGCGTTCCCGCGCGGGCACACCATTGAATTCCTCCATGGCATCGAGCAACTTCTCCAGCGTGCCTATGCTCATGCGACCATTGACATTTGCCGTACCAGCTGTTGCCGGATAGCTTGCGCCGACATGGGCTTGCCCAGCAGATAGCCCTGTATCAGGTTGCAGCCTGCAGCCTTGAGAAATTCAAACTGGGTCTCGTTTTCTACGCCCTCGGCGACCACATGCAAGTCAATGCTCTGTCCCAGATGAATCATGGCGCTGATCAGCCGTTTGTCGGACGTGGCCTCGGTATGTTCCGGCGCAATGGCCCAGACAAAGGCCTTGTCAATCTTGATACTCGATACCGGCAGGCGCGTGAGGTACGACAGGCTCGAAAACCCGGTGCCAAAGTCGTCTATGGAAAAGCGGATGCCCTTTTCGCGCAGATGGGCCAGCGCGCGCTCCGTCTTTTCCTGGCTGTGCATCAAGGTCGATTCGGTGATCTCCAGCACCAGTCTGCAGGGGTCTATACCGGTTTCTTCAATGACGTCCAGCACCTGCTTGTCAAAGTGGTCACTGTCAAACTGGATGGGCGAGACGTTGACCGACATGACAAAGTCCGGAGCCAAGGTATGAAACAGCTTCAACTGGTGGCAGGCACTGCGCAGGGCCCAGTTACCCAGGAAGGGCATGAGCCCGGCGGTTTCGGCAATGGGGATGAAGACCTCTGGGCCGACCGGCCCCCATTTGCGGTTGGTCCAGCGCATCAGTGCTTCCGCACCCACCAGATTCCGGCCCATATCGAACTGCGGTTGATACTCCAGGAAGAACTCACCGGCCTGGATCCCCTTGTGCATGGCGGAGGTGATCGAGAAGTCCAGGCTGGCCTCGCTGGCGGAGAATACGGTGACACGGTTCTTGCCCGCATTTTTGGACTTGTACATGGCGGTGTCTGCATTTTTAAGCATCACCGAGTAATCTTCGCCATGGGCTGGGTATTCGGCTAAGCCGACACTAACGCCCAGATATGCATTGTAGGGAGCCGTTTCGTAGGGTCTGGCAACGGCCAGCAGCACATTTTTCAGCACCTGTTTTGCGGCCAGAACGTTCTTGTTCGGAAACAGCATGACAAACTCATCCCCACCCAGCCGGGCCAGCATGTCTGTCGGGCCCAGCACTTTCAGCAAGCGCCGGGTTGTTTCCACCAGCACAGCGTCTCCCGTGTGGTGCCCAAAGGTGTCGTTGACGCGTTTGAAACCGTCGAGGCCCAGCAAGGCAACCGTGAACCCGCTCTTGTTGTTCTGGATGCATTGGGCTACAGCGCGCTTGAGAGTGGCCCGGTTCGGAAGGCCCGTCAGTTCGTCGTGATCAGCGGCATGGCGCAGGCTTGAGGCTTCTGTTTTCCACGATGAAATGTCCACAATGGACAGCACGTAGTCGCCGGCCGCCGAGAGCCTGTGGCTTCTGAAGTTGACCCAGCATTGGGACCCTGCAGCGCCAACGCGCACGTCACATGAAAAGGACTCCGGTAAGCCTTCCATGGCTTTCTGGACGGTTGCCTTGTCTTCTGTGTGCAGAAAGTCAAGAAAGGACGTGGGGAGCTGGGTGGACTTGAAGAACGGAGTCAGCCAGCGCTTGCCGGTTTCCGAGACAAATTGAATGTCGAAATCAGCCGCAATGCGAAGCACGGCATCCACTGCACGGTCCAGAGGCAGGCTTGTCATGAGATAGTCACTAGGGATTACCCCCTCCAACGAGCCCGCAAATAGCTGTGGCCAGGCTGTTAGCCACTTCGCACATGAATGTTTTCCTGTATGTTGCTAGTCAGTAGGATAACACTTTCATTTTCATCAAATCGGGCTGCGAAGAATCATTGATGGCCCGTCAGTAAGATTCGTGTAAAACCGGCCACTTCGACCAGATCCTACAGCGGCAACGTCATCCGGGCCGGCATTCCTTGGGGCTTTAGGTCCGTCGAGTAATCCCCAAATCGCTTCAGGTTACTGATGGCATAGGGGCTGAGGAATGCCAAATCGGCTGGACGAATGCTGACATCCGCCATCCGCCATCCGCCATCCGCCATCCGCCATCCGCCATCCACCTTCAGCATATGAAGTGCCTGAGTCTGATTCACCACCTTTTGCAGTGCCACCGCATTGGTCACGAGTTCGTTATAGACAATGGCTTTTTCTTGATCTTCCGGATTGTTTGAGCGGAGGTGCCCACCAGAACCAAAGGCGAGGTGCTTGGCAAATTTGTGATGCCGCTCGACCTTGGTTGTTCCCTTATGCACCGTGCGACGCAAGGACTCGTCCATGATCCAGTGCAGAAGATACGTTGTGCGAACTGCATTACCAAGCTCTTTCAAAGCCAGAGCAAATCGATTTTTGGTGCTGTCGCTGTTGACCTTCGCCAAGACTGCAGAAGGCGCGACGGTGCCGCTCTGGATTGTCAGTGCTAGGTGCATGAACTGAGGATAGTGTTCATGGATCAGCACCCAGTTGACCGTGCCGAAAAACAAGGAGTTGATTTTTGCGTACCTGTTGGCATCATCAGACCGATATAAATTCAACGTATGCCAACGCCGGATGCGCGGCATCAATTCAATACCCAGCAGGTGTGCGAAACACGCGGCAGTGATTTCGCAGTTTTGCCTCCGATGTGCGCCAAGCGTCGCAAATTCCTGCAGACGCAAGCCTTAACTTCACCTAACTTTGCAGCCAAATGAGACCGCTGTTCATACACCTCGCATACCCTGCAGGCCTCACAACTTCGATGAAGACGGATCGTGCGAAAAATCCTGACGGCTTCCCTACTGGTAGTGCCTCTGGCTTGCATGGCGCAGGCTCAAAGCATAGTCAAGCCAGGCCCCACAAACTATTCGGTTCAGCCCGCACTTGGCGCCGCCATTCCAGGCGATGGTGGCAATCGCGAGAAGTTGATGGACCGCCGGCAGCTTACGCTTCCGACACGGCACCAAGGCAATTCGCGCGCCTGACCGACAGCTTTCAAAACCGGCTTGCAGCGCTGGAAGAAATCGAGGAAGCGGCCAAGGATCTGTATGCCGTGCTCAATGCGGACCAGCAGAAAATTGCAAGCCAATCTCTTCTTTCGACGGTACCAACATTTGTTTCAGCGGCCCATTGCGTGCCTACTGACAGCAAGGCCCGCACCGACAAACGCGACGCCCCGCAACGCAGCCGCCGTGGCGGTGCCACGGGCAGTGGACTGGGTGGACCCGGTTAGCGCCAGCGGCGGTGGTCCCAGTTACCGAATCCCAAACCAATACTTAGCGGTGGGTGGTAGGGCTGGGCGTAATAACCGGGCTGAGGAGGTGGAGCGACAGCGTAAGCCGGTGCTTGGGCATACTCTACCGGTGCGGGTGCCGCCGACATCGGGTTTTGCGTCATCGCGCCCACCGGGGTCACCTGCAACCGCGTGGCGGAGTGCGCTTGCTGCTGCGGCTTGCCAAAAGCCGCCGCCATTTTAATTTGAAGGTCAAGCTGGGCCACTGGGACTCATGCTTGGCTGCCGGTCTTGAAGTCCTTCTGGAAACGTTCCAGGCTGTTGAAGGACCCGCAGACAAACAGTTCGTCATTGGCCTGCACGGTGAAGTCGGTGTCGAACTCCACGATGATGTCGCCGTCGCGTTCCACGGCCACGATCTTGGCGCCGGTGCGGTCCAGATCTTCACTGCGCCAGGGATGCTTGCCGACCACGGCACCGGCATGCTGGCGGATGAACTTGATGCGGTTTTCCACCTGCACCATTTGCTCGCCCAGCAGTTGGAAGGCCAGAATTTGCCCAGCCACCTGACCCACCGAAATTGCGAAGTCGGCACCGGCGCGGTACAGGCGGGCGGTGTTGCGGGTGCGTTGCACCCGAACGATCAGGGGCACCTCGGGCGCATAGGCGCGCACCACGGCGGTGGCAAACACCGATTCGCTGTCGTCGCTCAGCGCCAGCACCACGGCACTGGCCTCGCGCACTTTAGCCCGGTCCAGCATATTGCGCTCCAGCACGCTGCCTACCAGGTCCACACCGGGCGCCGTCAAGCGGTCGATCACGATGCAGGTTTCCCCCGCGTCCATCAGCATCTCCACCACCTTCTGGCCGACCGCGCCAAAGCCGGCCAGCACGATGGGGCCGGCGCGGCGTATTGGCATGGCCATGCGCTCCACCACTTCCAGATTGGCGTGCGCGCCCACGGCCACCAAAATGGCGCCGGCCTCGACCACGGTTTGCGGCCCCTTGGTGGTAGTGAACACGCCGCCCAGCCACTGGCCGATCAGCGACACGCCATGGCGCTCGCGCAGGCGCAGCTCACCCAGGGTCTTGCCGGCCAGCGGGCTTTCGGCGCGCACCCTGAACTCCGCCATGCCGATCTTGGTGCCCAGCAAATGCATACCTTCGGCCGGTGGGCTGATGCGTATGCTGGCCTGCGAAGCCAGCGCCGCGCCCAGCACATGGGCCGGGGTAAACACCTCGGTGGCGCCGATCTGAAGCATGGGATAGCGGTACAGCGGGTCGTCGGCCAGTGCATAAATCGGGCCGGTGTAAGCGCTCTCGCGCACCACCATGGTGAAGGTGGCATTGGCATGGTCATCGGCATTGGCTACCACCGCCTGGGCACTGGCCACATGGGATAGCACGGCCGGGTCGTCTGCCATCTTGCCAAACACCACGCTGTAGCCGCGGTCGCGCAGATTGCGCGCCAGCTCCATGTCTTCCTCCAAAATGACAAAGGGCGTGCCCTTGTTCTTGAATTCCACCAGCAGCGAATCGATGGTCGGGCCGTAGCGGTAAAACAGCACCTTGCCGGCCATGGGTGGCAGCTGGTGCGGCAGGCGCACCTCGAAGCGCTCTTCAAAGTAGGGCAGGATCACCAGCGGAAAGATCAGGAAAATCAGGAACTGACCGGCAAACTGGATCAGGATGACGTACAGCGCCATGACCGGATGACGCCAGGCGTTGTCGGCGCCGTAGCCGGTGGTGGTCATGGTCTCGGCCGCCCATTGCAGGCTTTGTAAAAAGCTCCGTGGCCGCCCCTCCAGCCAATCCATGCCTCCCATGTAGATGAGGGCCAGCAGCATCACGATTAAAGGCAGGAGGGCCGCGACGCTTAATAAGCGCTTGCTGGAACGTTTGAGCTGAAAGGGCATCGTAAAAAGTAGTTATCGGTGGGCTTTATCGCTGCAGCAACAGCCGTACATTTCCATCCTGCTCCGCGCCCTGCATGTGTTGTGCGTCAGCCCCGCGCCGCGCAAGGTCTAGATGTAGCGCCGCCAGGCTGCCCGCCGGGGCCTGGTGGTCCAGCAGGGTGCAGACAATTTCGACGCTGCCGTCGGTATGGCGCAGGATTTCAACGGAGCGGGTTTGCGAGGGCCAGTCGATGAGGGATGCGGTGCCGATTTCCCAGAAGCCGCCGCCCCGGCCCGAAGGATGTGGATGGGCGCTCACCCGGTGACTATGGCTGTGGCCCACCAGCCAGGCCACCATACAGGTATGGCGGTGGGCCACAGCCAACAGGGCTTGGGCCAGGCAGTCTAAGCCATGGTGACTGGCCAGCAGCGCCAGGCGACCGGGTTGCTGTTCCACCTCGGCCAGGCGCGCCTCCAGCCAGTCGCATTGCGCCGCAGCGATGGTGTCCTGGCCCACATCGGCCACCTGCGTGGTGTCGAGCAGGATGATGCGCACATGCTCGGTGTCGATCACGGTATCGGCTCGACCCGAGCGCAGCTGCGCCTGGCCGTAGCCCAGTGCGCCGTGCTGCATGTGGGCCGCCATCCATTCCCGCAGATCCACCGCGCGGCGTTGCGGCGACGCCGATATCTGACGGGAAACACCGCTGAAAAATAACTCGGGCTGGTCCAAATAAATGGCTTGCGAGGCTGTTGGGCTAAAGCCCGGGGGGCCGGCCAGCGCCTTGCGGTCGCCCAGGGCAATGGCTTCCAGCGCCGGCTTGGACAGCACCCGGCCCTGGCGCAACACATCATGGGTGCCGGGCAGGCTGGCCCAGGCAAAGCCCAGGCCCTTGGAATACAGTTCCGCGCTGGCACGCGCCACATAGCCGGGCACCACCGGATAGCCCAGGGGCTTCCACAGATCCGGAACATCGGCATCCGGGCACCAGAACGGCCAGGCGCCCGTCCCCAGTTCGTGACCGGCCTCATGCACGCCGCCAAAGGCCGACAGCGCCGCGCGTCCACCAGCCATGATCTGCAAAAAGGCCTGAAGCTCGTTGCTCTGGGCGTTGTCGATGTTGTCGCCGGTGCTAAGGGCCAGGTCAAATACCTGTTCGCTCCAGGGCGCCAGGGGCTGGCTGTGCAACTGCTCGACATGCGCGGCCAATGCCCAATGACTGAGCGCCTCTTGGGGCCGGTGCATGGGCCCCTTCCAGCGCGGGTCGTCGGCCAGCAGCTCCATCCACTCGCTGCGCGCCGGCGACACGCTGTCCATCACATGGGCATCGCTGAGGTGCAACAAGGCCAGCAGGGGCTGGCCCGGCGCCACAGGAGTAGCTCCGCCCAGTTCGGTTCGCAGGCAATAGTTCAATGCGTTCATGGTCTTTTTAGGGTGGATTTGCGGTTAACCTTGCACGTTAATTGCTTGAAGCACACCTTCCCTTATAAACCCAGGAAACCCCATGCCCTCTCTTAATTTTATCGGCGGCGAAAAAGGCGGCGTCGGAAAATCAGTGGCCGCGCGCCTGCTGGCCCAGTACTTTATCGACAAGGGTCAGCCCTTCACCGGTTTTGATACCGACCGCTCGCACACTTCCTTCACCCGCTTTTATGCCGACTATGCCTCGCCCGTGGTGGTGGACAGCTATGAAGGCCTGGACCTGATTGCCGGTGAGTTCGAGCTGCCTACCGAAGACGGCCAGACCCGCAGCGTGATTGTCGATCTGGCAGCGCAAACCGCCGCCCCGCTGTCGCGCTGGATACGCGACTCCGAGCTGATCGGTCTGATGGCCGAGATGGGCATTACCGTCAACTTCTGGCACCTGGCCGATGCCGGCAAGGATACGGTCGATCTGCTGGGTCGCTTGCTCAGCACCTATGGCCCCGGCCCCAACTACATCATTGTGAAAAATCTGGGCCGCGGCACAGACTTCTCTCAGCTCGACGAATCGGCCGCCATGCAAAAGGCGCGGGAAATGGGCGCCAGGGTCATGACCCTGGCCCAACTGCACGAGGCCAGCATGCGCAAGATGGATAGGCAGAACGCCAGTTTCTGGGCCGCCATCAACACCAAAACCGGCGAAGATTCGCTGGGCCTGCTGGAGCGCCAAAGGGTGAAAAGCTGGCTCAAGGGAGCCTACGCATCGTTTGACAACTTGCCCCTGGACTAGGCGCTATCTGCACCGCCACTGGCATACTCTCAGCCTTGAACGCCAACACAGAATCCGACGCTGCTTTGCCGCCCCGGACCGCATCCGACATGCCAGCCTTGGCGCAAGCCTGCGCGTCTGAAGCCGGACATTTTGACGAGCTGCGGGGTTGCGTGGCCGAGCCCGACGGCAGCCACATTGACCGGGCCGGCCTGACGCGCCACTGGAAGGAATTCCTGAGCCAGTCCGAGGCGCAGAGCGCCACCGATATGGACAGGCGCTATGCCAGCCTGCAGCGCCAGATTCGCGACAACGGCGTCACCTACAACGTCTACGCCGACCAGGAAGGGCCACAGCGGCCCTGGTCGCTGGACCTGTTTCCGCTGATAGTGGATGCGCCTAGCTGGAAGCAAATCGAGGCCGGTGTACTGCAGCGAATGCGCCTGCTCGAGGCCGTACTGGGCGACGTCTATGGACCGCAGGAATTTTTGAAACAGGGCCTGTTGCCCGGCGCCCTGGTGCATGGCCACCCGGGCTATCTGCGCCAAATGCATGGCGTGGTGCCGGCCGGTGGCGTGCACCTGCATGTGGCGGCCTTCGATTTGTCACGCGGACCGGACGGCCTGTGGTGGCTGGTGGGCCAGCGCACCCAGGCGCCTTCCGGGCTGGGCTATTTGTTGGAAAACCGCCTCACCGTGTCGCGCCAGTTTCCGCAGGCCTTCCAAAGCATGCCGGTGCAGCGTTTGGCCGCCACCTACCGGGCGCTGATGGAAAGCCTGAAGTCGCTGAGCCCGGCCGGTGCAGACTCGCACATCGCCCTGATGACGCCCGGCCCCTACAACGAAACCTATTTTGAGCACGCCTATCTGGCGCGCTATCTGGGTCTGAGCCTGGTCGAAGGCAGCGATCTGACGGTGCGCGACGAGCGCCTGTTCCTGAAAACCCTGCAAGGCCTGGTGCCCATTCATGGTCTGCTCAAGCGCGTGGATGACCAGTACATGGATCCGCTGGAACTGCGCGCCGATTCCACCCTGGGCGTGCCGGGCCTGCTGCAGGCGATACGCGCGGGCAATGTGCTGGTGGCCAACGCGCCGGGCTCGGCTTTTCTGGAGTCGCCCGCCCTGCTCGGCTTTTTGCCGGCGCTGGCGCGCCATGTGCTGGGCGAAGAACTGCAAATGCCGGCCCTGCCCACCTGGTGGTGCGGCGAACACAGCGCCATGGAAGAGGTGCTGCCCTACATGGCCGAGCACACCATCAAGCCGACCTATCCGGGCTCCAGCATCCACGAATCCTTTGATCCGGTGATTGCACGCCACCTCAACCAGCGCGACCGCGACGCCTGGGCCGGGCGCATTTTGCGCCAGGGTGAAGACCACACGCTGCAGGCCTACTTGCCGTTGTCGCAAATGCCGACCTGGCAGGCCGGCAGCGCCGCCCGGCCGGGCCACATGGTTACGCGCTCCACTCTGCTGCGCGTATTTGCCGTGTCTGACGGCCTGGGTGCCGACGGCAGACCGCGCTGGCGGGTGCTGCCCGGCGGCCTGGCGCGCGTGGCAGGCAGCAGCATGGACATTGCCTCGATGCAGCGCGGCGGCAGCAGTGCCGATGTATGGGCCCTGACCGATGAGGCTGTGGACACCAGCTCGCTGCTGACGGTGGCGCACCAGGCCGCACAGACCAGTAGGCGCAAACGCCTGGTCACCAGCCGTGCCGCCGAGCACCTGTACTGGCTGGGCCGCTATACCGAACGCGCAGAGAATTCCGTGCGACTGGCGCGGCTGACGCTGGACTGTCTGGGCGGCGAGCACCAGACCTCGGTGCCGCTGCAGCAGTGGCTGAGCCACATGGCCGTCAACAACACCCTGGTGCTGCCGGGCGTGCCATCGGCGGTGCAAGCGCGGCGCGTATTCGAGCGCTCGCTGATTGCCAGCCTGGGCGCCACCGACGGCGCCACCAGCGTAGGTTACAGCCTGCGTGCGCTGAAGATGGCCGCCTCCACCGTGCGCGAGCGCCTGTCGCAGGAACACTGGAGCATGATCGTGCGCTGCGAGGAGGAGCTGTTTGCCCGTTGCGCCGCACATACGGCCAAGGGTGATTTCTCAGCCGCTGCGGCGCTGCGCGTGCTCAAGACCAGCAGCGATTACCTGGCTGCCATCACCGGCGCGCAAACCGACCGCATGACGCGTGACGACGGTTGGCGCCTGCTCAGCATAGGCCGCCACGTCGAACGCCTGGCGTTTCTGGCCGGTGCCCTGGAACGCGCGCTGGAACTCGGTACGCTCGACAGCGATGGCGGCTTTGAGGCGATGCTGGAACTGTTTGACAGCACCATCACCTTTCGCGCCCAGTACCAGCAAAGCCGCGATATTTTTGCTTTGACAGACCTGCTGGTGATGGATCTGGACAACCCGCGCTCGCTGGCCTGGGTGGCCCACACCCTGCGCGGGCGACTAGCCAAGCTAGCCGGCAGCCCGGCCGGTGTGCTCAGTCCACTCTCGCTCAAGGTGCCCGCACCCGAGGACTGGGACTTTTCCAGCGACTGGGAGCGCACGGCCGCACTGCTGGAGCCAGTCACCCTGCTGGAGCTGCTGCGCACGCTGCGCGCCAGCGCGTTTCAGGTGTCGGACGAGATCAGCACCACCTATTTCACGCACTCGGCGCAAACCAACCAGAGCATGGCCACCTGATGCTGCTGCAAGTCACCCACGACACGCGTTACCGCTACATGCCCGCGGTGGAAACGGCCCAGCATCTGGCCTATATGCAACCGCGCGCGCACGCCGCGCAAACCCTGCTGGACCACGCCCTGCATATCAATCCGGCACCGGCCCTGGTGCGCAGCATGAACGATGTGTATGGCAATACGCGCTGCTTCTTTTCGCTGCAGACGCCGCACGAGCTGTTGTCGGTGGTGGCGCATAGCCTGGTCTCGACCCGGCCCAGCCCCATTATCAGCAGCCTGCTGCCCTGGGAAAAGGTACGCGAGATGTTCCGCTACCAGGCCGGCAACCGCTTTGATCCGGCCTCCGAGTTTGTCTTCCCCTCGCCCTTTGTGCCGCGCCATGCCGAGTTCGCGGCCTATGCGCGCTCCAGCTTCGCGCCGGGCTTGCCGCTGCTGAATGCCTGCATCGACCTGATGCAGCGCATCCATACCGAATTCACCTACGAGAGCCAGAGCACCCAGATCAACACCCCGGCACGGCAGGCACTGGCCGAGCGCCGGGGCGTGTGCCAGGACTTCTCGCACATCATGATTGCCTGCCTGCGCACCCTGGGCCTACCGGCGCGCTATGTCAGCGGCTACATGCTCACGCATCCGCCCGAGGGCCAGGAGCGCCTGGTCGGCAGCGATGCCTCGCACGCCTGGGTCAGCGTGTTTTTGCCCGATCTGCCAAAAGGCTTGGGCTGGGTCGACTTTGACCCCACCAACCAGCGCTGGGGTTGGCATGCGCCGGGTGAAGACTATGTGACGGTGGCCACCGGCCGCGACTTTGGCGATGTCTCGCCCCTGCGCGGAGTCATCCACGGCGGCGCCAGCCACATCCTCACGGTGGGCGTGACGGTGACACCGGTCGGTGAGCCTGCCGTGCCCGGCCCCTCGGTGCGGCACATCCAGACGCAGTCTGGGTCTCAAGATGCCTCGCAGTCGCAAAGCCAGTCACAGAACTTTGGCCCCTCGCAGAGCTTTCGCACATCGCAATACCAATAATTGGCAATCGCCACTATCCATCCCATCCAAGGAAACTCCATGAGCGTTTACAACAAGCTGGCCGAACTCGGCATTACCCTGCCCCCGGTGGCCATTCCCGCAGCGGCCTATGTGCCCTTTGTGCAGACCGGCAAGCTGGTCTTTTTAAGCGGCCATGTGGCCAAGAAGGACGGCAAACCCTGGGTCGGCCAACTCGGCAAAAACATGACGACCGATGAGGCCAAGCTGGCCGCACGCGGCATTGCCATCGATCTGCTGGGCACGTTGCACGCAGCCGTGGGCGACCTGAACCGCATCACGCGCATCGTCAAACTGATGTCCCTGGTCAACTCCACCGGCGACTTCACCGAGCAACACCTGGTCACCAACGGTGCCAGCGAACTGATGGGTGAAGTGTTTGGCGCCACCAAGGGTGCCCATGCACGCAGCGCCTTTGGCGTGGCGCAAATTCCCATGGGCTGCTGCGTCGAAATCGAGCTGATTGCCGAAGTCGACTGAAGGCGCTTAAAAAGTTTCCCATTCGTCATCGCCCGCGGGCTTGGGCGCGACGAAGGCCTTGGGCGCGGCCGCCGGTTGGGCCGGTGCCGCCAAGGATTTGGCCTTAACCGGGGCCGTCGGCTTTTTGGCCTGTGCCAGGGCTGTACGCTTGGGCGCTGCGGCCAATGCGGCCGGGCGCAGTTGGGGCTTCGAGCGCGGCGCATGGCTAGGAGCAACTTCGTCACCGGGTGCCAGCTTGAACTGTGCCACCACCTGAACCAGATCCTGGGCCTGGCCCTTGAGGCTGCTGGCAGCGGCCGCCATTTCTTCGACCAGCGCCGCATTTTGCTGCGTGGCGTTGTCCATGTTGCGCACCGCCTCGCCCACCTGGGCCACACCGCCGGCCTGTTCGCTGCTGGCGGCGCTGATCTCGGCCATGATATCGGTCACGCGCTTGATGGATCCAACCACCTCGGTCATGGTGACGCCAGCCTTGTCGACCAGGGAAGTGCCCATTTCCACGCGCTCCACACTGGCGCCAATCAGGCTCTTGATTTCCTTGGCGGCCTCGGCCGAGCGGCCGGCCAGCGAACGCACTTCAGACGCCACCACGGCAAAGCCACGACCCTGCTCACCAGCACGCGCCGCTTCCACCGCGGCGTTAAGCGCCAGGATATTGGTCTGAAAGGCAATGCCATCGATGACGCCAATGATGTCGGCAATTCTGCGTGAGGACTCGTTGATGCCCTTCATGGTTTGCACCACCTGGCCCACCACCTCACCGCCCTGTATGGCCACGGTGGAGGCGTTCCTGGCCAGTTGATTGGCCTGCTGCGCGCTGCCCGCATTTTGTTTGACGGTGGCGCCCAGTTCCTCCATGCTGGCTGCGGTTTGCTCCAGCGCGCTGGCCTGTTGCTCGGTGCGCGCCGACAGGTCGTTATTGCCCTGGGCAATTTCAGCCGATGCGGTGGCCACGCCTTCGGAGCCCTGGCGCACATTGGCCACCAACTTCACCAGATTGCCTTGCATCAGGCCCAGCGCGTTCAGCATCACACCGACCTCATCACTACCGCCGCGCTCAATACGAGCAGAAAGATCGCCACTGGCAATGCGCTCGGCCACCTCGGCCGCATGCGTTATCGGGCCGACAATGCCGCGGGAGATGCGAAGCGCAATTACCAGTCCCAACACGATGCCCACGGCCAGCACGCTCCAGTTCAGCGTCACGGCCCAGTTCAGGGCGGCCTGCAACTGGCCGCTGTCGGCAATTTGCAACGCCACCAAGTTGGCCGCCAGTTTATCCACGGCCTGCATGTGCGCTTCTGGCGCTTCGGCATGGGATGCCATGGCGGCACCCAAGGCCTGCTTTTCAGCATCGGCCTGAACCAGGCTGCCCAGTTTTTTGACCGGCTCGATATCCAGCGCGGGGACTGCTGCCTTGGTAGCCACGGCCAGCTTGACCTGCATGGCCCAGTCAGACGCCAGCGCGAGGCGGTAGGCCCGGCTATCCAACTCGGTGTTGAAGTGCTGAATCTTGGCCAGCTGCATTTGTCCCACACCGGCTACCACGGCCAATAGCAGCAACATCACAGCAAAGCCCCACATCAGCCGGTTGCGAATCGTCGATAGCATGGACTGCCCCTTTGTTTTGGAAATTGCATTATGGGGCCGGACTGTGAACAAAATGCGTAGCCTGAAAGGCCCACAGCTTGAGCACCCACGGCAGTGGTGTGAATGTTGCTTGACCTCGGTCATTCATGGCAACAGGGATTTCACGATGGCAAAAGTTCCCCCGGGCGTTGGCCCGCAGTTTCCGCAGGTGGTGGTTTTGTTTGGTGCCACCGGCGATCTGGCCAAGCGCAAGCTGCTGCCGGGCCTGTTCCACCTGGCCAGCGCCGGCTTCATTCCGGGCTGCCGCATCATCGGCGTCTCGCTGGAAGACATCGACGCCGACGGCTTCCGGGAAGCCGCCCGCAGCGCGCTGGACGCCTTCTTCAACCGCAAGGTCAACGCCAGCGACTGGGAGGCCTTTGCCGCTTGCCTGGACTATGTGCCCCAGTCGGCCGGGCCCGCTGCGCTCAAGGCCGCGGTGGACGCGGCGCGCGCCAGCCTTGGAGTGGAGAGCCGCCTGCTGCATTACCTGAGCGTGCCGCCCAGCGCGGCGCTGTCAGCGGTGCGCATGCTGGGCGAGGCGCAGCTGGTGGAGCAGGCCCGCATCGTGATGGAGAAGCCCTTTGGCGTGGACCTGGCCAGCGCGGTCGCGCTCAACAGCAAACTGCACGAGGTATTTGACGAGGAGCAGATCTTCCGCATTGACCATTTCCTGGGCAAGGAGCCGGCGCAAAACATTCTGGCCTTCCGCTTTGCCAACGGCCTGTTCGAGCCGATCTGGAACCGCAACTTCATCGACCACATCCAGATCGACGTGCCCGAGACCCTGGGCCTGGGCAAGCGCGTCGGCTTCTACGAGCAGACCGGTGCCTACCGCGACATGGTGGTCACCCACCTGTTCCAGATCCTGGCCTTCATCGCCATGGAGCCGCCCACCGCGCTGGAGCCCGCGCCCATCAGCGAGGAGAAGAACAAGGTGTTTCGCAGCATGCTGCCGATACAGCCCGCTGATGTGGTGCGCGGCCAGTACAGCGGCTACCGCAGCGAGGAGGGCGTGGACCCGCAGTCCGAGACCGAAACCTTTATTGCGCTGAAGTGCTTCATCGACAACTGGCGCTGGGCCGGCGTGCCCTTTTTCCTGCGCACCGGCAAGCGCCTGGCCGAGGGCCAGCGCATCATTAGCATCGCCTTTCGCGAGCCGCCCAAGAGCATGTTCCCGGTGGGTTCGGGCGTGGGCGCGCAGGGCCCCAACCACCTGACCTTCGATCTGGCCGATGCCTCCAAGATGTCGCTGTCGTTCTACGGCAAGCGCCCCGGCCCCGGCATGCGCCTCGACAAGCTCAGCCTGCAGTTCGCCATGCACGACACCGGCCTGATGGGCGAGGTGCTGGAGGCCTATGAGCGCCTCATCCTGGACGCCATGCGCGGCGACCGCACCCTGTTCACCACGGCCGACGGCATCGAGCGGCTGTGGCAGGTGTCCACGCAGCTGCTGGAATCGCCGCCACCGGTGCGCCTGTACGAGCAGGGGTCCTGGGGCCCGAAGTCGATCCACCAGCTGATTGCGCCGCATGCCTGGCGCCTGCCCTTTGAGCGCGCCTGGCGTGCGCCCAACCAGAGCGGCGCTTGAGGCCACAGGGCGGCGATACGTGCCGCAACGGCCTGCGTCCAAGCGCGAAGGTGGCCGCCACTCCCGTGCATGGCCGACAATACATGCTTTAGGTCCTAGAGCCCCGCTTCCTGGACCCCGAAGGGAACCGTCACCGTGGTTAACACAACATCCAGCGCAGCTGTGCGCTCGCCATTTGAGGGCCACGCCACTGGCAATCGACCCAACGCGACAGGACAAATTGGCGTGCAACTCACCGTCGGCGTGCTGCCCAGCTTCACGCGGGTCAATACCTGGGTTAACGGCCTGCCCGGCCTGCTATGCGCATTGACCGCCGTGTTTGGCGACACCGTGCCCCAGCGCATCGGCAAGACCACGCGCACCGAGTTTGGCCTGCTGGCGCGCAGCGGCCCGCAAGAGTTCTTGCTGGTCGGTGATGACGCCACAGACCGCAGCAAGCTGCTGCGCATCACCGTGGACACAGACACCGGCTCGGTCACCGACCTGAGCAATGCGCGCTGCCGCATTCGCATCGAAGGCACGCAGTGCAGCAGGGTGTTGAACAAGCTGTTTGCGCTGGACCTGCACGAATCGGCCCTTGGCACCTGTGACATCGCCATAACCGGAAGCCAACATGCGCCCAGCACCTTGCACCGGCTAGGCGCACATGCGTTTGACCTCTATGTGTTCAGCAGCCACGCCCATGAGCAGTTGGGCACGGTGCTGGAGGCGGCGCAAGAATATGGGGTGGCGCTGCAACCGGGCTGAGGTTTGGCGAATGGCTTATCTGCGATGACCAAGCCGATGGCAGGGGTAATCGGAGTAGCTGCCTGTGTGCGTTCACGCCGTCCTATATTCAATGCTCTGATTCCGCTGCACAAAAACACTTAGAGAGAAAGCCATGAACCCATCCCACTTTTGCAAGTCCCTGGCGAGCATCAAGCTCATGCAGCCCGGCGTGCCAGACCGGTCCCCTGCCAGCGTCCGGCGATACGCCATGGCATTCGCACTATGGGGCGCCGTGGCCTGCGCGCAGGCGGCCTTGCCGGTAGGTGCGGTGGCACCCGACTTCAACGCCCAGGCCGCACTGGCGGGCAAGGAATTCACCTTCAAGCTCAAGCAAGCGCTTGGCCATGGTCCGGTGGTGTTGTACTTTTATCCCAAATCGTTTACAGCCGGTTGCACGGTAGAGGCACACGCATTCGCCGAGGCCAGCCCGCGTTTCGAAGCATTGGGCGCAACCCTGATCGGTATGTCCCACGACGACATTGCCACCCAGAAGGACTTTTCACGGCGGGAATGCCGGGACCAGTTTGCCGTGGCGGCCGATGCCGATGCCAAGGTGCTCAAACAATACGACGTGGCCCTCATGGTCATGCCCAATACCGCCGCACGCGTCTCCTTCGTGATTTCGCCGCAGGGCAAAATCCTGTATGTCTACGACAGCATGAACCCCGATCAACATGTCAGCAACACATTGAAGGCACTGCAGGACTGGCGCGATCAGGCCAAGGCGCACTAAGCTGGCAGGCGTTTAGTGCCCCTGCGTCACAAGACCCAGACCAACTGATCGGCCACCGCCTGCAGTTGCTGTGCGCTGACCAGCGCGGAAGCAATCTCGGCCAGCGGGCGCAACACAAAGGCACGCTGTTCCATGCGGGGGTGTGGAATCACCAGATCGACGTCATTGAGTTCCAACTGGTCGTAGAGCAAGATGTCCAGATCCAGGGTGCGCGGCGCATTGCGATAAGGCCTGGCACGCCCGGCGGCGTTTTCAATAGTCTGCAATGCGGCCAGCAGCGCGTGAGGGCTCAAGGGGGTCTGCACCTCGACCACCGCGTTGACATAGTCGTCGCCACCCGCATCTAACGGCGCACTGCCATAGAGCGAGGATCGGCGCGTCAGGCTGATCTGAGGCAGCGCGGCAATCACCTGGATCGCCTGCCTGACTGCGGTGCACGGATCACCCAGATTGGCCCCGAGGCCAATATAGGCAAACACACCACCAAGCGCAGACATGACCGTGTCAGCCCTCAGAGCCGCCTGCTTGCGCCCCTTCACCACCGGGACGGCGGCGACGGCGGCGCTTGCGCGGAGCCTCGCTGCCCGCGTCGGCAGGCGTTGGTACAGCACTGGCCGGACCGTTGTCGGCTGGAGCAGAGGCATCGCGCGCGGGCTTGTCACGCACCGGTGCCGGGGCGCGGTGCACACGCGCAGCCTTGGGGCGGGCCTGTTGCTCGGCGCGCACCTGGTCAATCATGTCCTGGCGCAGGTTGTCGTCGGCCAGGCTGAATTCCTGCCACCAGTCGGCCAACACTTCTTCAATTTCGCCGGCGTCGGCGCGCAGGCGCATGAAGTCAAAGGCGGCGCGAAAGCGCGGATGGTCCACCATGCCAAACGGCGTGCTGCCCACGCGCTTGTCAAAGCGCGGCTGCATCAGCCAGATCTCGCGCATGTCACCGGCCAGGCGGCCACGGCCCGAGACGTCGCCAATGCGGGCGTTGAACACGTCTTCAATCGCGTCCTGCAGGGCCGGGTGGCCATGCTGGTTTTGCGCCATGCGGCGGGCCCAGCCGTCGCGCACATCAGCCCACAGCACGCAGGCCAGCAGGAAGCTGGGCGCCACCGGCTTGCCTTCACCCACGCGGCGATCCGTGTCCTTGAGTGCCGCATTGACAAATGGCGCTTCAGCGCGCTCCACCACCACATCCAGCAGCGGGTAGATGCCGGTGCTCATGCCCAGGGTCTTGAGTTGCGCGATCGAAGCCAGCGCATGGCCGGTCTGCAGCAGCTTGAGCATCTCATCAAACAATCGGCTTTGCGGCACGTCATTCAAGAGCGACTGCGACTTGATCAGCGGCGCCGAGGTCTTGGCGTCCATCGTGAAGCCCAGGGCATTGAGCTTGGCGGCAAAGCGCACGGCGCGGATGATGCGCACCGGGTCTTCCCGGTAGCGCGTGGCGGCGTCGCCAATCATGCGCAGGGTGTGGTTCTTGGCGTCTTTGAGGCCATGGTGGTAATCGACAACGATTTGCGTCTCGGGGTCGTAATACATGGCGTTGATGGTGAAGTCGCGGCGCACCGCGTCCTCCTCCATCGGGCCCCAGACGTTGTCACGCAGCACGCGGCCGGTGGAGTCCACTGCATGGTGCATGCCAGCCAGCTCGCTCTTGCTGGTTTTCTCGTTGCCTGCCACCTGCTCGGCGGCGGCGTTGTCCAGGTAAGCGCGGAAGGTGGAGACCTCGATCACCTCGTTCTCGCGGCCACGGCCGTAGACCACGTGGACGATGCGAAAGCGCCGCCCGATGATGAAGGCGCGGCGGAACAGGCCCTTGACCTGCTCGGGCGTGGCGTTGGTGGCCACATCAAAGTCCTTCGGGCGCAGACCCAGCAGCAGGTCGCGCACTGCGCCGCCCACGATATAGGCCTCAAACCCGGCGGCTTTCAGGGTGCGCACCACATTGGCGGCGCGTTCGTCCACCAGGCTGGGGTCTATGCCGTGGGTGCTGGCGGGCACGTCCATGCGCTTGCCAAACTTCGGCGGGGCAGCGCGTGAGGTCACTCCGGCCTTGCCCAGCAGTTTGTCGATGAATTTTTTGATCAAGTCGGTTTCCTAAGATGTCGTTGTGGGCTTCAAGCCTGCGCGGCTGTGCCCCTAAAGGGGTCTGATGCAGCCAGGGCGGGTGCGCTTGCCCGTGGTTTGCCGGTGTCAGGCAAACAGGTCGAGTATGCGCCATTGGCGCTCGGCAGCCAATGCCCGCAGGCGCTCGTCGGGGTTGGTGGCCACCGGCACGTCGGCCTTTTCCAGCAAAGGCACGTCGTTGATGGAGTCTGAGTAGAACGTGGTGTGCACCTGGTTCCAGTCCAGGCCACGCTCGGCCATCCACTGCTCCATGCGCGTGACCTTGCCTTCGCGAAAGGACGGCACGCCACGGATTTCCCCGGTAAACCAGCCACTGCCGCCGGGCGTCTGGTCGCGCTCCAGTTCAATGGCCAGCAGCTCATGCACACCAAAGGCCTCGGCAATCGGACGCGTCACAAACTCATTGGTGGCGGTGATGATGAGCACGGTATCGCCCGCATCCTGGTGCTTTTTCACCAGGTCCAGCGCCTGCTGCTTGATGCCGGGCTGCACCACCTGGATCATGTACTGTGCGTGGGCCGCCAGGGATTTGACCTGGCCCTCGCGGCACACGGCCGAGGTGGCAAAGCGGCAATAGGCATGAATATCCAACGTACCGGCCTTGTACTGCTCGTAAAAGGCGTCATTCCTGCGCTTAAAATCCCCGGCGTCGTTCCAGCCCAGGCCCAGGGTGAATTCACCCCAGCTATAGTCGGAATCAAAGGGAATCAGGGTATGGTCAAGGTCGAACAGGGCCAGCTTTTTTTTGGTCATTGGTTTTCCATCATGGATTTGATCATCGGTATGGTGATGGCGCGTTTGCTTTGCAGACTGTAGCCATCCAGCAGTTCCAGCAGTTCCATCAAATGGCCCAGGTCGCGCGAGAAGCGGGTCAGCATGAAGTCCATCACCTCATCGCCCAGAAACACGCCGCGCGCATCGGCCGCCTGGCGCAGCACGGCGCGGCGCTGGTCCTCGCTGAGCAGTTGCAGGCCGAAGATATGGCCCCAGCCCAGGCGGGTGCGCAAATCGTCACGCAGTTTGAGTTCCACCGGGGCGAATTCGCCAGCGGCCATCACCGGGCGCTGCAGCGTCTGGGCATGCACAAACCAGTTGAAGGCCACCTGCTGTTGGGCTGCGGTGAAGGCGTGCACATCGTCCATCAGCACGGCCGCCCAGCTCTCGGAATATTCGGGCGCGTTGTGCATGCTGGCATCCAGCCAGCCGACGCGCGCACCCTGCTCGCGCAGTCCTTCGCGCGCCGCCTTGAGCAGATGCGACTTGCCGCTGCCGCTGGGGCCCCAGTAATAGGTGGGCACCGGCGACCGGTTGTGGGCGTTGCCTTTGTCGCCCAGCCACAGCTCCAGGTGCTGCAGTGCAGCCAGATTCGGGCCGGCGCAAAAATTGGCCACCGTGGGGCCCGCGGACAGGCCAATGTCGAGGGCGATCTGCTTCATTTCAAACAAGCAAGGCTTCCTGCAGGGCTACGAACGTAGGGATGGGAATCATGTCTTAGCCCTCGTACAAATGGCTGGCCAGATAGCCGCTGCGCACGCGCCGAATAGCCACCAACAGCACGGCACTCACTGGCAGCGCCACCAGCACCCCCAGAAAGCCGAACAGCTGGCCAAAGGCCAGCAGGGCAAAAATCACCGCCAGCGGATGCAAGCCAATACGCTCGCCCACCAGCTTGGGCGTCAGGACAAATCCTTCCAGAATCTGCCCGGCGCCAAACACCACCAGCAGCATCAGCAGGGTGTGGCTGAAGCCGCCGACCGCGACAAACTGCAACAGACCGGCGAATGCGGCCAACACCAGACCCAGTCCAAAGCCCAGATAGGGCACAAACACGGCCAGGCCGGTAAAGACTCCAATCGGCAGGGCCAAATCCAGTCCAAAGGCCTTCAGACCCAGGCCGTAATAGCCGGCCAGCAGCAGCATCACCAGCAGTTGCCCGCGCAGGTACTGGCCCAGCACGGCATCGGCATCCCGCACAAAGCCTTCGGCGGCGTGACGCAGACGCGGCGGAATCAACTGTCGGAGCTGCCCTACCAGACCATCCCATTCCATCAGCAGGTAAAACAGCGCCACAGGAATCAGCACCAGGTTGCCGATCAGCGTAAACGCCACGCTGCCGCCAATCTTGAGCGACGATAGCACCGAGCCCAGCGCATCGCGGTAATTGGTGTCTAGATAGGTTTTGACATAATTTTTGACGCTCTCCAGATCCAGTGTTACCTCAAAGCCACATTTGGTAAGCAGCGGCTGCAGCGCGGCGCTGGCGCTCTCCAGCAGGGTAGGCATCTGCTCGCGTATCAGCGGCAGCTCCTTGCCCAGAATGGGCACCACCAGTAGGACAACCGCCACCAGTGCCACCAGAAACAACAGTTCCACCACGATCACCGCCAGCACACGCGGCACGCGACCGCGTCCCAGTCCATGCAGCGCGTCCACCACCGGCGTCAGCGCATAGGCCAGAACCATGGCCACCACAAAGGGTGAAAGCACCGGCCCCAACAGCCAGAGCGCCAGCGCAAACACGGCGGCAATTGCGCCCCAGGCGGCGATACTTTTTTGGGTGGGGGTGAATTGCATACGGGAGGGGGAGGTCGAAACCCTTAAAATCAAGCTCAAATTCTATCGGGCTTGCCCAAAGCCAAATCCCCCGTCCGTCTCAAGCCACTTTCCATGACCCAATCCTCTTCCTCCACCCCCCTCTCCTACAAAGACGCAGGCGTAGACATCGACGCCGGTGACGCACTGGTGGAACGCATCAAGCCCCTGGCCAAGAAAACCATGCGCGAGGGCGTGCTGGCCGGCATTGGCGGCTTTGGTGCGCTGTTCGAGGTGCCCAAGCGCTACAAGGAGCCAGTGCTGGTGAGCGGCACCGACGGCGTGGGCACCAAGCTCAAGCTGGCCTTTGAATGGAACATGCACGACACCGTGGGCATCGACCTGGTGGCCATGAGCGTCAACGACGTGCTGGTGCAGGGTGCCGAGCCCTTGTTCTTTCTGGACTACTTTGCCTGCGGCAAGCTGGATGTGGACACGGCAGCGGCCGTGGTTGGCGGCATAGCCCGTGGCTGTGAGCTGTCCGGCTGCGCCCTGATCGGCGGCGAAACTGCAGAGATGCCCGGCATGTACCCCTCCGGCGAATACGATCTGGCCGGCTTTGCCGTCGGTGCCGTCGAAAAATCCAAGATTCTGACCGGCGCCTCGGTCGCGCCCGGCGACGTGGTGCTGGGACTGGCCAGCAGCGGCGTGCATTCCAATGGCTTCAGCCTGGTGCGCAAGTGCATCGAGCGCGCAGGTGAAAACGCCCCCGCCATGCTGGACGGCAAGCCCTTCAAAGAGGCCCTGATGGAGCCGACCCGCCTGTATGTGAAGAACGTGCTGGCCGCCCTGGCCGCCCATCCGCACTCAAACGATGCCGCATCCACCGGCGGCATCAAGGCCCTGGCCCACATCACCGGCGGCGGCCTGCTGGAAAACATTCCGCGGGTCTTACCCGAAGGCACCGCCGCGCATCTGGTCAAGGGCAGTTGGCCCCAGACCGAGCTGTTTGCCTGGCTGCAAAAAACCGCCGGCATTGACGACATCGAGATGAACCGCACCTTTAACAATGGCATCGGCATGGTGGTGGTGGTTGACGCCGCAGAGGCCGGGGCCTGCGCTTCCACCCTGCGCGCCTCCGGTGAAACCGTCTACACCATTGGCGTGATTGCGGCCAAGGGCGAGACAGCGTCGGTCGTCGTTTCCTGAGGCAGCAGCCAGCGGCTTAGAGCTGCTTCTGCCCCTGAAAACTGCCAGAAGGCTGGCCCCTGCCCTCGCCGCTGACCCATTGCCACTGGCCGACCACGGCGCCGGAGCCCTGGTCAATCTGGCCCTTGAAGGTGGCTGCTCCTGCCTGCCCCGCGCCCGACATCTGCATCTCGCCTCGGGCAGTCACCAGCCCCGAGGCCACAAAGCTGGAGCGGTACTTGCTGGAATAGCCCGAGCCAGAGATCACGCCGTTGGAGCCCACCACCGCATTGAACGTGCCTTCGTCCGGTCCGGAAAACTGGCCGGAGAAGTTGCCGACCAAGCCCGTCGGCAACATATTGTCCGTTGCGGGCGCTACTGCCTGCGCCGGCTTGCTGCGGGCATTGGCCGTGATCGAGGCCGCGGCATTCGCCTGTGACGCCGCCGAACTGGTCCTTATCAGGGTGGGCCGGTTGCGCACGGCCTGCACCACGCGGTTGAAGTTATCCAGCAGGCTGGCGGCAATCAGCTTGCCCTCGGGCGTCTTGGAGTAACCGCCGGCCGCAGCCCAGCCCATACCGCCCCAGCCCCAGCCGCTCAGGCTGAAGTCCATCTTGCTGGCCTTGCCCTCGGCGCTGGCGACCTGGATGCCGGAGCGCACATCGGCCACCAGCAGAGTGGTTTCGGCCTCCTTGAATTTCACACCACCGGCCAGACCGCCCAAGGCGCCCAGCACACCGCCCATGCGGCCCAGAAAGCTGCCCACCGTGGCACCCACGCCGCCGGTATCGTCCGAAAACTGCACCGAGGGTGTCATCACAAAGTCGGCCGCCTGCAATTGGCCCGCGCCCACATTGGAATCCTGCTGCAATTGCCCGCCTGCTGCCAGGGCCCGCTCTTGTTGAATGTTTTGCATGGCCACACCGCGTTCCACCACTGCGAAGCAACCCGACTGCTGCGCAATCATGCGCAACATGGTGGCGGGCGAACCCAGCTGGTAACGGCTCAGGCTGGCCAACATGAAACTCTGCGGCTCGGCAACCGCCAAACTGCCCAATTCGCGTTCGCATTTTTCAATTTCGCCATCGCGCCCTCCGCTACCGGTCTGCGCGCCTGCTGCCGCGCAAATAACGAGGGACGCCGCATAGACGGTCGTGCGTAATGTCAATAAAGCGCTCATGTTTCGGGTACTCCTATCGAAGTTGGCATGGGTTTTAGTTTTCTTATGGGGCATGCCTCGCCAAGGCGCTTGTCATGGGGACAAGAAATCCCGTCGGCAGTGGCAAGCATGTCGGGCTTTGCCGACCGATTGCCACGATGTTGTTGTTATTGAAAGCGGGTGTCGCGAATTATAGGTAAGCCAGCCTGGCTAGCGCAAACTGCATGCAAAGGGGCCAGTCTTTGCGTGTCCTAAGCCGCAGGAAAGCTTAGTCGCTCTCGCGCCGCAGTTCGTCGACCCGGTCGGCAATGGCGTTGACGTCCACCAGGTTTTCGCTGTGTACCAGGTAGCATTCCAGATCGGCCAGCGCCTGCTCGGTGTTTCCCATCTCGGCATGGGCCAGGCCGCGGTCGCGGTATTCGGGCCAGGCCTGCGGCAGCAGCACGATGAGGCGCTCTTGAATGCTCAGCATGCGCGGCCAGTCTTCCTGGGTACGGTAGATTTCCTTGAGGTTGTGCAGCATGCGCGCAATGATGTCGCGCGGCGGCGCGCTCTGCAGATACAGGCCCAGGGGGGCGTCCATATCTTCCATCAGGGCACTGGGACGACGATAAGGCTCTAGGCGCTCCGACAGCTCTTCGCGGCTCAGCGACTGCCCGCTCAAGGGGTCGATTACCGCCTGGCCCATGGGCAGATTGACCTTGACCATGAAGTGGCCGGGGAAGCCGACACCGCGCGCCGACAGGCCCAGACCTTGGGCCAGTTCCATCCACAACAGGGCCAGCGAAATCGGAATGCCACGGCGTGTGATCAACAGCGCATGGATAAAGCTGTTGTCCGGATCGTAAAAATTGTTGACATTGCCGCCAAAACCCAGGTCCCTGAAGAAAAACTGGTTCAGGATGCGCAGCTTTTGCAAGGGACCGGCATCGGCGGGCAAGCGCCTGCGCATGCGTTCCAACAAGGTATCCACCTCGCCCAAAACGGCCTGCACATCGAGTCCCGGATACTCGTCCTGCGCCAGACTGACAGCCGCCTCGAACAGGGCAAAGTTGCCGTCGCTCTGCACCAGCGAGGCAAAGTAATCCAGCGGTGTGGGCACATCGTATGACAGTTTCATCGCCATGCTCGCTCTTGCATCTCCTACATATCTCCGATAACTACCGACGCAAAAATTGCCTTGGATTCAGGCCTGCGGCCCAAACCGCCCCCAGATAGACCAGCGCTGCGCCACCCAAGGTGAGCGCCAGCAGGCCCATGCGCTTGAGGCTTTGGCTGCGCAGCGCAATCCAGTCAAAGGACTGCACGGCCCATAGCAAATACAGCGTCAACAGCACACTGCCGGCCAGCACCTGCAATAAAAAACGGCCCCAGCCCGGCTCGGGCTTGAAGGTACCGCGCCGGATCAAGCCCGTCAACAGCAAGGCCGCGTTGACCATGGCAGCCAGACCAATCGACAGCGACAAACCGGCCACGTGGAAGATCGGCACCAGCACCATGTTCATCAACTGCGTCAGCACAAGAATGGCCACGGCAATGCGCACCGGCGTCTTGATATCCTGGTTGGCGTAATAGCCCGGCGCCAGCACCTTGATGGCCACCAGCCCGACCAGACCGGCTGCATAGCCCATCAGGGCCATGGTGGTCTGCTGCACATCATTGGCTGTAAAGGCGCCGTTGTGATACAGCACGGCGACGATGGGCTTGGCGTAAATCAGCAGGCCGATGGCCGATGGAACCGACAACAGCACCACAATGCGCAGGCCCCAGTCCAGAAAGGCGGAGTACCTGGCGGCGTCACCGGCGGCCCTGGCGGCGGCCAGTTGCGGCATCAGCACCACGCCCAGGGCCACGCCCAGCATGGCGGTGGGAAACTCCATCAGCCGATCGGCATAGGTCAGCCAGCTGACACTGCCGGTGGGCAGGTGCGAGGCAATTTGCGTGTTGATCAGCAGCGAAATTTGCGCCACGCTCACTCCCAGCAGGGCAGGCATCATCAGCTTGCCAATGCGCCGCGTGCCAGGATCGGCCATGGCCGCACGGATGCCTTCCCGGTCCAGGGCGATATGCGGCATCAGGCCCAGTCGCTTGAGGGCAGGAATCTGCACCCCGAGTTGCAACATGCCCCCCACAATGACGCCCGCGCCCATGGCGTAAATCGGCTCAATACCCTGCGTCTTGAACCAGGGCGCCAGCAACCAGGCTGCAGAAATCATGGCGATATTCAAGAGCACGGGCGTGGCCGCCGACACCGCAAAGCGCCGCCAGGTGTTGAGCACGCCCGCAGACAGCGCCACCATCGACATGAAGCCGATATAGGGAAACATGAAGCGCGTCATCACCACGGCGGCGTCGTAGCCCTGCGGGTTTTGCTTCAGCCCGCTGGCCATCACCCAGACCAGAATCGGCGCGCCGATCACACCCAGCGCGCAGGTCAGCAGCAACACGGCCGCCAGCAGCGTGGCCACATGGTCAATCAGCCGGTGCGTGGCGGCATCGCCATGCTGCGCCTTGCTGGCCGCCAGCACCGGCACAAAAGCCTGGCTGAAGGCGCCCTCGGCAAACAGCCGTCTGAACAGATTGGGAATGCGAAACGCCACATTGAAGGCGTCGGTCATGGCACTGGCGCCAAAGGTGGAGGCGACCAGAAGTTCGCGCACCAGACCCGTGATGCGGGAAAGCAGCGTCAGCAGCGAGACGATAGATGCAGATTTGATTAGGCTCACCCGAACAAGTGTAGCCCGGTGGATCAGACCCCACACAAGCACCTGGAACCCGGTTCTGCCCGACCCGCCACTCGCCTGCTATAATGATCGGCTTTGCTGACAACATCCGCAGACACAAGGAACACACAATGGCATCTGGAAAACCCAAGAAAAAGAACCCGCGCCTCGCGTCGGGCCGCAAGCGCGTCCGTCAGGACGTCAAAATCAACGCAGCGAACACCTCGTTGCGTTCCAAATACCGCACCGCGGTGAAGAACGTGGAAAAAGCAGTGATTGCTGGCGACAAGACCAAGGCCGCCGAACTGTTTGCCAAGATGCAAGCCGTGGTTGACACCGTGGCCGACAAGGGCATCTTCCACAAGAACAAGGCTGCTCGCGATAAGAGCCGTCTGGCCACCAAGGTGAAAGCCTTGGCCCTCGCCGCCTAACTCCGTTAGGCATTCGCACGGATCTGCAAAGATCCGCCGTTTGGTACGGGTGCGCTGTCAGTAAAGCAAAAGCAGAAACGCCGTCTTAGGACGGCTTTTTTGTGGGCAAAAGGTTTGGCTTGAGCCAAGCATCAGACACAGATGCCAGCCGACCAGGCGCAAGTCGGTTAAGTGGCAGCTGGTTTTTCCGGCGCATTGGGCCGGGTGTCGCTGACCTGCAGGTCGTTGTCCTGCGCAAAATGCACGCAAAAATCCCAGGCCATCACATTGTGGTCACGCAGGGCGTGGTGAACGATGACGCACTTCACATTGCCGATCGAGGTGGGAACGCACCAGGGCGAATAAGCGATGTGGCCACCGGGGCGTGCAACGCCCGGACGAAACTGGCTCATGACCCCGGCCAGACGCTCGGCCCAGTCGCTGGGTCTAAAGGTCTTGCCCTGCTTGGTCACGCCAAGAATGTAAAGTTTTTTAGCGGAAGAAGAATCCATAAGGGTAAGGGTAGCGCTTGACCTTGTGCGCGAGAAAAAAGGTGTTGCACCGCACAAGAATTCTACCCCTTCCCCTGTCTTGAGCTTGACACGGAGCTGCCGGAAAATAGGGCACCGCCATGGTGCTGCCAGGCACCATTCAGGCACAGGGAAGATGCGCCTAAAATCACAGCTCAACGGCCCAACCTGCAGTCCTATGGTGGGCCGCAGTTTTTTATACCTATCCGGAGTGCCTGCATGTCCAGCGAAAAGTCCCATTCTGCGCCCAGTTCACCGCACGTGATGAACACCTATGGCCGCCTGCCGGTTGCCCTGTCGCACGGCCAGGGCTGCCGCGTCTGGGACACCGAGGGGCGCGACTACCTGGACGCACTGGGCGGCATTGCCGTCAACACCGTGGGCCACAACCATCCCGCCTTGGTAGCGGCCCTGCAAGACCAGGTGACCAAGCTGATCCACACCTCCAATTACTACCACATCCCTCTGCAGGAAGAGCTGGCAAAGCTGCTGGTGGAGCGCTCCGGCATGACCAATGTGTTTTTCTGCTCCACCGGGCTGGAGGCCAATGAGGCAGCGCTCAAACTGGCGCGCAAGTTTGGTCACGACAAGGGCATTGAGCGTCCCGAGATCGTAGTCTATGAAAAGGCCTTCCATGGTCGTTCGATTGCCACGCTCAGCGCCACCGGCAACCCCAAGGTGCAGGCCGGTTTCGGCCCTCTGGTGGAAGGCTTTATCCGCGTGCCCATCAACAACATCGCAGAGCTCAAGGCCGCCACCGCAGGCAACCCGAATGTGGTGGCTGTGTTTTTCGAAGCCATTCAGGGCGAAGGCGGCGTCAACCCCATGCACATGGATTACCTGCGCGATGTGCGCGCCCTGTGCGATGAGCAAGACTGGTTGCTGATGATTGACGAGGTGCAATGCGGCATGGGCCGCACCGGCAAATGGTTTGCCCACCAGTGGGCCGATATCAAACCCGACGTGATGCCGCTGGCCAAGGGCCTGGGCTCGGGCGTGCCGGTCGGCGCGGTGGTGGTGGGCCCCCGTGCCGCCACCATTTTCCAGCCTGGCAACCACGGCAGCACCTTTGGCGGTAACCCCCTGGCCATGCGCGCCGGTGTCGAGACGATTCGCATCATGGAAGCCGAAGGCCTGCTGGACAACGCGACCCGAGTCGGCGCCCACCTCAAGGCGGCTTTGGAACAAGGCCTGGCTTCTGAGTTGGCCAGTGGCGCTGTGAAGGAAATCCGCGGCATGGGCCTGATGCTAGGCATTGATTTGTGCAAACCTTGCGGCGTGCTAACACAGCGCGCACTGGATGCCGGCCTGCTGATCAGCGTGACAGCGGACAGCGTGGTACGCCTGGTGCCCTCGCTGATTCTGAGCGTGGCCGAGGCGGAAGAAATTGCCGCCATTCTGTGCCCCTTGATTTCCGCCCTGTTGAAGGAAGCGCCATGAGCTATTTCAAACCCGCCGTTCCCAGCACCCTGCCCAAGGGCGCGCCACCGGTGCGCCACTACCTGCAGTTCTCCGACTTCAGCACCGAGGAATATGGCTACCTGCTGGAGCGCGCCGCCTTTATCAAGCAGAAGTTCAAGACCTTCCAGCGCCACCAGCCGCTGGTGGACCGGACGTTGGCCATGATTTTTGAAAAGGCCTCCACGCGCACCCGCGTCAGCTTCGAGGCCGGCATGTACCAGCTGGGCGGCAGCGTGGTGCATCTGACCACCGGCGACAGCCAACTAGGGCGCTCCGAGCCGATCGAGGACAGCGCCAAGGTCATCAGCCGCATGACCGACATCGTCATGATCCGCACCTATGAACAAAGCAAGCTGGAAAGCTTTGCAAAGCATTCGCGCGTGCCGGTGATCAACGGCCTGACCAACGAGTTCCACCCCTGCCAGATCCTGGCCGACATCTTCACCTACATCGAGCACCGCGGCCCCATCGCGGGCAAGACGGTGGCCTGGGTCGGTGATGGCAACAACATGGCCAATACCTGGCTGCAAGCGGCCGCCCTGCTCGGCTTTCATCTGCGTGTCAGCACACCCAGCGGCTACGAGCTCAATGAGGTTACCGCCGCCGCGCCGGCCTCCATGGGCAGTGGCAGCTTCAAGACCTATGCCGACCCGATGGAAGCCTGCAATGGCGCCGATCTGGTCACCACCGATGTCTGGACCAGCATGGGCTATGAGGCAGAGAACGAGGTGCGCCGCAAGGCCTTCGCCGCTTGGTGCGTGGACCGAAAAATGATGGCAATCGCGGCACCCAAAGCCATCTTCATGCACTGCCTGCCCGCGCATCGTGGCGAAGAGGTCGAGGCCGAGGTCATAGACGGCCCCCAGAGCGTCGTCTGGGACGAGGCTGAGAACAGAATGCACGTCCAGAAAGCATTGATGGAGTACTTGCTCTTGGGTAAGCAATAGCCCTTTTCCATGAACGCCTGCACCACATGCGGCGCTTGCTGCGCCAGCTTCAGGGTGGATTTTTCGGTGCAGGAACTCGAAGACGCCGGTGGCAGCGTGCCCGTTGGCTTGGCTGTCGATGTGAACGCCACGATGTCCCGCATGCGTGGTACCGACCACCAACCGCCCCGTTGCGCAGCCCTCTCTGGCAAGATCGGCGAAAAAATAGGCTGCGGCATTTACGAATGGCGGCCCTCGCCATGCCGTGAATTCGAAGAAGGCAGCGATGCCTGTGCCATGGCCAGACGCAGACACGGCCTGCCAGCCCTCGCATAATAGATTGCGTTGAACCAAAGAGACACCGCATGATCACCCTCCAAGACTGCCAGCAACTGGACGCCACCGACCCACTGCGCCCATTGCGCGAACTGTTTTCGATTCCACCCGGCGTGATTTATCTGGATGGCAACTCGTTGGGTGCCATGCCGAAATCGGCAGCAGCACGCGCGGCCCAGGTGGTCACCCAGGAATGGGGGCGCGACCTGATCAAGTCCTGGAACAGCGCGGGCTGGTTCCATCTGCCGCAGCGCCTGGGCAACCAGATTGCGCCGCTGATTGGCGCGGGCCAAGACCAGGTGCTGGCCACCGACACCACCTCCATCAACCTCTACAAGGTGCTCTCGGCCGCCATTTCCATCGCCAAGCAGGATTCGCCGCAGCGCCGCGTGATCTTGAGCGAACGCAGCAACTTCCCCACCGACCTCTACATTGCCGAGGGACTGTGCCAGGCCCAGGGCTTCACGCTCAAACTGGTGGAACCGGAAGAAATCGACGCCGCCCTGGATGGCGACCTGGCCATTCTGATGCTCACCCATGTGAACTACCGCACCGGTGCCATGCACGACATGGCGGCTGTGACCGCAGCGGCACACGCCGCCGGTGCCCTGGTGGTTTGGGACCTGGCGCATAGCGCGGGCGCGGTGCCGGTGGATTTGCTGGGCGCAGGCGCCGACTTTGCCGTCGGTTGCGGCTACAAATACCTCAATGGCGGTCCCGGCGCTCCGGCGTTTTTGTGGGTGAATCCCAAGCACTCCGAGCGCTTCTGGCAGCCGCTGTCGGGCTGGTGGGGGCACGCCGCGCCCTTTGCGTTTATCCCCGACTACCAACCGGCCCCTGGCATCACCCGCTACCTCTGCGGCACCCAGCCCATGGTCAGCCTGGCGCTTTTGGAATGCGGGCTGGACGGCTTCAAGGCGGCCGAAACGCTGGGCGGCATGGCTGCGCTGCGAGCGAAATCGCTGGCGCTAACCGATCTGTTTATTGCCCTGGTGGAACAGCGATGCCATGGCCATGGCCTGGGCCTTGCCACACCGCGCGAACACGCCAAACGCGGCTCACAGGTATGTATTTCAAGAGAATTTGGCGCCTATGCCATCGTGCAGGCGCTGATCGCACGTGGCGTGATCGGCGACTTCCGCGCCGGTGACGGTGCGGCCCACAAGGATATTTTGCGCTTTGGTTTGACGCCGCTCTATATCGGCTTTGAAGAGGTCTGGAACGCGGTGGAGCAATTGCGCCAAGTGCTGGAAAGCGCCGAATGGCAAAGGACAGAATTCAAGTGGCAAAACGCTGTTACCTGAGCGTGCCTCAGCAGCTCAGCCGCAGGTCGCGGAACGTAGGAATGCCCGGGGCCACGGCGCAACCGGGCCGCTAATCCAGTTCGTTCGGCGCTTGTTCGAGTGCTTGGCTCAAGGCTTGAGCCTTAGTCAGCGGTAAACAGCTCATGAGGATTCACACACAAGGCGTTGGCCAGCGCCACCAGCACAACGATGGACGGATTGGCTGCGCCAGATTCGATGCGGCTGAGATAGGTGCGAAAGATGCCACAGCGTTCGGCCAGATTCTCCTGCGAGAACTCCGCCTTGAGCCGCAAACGCCTCACCTTTTTTCCAACCAGTTCTTTGTAATTGATATTGTTTTTCACTGCTGCAGTATCCGGGTTGGGACCAATCGAGTGAACACATCTATTCGTACATTTGACAAATGGTGTGCGCATCTGGTTTTGCGCGCCGTGGCTGCGGCGCATGGTGCATTGTCGAACAGACAATGCCCTGCGTCTGTGCGCTGCATCACATAGCGCAAAATTTGCGCGCGCGCTAAGCTTCGGCGTGCAGGCTCACGCACCCTGGTAAAGCCAGGGCAGGTCCATCAACCTGGCGCCCAGCAGCTTGAGCGCGATGTCGCGGCCCAGCTGCCTGTAGCCCTTGAGGTGGTAAATCTCGCCGTTGCGAATGGCGCGGGCCTGGACCCGCGCATTGCGTTGCCAGCGCAGATCGGCATAGCGCGCCAGAGCCTGTTGCACCTGACCCGGCTGCTCTGCTAGGCAACTTGCCAGCGCGGCAGCGTCTTCAATCGCCATGCCAGCACCCTGCGCAAGATAGGGGCGCATGGGATGAGCGGCATCGCCCAGCAGTGCAATGCGGCCCTTGGCATGTTCGGCGGCGCTGGCCATGGGCGCACGGTCACTGAGCGGCCAGAGCCGCCATTGGTCTATGGCATGCATCATTTCGCGCAGCGCACCACGGGCCTGGGACATACGGCTGCGCAACTCCTGTGCATTGGCGCTGTGGTCCCATGACTGCGGATCGCCCGCGACCTTGCCATGAACTATGCACACCATGTTCAGCCATTCGCCGCTGCGCACCGGGTAATGCACGGCATGAAAATCCGGCCCCATCCAGGCCGTCACGACCTGGGTGCGCAGGGATGCGGGCAGGGAACTTTGCGGCACCATGGCTCTAAACGCCAGATGGCCGGTGACACGCGGCGCCCCATCGTTTTCAAGCACCTGCTTGCGCACCACGCTCCATAAACCATCCGCGCCCAACAACAACGGTGCCTCCAAGCGCTGGTCCTGCACGGTCTCAATCTGCACGCGCTGCGCGTCCTGTTGGATTCCAATGACACGCGAGTCCAGATGCAGGCCCACGCCGCCCTGGGATCGCACCGCGTCCAGCAACAGCGTATGCAGGTCGGCCCGGGCGATGGACACATAGGGCGCGCCATAGCGCTGTTCGGCGGTCTTGCCCAGGGGCAGCACGCCCAGCAGTTCGGTGCTGGTGGCGTTGCGCACCTCCAAGCAATTTGGAAATGCCGCCACGCCACGCAATGCAGCGCCCACACCCATGGCGTCTAGCACCTTGACCACATTCGGCCCGAGTTGGATGCCGGCCCCGACCTCGCCAAACACCGGTGACTGTTCCAGCAGCTCCACCTGCCAACCCGTGCGGGCACAGGCCAGGGCGGCGGCCAGCCCGCCAATACCACCACCGGAGATCAACATGTTTTTATCCATGGTTCATTGTGGTGCGCCTAACTGTTGCGTAACTGACGCCGAATATGCACAACATCCAGGAAGGGCTGACTTACTCAACGCGGGTAATGCGGGCGGGCTTGAAGCCCAGGTCCGCGGCCTTTCCCTTGCGCCCGCGTGCGGCACGTGCATTGTTGAGGCTGCGGATTTCCAGCGTCTCGTCGCGCTCCTTGCCACCACGTCCGATGCCCTCAATGCGGATGCTGCGCGTGTAGGCTGCGGCACCGGCCAGCGTATCCTTGTCCTCCAGATCCAGCAGCATCAGGCCCCGCCCGCCGGTGGCCATGGATTTGAGCTCGGTAATCTCGAAGCTCAGAATGCGCCCGCCCGTGGACGCGCAGGCCACGTGGGTGGCAGGCGCCACGACAGCGGCCGGCGTTCCGGGGTTCAGTACCCTGCCCTGCGCGCCGCTCACCAGCGAAGGCTTGCACAGCGTCTCACCCGTGTTGCAGGTGACGAAGGCCTTGCCCGCCTTCTGGCGCGAAATCAGATTGGTCACCGTGGCCATAAAGCCATAGCCGCCACTAGAACTGAGCAGCAGGTTGGCGGCGGCCGGACCGGCAAAGTAATAGAGGATTTGCGTGCCTGCCTCCAACTCGATCAGCGTGGTCACAGGCTGTCCGTCGCCCCGCCCTCCAGGCAGCAGCGACACCGCCACCGAGTAGACGCGTCCGCTGGAGCCGAACACCAAGAGCGTGTCGACGCTGCGGCATTCAAAGGTGTCATACAGGCCGTCACCGGCCTTGAAGGCAAAGCTGCTGGCCTCGTGGCCATGGCCCAGGCGTGTGCGCACCCAGCCCTTTTCGCTGACCACCACGGTCAGCGCCTCGTCCACCACCTTGATCTCAAGCACGGCCTTTTTCTCGGTCTGGATCAGGGTGCGGCGCGCATCGGCAAAGGTCTTGGAGTCGGCTTCAATTTCCTTGATCATCAAACGGCGCAGGGCCGCCGGGTTGTTGATGATTTCTTCCAGCTTGCCCTGCTCGACGCGCAGCTCGGACAGCTCCTGCTCAATCTTGATGGCTTCCAGCCTGGCCAATTGGCGCAGGCGGATTTCCAGGATGTCTTCGGCTTGGGCGGCGCTTAAGGAGAAGCGTGCAATCAGCGCCGCCTTGGGCTCGTCGCTCTGGCGGATGATGGCAATCACCTCGTCGATGTTGAGCAAAACGGTCTGGCGCCCCTCCAGAATGTGAATGCGGTCCAGCACCTTGGCCAGGCGGTGGCGGCTTCTGCGCTCGATGGTGGTCTGGCGAAAACTGATCCACTCGCCCAGCATCTGGCGCAGGGACTTCTGCGTGGGACGCCCGTCCAAGCCCACCATGGTCAGGTTGATGGGAGAGGAGGACTCCAGGCTGGTGTGGGCCAGCAGCGCCGTGATCAGCTCCTGCTGTTCGATGCGGCTGGTCTTGGGCTCGAACACCAGGCGTACGGCGTTTTCCTTGCCGGATTCATCGCGCACCACGTCCAGCACCGCAAGAATACTGGCTTTGAGTTGGTTCTGGTCTTGAGAAAGCGCTTTTTTGCCGGTCTTGACCTTGGGGTTGGTCAGTTCCTCGATTTCTTCCAGCACGCGCTGGGTGCTCACACCCGGCGGCAGCTCGGTCACCACCAGCTGCCACTGGCCGCGCGCCAAATCTTCAATTTTCCAGCGGGCTCGGCATTTGAGCGAGCCGCGACCCGTGCGGTAGGCGTCGGCAATATCGCTGGCCGGGCTGATGATCTGCGCGCCGCCGGGAAAGTCCGGGCCCGGCACGATCGTGAACAGCTCAACTTCGGTGAGCTGCGGGTTTTTGATCAGGGCGATGCAGGCATCGGCCACTTCGCGCAGGTTGTGGCTGGGGATCTCGGTGGCCAGGCCAACGGCAATGCCGCTGGCGCCGTTGAGCAGCGAGAACGGAAGCCGCGCCGGCAACTGGCAGGGCTCTTCTGTAGAGCCGTCGTAATTGGGCTGAAAGTCCACCGTGCCCTGGTCGATTTCATCGAGCAGCAGCGAGGTGATCTTGGCGAGGCGCGCCTCGGTGTAGCGCATGGCGGCGGCACCGTCGCCGTCGCGCGAGCCGAAATTGCCCTGGCCGTCGATCAGCGGATAGCGCTGCGAAAAGTCCTGCGCCATGCGCACCAGCGCCTCGTAGGCGGCCTGGTCGCCGTGCGGATGAAAGCGGCCCAGCACATCGCCGACCACGCGGGCGCATTTGACCGGCTTGGCGCCGGTGTTGCCGTTGGCCCCGCCAAAGCCCAGGCCCATGCGCGACATGGAGTACAGGATGCGCCGCTGCACCGGCTTTTGGCCGTCGCAGGCATCCGGCAGGGCGCGACCCTTGACGACGGAGAGCGCGTATTCAAGGTAGGCGCGCTGGGCGTAGGTTGCCAGATTGAGCTGGTCGTCGCCTCCGTCGGGCGTTTGAAAATCGATGGTCGATTGGTCAGACATTTTTTATTGGCTTGCTATGTGTTTATGTTGCCAGCTATTCATTCTGGCGCTGTTCGCGCTGGCCGTCGCAATGCAAGGCGAGGCTCATACATCCACCTCCACAGAGTCGCCGTGCAACTCCATCAACTCACGCCGCGATTGCGCCTCACCCTTGCCCATCAGCTTGGTAATCAAGGCCTCGGTCTGGCCAAAGTCAATGGCACCCAAGATCACCGGCAACAAGCGCCGCGTATCCGGATTGAGCGTGGTGTCCCACAGCTGCTCGGCATTCATCTCGCCCAGGCCCTTGAAGCGACTAATGGTCCAGGCGCCTTCGCGCACGCCTTCCTTGCGCAGCTTATCCAAAATGGCGGTGAGCTCACCGTCGTCCAGCGCATAGGCCTTGCTGGCGGGCTTTTTGCCACGCGCCGGGGCATCCACGCGAAACAGCGGCGGGCGCGCCACAAACACATGGCCGGTGTCTATCAGCTTGGGAAAATGTCGGAAAAACAGCGTCAGCAGCAGCACCTGGATGTGCGAGCCGTCCACGTCGGCGTCCGACAGGATGCAGACCTTGCCGTAGCGCAGCCCGCTCATGTCGGGCGTGTCGTTGGGGCCGTGCGGATCGACACCAATGGCCACCGAGATGTCGTGGATTTCGGTGTTGGCGAACAGGCGGTCGCGGTCCACTTCCCAGGTGTTGAGCACCTTGCCGCGCAAGGGCAGCACCGCTTGATTCTCTTTGTTGCGGCCCATCTTGGCACTGCCACCGGCCGAGTCGCCCTCGACCAAAAAAACTTCGTTATACAAAATGTCCTTGCTCTCGCAATCGGTCAGCTTTCCCGGCAGCACGGCCACGCCGGAGCTCTTGCGCTTCTCCACTTTTTGTCCGGCGCGCTGGCGCGTCTGCGCCGCCTTGATGGCCAGCTCGGCCAGCTTTTTGCCGTATTCCACATGCTGGTTCAGCCACAGCTCCAGCGCCGGGCGGACAAAGTTGGAGACCAGACGCACGGCGTCGCGCGAGTTCAGGCGCTCCTTGATCTGGCCCTGGAACTGCGGGTCCAGCACCTTGGCCGAGAGCACATAGCTGGCGCGGGCGAACACGTCCTCGGGCATCAGCTTCACCCCCTTGGGCAACAGCGAGTGGAATTCGATAAAGCTCTTCACGGCCGTGAACAGACCATCACGCAGCCCGCTTTCGTGCGTGCCACCGGCGCTGGTGGGAATCAGGTTGACATAGCTTTCGCGCACCGGCTGGCCGTCTTCGGTAAAGGCCACACACCAGCTTGCGCCTTCGCCATCGGCAAACTGCTCGCTCTGGGCGTCGGCAAAGCCCTCGCCATCAAACAGCGGAATCACCGGCTCGCCGTGCAGCGACTGCATCAGGTAATCGTTTAAGCCCCCCTTGTAGAGCCAGACCTGGGTTTCCTTGGTCTTCTCATGGACCAGGGTAACGCTGACGCCCGGCATCAGCACCGCCTTGCTGCGCAGCAAATGCGTCAGGTCGCCCAGCGGCAGCACCGAGGATTCAAAGTATTTGGCATCCGGCCAAACCCGCACCGTGGTGCCTGACTTGCGGTCGCGCGGACCCTCAGCCGCCTCGCCGTTTTCTGTTGCTCCGGCCTTGCGGATCACCAGCGGCTCGATCACGTCGCCACCGGCAAACACGATGCGCGCGACCGAGCCTTCGCGGTAGCTGGTGGCTTCCAGGCGCTTGCCCAGAGCGTTGGTGACGCTCACGCCGACGCCGTGCAGGCCGCCGGAGAAGCTGTAGGCACCGCCCTTGCCCTTGTCGAACTTGCCGCCGGCATGCAGTCGGGTGAAGACCAGCTCGATCACCGGTGCCTTTTCTTCCGGGTGCATGCCAAACGGGATGCCGCGGCCATCGTCCTCAATCGACACCGAACCGTCCAGATGCAGGCAGACCTTGATCTTCTTGCCGTGACCTGCCAGCGCCTCGTCGGCGGCGTTATCCAGCACTTCCTGGATGACGTGCAGCGGGTTGTCGGTGCGGGTGTACATACCCGGGCGCTGCTTGACCGGCTCCAGGCCCTTGAGGACTCGGATGGAGCCTTCGGAATAGTCGGACTGACCGGAAGAAGAGGATGGTGGTTTGGCTGACATGGCGCGCATTGTAGACCGGGAAATTCAATTCACTGTATGGATAGACAGCCGCAACGCTGCTGGCTGCGGGTATGTCGCG
>CAIMZI010000011.1 GCA_903845935.1 uncultured beta proteobacterium | reverse complement strand
CTCATAACCAGTTAAAAAAGGCTCACCTCGGTGGGCCTTTTTTGTTGCTACGCAAGTGACTATTGAACCCATGCCAACCGATTCAGTCCTTACCTTGAAGCTCCCTGAGGGCTATTCATTCACCGACCTCAAAGTTCGTCGCTGCGATGATGACGCCATTGATTTGGACATGGACCTGGTCAAGTTGATCTGCAACATCAACGGTCTGAACTTCGACAAGGTGCTGCAGAATCCGGGGCCGGTCATCACCAGCATCCTGACCGTCTGGTACAAGAGCCATCTGGCCCAAGGCGGCGCGCCTGACGCCCTGATGGAAGCGCTCAAATCACAGGGACAACGACTGAATTGACGGATATTAAACTGCCTCGTGGCGCACTTCTGGCGTTGTCCGTATCGGCATTCGGCAGCGGTATATCCATGCGGGTGTCCGACCCTTTGCTGCCGGGACTGGCCAAAGAGTTCTCCATGACTTTGGGCCATGCAGCCCTGGTCATCACCGTATTTGCCATTGCCTATGGTTTCTCCCAACTGATCTTTGGCCCCCTGGGAGACCGTTTCGGCAAGTACCGCGTCATTGCCTGGGGCACGCTTGCCTGTGGACTTACAACGGCTCTCTGTGCCTTGGCCCCCAACTTTGAGCTGCTGCTGGTGGCCAGAGCCATGGCCGGGGCGTCTGCCGCCACCATCATTCCGCTGGCGATGGCCTGGATTGGTGATGTCGTGTCCTACGAGCGTCGCCAACCGATCCTGGCCAAATTCATGATCGGTCAGGTGCTGGGTATTTCCAGCGGTGTGCTGCTGGGCGGTTACGCGGCCGACCACCTGCACTGGAGAGTGCCCTTTGAGGCCATTGCGGTCTACTTTGCACTCGGTGGCGCCTTTCTGCTTTGGAACAACAGCCGCTTACCGCTTGAAGCCAAGAAGACCAACCTGGTGCAGGGATCGGCCTTCAAACGCACGGTGTCTGAATTCGCTCAGGTGCTGGCCGTTCCCTGGGCCCGCGTCGTGCTATTGACCGTATTTGCCGAGGGCGCCAGTATCTTCGGCGCCTTTGCCTTCATGGTGACCCATATACACCAGGTGCATTCCATCCCGCTGGCCATGGCCGGTCAGGTGGTCATGCTGTTCGGTCTGGGGGGACTGCTGTTCGCAGTCAGCGCCTACTACCTTGTGCACCGGCTCGGAGAGATCGGTCTGTGCCGTTGGGGTGGTGTGCTGGTGGCTGTCTCTTACATCACCGTGGCGGAATCGAGCAACTGGTGGTGGGCCATGCCGGCCTGCTTCCTGGCCGGGCTGGGTTTCTACATGCTCCACAATACACTGCAGATCAACGCCACCCAAATGGCGCCAGAACGCCGGGGCGCTGCGGTGGCAGCATTTGCCGCTTCCTACTTTATTGGTCAGTCCGCAGGAATTGCCATGAGCGGCTTCCTGATTCCAAGCATTGGCACCAGCGGCGTGATCCTGATGGGTGCCGTGGGCGTGACCCTGGTTTCCCAGAACTTTGCCCGTCTGATGCGCAACCACAGAAAAAAGGTTTAAACCCATGCAAACCGAGAACACTACACCTGAGACCGCGGAGGCCTTTCAGAGCGCCTACTTGGCCGAACTCGATAGCCGGGTGCAGCGCAGCGAAGTGGTGGGCTCGATCGCCCTCAAGAAGGGCAGCGCAGCTCTCTTCTTTGAATCCACCGAGGGCAAGTTCACGCTGGTGGAAAAACTGCCCGATGTGGAGCAGGCCAATGTCTTTGACTGTGTGCCACGTGAGCAGTGGGGACGCATGGTGATGCTCTTTGGCCACGCCACCGACACCGGCGGCTACATCGCATCCGGTCATGCCACGTTGGAAAGCAAGTCCCTCAAGATCAAGCTAGCGTCCGGTCACTACTACCGCCTCGATGTGGACGACACGTTGGCACATCTGCAGCCGTTTATTGGTGAACCGATAGCCAAGCCGCAAGCGCCTGACAAACCAAGGCGGCAGCCGCCGGCGCGGGCCAACAAGAGCCGAACCAACCAGTTCGGTACATCGCAAGCGCCACGCGCGGCACCCACTGAAAAAGTGAGCGACCACTCGGCCGCAAACGACGAGTGCGAGGACCTGACCGAAGAGGATCTGCGGCGCCTGAGAGGCGAAATGCCACTGACCGCAAAGTCAAGGAAAAAATGGCAACACTGAGCCCAAATCAGGCTGTCAAAAAAAGAAAAATAAGCAAAAACGATCTGCATGCTTTTTAAGCACGCTATGCAAAGCCAATAGGCATGCGGGTTTGCCATAGATGCCCCAGAGTTATCCCCAGATCAGCACACAGCTTCTGTGGATGAGGTAAACACATGGCTGTGGTAAGCAATTTCGCAGCTTAGGATGGAGGTCCATGCGCCCAGAAACCCAAAATCGGATGGCCCAATACGCCATCTGGCTGATTCCCCTGCTATGGGCCGTCAATTATTTTGTGGCCCGGCGCGCGCCTGGCGTCGTAGAGCCCTACACGCTGGCCTGCATGCGATGGGGCATAGCGGGCTTGCTGCTGAGCGTGCATGCGCGTTCGGAATTGCGGCGCGAATGGCGATCGATTGCCTCGGTCTGGTACCAGTATGTGGCACTGGGGTTTTGTGGCATGGTGGTATGCGGGGCATGGGTGTACTTGGGTGCCAAGTCCACTGGCGCCGTCAATATTTCGCTCATTTATTCGGCGTCCCCGGTGCTGATTGCCGTGGGTTCGGTGATTTGGCTGCATGAGCGCATGCGCTGGTCACAGCTGCTGGGTGTGTTGCTGGCACTCGCGGGCGTCGTGCATGTGATTGTCAAGGGCGAGTGGAGCGCGCTGGGTCAGGTGCGGTTTGTGGTGGGCGATGCCTGGATTTTGGCCGCCATGGTGGCTTGGGCCCTGTACGCCTTGCTGCAAAAACTTTGGCCCAGTCCCTTGGGATCTAGCGCACGTTTGGCAGCCACCAGTTGGGGCGCCATGCCATTTTTACTGGCGGGCACGGCCTGGGAGATGGCCCAGCCCACAACCCCCGCACTGACTCTTCATGCCTGGGAGCTGGGTGTGTCCGCGGCCTTGTTGCCGGGTGTGGGCGCCTATTGGATTTATGGCTGGGCCCAACAAAGGCTGGGCGTTAGCAAGGTGGCAGTCACCCTGTACCTGGGGCCGCTGTATGGCGCCTTGCTGGCCTGGCTGGTGTTGGGGGAGCGTTTGGGATGGCACCATGCGCTGGCGGCCGCCATGATTCTGCCCGGCGTTTTTCTGGTCTCCCGCTCTGCCAGCGCGAAGGGTGCGAGTTAGCGCAGGCGCAGGCTCAAATTAGCTTGGAGAACTTGGCGGTGGACTGCGCCAGGTGCTTGTCAAACACCATGCCCGAGGCGCGCACAAACATGCGGCCCTTTGGGGTGACCGAAATGCTGTGCTCGTCGACCACGATCAGGCCGGCCTCTTCATACTGTTTGAGCAGCAACAACTCATCGGCAAAGTAGCTCACAAAATCGATGCCATGCGCCTCGTTGATGGCGGAAAAAGTGACCGGGCCGCTGCACATCAGCTCCATGATGACTTGGCGGCGCAGCACGTCGTCGGCGGTGAGCGCATAGCCTTTTTCCACCGGCAGCTGGTCGATGTCCAGATGCTCGTAATAGGCCTTGAGCGTGCGCACCGACTGGCTGTAGGAGTGCCCCACCTTGCCGATGGCCGAGACACCGAAGCCGATCAGATCGCAGTCGGCGCGGGTGGTGTAACCCTGGAAGTTGCGGTGCAGGGTCTTGTCCAGGCGCGCCAGGTTCAGCTCGTCGGTCGGTTTGGCAAAGTGGTCCAGGCCGATGTAGATGTAACCGGCGTCCAGCAGGCGGTGCACCGACATCAGGAAGATTTGCAGCCGCTCCTCGGCGCTGGGCAGCTCGGCCTCCACGATCAGGCGCTGGGCCCTAAAGCGGCTGGGCAGATGCGCGTAGTTGTAGAGCGCGATGCGCTCGGGTGCCAGCTCGATCACGCGGTCCAACGTGCGATTAAAGCTCTCGCATGACTGCTTGGGCAGGCCGTAGATCAGATCGGCATTGATGGACTGAAAACCGGATTTGCGGCTGGCTGTGACGGCCTTCTCCACCATTTCGTAGGGTTGGATGCGGTTGACCGACTGCTGCACCGCCGGGTCAAAATCTTGTACGCCAAAGCTGGTGCGGTTGAAGCCCAACCCGGCCAGCATGGCCATGGTGTCGTCGTTGACGGTGCGCGGGTCGATCTCGATGCCAAGCTCGGCATCCGGCAAAAAGTTGAAATGGCTGCGCAGCAGGGTCATCAGCTCGCGCAACTCATCCGGTGTCAGAAAGGTGGGTGTGCCGCCGCCAAAATGCAGCTGTGCGGCCCGCCGGTCCGGGCCTATGTGCTTGGCAACCAAGGCCATTTCCTTGGCCAGATAGCGCAGGTATTCGGCGGTGCGGGTCCTATCCTTGGTGACGATCTTGTTGCAACCGCAAAAGTAGCACAGCGATTCGCAAAACGGCAAATGCACATAAATCGATAGCGGCGGGTTGGTGTTGGCGGCGTTGTTGCGCTGCGCCAGGTAGCTGATGTAGTGGCCTTCGGTGAAGTCGGCATTGAAGCGGTCGGCGGTCGGGTACGAGGTGTAGCGTGGCCCCAGCTTGTCAAAGCGGCGGATCAGTTCTTCGGAGAATTCGATATCGGGCAGGGTGTTCATGGCGTGGTGTGTTTAGGTGCTACTAGCGCCTAAGGCTAACAGCAGAAACGGTGCAACAGGGCCATGCCCATCAAAAAGCCACTTTTGAGCCGAATGGAGTCTGTCTGGCGGCTGGCGCAATGGGCCGCGGACCAGGCGGCCTATTGGCGCATCGGGTCTGCTTCCATCGCAGCGGCATCGCCATGGTGTTGACGTATCACCCGGCAGTTCTTCAGCTGAAGCTGCCAGGCATGGCGCAAAATGCCATCCATCACCGTGCATGAGGTGTGGGCGGGCACATGGATGTTCACCGTGACCGCGTTGTCGACATGGAATTGCACCGCCGATGCGATGGCCAATTGGGCCTCGGCACTGACCTCCGTAGCCGCCACCGGATGAACCGACTGCGCCGGTCCCGGGCCTGGCATGGCGGCCTCAATGCCATGCGACAGCGTGTCTACCAGCTGGTCCGGGCGCCGGTCAGATGCCACGGCGAGCAGATGGCTGTTGCGCAGGCCGTGGCTGGCGATGGCGTCCTGCAGTTCATGCGACAACTTGAGCAGCATGGGGCTGGCCGCATGTCTGACCCGATCAAAGGCCGTAAAGGGCCCCTTTTCGCGGGCCAGCTCCATCGAGGTTTGGTAGGCGGTATCGCGTATCACCTGCATCAGTCGGTCGGCGAGGTCCAGGCTGGCCGGCGACCCGTATGGCAGGCCCAACATCTTGAACATGCTGTGCAGGCCGGTGATACCCAGTCCCAGGCGCCTTGCCGCATGGGCGCTGTGGCTTAGCGCCTTGAAAGGGTAGGCCGAAATGTCATACACATCGTCCAGGAACCGGATTGCCACAGCGGTGACCAGGCGCAAGCTGGACCAGTCCAACTGCGGATGCTCCGAGAAGGGCTGCAGCACAAAGCGGGTCAGGTTGAGTGAACCGCGGTTGCATGCGCCACCCACCGGCAAGGGCACACTGCCGCAAGGGCTGTTGACGCTCAGCTGCTCGGCATACCACAGGTTGTTTTCTCGTTGCATCGTATCCATAAAGACGATGCGCGGCGATGCATGGGCGTACTCGTCCTGCAACAGCCGGGTCCATAGGGAGGCGGCCGCCACGTGCTTGTAGACCAGGCAAGCTTGCGGCTGGGCGTCGCCCGCCCAGACCCGTTGGCAGATCTCCGTCGGGGTCGAAATGGTCTGCCGCCGCAAGGGAAAGACCAAGGGCCAGTCGGCCCGTTTTTTCACTGCTTCCATGAATGCGTTGGAGGCGAAGACTTCGCGATGGATGAGCGGATGCAAATCGTGTTCCGCGTAGGCATCGATATAGCTTTCGATGTCCGGATGGTCGCAGCGCAGACCGATGCTGGCGCAGTCAGGGTCGCTATCGGTGCCCTGCAGGATCTCGGCCGCCTCGCGCCAAAGGGGCATGTAAGCGAGGGCGCCTACCGGCGCGTGACAAGCGGTGGTGTAAGAACCCCGCGGGCGCAAATGGGAAAAGTCCAGGCCAACGCCAGCGCCAACCTGCAAGGCCAGCGCCGACTCGCGCAAGGCACCGAATACGCCGTTGACGGAATCCTCGGTGGGTGCAATCGCGTAGCAACTCGACAAACCAGCCTCGGGCCCGGTACCCGCGCCCGACAACACCTGACTGCTGGGCAGGAAGCTGAAGTCTTGCAGGATGGAGTGAAATCGTTGGCGCCAGACGTCGGGCTGCTGCGTCTCAGCCTTGGAGACGGCCAGGGCTACGCGGTCCCAAGTGGCAGCGATGGAAGATTCCGGAATCTGGCCCGGTACATGCCATTGGTAATGCACACGCCACAGCGCATGCGAAGGCGATTCCTCTGGGTGTCGGGCTTTCATCGCAAGGCTTGTGAAGTTGTTGGAGCCGCCACCATAGTCGCGACACCCTGCTGCGGTTTTGTCAATTCGCAACGCCGCTAACTGCGTCTGACAAAGCCGACCTCCGCCCCGGCCAGCCGCTGTTAACCAGACCTTAGCAGGCCGGGTGGGCCCGAGCAATCAGCTTGCCGTGGGGCAGTTTGGACAAGCGGGAGAACATGCTGCGGCAATAGCCCTTGATGCGCAGGCATTTGTTGATTTCGTCCACTGGCAAGGGGCCCGAGACCACCACGATGTCTTCGGCGCTGTCCCAGGCGCCCGCAGCCCGCAGGCGGCGTCGCGTGTTGGTGGCCCAGGAGTGGATACGCAAGGGGCTGCCGTGCTCGTGCAGCGTGCCGGTGCTGCGGTCAAACGCCAAGGCCACGGTATCGGTCTTCAGGCGCAGCCGATGTTCACCGGTGACCTTGCTGGCCGCTGTGCTGAGATCGTACAAATGGTAGTTGCCCTCTTTGAGCTGGTATTGCAAATCCATGAAATCTCCTAGTTGCGCGGATTGTCATGGGCATGGCGGCATGCGAAAGCCCGAAAAAGGGCCGCAACCGGGGCCAAATTCCGGCGAGCTCAGGGAGTCCGGGCGCCGGCGCCGGATGGCCGCGCCTTGCTCCGGCGGGCTGGGGTCTTTTTGCCATTCGCAAGTTCCGCAGTGGCCTTGGCGTGTTTGTCGGCCTCGCTTTGCTGCAGGCACAGCAGGCCATCGGCATAGGCCATAAACCGGTTGAGATAGTCGGGCGAGATGTCGCGCATCAAGGCCAGCGAGCGCAACACCAGCATGTGCGAATTGATAGGTCCGGCGTTGACGGGTGCCTGGTCCATGGCCTGCAGCATCTGCCTGTCGGCACTGAGGCGGGACCAGGTGTTTCTGAACTGCTGCACAGCTTTCAGTTCGGGGCGTGCTGACACGTTGCCAGCGCCATCGCCGGGTGGTTGCGCCACGGAACGTGCCAGGGCCGCCAGGGGCGACTCCTGAGCGTCCAGTGCCGCAAGCTGCAAAGCCAGCTCCTTGAAGTGGCCCGCGTCCAACAGACGCTGCAAGCTGGCGGCGGATTGCGGATGCCTTTGCGAGGCCAGGCTGGCGCTCAGGCGTGCAGCGCCCTGTGCCTTTGCAAAGCGCGTTGTGAATTCCGACAGCGACAGCCTCAGTCGGATCTCCAGCCTGCGCCGGACCGCTTGCGGTTGCTCCAACAGGCGCCGTGACAAGGTCTCCAGGTAATGCAGCTGCACGGCATCAAAATGCGCGGCACCGGCCAAACGCAAGGCCGCGATTTCCTGGCTGCCAGGCATGGCTGTCATGGGGCGGACGCGTTTTGGGCCTTGGGCACGGGAGCCATTTCGACGCGTCGGTTTTGCGCGCGTGCCGACTCGTTCACATTCGGCGTGACCGGTTGCTCCGAACCAAAGGCCGCCGCAAACACCAGGCTTGCGGGCATGCCCTCGTCGATCAAGGCGCGCGTCACGGTCAGGGCGCGCTGGGCCGACAGTTCCCAGTTGTCGGCGAACTGGTTGTTGCCGGTGCGCACCGAACGGTCATCAGTAAAGCCGCTGACCATCAGCATTTCATCGCGCGCCGCCAGATAGGCGCGCAGCGGTGCCACCAGGCTGCTCAGCAGCTTGCGTCCATCGGGCTGCAACTGGTCCGAGTTGAGCGAAAACAGCACGCGCCCGCTGATGCCAATGCGCCCATTGTTCAGGGTGATACGCCCCGTGGCCAAGGGAATCGCCAAGGCTTTTTCCAGGCTGATGCGGCGCTGCTCCTCGAGCTGGCGCTTCTTCACCTCGTCTTGCAGATGCGTGGCCAGTTGCAGCTGCACCACCAGCACGCCCACCAGCAGCAGCACAAAGGCGCCCAGCAGGCCCGCCATTAGGTCGCCAAACACTGCCCAGACCGGCGCGGTCTGTTCCATTCCTGCGTCACTGTCCTGCATCAGGCGGCCTCGGGCGGTGGGGCCTGGCGCAGCTGTTCAAAAACCCCTTTTTGCGACAGGATGCTGAGGTCCATGATTTCACGCGCCTGGGCCACGTAATAGGCCAGCTGGTCGTCGCTGCGGGCCATGGATTTGTCCAGTGCCGCCTCGATGCGCTGCAGGTTGGCGATCAGGTTTTGGTTGGCATCGTTGAAGGACCGAACGGCAAAACCGAAGCTGTCGCTCAGGCTAGAGACCTCCACCGCGCTGGCGCCTACGCTGGCCGTAAGCTCGGACAATTTGAGCGTTTCGTTGCCCACCTGAGAGGCAAACTGGCTGCTGGCGTTTTCCAAGGCCAGGGCCGAGGATGCCACCAGTTCATCGATCACGGCGCGCTGCTCGGTTGAGGCATGGTGGATGCTTCCCAACAGGGCATTCAGGGTCTCCAGAATGCGGCCGCGTTCCTCCAGCAGGCTGTTGTCACGCGCCACGCTGTGAGAGACCTCTTCGCGCAGCTTGGCAATCACCTCGGCGGCAGCGCGTGGCGCATCTGAGGCGGTTTGTATCAGTCGCGCAATCGGTTCTTCCAGCGCCTGGCCCAGTGTGCTCAGGTGCTGGGTCATTGCCGTTTGCAATGCATCCAGTCGCTCCACGGCGGCGTTGCCACGGCGCTCCTCTGCTTCGCGCAGCGCGCCGAGTTCGGTGTGCAGCACTTCCGTGATCACCTCCATGCGTGCACCATGCTGTGCGCTCCACTCGGTCTCGGTGGCGATGCGAGCGCGTACCAGTTCCTCTGAGCTGGCCAGCAAACGGGTCACCTCGGCCGCGCTTCTGCTGGCGCTAGTTTGCGTGCTGTCTGCCATGTCTTGCAGCGACAACCGCCAGGCCTGCAGGCGCTGTTGCTCGCTCTCTGTCTGCTCGGCATGGGCCTTGGTCTGGGCGTCTGTCACGCCGCACAGCAAGGCGTCGGTGCTGGTGGCGAGCCGCGCCGATATGGCCTCGAGTTGCTGTTGGGTGCTCTCCACCATGCGTTGATGCAGCTGGCCGGTCTGCTGTGCCATGCCGCTCAGGGCCACTTCCAGCACCGGCACCAGGCTGGCAGCGGCGGCCTGCGCACCCTGTGTCAGGCTGCTGCGCAGCGAGGCATCGACGGACTGTGCCAGCTCGATGTACACGCCCTTGATCTCGCTGTGAAAACCTTGCTGGTTGTCCAGCAGGCGCTGGTTGAGTTGCTGGCCCATGGTCTGCATCTGCGCCATCATGGTCTGCAATTGGTCGACCACGGCCGGCAACAGCCGGGACTGCAGTTGCAGCGCCTTGAGGCTTTCCTGGCGCTGGTGCGTCAACGAAAAAGTGCGCAGCGTGGTGGCGATGCGGGTGTCCAGCAGCTGCGCGACCTGCATGCGTTCGCGTCGGCTGAGTGCCGACATCAGGCCCAACATGGCCGAGGACGCCACCCCCGCCACCGAGGTGCCGAAGGCCAGACCCAGACCCCGGATCGGCGTGGCAAAGGCCGAGCGTATGGCGGCCAAATCGCTGGTGCCTTCCAGCGCGAAGACGGCGCCGTTGAGCGTGACCACCATGCCCAGAAAAGTGCCCAGCATGCCCAGCATCACCAGCAGGCCGACCAGATACGGAGTCAGCGCCGGGCCGGGCAGGCCCATGCGTTCACCCTCAATGCGCAGGCGCACCGGATTTTGCAGCGAGACATGCAGCTCCACCAGCCAGTCGCCCAGGTTCTGCAGCGACTCAGGGATGTGAGCCAGTGCGGCGTCCAGGCTGGCGCTGGCCTGGCGGAAGCGGTAGAGCTCGAAGGCTCCCACGCCGTATGCCGCGCCAATCAAAAGTGTCATCGCCAGCGCCAACGCGTGGTTGCCAAAGAAGCCGCTGGCAACCCAGACGATGGCAGCAATGCCGAGCAGCAAGGCGCCGTTAAAAAAGTGCTTGTTCATATCGATGGTGTTGTTGTACTGAGGCGGGCTTCCAGCAGCCCCACGCAGGGCTGCAGGCGCAGGTCGAGCTCGGCCAGCAGCACGCCTTGCAGTTCCTTGCAAAAACCAGCCAGCCAGCCAGTCGGCTTCATTTCGTGGTCTGCCGCCCCAAGCTGCTGCAATTGTTTGAAGCGCTTCTCCAGCAGGCCTGGCAGGCTTGCCAGCAGTGGGCCTTCGCGCGTCGAGAGTATGCCGTCCAGCGCTGCATCCAGCGCCGCGAGTTGCGCCAGTTCGGGGCTTGTCCCTGCCAGCGCCTCGCGCAGGCGCGAACGCAGGGGCGGAATTTTCAAATCCATTTCGCGTTGGTGCGCCTGGTAGTAGCGGCGGTAGGGTTCAAAGGCAAGAGTCTGCTCTGCGCTCGCGCCTGGCTTGGGCAGGTCCAGGCGGGTTCGTGCGGCACCGGCAAGGTGGGGTTTGCTGATCGTCGCTTCCAGCGCAGAGCGCAAGCGGGCAAGCTCCTGTTCCAGGGCGGGCGCTACGCTGGCGGATGTCGGCCTTGCCGCCGGGTCGGCCTGGTGTGCGGCCCGCAAGCCAATGGCGCTGGCAATATCCACCCACTGGCCCAGTTGCTCGGCAAAGGCGCCGCTGGGCGCGCGCGTATCCACCAGCCCCAGGTCTGACAGAACACGAACCAGGCTGGAACGGTGGAGGTTGCTACGCGTCACGGTTCGCGTCATAGGTCGGGCGTATCCAAATTGAAAAATAGGCTAGCACCGGCACCCGCTTGAGCGGGAAGCTGGGCGAACCTGAAAGCGTAAGGATCTTGGGCCGCTGGCGTGCGCTGCACAGGGCCGGGGTCGACTCGGGCGCCGCATCAGCCGCATCCGGCGCAGCAGACAGCGACGTGCGGCAAGGCATTTTAACTGCTTCGCCGAGCCGTCCCGGCAGCCGCTGTTGCGGGCCAGTTATGGCGGGTGGCAGCATGCCCGGGTAAAATCACGCAATGAGCAAACCAGTTACCAAGTCTTCCATCCTCGAAGACGGTCTTCGTTACAAGGCCAAAGCGTCGGGTTCGCCCTTCACGACGTCCAGTGCCTATGCCGGCAATTCCACCATGTCCTGCTTCTTGTGCGGCAAACATCGGCCCCGCGCCAGCATGATGACGCGCAAGCTGCTGGGCAAGGCGCAGGCGGTGTGCGCGCCCAAGTGTGAGAAGTAGCGCCGCGCAAAGTAAATGAGCGGCGGGGAATGGGGCCATTTCGCGGCATAGCTGTGCTGCTGCGGGCACACAATGCTGCATGCCCCAACGCCTTGTGCCCACCCCCATGCCAAACAGCCAGCCGGTAACCCTGACGCAGCAAGAACTGGCTCAGCGCTGGGGTCGCTCGGTGACCGCCATTGGTCTGTGCAGCGCAATGGGCATGGGCCCGAAGTACATCAATGAATCCGGGTCCGTCAAATACCCGTTTGAAGAGGTGCAAAAGTACGAGCGTGCCCGCCTGATGCACTAGCGCTGGGGTCGGTGGCGCTACAGGGCGATCAGCTGTAGCCAGACACGCCAGTTGGACTCGATGGCCTGCAAATGCTCGTTTAGCATCCCGGTGTCCAGCTCCAGCCACTCTAGCGCGGCCTGGCAATCCGGATCAGTCAGCGCTGCATCTACGTCGGCTGTGGAGAGCGCCCGGGCCAGCCGCCAGGCGCCGTGCGCCAGGCGCGCCCGATCTGCCATTTGGCCGCTGGTACTAAAAGGGTTGGGGTCGGCCAGCTCCTCATACATGCCGAAGGGGCGGGCATAGTCGATCGCAATGCCCCAGTGCTCCATCAGCGCCACCGACAGTTGCAGATGATCCGTGCCGGTGAGCGCCTTTTCCCTACGCAGCAGCTCGTCGCGTGTGATGTCCAGCGCCATCAGTGCAGACAGCTCCTTGGGAAAGGCGGTGGCCAGTGCCAGCTGCCCGATTTGCGCCAGCAGGCCGACGCTAAACAGTTCATCGGGACTGCCGAGTTGGCGGCCAGCGCCGAGTTCGCGGCAGGCGGCCGCCATCAGCAGCGAGCGGTTCCAAAAGCCGGCGTAATCGAAGTTGCTACAAGCGCCAGCGGCATGTTGATCGATCAGGGAGAAGGCCAGGGCCAGCTGGCTGACTTTTGCGAGGCCCATGCGTTTGACGGCCTCGTCGGCCGAGGCAAGACTTCGGCCACCCCAGGAGGCGGCGTTGGCCAGGGCCAGCAGGCGTCCGCTCAGGGCCGGGTCGCTGCTGACCAGATTGGCAATCTCGTCGAGCTGCATATCGTCGCGGCGACAGGCCCGCGTCAAGGCCAGCGCCACGCCCTTGGGTGTGGGTAGTCGGTCTATGGCATCGGGTGACAGGGTACTGTGCAGCATGGTTGGTTACACAAAAGCCTGCGGTTTGCCAAATAAATAGCCCTGGAACTCGCGGCATCCCATGTCGGTCAGCACCTTGTATTGGCCATCCAATTCCACGCCTTCGGCAATCACCGACATACCCAGGCTTTTAGCCAGTTGCAGAATGGTTTTGACAATGGCTGCATCCACTGGATCGGTCAGCAGTTCGCGCACAAAGGACTGGTCAATCTTCAGCTGGCTGAGCGGCAGCTTTTTCAGGTAACTCAGCGAGGAGTAGCCGGTGCCAAAGTCGTCCAGTGACAGCCGTATGCCCAGAGCCGTGATGTCGCGCAAGGTGAGGATGGTCTTTTCGATATCGGTGACCAGCATGCTCTCCGTGATTTCGAGCTTGAGTCGGCTGGCTGGTGCCCCGGTGCTGTGCAAGATCTGGCGAATGCTGTCCACCAGATCGGGCTGCGCCAGTTGACGCGCGCTCAGGTTGACGGCAATCGTGCAGTCTGCGAATGGGGGGGCGGTCTGGAAGGCCGCCAGTTGCTGGCAGGCGCTGGCCAACACCCACGCACCCATGGGCACAATCAGGCCGCTGTGTTCGGCCACGTCAATGAACTGGTCCGGGCCGAGCAGGCCGAGTTGTGGATGCTTCCAGCGCAGCAAGGCCTCATAGCCTATGACCTGCCGCTGCAGCGTGACTATCGGCTGGTAGTAAAGACAGAACTGCTGCGCCGTGAGTGCCAGGCCCAGCTCCCGCTCGATACGTGCGTTATGCCGACGGTCCAGCGCGCCAAGAGGCGCCTGCAGAGCCAGAGCGGACAGGGTCTCTTCGGCCGCTCGCTGCGCAGAAATATCCTTGCCCACACCTCGGTAGCCCCTAAAGGTGCCGCCCTCATCAAACACCGGCACGCCCGACAAGGTGACCCACAGCCGGTTTTCCAGCGTGCGGGGCAATTCCAGCTCGAAGTGGAAGAAGGGCTGGTGCGCTGCCAACTGCGCCAGGTGGTGCAGCCAATCCGCCTCATCCAGGTTGGCGGCCTGCATCTCAGTCCAGTGTTTGCCACGGTAGGCTGCGGCAAATTGGGCGGCCACGGCCGGGCGTTCGTCGATGTGCGAAAACCGCAGGGACGCGTCCTGCTCCCAATGCCACTGAGGTGTGCGGTTCTGTCGCGTCTGGCTCATGGGAGAGCTCATCCTTTATGTTGATGACTCCAACTTTAACCTGCTGGCGTGAGAATCGTAGGCTGAGGGAGGTTTGTTTTTTCCGGATAGTCCAGGCTGTAGTGCAAACCACGGCTCTCGTGCCGCAATTGCGCCGAGCGCACGATCAAGTCGGCCACCTGCAGCAGGTTGCGCAGCTCCAGCAAATCGCGCGAGACATGGAAGTTGGCGTAGTACTCGTGGATCTCGGAATGCAGCAGGGCGATGCGGTGCGCCGCGCGTTCCAGCCGCTTGTTGGTGCGCACAATGCCCACGTAATCCCACATGAAGCGGCGCAACTCGTCCCAGTTGTGCGAGATCACCACCGCCTCGTTGGCATCCGTCACCAGGCTGTCATCCCAGTGGGGCAGGGCCGGAGGCGGCGGCAGGGGCGTGGCTGCAATCGCCTGGGCTGCCGACTTGGCAAACACCATGCATTCCACCAGCGAATTGCTGGCCAGGCGGTTGGCGCCGTGCAGGCCGGTGCAGGCGGTTTCGCCAACCGCATACAGGCCCACCAAGTCGGTGCGCCCGCAAAGATCCGTGCTGACGCCGCCGCAGGTGAAGTGCGCCGCAGGCACCACCGGTATCGGCTGGCTGGTGATGTCTATGCCCAACTGGGCGCAGCGCTCCAGGATGTTGGGGAAATGTTCCTTCAAAAACGCCGGGCTCTTGTGCGTGATGTCCAGGTAGACACAGTCCAGGCCGTGCTTTTTCATTTCAAAATCGATGGCGCGTGCCACCACGTCGCGCGGCGCCAGCTCGGCGCGTGGGTCATGTGCTGGCATGAAGCGTGTGCCATCGGGAAGACGCAACAGGCCACCTTCGCCGCGCACCGCCTCGCTGATCAGAAACGACTTGGCATGCGGATGGTACAAACAGGTCGGGTGGAACTGGATGAATTCCATGTTCTGCACCGTGCAGCCGGCCCGCCAGGCCGCGGCAATGCCGTCGCCGGTGGCGGTGTCGGGGTTGGTGGTGTACAGATAGACCTTGCCAGCGCCACCGGTGGCCAAAATGGTGTGCGGGGCGCTGAAGGTGTCTACGCTGTCGGTGGCGCCGTTCAGCGCATACAGGCCGGCGCATTGCTGCACCGGCAGGCCGAGCTTGTGGTGTGTAATCAGGTCCACCAGCATGTGTTGGTTGAACACCGCGATGTTGCCGCTGCCAAGCACCTTGCGGATCAGCGTCTGCTGCACGGCAGCCCCGGTGGCGTCGGTGACGTGCACAATGCGTCGCTCGCTGTGGCCGCCTTCGCGCGTCAAGTGCAGCACGCCGTCCTCTTCGGTAAAGGGCACGCCCAGGGCGATCAGCCAGCGGATGGCATCCGGTGCGTTTTCCACCACGAATTGCGTGGCGGCCACATCGCACAGGCCGGCGCCTGCCGCGAGCGTGTCGCTGACGTGAGAATCAAAGCTGTCGCTATCGGCCATTACCGCGGCAATGCCACCCTGGGCCCAGCCGCTGGCGCCTTCGCTCAAGGCCCCCTTGGTGATCAGCGCAATCCGCAGGTGGGAGGGCAGTTGCAGCGCGGCGCTTAAGCCCGCCAGGCCGCTGCCGACGATCAGGACATCGAAGTGGTGTTGTTGCATGGAGGGTGGCGGCTTCAGGCTGCGCCAATGTTTGGCACGATACCGGCCGCCGCTTGCGCGTTGGCGCTGAGCTTGGCGGTGAAGTCCAGCATGCGGTCAATCGGCAGCCGGGCACGTTGGCCCAGTGCCGCGTCGACCTGGATCTGATTGGCACCCGACTCCAGCACGGCGGCCAGACCTTGCAGGCTGTTCATGGCCATCCAGGGGCAATGGGCGCAGCTCTTGCAGGTGGCACTGTTTCCGGCCGTGGGTGCCTCAAGAAAGGTCTTGCCCGGATTGAGCGTGCGCAGCTTGTGCATCAGGCCGTTGTCGGTGGCGACGATGAAGGTGGCATCCATCATTTCGCGCGCCGCTTTCAGGATGCCGGAGGTGGAGCCGATGGCGTCGGCCAGGGCCAGGATGGCGGCCGGGCTTTCCGGGTGCGCCAGAATTTTGGCGCCGGGGTGTTCGGCCTTCAGCGCGTCCAACTCAAAGGCCTTGAACTCGTCGTGGACGATGCAACTGCCGTTCCACATCAGCATGTCGGCGCCGGTCTCGCGCTGGATATAGGCACCCAGATGCCGATCCGGCGCCCACAGAATCTTTTTGCCTTCGGCCTTGAGGTGGCGCACCACATCCAGCGCGCAGCCGGAGGTCACCATCCAGTCGGCACGCGCCTTCACGGCGGCGCTGGTGTTGGCATAAACCACCACGGTGCGATCCGGGTGGGCGTCGCAAAAGGCGCTAAAGGCGTCAGTCGGGCAGCCCAGGTCGAGCGAGCAAGTGGCTTCCAGCTCGGGCACGATCACGCTCTTGTGCGGCGACAGAATCTTGGCGGTCTCGCCCATAAAGCGCACACCGGCAACCACCAGGGTCTGGGCCGCGTGGTCGCGGCCAAAGCGGGCCATCTCCAGCGAGTCGCTGACCAGGCCGCCGGTGGCCTCGGCCAGGTCCTGCAGATCGGGGTGTACATAGTAGTGCGCCACCAGCACCGCATTCTTCTGGCGCAGCAGCTCGGCAATGCGGCTTTTTAGCGCATCACGTTCGGCAGGTGCGGGCTCTACCGGCACCCTGGCCCAGGCGTGTTGCACGCTGTTGGCTGCGCCCACGCGAGAAAAGTCTGGTAGCTCGTAATCCACCCGCAGTGGTTGCGGGGCATTGGTGGTGTTCGTGGTGGTACGCATGGCGGTAATTAAAGCGTTTTAAAGCGAATCAAAGCGCAGGGAGAAATCGGTGGCTTGCACGTCCTTGGTCAGCGTGCCAATCGAGATGCGGTCGACCCCGGTTTCGGCCAAGCTGCGCAGACCGTCCAGCGTGACGCCGCCGGAAATTTCCAGAATCGCAGGGCCAATGCCGCGCGGGCTGCCCAGTTCCTGATTCATGGCGACTGCGGCACGCAGCGTGGCCAGGTCCATGTTGTCGAGCAGCACCATGGCCGCGTCATGTGCCAGGGCTTCGCGCAGCTGTTCCAGCGTCTCGACTTCGATCTCGATAAAGCTGGCCCTAGATTCTTGGGCCCTCGCCTGCACCAACACCTGCGCAATGCCACCGGCCGCGGCGATGTGGTTTTCCTTGATCAGGATCGCGTCATACAAGCCGACGCGGTGGTTCACTCCGCCGCCCATGCGCACCGCGTATTTCTGTGCCAGGCGCAGGCCCGGCAGGGTCTTGCGCGTGTCCACAATTTGCGCGCCGGTACCGGCCACGGCTGCTACATAGGTGGCTGTCTTGCTGGCCACGCCGCTCAGCAGTTGCAAAAAATTCAGCGCGGTGCGCTCGGCCGTCAGCAGGGCGCACGCCTTGCCTTGCAGCTCCAGCACGGTCTGGTTGGCCTGCATGCGTTGGCCCTCCTGAACCCGCCAGCTCAGTTGTACAGCCGGATCCAACGTGGTCAGTGCTGCCTCCACCCAGGGCCTGCCGCAGAGCACGGCGCTTTCGCGCGCCACGATGCGGGCGCTGGCCTTGCGGCTAGGGTCTATGAGTTGGGCGGTCAGGTCACCTGTGCCAACGTCCTCTGCCAGCGCCGCCTGCACATCGCGACGAGCCAGCTCGGCCAGCGCTGTCGCGTCCAATGAATACAAATTGTTTCTCATAGCGCTCAGCATAAGCCAAGCCTTGCCAAGCCCGGCCGTTCGCCGCTTGGGTAGGCTGCGGGCCGGGCCGCGTAGGCCGCTAAAAGAACCAGTCCGGGTAGACCCGGCGTGCCTGCGCCACCGCCTGGTCGCCCAGCCACACCAGTTGCATGGCGTCCGCTTCCTCCACCGGCTCGGTCGAGCCATAGGTGATCAGTTCCTGGTGGGCGCTGGCATACATGATCTGGTCGCGCACTTGCAGCGGCAGGTGCAGCATCTCGCAGCCGACCTGGATCACCATCGAGCGGTGGCCCACCAGGCCTGCGGGCAGCAGGCCGTGCATGTAGGTGACCCCCATGCACAGGGAGTGAATGCCGTCGTTGACCATGAAAAACCGGGCCATGCTGCTGAAGGCGGGCTTGCGGGCATTGCGGATGCAGCAGACCGCATTGGAGAGCAGCTTCAATGCGGAAAAATCGTTGAAGCGAATTTTCCGCAATTGGCCGCTCCAAAGCAGTACTTCCAGTTCGGAAGGCAACTCTCTAAGCAATGTGGTGGTAGTGGTCATGCCGCTGGTTCTCGATTGTTTTGTGTCACTAACCATATCGGCCAAAACAGGGCAAACAAGAGGGTCGCAGCCAAACAAAATGCCCCGCGAGAACTGGTCTGGCGGGGCATGCTGCGCAGTGCCTGGCTCGGTGTTGCGACCGAATCAGACGATTGCGGCGGGCTTACTTGGCCTTGGCGGCCTTCTTCACTGCCTTGGCAGGAGCGGCTACCGGAGCCGCGACCACGGCGGGCGCCTTCAGGGCTGCGCGCTGGTCTTTCAGTGCGCTGATGTCGGCAGTGATCTTGGCCTTGCGCTCACCCAGCTTGACCAGGCTGGCATTGATCTTGGCGATCGCCTTGGCGGTCTTGGACACCGGAGCCTTCTTGGCGGCTACGGGTTTTGCTGCGGGCTTGGCGACTGGCTTTGCTGCGGCTTTTGCGACGGGCTTGACAGCCTTGGCGGGAGCCTTTTTTGCCACTGCGGGTGCAGTTGCCTTGACGAGGGTTTTTGCAGCCTTGGGGGCGGCCTTCTTTGCAGTTGCCATGATGTTGTTTCCTTTTGGTTTGATCGGCGATCCGGATTTTTGCAACGCACTTGCTGAGCCGTTTCGCAGGCGCGTTAGCGCGCATTATCCTAGATGTGGCAGCAATGCCTATAGAAGCTTTGTTGCAAGGCCGTGACGGGGTCTGATTTTTCGGTCGCAAGCAGCTGCAGCGCTTTGGTTTTTGGATGCAAAATCCTGCCCTGCAACGCGCTGTTGCCGGCTGTGGCCGCAGGCGCGGTTTTTCTCCCCATTAAAAAATGAATCCCATGACCGAATCCGCACCGCGCCCCGAACTGCCCGACCATTTGTCGATTGACCCGCGCAGCCCGCACCATGTGGCGGCTGTTTTTGAACATGAAATCGGTATCCGCTTCAACGACAAGGAGCGCAGCGATGTGGAGGAATACTGCATCAGCGAAGCTTGGGTCAAGGTACCTGCCGGCAAGGCGCTGGACCGCAAGGGACGGCCCTTGCTGATCAAGCTCAAGGGCCGGGTCGAAGCCTTCTACCGCTAAGCGCCAGAAGGTCTGACAGAGCCGCGAGGGGCGGCCATTGATCTTGCGCAGCAATTGCCAAAACAGTGACCAGGCTGTCAGCTTATCTACACTAACATCGCATACATTCATTCTTTTTTGCACCAACCATAAAGCTGAGGAACCCATGGCAGACAAGTCAAAAATCATTTACACACTCACAGACGAAGCGCCTTTCCTGGCCACCTGTGCGTTTCTGCCCATCATCCGCAGCTTTGCCAAGCCGGCCGACATTGAAGTCGCCGAGAGCGATATTTCGGTCGCTGCCCGCGTGTTGGCCTCCTTCCCCGAATGCCTGACGGAGGCGCAACGCGCGCCAGACACCCTGTCCGAACTCGGCAAACTGACTTTCAGGCCCGAAGCCAACATCATCAAGCTGCCCAATATCAGCGCCTCGCAGGGCCAGTTGATTGCCTGCATTCGCGAGCTCCAAGGCAAGGGCTATGCCCTGCCGGATTATCCGGAAGATCCCCAAACCGACGAAGACAAGGCGATCCGCCAGCGCTACGCGCGCTGCATTGGCTCCTCGGTGAACCCGGTGCTGCGTGAAGGCAATTCCGACCGCCGCGCCCCCAATGCCGTCAAGGCCTTCGCCCGCAAGCACCCGCACAGCATGGCCGAGTGGAGCCAGGCTTCGCGCAGCCACGTGTCGCACATGCACAGCGGCGACTTCTACCACGGCGAAAAGTCCATGACCCTGGACCGCGCTCGCGACGTGAAGATGGAACTCATCACCACCAGCGGCAAGACGATTGTCCTGAAGCCCTTGACCAAGCTGCTGGACCGCGAAGTGATCGACAGCATGTTCATGAGCAAGAAGGCGCTGGAAGCCTTTTACGAGCAGGAAATTGAAGACGCGCGCAAGACCGGCGTGATGTTCTCGCTGCACGTCAAGGCCACCATGATGAAGGTGTCCCACCCCATTGTGTTCGGCCACTGCGTGAAGATTTTCTACAAGGACGCCTTTGCCAAGCATGGCGACCTGTTCAAGCAACTCGGCGTCAACGTCAACAATGGCATGGCCGACCTGTACGGCAAGATTGCCACGCTGCCGCAAAGCCAGCAGGACGAGATCAAGCGCGACATCCATGCCTGCCACGAGCACCGCCCCGAGCTGGCCATGGTCGACTCGGCCAAGGGCATTACCAACTTCCACTCGCCCAACGACATCATCGTCGACGCCTCCATGCCCGCCATGATCCGCAACGGCGGCAAGATGTGGGACGCCAACGGCCGCCTGAAGGACGTCAAGGCCGTGATGCCCGAATCGACCTTTGCCCGGATTTACCAGGAGATCATCAACTTCTGCAAATGGCATGGCGCCTTCGATCCCAAGACCATGGGCACCGTGCCCAATGTCGGCCTGATGGCCCAGCAAGCCGAAGAATACGGCTCGCACGACAAGACCTTTGAAATCGCCGAAGACGGCGTGGCCAACATCACGGACGTCGCCACCGGCGAGGTGCTGCTGAGCCAGAACGTGGAAGCCGGTGACATCTGGCGCATGTGCCAGTGCAAGGACGCCGCCATCCGCGACTGGGTCAAGCTGGCCGTCAACCGCGCCCGCAACTCCGGCATGCCGGTGGTGTTCTGGCTCGACCAGTACCGCCCGCATGAAGCGCAGCTGATCACCAAGGTCAAGATGTACCTGCACGAGCACGACACCACCGGTCTGGACATCCAGATCATGAGCCAGGTGCGCGCCATGCGCTACACGCTGGAGCGCGTCATCCGAGGTCTGGACACCATCAGCGCCACCGGCAACATCCTGCGCGACTACCTGACCGACCTGTTCCCCATCATGGAACTGGGCACCAGCGCCAAGATGCTGTCCATCGTGCCCTTGATGGCAGGCGGCGGCATGTACGAAACCGGTGCCGGTGGTTCGGCCCCCAAGCATGTGCAGCAACTGGTGGAAGAAAACCACCTGCGCTGGGACAGTCTGGGCGAGTTCCTGGCGCTGGCCGTGTCCATGGAAGACCTGGGCCTCAAGACCGGCAATCAAAAGGCCAAGATTTTGGCCAAGGCGCTGGACGCTGCCACCGGCAAGCTGCTGGACAACAACAAGGGCCCATCGCCCAAGACCGGCCAGCTCGACAACCGTGGCAGCCAGTATTACCTGTCGCTGTACTGGGCGCAGGAACTCGCCGCGCAGACCGAAGACAAGGACCTGCAGGCCCACTTCGCCCCCATGGCCCGGGCCTTGGCCGACAACGAAGCCAAGATTGTCGAAGAGCTCAGCGCTGTGCAGGGCAAGCCGGTGGACATTGGCGGCTACTACCTGGCCGACAAGGCCAAGGTGACGGCCGTGATGCGCCCCAGCGCCACCTTCAACGCCATCGTGGACGCTGCATAAGCTTGCTTTAGTCCGTAGTCTGCTCAACGGGTCGCAAGGCCCGGTTCAAAACGCCCTTTGCTTTGTTGTGGAGGGCGTTTTGCTTTGTGCGTCTCAAACCCCTTCGCGTTCCTGGCGGAACCCCAGCGGCGTCTTGCCGGTCTGCTTTTTGAAGAAGCGCGAGAAGTAGGCCGCGTCCTCAAAGCCGAGTTCGCTGGCCAGATTGCCCACCGGGGCTGCGGTGTAGATCAGGCGTCTACAGGCTTCGCGCGTCAGGCGCGCATGCACCACCTCCAGCCCACTTTGGCCGCTGACCTCGCGGGTGAGTCGATTGAGCCGTTGCGTGCTCAAGCCCAGACGGGCGGCGTATTGCTGCAAGGACCAGTGGTCCAGCAGGTGCTGTTCCAGCAGCAACAGAAAGCGGGTGAACAGGCGCTGCTGGCGCAGGGCACGGTGGGCATCGGTGTCGCTGCGCTCCGGGCGCATCTGCGTCAGCAGCCACAAGACCGAGCGCGCCAGCCACAGCAGCACCGGCGAATCGCTTGAGAGTGGCGCGTGGAACTCCAGCAGCAGGTTGTGCAACAGCGCCGTCATGCGTGCGCCCAGCGTCTTGTCCTCGGAAATCTGCAGCACCGCGGCCGACTCGAATAGGGCACAAAAGGCCTCGCCAGTGACCTGAAACTCGCCCTCCAGCATGAAGCGGGTGCTGACCGTCAGCACCAGGCCGTCGGTGTCGGGTGCGAACTTGAAGCCGTGCACCACACCCGGCGGCACCACGATGGCTACCGGGCCGGTCAGCGATTGGCGGTTGGCGTCCAGCACCACCTCCACCGCGCCCTGCTGCACCCACAGCAGCTGGTACAGGCCGCGGTGCGTGTGCGGCGAAATCTCCCATTGGTACAGGCTGCTGCGGGCGCGCACCTCTTCGATGTGCAGCAGCTCCTCTGCGCCCACCGCCGCTTCGCCGTAGAGGGCAAAGGTGGGGATGGCGGCCTTTGTGGAAGGCGTTGCGGTCTTGCGGACGGGTTTGGGCATGTGCTCCATTTTGATCCAAAAGTACCAAGGGCCACGCTGGTTTATGCCATGGGTTTTGGCCGCTGTGCGCCTACAGTTCAGGCATACCAAGATCCAAGGAGACAGCCCATGTTCAGCTTTGACCCGTATTCCCCCGCGGTGGATGCGGACCCCTTTCCCTATTACCAGCAGCTGCGCGACGAGCAGCCCTGCTTCTGGAGCCCCGAGGCCCAGATGTGGATTCTGTCGCGCTATTCCGACATCGTCTCGGCCGGCCAGGACTGGCAGACCTATTCGAGCGCCAGCGGAAATTTGATGACCGAGTTGCCCGGCCGCGCCGGTGCCACCCTGGGCAGCTCCGACCCACCGAAGCACGACCGCCTGCGCGGCCTGATCCAGCACGCCTTCATGAAGCGCAATCTGCTGGCGCTGGAAGAGCCGATCCGCGCCGTGGCGCAGGAAGTGTTTGGGGCGCTCAAGGGGTCCAGGCAGTTTGACTTCAAGGAAGTTTCGTCGCAGTTCACCGTCAAGGTGCTGATGGCGGCGCTGGGTCTGCCCATGGGTGCCGAGGCCATCGTCGATGAGCAGACGGTGCGCGACAACGCCGTGCTGATGGTGCAAAGCGATGCCCGCACCCGTGCCAAGGGCCCGGAGCACATCGCCGCCTACAACTGGATGCAGGACTACGCTGCCAAGGTGATCGCCATGCGCCGGGCCGAGCCGCGCAATGACCTGATCAGCAACTTTGCCCTGGCCGAGGTCGATGGCGACCGCCTGGACGACCGCGAGGTGCTGCTCACCACCACCACGCTGATCATGGCCGGTGTCGAATCCCTGGGCGGCTTCATGATGATGTTTGCCTACAACCTGGCGACCTTTGACGAAGCGCGCCGCGCGGTGGTGGCCAAGCCGGAGTTGCTGCCCGATGCGATTGAAGAAAGCCTGCGCTTCAACACCTCGGCCCAGCGCTTCCGCCGCCGCCTGATGAAGGATGTGGAACTGCATGGCCAGACCATGAAGCAGGGCGACTTTGTCTGCCTGGCCTATGGCTCCGGCAACCGCGACGAGCGCCAGTATCCGAACCCGGATGCCTACGACATCACGCGCAAGCCGCGTGGCCATCTGGGCTTTGGCGGCGGCGTGCACGCCTGCCTGGGCACGGCGATTGCGCGTCTGGCGGTAAAGATTGCGTTTGACGAGTTCCACAAGGTGGTGCCGGACTACAAACGCGTGGCCGACCAGTTGGCCTGGATGCCCTCAAGCACCTTCCGCAGCCCGCTGGTGCTGGAACTCAAGGTTCAATAAAAAATGGCAAACATCACCTATATCGAATCGTCCGGCCAGACCACCACCATCAGCCTCAACGACGGCTGGAGCCTGATGCAGGGCGCCACCGCCAATGGCATTGACGGCATCGTTGGCGAATGCGGCGGCTCCTGCGCCTGCGCCACCTGCCACTGCTATGTGGACGATGCGAGGTTGGGCGAGCTGCCCGCGCCCAGCGCAGGGGAACTCGACATGCTGGAAAACGTGGCCGCCGAGCGCCGCCCCAACAGCCGCCTGGCCTGCCAGATCAAGGCCACGGCCGCACTCGAAGGCCTGATCGTGCATCTGCCCGAGATGCAGGAATGACAGCCGACGACACGGTGCTCGTCATAGGCGCCGGCCAGGCCGGGGTGCAGACGGCCGAGGCCCTGCGCACCTTGGGCTTTGCCGGTGGCATCACCATCCTGGGTGACGAAGTCCATGCGCCCTACCACCGCCCGCCCTTGTCCAAGGCCTGGCTGGCCGGCGAGATGGATGCGGCGCAACTCACCATGCGCTCCGCCGACGTGTTGGCGCGCAAAAACATCACGCTGCGCAGCGGCGTCACGGTCAGCTTCATCGACCGCGCTGCGAAGACCGTGCGCCTGGCCGACGGCAGCAGCCTGCCCTATACCGGCCTGGTGCTGGCCACCGGCGCCACGCCACGCAGCCTGACCCTGCCCGGTGCCTCGGCACAGGGCGTGCTGGCGCTGCGCTCGCGCGACCATGCCTCGGGCATCGCTGAGCACATGGCGCATTGCCTGGACCAGCAGCTCGGTGTCGTCGTCATTGGCGGCGGTTTCATCGGCCTGGAGGTGGCGGCCACGGCGCGCAAGAAGGGCCTGGCGGTCACCGTGCTTGAAGCCGCGCCGCGCCTCCTGGGCCGGGTGTTGGCGCCTGTGCTCTCCGACTGGTATGCGGCGCTGCACCGCAGCCATGGCGTGGAGTTGGTATTCAACGCACAGATCGCGGCGCTCGAGGTGGATGTGGCCGGTGCCGTCAGCGGCGTGCGCCTGGCCGACGGAGCCGTGATTTCTGCCGGACTGGTGGTGGTGGGCATTGGCGTCAGCGCCAACGACCAACTCGCCGCAGCCGCGGGCTTGGAATGCGATCGCGGCATGGTGGTCGATGCCTGTGGCCGCAGCAGCGATGAATCCATAGTGGCGGCCGGTGACTGCACGGCGCGGCGCCTGACTGATGGCAGCCTGTTGCGCTTGGAGTCGGTACAAAACGCCACCGAACAAGGCAAGTCGGCCGCCGCTGCCCTGATGGGTCAGGAGCGGCCCTTCACCGCCACGCCCTGGTTCTGGAGCGACCAGTACGACAAAAAGCTGCAGATGGCCGGTCTGTCCATGGGCGCGGACAGCTGGGCGGTACGGGGCGACATGGCGGGTGATATCAACGTGGCCAGCTTTAGCGTGTTTCATTACCGCCAGGGCAGGCTGATCGCCGCCGACAGCGTGAACGCCGGCAAGGACCACCTGGCGGTGCGCAAGCTGCTGGACGCGCAGGTCTCGCCGACACCGGCGCAGCTGGCCGACAGCAGTTGTGAGCTGGCGGCACTGATCAAAAAATAGGGCCGGGGACAAGCCCTGCGCTGGCGCAAGCCGGACCCGCATATTGTGCTTGCGCTGCCTCGCAGTTGCGCATACGCTGAAGTGTGTCTTGTCCCAGGAGCCTGCCATGAAAATCTTGTTGCCCGTTGACGGTTCGGAGTTGTCGCTGGAGGCCGTGCGCTTTGCGATTCGCATGCTGCTGGCCGGCCTGCATGGCGAGGTGGTGCTGGCCAATGTGCAGGAACCGGCCAGCCTGTATGAGCTGATCGTCGCGCACGACCCCGAGGTGCTGGAGCAGGTCACGGCGCAGGCCGGTCTGCACACCCTCAAGTCGGCGCAGGAACTGCTGGATGCCGCCGAAATAAGCTACGAGTGCGAAGTGGCCCAGGGCGATCCGGCCCACACCCTCATCGACATTTCAGAGCGCTTTGCCTGCGACCTGATCGTCATGGGCGCGCGCGGCCAAAGTGCTTTTCGCCTGGCCATGATGGGCTCGGTTTCCAATGAGGTGCTGCACGCCAGCGCCGTGCCGGTGGTGATCGTCAAGCCCGATGCGATGACGTCGCCTGAAGAAGACTTCTAAGTCGCCGGCTTGCCAGCGCGCAGGGTCCTGGCCGTTATCAGTCCGGTCAGCAGGGCCGAGGCGGCAATGCCGGCCAGCATCGGTCTTGCCGTGCCATCCACAAAGCGACCAACCACGGCCATGACGGCGGCGCCGGTCATGAATTGCAGAGTGCCCATCAGCGCCGACGCAGTACCCGCAATTTCGCCATGCGCATCCAGCGCCAGCACGGATGAGGCGGGCAGCACCAGGCCCAGAAAGCCAAAGCCCACAAACAGCAGGCTCAGCATGGTCCACATGCCGTCCAGCCCTGCCAGATTTAGCAGCAGCGCAAGCAGCATGAAGACGCCGTAGCCGACCACGCTGCCACGCACCAGCGGCTCCATGCCAAAGCGTTTGACCAGGCGCCCGGTGAGTTGCGACATGCCGATAAAGGACGCCGCATTGGCAGCAAAGGCGTAGCTGTACTGGCGCGGCGTCAGGCCGTAGTGGTCTATCAGCACAAAGCTGGAATTGGCCAGGTAGGCAAAAAAGCTGGAGATGCCAAAGGCGCCAATCAGCACCAGGCCGATGAAGTGGCCGTCGCGCAGCAGCAGGCCGTAGCCGGCCAGGGCGCTGCGCACCGTGCTGCGCACGCGCTGCTCGGCGCCACGGGTTTCTTCCAGACTGCTGGCCAGCAAGAGCAGGGCCAGGGCGGCGGCCACGGTCACCGCCCAGAACACGGCGCGCCAGCCGCTCCACTCGATCAGAAAGCTGCCAAACAAAGGCGCCAATATGGGCGACACGCTGAACACCAGGGTCAAGAGCGCCATCAGGCGCGCGGCCTCAGGCCCGGTATGCAGGTCGCGCACCACGGCGCGTGGCACCACCATGCCGGCGCAAGCACCCAGGCCCTGGACAAAGCGCCAGGCCACCAGGGTCTGGATGTCGGGTGCCAGGGCGCAGGCCACGCTGCCCACGGCAAACAGCCCCAGGCCAAAGTACAGCGGCGGCTTGCGCCCCAGCATGTCCGAGGCCGGGCCGTACAGGATCTGGCCCAGACCCAGGGAGATAAAGAAGGCCATCAGGCTGGCCTGCACCGCGCCCGCCGAGGCGCCCAGGCTGCCGCCAATGGAGGGCAGGGCGGGCAGGTACATGTCGATGGCAAAAGGCCCGATTGCCGACAGCAGGCCCAGAACCAGGGCGGTGCGCAAGAAGTGTGATTGCATGGGTTTTCCGGTAGGCCGCGATTATGGGGCCGAGCCCGATTCCTTGACCGCCAGCCTTTTCTGGCGCTGGCTTGACCTACATCAGTGGCGCAAAGCCGTGGCACTGTTAGCTTCGCGCTACTGCTTTTTTGCCAGGCTTTTGCATATGGTTCTACGCGTTACTAATCCCCATTCCCCTGTCTCTGCACAGCCTGAAACCCCTGTTCGAAAAATGGAATTGGTATGTCCTGCGGGCAGTCTGCCCGCGCTCAAGGCGGCGGTGGACGAGGGCGCGGACTGCGTCTACCTGGGCTTTAGAGACGCCACCAACGCGCGAAACTTTGCCGGTCTGAATTTTGACGAGGCTGCCATTACCACCGGCATTGCCTATGCCCACGCCCGTGGCCGCAAGGTGCTGGTGGCGCTCAACACCTACCCGCAAGCCGGCAATGTGCAGACCTGGCACAGCGCCATAGACCGCGCCGCCGCTGCCGGTGTTGACGCCGTCATTCTGGCCGACCCCGGCCTGATGGGCTATGCACAAAAGCAGCATCCGAATTTGCGCCTGCATTTGTCGGTGCAGGGCTCGGCCACCAATTACGAGGCCATCAACTTCTACTACGAGCACTTCGGCATTTCCCGCGCCGTGCTGCCGCGCGTGCTCTCCATGGTGCAGGTGGAGCAGTTGCTGGAAAAGACGCCGGTGGAGATTGAGGTGTTCGGCTTTGGCAGCCTGTGCGTGATGGTGGAAGGGCGCTGCGCGCTCTCGTCCTACGTCACCGGCGAGGCGCCCAACACCCACGGCGTCTGCTCGCCGCCCAAGGCGGTGCGCTGGCAGGAAACGCCGCTGGGCCGCGAGTCGCGTCTGAACGGGGTGCTGATTGACCGCTACGCACCCGGTGAAAACGCCGGTTACCCCACGCTGTGCAAGGGCCGCTTTGATGTCGGCGATGACCACAACTATTACGCGGTGGAAGAGCCGACCAGCCTGAACACGCTGGAGCTGTTGCCGCAGTTGCTGGCCATGGGCGTGAGTGCCATCAAGATCGAAGGGCGCCAACGCAGCCCGGCCTATGTGGCGCAGGTCACCAAGGTCTGGCGCGAGGCCATCGATACCTGCGTGGCCAACCCACACCGCTATTCTGCCAAACCGATCTGGATGACTTCGCTGGACAAGGTGGCCGAGGGCCAGCAGCACACGCTAGGCGCTTATCACAGGCCTTGGAAGTAATGAAAGGAATATGCACGTGAAGCTCGCTCTTGGCCCTTTGCTTTATTACTGGCCGCGCGACACCACGTTGGCTTTTTATGCCATGGTGGAAAGCGCGCCGGTCGACATCGTCTACCTGGGCGAAACGGTGTGCTCGCGCCGCCACGAGTTGCGCCTCTCCGACTGGCTGGCGATTGCCGCGCGTCTGCGGGCCGCTGGCAAGGAAGTAGTGCTGTCCACCCAGGTGCTGATCGAGTCCGGTGCCGACGTCACCGTGCTGCACAAGATTACCCGCAACACCGATTTCCGGGTCGAGGCCAACGACATGGGTGCCGTGCATTGCCTGGCATCCAAGACGCCGTTTGTGGCCGGCCCGCACCTCAATGTCTACAACCTGCCGACGCTGCAATGGCTCTCAAGTCTGGGTGCTATGCGCTGGGTGATGCCGCTGGAAATGAGTCGCGACGATCTGGCGTTGATCCTGCGCGACCGTCCTGCGAATTTGCAGACCGAGGTGTTTGTCTATGGCCGCATGCCGCTGGCCTTTTCGGCGCGCTGCTTTACCGCCCGCCATCGCAACCTGCCCAAGGACGACTGCCAGTTCAGTTGCATGGACTATCCCGATGGCCTGTTGATGCGAACCCGCGAAGACGAAAGTTTTCTGGTGCTCAACGGCACGCAGACGCAGTCGGCCCGCGTGCAGCTGCTGTTGGCCGAGCTGAGCGATATGCATGTGCTGGGGGTGGATGTGCTGCGTATCAGCCCACAGGCGACCCACACGTTGGAAATCCTGCAGGCCTTTGATGCCGTGCTGAAGGGCAATCAGAACGCAGCCCAGGCCCAGCAATCGATTGCCGCCTATTTGCCCGGAGAGGCCTGCAATGGCTACTGGTATGGCAAGCCCGGCCTTGAGCAGCTGGATTCCATCAAACAAGTTGCGCAAGCCGCGCTGGCCTGATCACAAGGAAACACCATGAGCTCTCCAACGTATCTGGTTCCCAAGCAAGTCGGCGATCTGCTCGCCCGACTGCCGGCCTACCCCGGCTCGCTGCTGTTCGTTGCCGGCCTGAATCTGGCGCTGACCCAGCACCTGGCCAGCGACGTGACGGCGATGCTGGTCGGCAAGAAGCTGCGCCTGCGCGTGACGGATGCGCAATGGGCCTTTGATTTTGAATGGAAGAACGGCCGCTTTGTCGCCAGTCAGAACGCCACGCAAGCGACTGAAGCCGATCTCACCATCGCTGCCAGCGCCCATGACTTTGTGCTGCTGGCGCGCCGCTTGGAAGACCCGGACACGCTGTTCTTCAACCGCCGCCTGGCCATGGAAGGCGACACCGAACTCGGCCTCTTGGTCAAGAACACCATGGACGCCATCGAGCTGCCCATTCTGACCCTGGAGCAGTTCAAACCCTCGCGCGTTTTTGCCAGCCTGAGGTCGCGGCTGATGCCGGGCTGATATGAAGAAAATCATCGTTGCGATTAGCGGCGCCAGCGGAGCCGTTTACGGCGTGCGCTTGCTGCAAATGCTCAAGACCATGGACGGCGTGCAAACGCATCTGACGGTCTCTGCGTCTGGTTTCTTGACGCTGCGCCATGAGATGCAGATAGACCGCGAGCATCTGGAGGCGCTGGCCCATAAAGTACACCCGGCCCACGACGTGGGTGCGGCCATTGCCAGTGGCTCCTTTCAGTGCGACGGCATGGTGATCGCACCCTGCTCCATGCGCACCCTGGCGGCCGTGGCCCATGGCATGTCCGACAATCTGCTGACGCGCGCCGCCGATGTGATGCTCAAGGAGCGGCGCCGCCTGGTGTTGATGGTGCGCGAGACGCCGCTGAATCTGGCGCATCTGCGCAATATGACTTCGGTGACGGAGATGGGCGGCATCATCTTCCCGCCGGTGCCCAGCTTTTACCATGCAGCGGTTTCGATTGACGACCTGGTGAATCAGACGCTAAGCCGGGTGCTGGACCTGTTGGGCCTGCCGCAGGCCGATGTGCAGCGCTGGGCCGGTCTGCCCACCAAGGCAACCGTGCACGATTTTCCATAACGCCATGGCTTACCGCGATCTGCGTGAATTCATGGCCCAGCTGGAGCAACTGGGCGAGCTTCAACGGGTGACGCAGCCCGTGTCGCCGCATCTGGAGATGACCGCCCTGTGCGACCGGTCTTTGCGCGCCGGTGGTCCGGCCCTGCTGTTTGAAAACCCCACAGGCCACCGCATTCCGGTGCTGGGCAATCTGTTTGGCAGCACCCGCCGCGTCGCCTTAGGTATGGGCGTGAACGACATCAGCGAGATGCGAAAATTCGGCCAGGTGCTGGCTTCTCTGAAAGAGCCCGAGGCACCGCGCGGCTTCAAAGAATTCGTCGGCCTGGGCTCCATGGTCAAGACGCTATGGAACATGGCACCCAAGGAGTTGCGCAGCGCCGCTTGTCAGGATGTGGTGCTGGAGGGGAATGATGTGGATCTGGGTCAACTGCCGATTCAGCATTGCTGGCCGGGCGATGTGGCGCCGCTCATCACCTGGGGCCTGGTGATCACCAAGGGCCCGAACAAGTCGCGGCAAAACCTGGGCATTTACCGCCAGCAGGTGCTGGCCCGCAACAAGGTCATCATGCGCTGGTTGCCGCAGCGCGGTGGCGCGCTCGACTTCCGCGAACACGGCATCGCGCATCCAGGCGAGCCTTATCCGGTCTGTGTGGCGCTGGGCGCCGACCCGGCGACGATTTTGGGCGCAGTGACACCGGTGCCCGATAGTTTGAGTGAATACCAGTTTGCCGGCCTCTTGCGCGGCAGTCGCACCGTGCTGGTCAAGGCGATTGGCAGCGAGCTGCGCGTGCCGGCCTCCGCCGAAATCGTGCTCGAAGGCCATATCTACCCGGATGCCAATCATCCCAGCGGCTACGAGCACGCACTGGAAGGTCCGTACGGCGACCATACCGGCTATTACAACGAGCAGGCCGCCTTCCCCGTCTTCACCATAGACCGCATTACGCAGAAGCGCTCTCCCATCTACCACTCCACCTACACCGGCCGGCCGCCGGACGAACCGGCCATGCTGGGCTTGGCCATGAACGAGCTGTTTGTGCCGCTGCTGCAGCGCCAGTACCCCGAAATCACCGACTTCTACCTGCCGCCCGAGGGCTGCAGTTACCGTATGGCCGTGGTGCAGATCAAAAAATCGTATCCGGGCCATGCGCGCCGTGTCATGTTTGGCATCTGGAGTTTTCTGCGCCAGTTCATGTATACAAAATTTATTGTGGTGGTGGATGAAGACGTCAACATCCGCGACTGGGCCGAAGTCATCTGGGCCATCACCACAAGGGTGGACCCGATCCGCGACACGCTCTTGGCCGACAACACCCCGATCGACTACCTGGACTTTGCCTCGCCGGTCAGCGGCCTGGGCAGCAAGATGGGGATTGATGCCACCAACAAATGGCCGGGCGAGACCAGCCGCGAATGGGGCCGGCCCATGGCCATGGACGCTGCAGTCGCACACAATATGGAGGCGCTCTGGCAGTCGCTGCAAGCCTCCCATCCCTCCACACAATCTGTGCGCTGAGTTGGGGATAACCCTGGGGTAAGCAGCTCAAACCCGCATGCCTATTGGGCTGGCAGCTCATGCCTAAAAACCATGCAGATCGTTTTCTCCGATGTGTTATGAAAAACCATGCGCGTATGCATCTGTGTGAATTAAAATCGGCACACAGATAAAAATGCAAAGAGAGTCGAGGCATGTGGATGAACCGAAAAATGCTGCGCAGTCTCATCCCTTGGATTTTTGTGGCGTTTGCTCATCTGGGGTGCGAAGCTGGCGTGTTGTCGGCAGACCAAGCAAAGTACCTGCCAAGCGGCTCCGACATCGCCGTCTTGCGGGACACCACCGGAACGCTTTCGGTAGAAGACCTGGAGCGCCCCGACCTTGCTGCCCGGTTCGTGCCACTGAATGGGCTGCTGGGCTATGAAAAAGAAGTCGTCTGGTTGCGCCTGCGCTTGCAGCGCCAGGAGTCTGCGCCGCAGACCTGGTTTCTGGAGTTGAGCAATCCCTTTATCAACGACTTTCGCCTTTACTCGCAATCGGCATCGGGTTTTACGGTCGCGCAGGCGGGCAACCAGTTTGCGTTTGCGGACCGCGCGCTAAAGTTTCGTTTCCCGGCATTTTCACTCGCATTTCCCGACGTCAGACCGCAGACCTTCTATCTGCGTTTGGTGTCACATTCCAGCTTGGCTGGCGAGTTGCTGGTTTGGCAACCCGACGCGTTGCGGGACAAGGCGCAACAGGAGAACTTCTATTTCGGCGCGGTGCTTGGCATGATTTGCATGTCGTTCTTGATTTCGGTGATTTACGGCGCATCCACTCGTGATAGAAGATTCCTGTTTTTCACCATTCTGACGTTCAACTCTCTCTTGCTGGTTGCCACCGGTCTGGGGTTTTTTGCGCAGTTCCTCGCGCCCACCATGCCACTGCTTGTGGATCTGATGGTACCTTGGTCACTGGCATTCAATACGGTTTTGCTGGTGCTGGTGTTTGGCCATGCGCTGAACATTTACGCCGACTTTCCCCGTCTGGGCCAGTTTTTAATGCTGGCGTCTGGCCTCGCCCTGGCTGCTCCCTTGACCCGTTTTTTCAAGCTGTACAACGTCTGGGGCGGACCTCTGTTACAGCTCGTCTCGCTGCTGGTGGTGTTGTGCACCGGGGGCATGTCGTGGATTCGCTGGCGTTCCAACGCAAGGGGTGTGGGCTATTTTTTTGCTGCGCACGTGATCTTGATCGGATCCATGTTGACCGGACGATTGATATTCATGGGATGGTTGCCCGCCAACGACCTTACCCAATTGAGCTGGATTCCAGGTCTGGCTATCTATATCTTTCTGGTGCACGTCGGCATCTTTATCGACTCGCAATCGGTCAAAAGCGAACGGGATGTCGCCTTGGGTGAGATCCAGGCAGCCAAGCTGGTGCTTGTGAATGAACGCAAATTACGCGAAGAGCAAACCGTATTTTTCTCCTTCGTGGCACATGAACTGCGCTCGCCCTTGGCGGCCATCGTGAGCGGTGTCAGAAATCTTGAACATGTCTTGACTGATGCGCAGCAGGAAGCGCTGGCCCGGACCCGGCGGATCAAGGGCTATGGCGAACGAATGAGTAGCTTGATCGACCGGCATCTGACGTTGCAGCGCTTGGCCAACGCCGATTTCTTGCCCCAGCTGGCCCCTGCCGACCCGCGTCAAATAGCGGAAGAAGGCCTGCAGCATGTCCGGGCACTTTTTGTGGACTGCGTCATTGAGACGGACTATTCCGAGGGCGTTCCCACTTTAGTTTGCTTGGATCAGAATTTGTTGCTCATGGGCCTGGAAAATTTATTGACCAATGCCGCCAAGTACGGCCCCGAGCGCGTTGCCATTGCGCTGGAAATATTTGCGGACACGGCGCTGCATTTTCGCGTCAGCGACCGGGGCCTCGGCATTCACCCTGAGCACAGAGCTCGCCTGTTTTCCATATTCAACCGAATGCAGCAATCTGACTTCAAGGGCGGCTTTGGTATCGGCCTGGCCATCGTCCAGCGCGTCGCCCACGCGCACGGCGGCAGCTTGAACTATGCGGATCGCCCGGGTGGTGGAGCCGTTTTTACGTTGACCCTGCCGCTTTCATCCGATACACCGGGGAACCTCGCATGAGCTCCGTTTTGTTGGTCGAAGATGACCAGGATTTGCGTTTTGAATTGTCAGACTACCTGTCTTCTGTCGGCTACACGGTCCATGGGGTAGGCACGCTGAGCGCTGCAGAACAGGTGCTGGATCAGGGCTTTGCGCTGCTTCTGTTGGACATCAATTTGCCCGACGGCAGTGGCCTGGATTTTTGCCTGCGGGTACGCCCCTATGTGCGCGCAGGGATTGTCATGATGACCGGGCGCAGCGAGCGTGAGTTGCGCATCCAGGGACTTAAGGGCGGTGCGGATGCCTATCTGGTCAAACCGGTGGACCCAGAAGAGTTGGACGCGACCATGCAGAGTGTCTTGAGACGTGCGTGCGAAAAGCGTTTCTCTATGGTCAGTGCCGCAGCGATGCCGGTGCAGTGGCGCTTGGATAGCGTGCGACTGACGCTGTCGGGACCCAATGGCAAGGTTTGCAAGTTGAGCCAACAGGAGGTTCTGCTGCTGAGCACCCTGGTGCGGGCATCAGGGCAGCAGGCATCGCGCGCAGAACTGCTGGCGTCCCTGGATACGCAAGGGCTGGCCAGCACGGGACACAGAATGGAGGCCTTGATCAGCCGTTTGCGCAGCAAGGTAATGGAGGACATGCATTTGGAGCTTCCCATTCGGTCCATTTACGGCAAGGGTTATGCATTTTTGGATCATGCACTGGTCAACTGATTTCCCCGAATTCTGAGTATTGATGAGAATTTGCGTGCGTCCGGAGCATGCGCGAGACTCTTGCTATTTTAATAATCCCAAGGTAATCATGATGGCTGAATCGATCAGGTCAAGTGAATTCGGTGATTGGCTGGCTAGCGAAATTGCCAGAACCCGCCGCCAGTCAAGGTCTGCGGACGCCGTCCTGGCCCAGTCTGCCACATTGAAACTGGAGGCCCTGAACATTGCAAAGCAGGGGCTGATGGAGTTTTTGAGGGTTCAGAAAAAAATGCTCGATGCAGCGCATGCGGCACATCGCACGGTGTACGAAACCGCTTGACCGATATGGCTCGACGCGCTCCCGGGCCCGCAGGGCTGTTGGTCCGCGGTAGGGAGGGCGGCGCTGTGATGCCTGCGGCTACACTCAAACGTCTGACCGGACTATGTATGAAGTGAAGGAACCCGCAGAATGGCGCTTGTTGTATTCAACCAAAAAGGGGGCGTCGGCAAATCGACGATCACCTGCAACCTCGCCGCCATCAGCGCTGCACAGGGGCTGCGCACCCTGGTCATTGACCTGGATCCCCAGGGAAACTCCAGCAGCTACCTGATGGGCGACAGCTCAGCACCCGAAGGCGCCCATGTCGGTGGCTTTTTTGAATACTGCCTAGGCTACAGCTTCAAGCCGGTCGTGCTGTCGGACTACATCGTGGAGACGCCGTTCGAGAACCTGCACCTGATGGGCTCGGACCCCGAGCTCAACGAGTTGCAGACCAAGCTGGAATCGCGCCAGAAAATCTACAAACTGCGCGAAGCCTTGAAGCAGTTGGCCGAAGATTACGAGCGTATTTATATCGACACGCCACCGGCGCTGAATTTTTACACCCGCTCGGCCCTGATAGGCGCCAGCGGTTGTTTGATCCCGTTTGACTGTGACGACTTCTCGCGCAAGGCCCTCTACACGCTCTTGGAAAACGTGCAGGAAATCAAGTCCGACCACAACCCCGGTCTGGAGGTGAAGGGCATTGTGGTGAACCAGTTTCAGCCGCGTGCCAATTTGCCACAGCGTCTAGTCGACGAGCTTATTGCCGAAGGTCTGCCGGTGCTGCAGCCCTATTTGCCTTCCAGCGTGCGCATCCGCGAGTCGCATGAGCAGTGCCTGCCCATGATCCACCTGGACCCCAAGCACAAGCTGAGCCTGGCCCTGGTGGAACTGCATGATGTACTCAGTGCAAGGCGCAAGCCGCGCTAGCCGCTGCCGCTGTGATGGCGCCCGCCATGCACCGCCGCCAGGTCCGTGAATTGCTGCGCCTGCTGCTGAGCTATTACGTGCTCAATGGCGCCTCTGCGGCGCTGGGCCTGCTGCTGATCTCGGCCTCGGTGCACCTGCTGTTCGGTGCGGCGGCTGCCGGTGCCGCCTCCATTGGCGTGATCGTCTGTACGCCGCCTGATATGGCCGCGCCCGTCAAGGGCAAGTTCTGGCACTTGCTGCCGGCCGCCTTGGTCGGCATCCCGCTGTTTTTCGCCGTCCAGGCCTTGCATGACCGGCCTCTGTACCTGGGCCTGTTGCTGGTGCCGGCCAGCTTTCTGGCTTTTTTGGGTGGCGCCTGGGGTAAGCGCGGACTGCCCTTGGCCGTGTCGGCCATGTTTGCCATGATTTTTTCCATGGCCGTGCCGCAGCACGGTGGCCTGGCAGAGGCACTGGACAGCACGCGCAACTTTGCCCTGGGCACCGCCCTCTATCTGGCCTATGCCACTGCGGCCAATGCCCTGCTGAACCCGCGTTACCGCACCCAGCTGCTGGCCGATACGCTGCTGGCGCTGGCGCAGCTGATGCGCACCCAGGCCGAGCAGTTCGTGCAGACCGCAGCGGCCGACCGGCGTCGGCAAGTGCCCTTGATCGGCGTGCTGTTGCGCCAGCAGGCTGCCCTCAATGACCAGTTGCAGGCGGCGCGCGACATCGTGCTGGAGTCGCCGGTGTCGGCGCGCCGTCAGCAACTCGCAGCGATCCTGCTGGCGGTGTTGGAAATGCGCGACCACCTGACGGCCTGCGAGCTGGACCTGGAGGCCTTGAGTGCGGCCAGCGGCCATTTTCTGGCGATGCAGGGACTGCACGATGTGGAGCAGGCTCTTGCCCAGGACATCGAGCAATTCGCCCTGGCCCTGCTGCAAGGCCAGACGCCTGTGGGCTTGAGCAACCGCCGCCCCGAGCTGGCCGCCCTGGTCTGGGATGCCGGTTCCGGCGACGACGAAACCCGCATCGCCATGCTGGCACGTGGCCTGGCCAATCGGGTTGGCAATCTCAATGACGAAGCCTTGCGCATAGGCGCACTGCTGACCGGCGAGGCCAGGCCCGACACGGACCTGATCAAAGCCAACTGGCAGATGTTTGTCAGTACCACGGCCTGGTCCTGGCGACCCTTTGTGGCGATCTGGCGCTGGGAAGCGCCGACTCTGCGCCATGCCGTGCGCGCCGCGCTGGCAATCGGTTTTGCCTATGGCCTGGGTCTGCTGAGCCCCTGGGGCACGCACGATTACTGGATTTTGTTGACCGTCGTGGTGGTGCTGCGCGGCAGCCTGGCGCAAACCCTGGAGCGGCGCAACAGCCGGGTGCTGGGCACGCTGATTGGCTGCCTGCTGGCCGGCCTGGTGCTGGCGGCGCATCTGCCGGTGTGGCTGATGTTGCTGGTGCTGACCGTGGCCCAGGCCGTCGCCCATGCCTTCGCCCTGCGCCTGTATTTGGTGACGGCGGTGGCCGCCACGCTCTTGGGCCTGGTGCAGGCGCATATGGTCAATGCCGGCATCAGCCCGGGCTTTGATGTGCTGGAGCGCGTGGCCGACACCTTGCTCGGTGTCTCGATTGCCTGGGCCTTTAGCTATGTGCTGCCGTCCTGGGAGCGCCATCAGATCGCCGCCCTGGTGGCGCGCGCGCTGACGGCACAGGCCCGCTATGCCCGCATTTCGCTGACCCTGGGTCAGCTGCAAAGCATGGAGAATGCGCCCGAGTTGGAATGGCGGCTGGCGCGCCGCGATTGCTATGAGACCCTGTCGGCCCTGGTGCAAGCTACCCAGCGTGCCCTGGTGGAGCCGCGCGCGGTGCAGCCGCCACTGGAGCCGCTGGGTCGCATCCTGGCGCGCAGCTACCAGTTGCTGGCGCAGCTCACCTCGATCAAGACCATGCTCTTGCTGCGCCGCGATCGCCTGCAGATGCAGCAGGTCGGCCAAGCCCTGCTGCAATCCGCTGCAGTGATGGAGGCGGCGCTGATGGGCCAGACCGAAGGGACTGCTCCGCTGTCACCGCCAGCGCGAGGCGATACATGGGCCGAGGCGCTGCCAGATCCCTTCGATAGCGATTTGTCGCCCTGGCTGCTGCGCCGTTTAGGCCTGTCCTGTGCGCTCGCCCTGCAGTTGCGCGAAGAAGCACAGGCCTTTTCTCAGTGAGGAGCGTGCACGCGCACCGTGCAAACACCGCCACGCCGATGCTGGCTGTTGTTTATGGCGACGAGTTGCGGCCTCGTTCCATCATCTGGATTGAAGCAGCTCCAGCACGCTGACGCGGTAGGCACCAGCGGCCGGCAGAATGGCAGCCGCCAGCGACACGCCACAGGCCAGAGCCGGCACCCAGAGTAGTTCCACCGGCCAAACCAGGCCGCCTATCAGCAGCGAGTTGTCGAGTTGCAGCATCCAGCCGATCAGTGCGGTGAGGGCCTGGCCACCGGCCACACCCAGTGCGGCCGACATCACGCCCAGCCAGAGGGCCTCGCCCATCAAGAGTGCCGCAATCTTGCCCGGTGGCGCACCCAGCATGCGCAGCAAGGCCAGATCGGAGCGGCGCTCGCGCACCGCGCTCCACAGCGCAATAAATACGCTCAAGCCCGCAGTCAGCAACAGCACACCGGCAAAGGCGCGTAGCACATCGGTGCCAATGCCCAGCATGTTGAGCAGGCGCGAAATTTCTACCGCCGGGGATGCTGCCTGCATCTCGGTGCTGGTGTTTACCATGCGCGGAAAACTCATCGCCGCCAGCGGTGTCTTGTAATGGATCAGGGCCATGGTGACCTCGCGCTCGTCCTCCATGATCTTGCGGTCCTCGGCGTCCACGGCCGAGTAGTCCTCGTGTACCTTCCAGACCGAGGCCGTGTCGGTCACGATCAGCCGGTCCAACACGGTGCCGCTGGGCTGCAGAATGCCCACCACCTGGTACGGGTTGTCACCATGCAGATGCCCACCCGCGCCCAGACCGTGCGAGCCGACGAAGCTGTTGCCGACTTGAAGGCCTAATTTTTTTGCCACGATGGAGCCCACCACCACCTGCATGGGCGCGTCCCAGTTGCGGCCATGCGCCAGCGTGGCAGCGTAATGTGTGAGGTAGTCGTGCGAGCTGCCAACGATCCGAAAGCCGCGCAGGTTGTCACCCAGGCTGAGTGGAATCACCGAGGCAATCAGGGGGTTTTTTTCCAGCGCCTTGAGCGCCTTGAGTGGAATATTGCCCGGCGGAACATCGATGTGAAACACGCCACACAGAATGAGCTGCATGGGGCTGCCCTTGGCACCGACCACCACATCAATACCGGCCAGGTCTTTCTCAAAGGCCTTGTCCAGTTGAAAGCTGACCAGCAGCAAAAAGGTGATGGACGCCAGGCCCAGGCTGAGCAGCAACACGTTCAGTGCTGCCCCCAGGGGACGCGACCACAGGTAGCGCCAGGAGAGTGCAATGGTTTTCATAGGCTGGCTTTTTGGCGCGAGAGTTTCAGGGCGGTGTAACCGGGCTGGCCGTTTGCGGCCAATGGAATCAGGGGGGCTACGCGGGCGTCGTGGGTGGCAATCACCAGGGTCGCGCCTTGCGCCTGGGCGGTTTTCACCAGCAAAGTAATCGCAAAGGCCGCCGCCTCATCATCCAGGCTGGCCGTGGGTTCATCGGCCAAAAGAACCTTGGGGCTGAGCAACACGGCGCGTGCCAGCGCTACCCTCTGGGCCTGTCCACCAGACAACTGCGCCGGCTTGCGTCGCGCCAGTTCGGCCACGCCCAGGCTGACAAGGGTGGCGGCAATGCGTTGCGGGTCCTCGTTTTGACCGGCAGCCCATTGGGCCATGGCCAGGTTTTGTGCCACGGTAAGGGCGGCGCTGAGATGGAGTTTTTGCGGCAGAAAGCCAATGTTTCGGGCGCGCCACGCATCGGCGGCCATCCCGGTCAGTGTGGCCAGGGACTGGTCCGCCACCGTCAGGCTACCGGCGCCGGGCTTGACCAGACCTGCGACCAGGGCCAGCCAGGTGGACTTGCCACAGCCCGATGGGCCGCTCAACAGGACCACGCTGCCTTGTGCCACATCCACGTCGGGAAAGTGGAGGGCGCTGCTAGCCGGGTAGCTGTAGGAGAGCTGGCTGGTCTGAATCAAGGGGGTACTCCGATGGCGTCGCAAAAGTCTGCCATTGTCTTGCGCTTTTGTGTCCGTCCTGCAAAGCCAGGCGCGCAGCACGTCTGCCAGCGTAGTGCTCAGACCGCGGTGCGCGGTACCAGGGACACCGCCTGCCAGTCGGCATCGCGCTCCCAGGCCGCCATCCAGGCCGGCAATTTCTCCACCGCCATGGGCCGGGCGATGCCATAGCCTTGCGCCAGCTCGCAGCCCAGGTCCATCAGGGCGCGGCCATGTTCCAGTGTTTCCACACCCTCGGCAATCACGCTGCGCCCGAGCTGGCGCATGATCCACAAAATGCCGTCGAGTATGGACTTGTTGTCCTGGTCCAGCAGCATGTCGCGCACAAAGCTCTGGTCAATCTTCACCACCGGAATCGGCAGGCGCTTCAGATAGGTCAGTGAGGAATAGCCGGTGCCGAAGTCGTCAATGGCAAAGCCGACACTGAGCTCCGCGCATTGGGCAATAAAGTGGGCCACCTGGTCCAGGTCTACCAGTGCGCTGGTTTCTAGAATTTCCAGCTCCAGGCTGTGCGCTGGCAAATTCGGGAAGGCCTGCATGGCGGTCTTCAGGCGCTCCAGAAAATCTGCCTGCTGGATTTCCATGGCGCTGATATTGACGCTGATGGGCAGGGTGATGCCCTGGCTCTGCCAGTTTTTGAGCTGCTGCAAGGCCTGGTGGATGACCCATTCACCCAGGTCCACCGCGAGCCTGTGGTTTTCAATCAGGGGCAGGAATTCGCCCGGCTGCAGCAGCCCAGCCTGCGGATGGGCCCAGCGGATCAGCGCCTCCACGCCCACCACCGACCGGGTGCGCATATTCACCTTGGGCTGGTAGTGCAGCACAAATTCCTGCTGCTGCAGTGCGCTGCGTATGCGCTCCACGCTGGCCAGGTGGCCGCGCACCGTGCGGTCGTTGTCGGCGTCGAAGACGTGGTAGCGGTTTTTGCCTGCCAGCTTGGCCTGGTACATGGCCTGGTCGGCCTGACGCAGCAGCTGGTCTGCGTCCACCTCTTCGGCCTGCGGGTAGAAGGTGACGCCCAGACTGGCCGAGACCTGCAGGTTCAGGCTGCCCACCGGCAATGCTTGTGAAGACACCGTGAGCAGGCGCGCCAACAAGGGCGCGCTGGCCCTGCTGTCCACCAGGTCCAGGAACACCGCGACAAACTCGTCGCCACCCAGGCGCGCCAGCGTGTCGCCCTCGCGCAGGCCGTCCTTCATGCGCACCGACAGGGCACGCAGCAGCAGGTCACCGGTGGCGTGGCCATACTTGTCGTTGATGGCCTTGAAGCCGTCCAGGTCCAGAAGCACCACGGCCAGCGTGCGGCCGCGTCGCCGTGCCAGCGTCATGGCCTGGTGCAGGCGGTCGCCCAGCAGGGCGCGGTTGGGCAGGCCGGTGAGCTGGTCGCTATAGGCCATGCTTTCAATTAGCTGCGCCGCCTGCTTTTTTTCGCTGATGTCCTGGATCACCGAGATGCCGTAGTCGGCCAGGCCCTCGGGCGTGAACACCACCGAAACCTGGATCAGCACCCAGATGACGCTGCGGTCCTTGCGAATGTAGCGCTTCTCCACCGAGTAGGACGGGATGGCGTTGGACAGCAGTTGCGCCAGGTGCTCGCGGTCGCGCGCACCGTCATCGGGGTGGGTAATGCCCTGAAAGGACAATGTCAGCAACTCCTGCTCGCTGTAGCCGCTGATCTCGCAGAGTTTGCGGTTCACCCGCAGCCAGCGGCCATCTATCGACATATGGGCCATGCCCACCGCTGCATAGTCAAAGCTGTTCTGAAAAATAGAATTGTGCAGTGGCGGTGTCGCTGGTTCCATGGCCTGTGTATATCGTGCGTTCAAGCTGCATTTTGCCCATGTTGCGTTGCCGAAAATTTATTTGATGGGGCGGGGAATAAATGCGCCTGCTTCGGCGTTTACTCCCATGCACACATGTTGGTGCACCAACTTACCGGAGAAACCCGTGAACCTAAACTTTTCCAGCCTGCACCGCATCGCGTTGGCAGCATCCCTGAGTGTTGCCGTACTGGGCGGCTGTGCCTCCATGGCTAGCGCCCCGGCCATGGTGGCCGATGGCGTGCTGACTGGCCCCAACGGCATGACGCTCTACACCTTTGACAAGGACGCAGCGGGCAGCGGCAAGTCGGTCTGCAACGGTCCCTGCGCTACCAATTGGCCACCGCTGATGGCAGCCGAGACCGACAAGGCCAGCGGCGACTACAGCGTGCTGACCCGCGACGACGGCAAGAAGCAATGGGCCTTGAAGGGCAAGCCGCTGTACTACTGGGCCAAAGATGCCAAGCCGGGCGACAAGACCGGTGACGGCTTCAACAAGGTCTGGCAAGTCGCCAAGCCCTGAATTTGCTGAGTTGGCCAGATTGCGCCTACCATGAGCCGCCAGTCTCTCGTCGCCCACATTCCAGGTTTGCGCCGCTATGCGCGGGCCTTGACGGGCGATGCCTGGGCTGCGGACGATCTGGTGCAGGACACGCTGGAGCGTGCCTGCTCGCGCTGGCGCCTGTGGCTGGCCGGCTCTGATCTGCGCGCCTGGCTGTTCACGCTGATGCACAACCTGTTCATCAGTCAGCTGCGCCAAGTGCAACGCCAGGCGGCGCAGCGTCGTGCGGTCGATCTGGACGATGTGGCGCACGAGCTGCAGGCACCGCAGGCCGCGCCCGGCCTGGCTTTGGATCTGCAGCGCTGCCTGCTGCGCCTGCCCATGGACCAGCGCGCCGTGCTCTTGCTGGTGAGCGTGGAAGAGATGACGTATGCCGAGGTGGCCAAGGTCACCGGCGTGCCCTTGGGCACGGTGATGTCCCGCCTTTCGCGCGCCAGAGACCGCATGCGTGAGCTGCTGGACGAGCCGCGCCAGGCCGAGCCTGCGATGGCAAGGGCAGCGCCTATCGTCGTGCGCTTGAAATGAGATTGTGATCAAGGCCATGACATCCCCAATCGAACACTCCGAGGGCCGCGATGCTGCGCTGGACGCTGCCTTGCGCGAGCTGCACCGCGAGGTGCTAGCGCAGCCCCTGCCACCGGTGTTGCTGGATGCGGCCCGGCGCGTGGAAGACCTGCAGCTGCAGACTGCGCATAGCCGCCAGTGGCTGGCCATGGCCGCTGCCGTGCTGCTGGCCTTTGGCCTGGGTTGGTCCTCACACGGCTTCCTGCCCGGCAGCCCGTCTGCCAACCTGGCCAAGGGCCGAATTGAGCATGAATTTGTGCGCCAGGCCGGTTTTGCCCATGCGGTTTATTTGCCTGAAAAGCGCCATCCCGTGGAGGTGCTGGCCGCCGAGCAGGAGCATCTGCTGCAGTGGCTGTCCAAGCGCCTGGACAAGCCTTTGAAGATTCCCAATCTGGAGCCGCAGGGCTTTGCGCTGGTCGGCGGACGCCTGCTGCCAGGAGATTCGGGCGCGCGCGCCCAGTTCATGTTCCAGAACGCGCAGGGCCAGCGCATCACCCTGTACCTGGGCGCGCTGGCAAAAACGGCCAACGCCACCGACCTGCAGGCCACGCAGTTCCACTTTGAGCCCGATGCCGCCGTGCCCAGCTTTTACTGGGCCGAAAAGGGCTTTGGCTACGCGCTATCCGGCCAGGTGGACCGCGCCACGCTGATGGCGCTGGCCAACAGCGTTTACGGCCAGATCAGCCCGGGCTGATCACCACATTCGAGCAGGGATAGGCGACGCAGGGCAGGGCGTAGCCCTCGCCCATTTCCTCGCTGCTCAGGCCCGGCCATTCGATTCCGTAACGCACGCTGCCCTGTTCGAGCTTGCCAATGCAGGTACGGCAGCTGCCATTGCGGCAGGAACTCATCCAGTTGGCTCCACCCGACTCCAGCGACAGCAGCAGCGTCTGCTGGCTAGAGGCATCGACCTGAAGACCTTCTGTGGGAATGGTGGCGGTGTACCAGATTTCGGTGCTGGGTATGGGGTTCAGATGCGGCCTCTTAATGGGGAAACGTGGAAATTGCGCAGAGTGAGCACCCGTTTATACCGCCTCCAGCATGTCCCGGGTGACCAGGGTGATGCCGGAATCCGTTACCCGAAAGCGCTTGCGGTCGGCCTCGGCATCCACGCCAATGCGCATGCCCTCGGTGATTTTGCAGTCCTTGTCGATGATGCATTTTTTGAGAACACAATGGCGCGCAATCTGCACATTGGGCAACACGATGGAATCTTCCACCAGCGAATGGCTGTGCACATGCACGCCAGAAAATAGCATGGAGCGGCGCACCGTGGCGCCGCTGACGATGCAGCCGCCCGACACTGTGGAGTCCAGTGCGGCACCGCGCCGTCCCTCGTGGTCAAACACAAATTTGGCCGGTGGGCTTTGCGGCTGCCAGGTCCAGATCGGCCAGTGTTCATCGTAGAGATTGAGCTGCGGCAGCACCTGCACCAGGTCCATATTGGCCTCCCAGTAGGCGTCCAGCGTGCCGACGTCGCGCCAGTAGGGTGGCTTGCCTTCCTCGCCGACATGGCTGTCGGAAAAGCTCTGGGCGAAGCTGCGGTAGCGCTTGACGCAGTGGGGAAGCAGATCTTTGCCGAAGTCGTGGCTGGAATGCGGTTCATCGGCGTCGCGCTGCAGTTGTTCAAACAAAAAGGCCGCATTGAACACATAAATGCCCATGCTGGCTAGGGCCGTGCCCGGCTTGCCCGGCAGACTTTTTGGGGCGCTCGGCTTTTCTTCGAAAGCCGTGATGCGCTGCTCCTTGTCGACCGCCATCACGCCAAAGCCCTTGGCCTCTTCCAGCGGTACCTCGATGCAGGCCACCGTCAGGTCGGCCTGGCGCGCCACGTGGGACGCGAGGATGCGGCCGTAGTCCATGCGGTAGATATGGTCGCCCGACAACACCAGCACATACTTGGGTTTGGAGGCGCGGATCTCGCGCATGTTCTGGAACAGGGCGTCGGCGGTGCCGCGGTACCAACTCGACTCGTTGACCTGCTGCTGAGCCGGCATGATTTCGATGAACTCCCCCAGGCGCCCGTCCAAAAAACTCCAGCCGAGTTGCAGGTGGCGTATCAGGCTTTGCGACTTGTATTGCGTGGCCACGCCCACATGGCGCACACCGGAGTTGACGCAGTTGGATAGCGTGAAGTCAATGATGCGGAACTTGCCGCCAAAGGGCACGGCCGGCTTGCTGCGCCAATCGGTCAACTGGTGCAGGCGACTGCCGCGGCCGCCGGCCAGAATCATGGCGAAGGTGTCGCTGGTCAGGTGGCTGACAAAGCGCGGATCACGAAAATCGGGGGTGCTGAATTGGGCGTCGTTCACTCGGAAGTCCTTGGCTGTGGAGGGAATGGCACAGGCACGAACCTTCTTCTCGCCTGTGTCAAGCCTATCACCATAGGCAAGGGCTGTACGAGTCAAATGACATAGATCAACAAGCGCACTTGTTATGGCCAGGCTTACTCGTCGTGCAGGCGCGGTGTGGAAAGCCCTTCGGCCGGCTCGCCGGTGTCGGGGTCAATCCAGTCGGCAATGCCGAGTTCGTCTTCGGCCTCTTCCAGCGATTCGCCTGGTTCGGTCTCTTCGTCGGCATCGACAGGTTCCATTTCGGCAAGTGCCTCTTCCATGGTGGCAAACGGCCCTACTTCCTGCCCTCCGTCGGCTGGCAGCCAGTAGTAACCATCTTCCCGGCACACCAGTTCGCCCACTTCAACCTCTGTGGCCGACTCGTCCTCTGCCGCCTTCATTGCATCCTGGAAGGACAGGATTTTGGGTGTGGTCATGCGGTCAATTCCCCTGGACGGCTGCGCTCAGAGCACCGGAGCGCGCTTGGGCGCTTCCTTGGCATGGCTCTGGATTTTTTCCTTGTGGCGCATGACTTGACGTTCGAGCTTGGTGGCCATGTCATCAATGGCAGCATACAGGTCGGCATCGGAGGACTCTGCAAACAGATCGGCTCCCTTGAGATGCAGCGTGCACTCGGCGCGCTTGCCGTCCTTTTCCTTATGTTTTTCAACCGACAAGGTGACCTTGGTATCGACCACATCATCAAAGTGGCTGGTGATTTTTTCAAGCTTGGCCGTGACGTAGGACTTCAGCGCGTCGGTAACGTCGATATGGTGTCCGCTGATGGTCAATTTCATGCTCATTCTCCTTATGGTTGGGTCAAGGCGGGTGGCAGGGCCAGGGTTTTTGCAAACCCCTTTTGCGACACCGCTGAAAGCAGCATAGCAGGTGCGATTGCCGCAAACTTTGCAAAGCGCATGCTCATGCCATGGGCATTGCAAATCTTTGATCTTGAGCAAAATTCAGTCAAGCTTCCTGGACTCGAAGCGGCGAACTGGCGCGCCTTGCCAGCGCTCCACTCCGCATTGGCCCAGTCGCGGCACTGCGATTTGTCCCGGCACTGGCACCAATCTTGCAGAAATCTTGGGAAAATGGCTTCGGGTGTTCCATTTTGAACACCTGCGACTGAAGAATAACGAGACCAAGACATGATGCAAAACCGCTTGATGCAGTGGCTATTGCTGCTAGCCCTGGCATGGGCCCAGCAGCTCGCCACGGCCGCCACCCTGACCGTGGGCGTGCTGGGCCTGGAAGACGATGCGCGCTACCAGCCGCGCCGACTGGAGCATAACTATCCGGCTCAGCCCGGTGGCCGGGCCCTGGAAGGAGCCGCCGTGGCCGTGGAGGAATCCGCCCCGGAGCTGGATGCAGTGGGTCATAAGCTGGTGCTCAGGAGCTTCCTGGCTGCCAATAGCGCGGACCTGCCTCGGGTGGTCGCTCAGATGAATGCCGCCAAACTGCAGTATGTGCTGCTGGATCTGCCGGATTCGGAAATGAAGTCCGCCCTCGCCAGTACGTCCGCCGCCCTGGGTTCGGCCCTTATTTTCAACATCGGCTCGGGCCTGGACGCGTTGCGCGGCACGGCCTGCATGGCCAATCTCTTGCACACCTATCCCAGCGAGGCCATGCGCAGCGACGCGCTGGCGCAGTACCTGGCGGCGCGCTCCTGGAACCAGGCGCTGGTGCTGTACGGCCCCAGGGCGCAGGACAAGCTGCAGCTCGAGGCCTGGCTGCGCTCGGCCAAGCGCTATGGCATCAAGACGGCCAAACAAACCGCGTTCAAGCTCTCCACCGACCCGCGTGAACGCGAACAAAGCAATGTGCGCCTGCTGACCAATGACAAGTCCTATGACGTCGTGGAGGTGATAGACAGCGATGGCGAGTTTGCCCGTGGCGTGCCTTTCAATACGCAATGGCCGCGCCCGGTGCTGGGCGCCAACGGCCTGGTGGCGCTGGCCTGGCATCCGCAGTGGGGCCTCAATGGCGGGCCGCAGTTGTCGCGCCGCTTTATGCGCTCTGCGCACCGGCCCATGACCGGGCAGGACTGGGCCGCCTGGGCTGCGGTCAAGGCGGTGGTGGCGGTGTTGAGCGAAAAACCCAAGTCCAGCGTGACCGAGCAGCTCAAGCTTTTGCGCAGCGGCCAGGTGGCGGTGGACGGCTTCAAGGGCCCACGCCTGACATTCCGTGCCTGGGACGGCCAACTGCGCCAGCCTGTGTTTTTAGCCCATGCCGATGGTGTGGCAGCCGTGGCGCCGTTTGATGGTGTGATGCATCCCACCGAGGTGCTGGACACCCTGGGTGTGGACGAAAAGGAGAGCCCATGCACAGCACGTCCATAAATTCCTCACCCCTTCTGCCCACGCCAATACTGATTCATTTGGCCAGGGCTCTGCGCGCCGTGGTCGGGCGCGAACTGCTCAAGTTTATGCGCCAGCCCTCGCGCCTGGCCTCATCCCTGGTGCGCCCGCTGTTGTGGTTCGTCGTGTTCTCGGCAGGCTTTCACAATGTGTTTGGCGTGGCCATCATCCCGCCTTACGAGACCTATGTGGAATACAAGGTTTACATGCTGCCCGGCCTGCTGGGCATGATTGCCCTGTTCAACGGCATGCAGAGTTCGCTCTCCATGGTCTATGACCGCGAGATGGGTGTCATGCGCCTCTTGCTCACCGCACCGCTGCCGCGCGGCTGGCTGCTGGCCTTCAAGCTGGTGGCCTCCACCTCCCTGTCGCTGCTGCAGATGCTGGTGTTTTTGCTGATTGCGCTGGCCTTTGGTGTGGAGGCCGATCTGGCCCACTGGTTGCTGGCCATTCCAGTGATGGCTTTGGGTGCCACCATGCTGGCCGCGCTGGGCCTGATGCTCTCGGTCTACATCAAGCAGCTGGAGAATTTTGCCGGCACCATGAACTTTGTCATCTTCCCCATGTTCTTCATCAGCACCGCGCTCTACCCGCTGTGGAAGGTGGAGGAGTCGGGCGCCTTGTGGCTGGTGCAGATTGCACAAGCAAACCCATTTACCTATGTGGTGGAGCTGATCCGCTTTGCTCTGCAGGGCCAGTTCAACGCACAGGCCTTTGCCGTCGTGCTGGTCGGCGGCGCAGTCTTCTTCGGCCTGGCCTTGCGCGGTTATGACCCGCAGCGCGGTTGGATCAAACAACGCGGCTGAGGAGCTTGGCTATGTGGAAATTTGCACAAAGTCTGCGTACCTGCGTCTGTTTGTTGGGTTTGGTTTTTTGCGCTGTGGCTCAGGCCGGTGTCCTGTCGCGCGAGAACATGGTCCAGGCCTTTGCGGCACCGCTGGTGGTGGGCGAGAAGGAGCGCGACCTACCGGTCTGGCCGATTTACGCGCAAGACCTGACCAGCACCAACGTCATTGCCTATGCCTTCGAGTCGATCGACTTTGCCGCCATTCCCGGCTTTTCCGGTACGCCCTTTAATCTGTTGGTGGCGCTGGACAAGGACGGCAAGTTCATGGACGTGCGGGTGCTGAGCCAGCACGAGCCGGTGTTTCTGGATGGGCTGGGGCCGCAGCCCCTGTTCAAGTTTGTCGAGCAGTACAAAAACCTGTCGCTCAAGCAAAGCATCAAGATCGGCCTGGGCCAGAACAGCGCTGCCAAGGCCAATAGCGCCAACGTGTATATCGACGGCGTCGCCAAGGCCACGGCCTCAGTGCGCATCCTGAACCAGAGCCTGCTAGCGGCATCACTCAAGGTGGCGCGCGCCAAGCTGGGCTACAGCACCGGAACCGATCCTGACCTGATTGCCCGCATCCGCCCGAATGTGTTTGAGCCGCTGGACTGGAACGGTTTGCAAAAGGCCGGTCTGGTAACGCGCAAGGTGTTCAAGAATTCCGAGGTGGATGCGGCCTTCAAGGGCACAGCCGTGGAAGGGCTGGATGAGGAAGCGAGGCGTGCGCCCGATGCGCACTTTGTGGAGCTCTATTTTGCCCACCTGAATGTGCCATCGGCTGGGCGCAATTTGTTGCCGCCGCAGACCTGGGACTACTTGCAAAAGCGCCTGGATCCGGGCGACCATGCCCTGCTGGTCATCGCCAAGGGACGCTACGGTATCGTCAGTGAAGACTTTCAGCGCGGCACCGTTCCGGATCGCTTGACGCTGAATCAGAACAAGTTGCCGCTAGAAATGCGCGACCTCGATTTGGATACGCAACTGGTGCTGCCGATGGAGTTGAAAGACGCGCAATGGCGGGTGTTTCGCGTGATTTCGCCGGCCGGGCTGGACCCGTCCCAGCCGCTGAACTTTGAACTGCTGGTGTCCAGAGCCAAGGGCCAGTTCATGCCCGAGGTGGTGAACAAAAGCCTGGGCTTTAGCGCCGAGCTGCCCGACAGGTATTTCGAGGCCGCCAGTTCCGACAGCAAGAGCTGGGGCTTAAGCTGGACCTCGCGCTGGTGGGAGTTGCTGGTGCTGGTGTCGGGTCTGGCCGTATTGGCCTGGGCCTTGGCCAAACCGAAGTGGCTGACGCGCAGCCAGGCGCGTCTGAACCGCTTTCGCACCGGCTACCTGCTGTTCACCCTGTTCTTCATAGGCTGGTATGCGCAGGGGCAGTTGTCGATTGTGAATTTCACCGCCGTCATCCAGGCGCTGATTGCCAAACGCAGCCTGTCCTTCTTTTTGTACGACCCGATGACGGTGCTGCTCTGGCTGTTTGTGGCAGTGACCTTCTTCCTCTGGGGACGCGGCACGTTTTGCGGCTGGCTCTGCCCCTTTGGCGCGCTGCAGGAGCTGACAGCCAAGCTTACGCAGCGGCTGGGTGTCAAACAATTGCGGGTGCCAAGCAACGTAGACAAACAGCTCAAGCGCGTCAAATACGGCGTGCTGGCGGTGATTCTGCTGTCGGCCTGCATCTCGGTCACGTGGACCGATAGGCTGGTGGAGGTGGAGCCCTTCAAGACCAGCATCACATTGAACTTTGTGCGGGCCTGGCCGTTTGTTATTTGGGCCGTGGCCACGGTGCTCTTGAGTTCGTTTTTCTATAAGGGTTACTGCCGCTACCTGTGTCCGCTGGGTGCTGGCATGGGCCTCTTGGGGCGGCTGCGGCGCTTCGACTGGATTGAGCGCCGCACGGAATGTGGCCAGCCCTGCCAGCGCTGCCGCAGCGACTGTGCCTATCAGGCGATTGAAAAAAGCGGCAAGGTGGATTACGAGGAATGCTTCCAATGCATGGACTGCGTCGTTATTTACGAGAGCGATGCGCTGTGCGTGCCGCTGCTCAACAATGTCCGCAAGGCTGCCACGGTAATTCCCATTATTCAGGCAGGAGGCACGCAATGAGACGCAGATCCTTTATGCAGTTCAGCCTGGGGCTGGGGGCCGCAGCATCGGGTGCCTTTGTAACGGGGAGCCAGGCGCGGGCCGGCGACCTGGCTTGGACCAGCCGCACGCTCAACGCCATGGGTACCTTGATGTCGCTAAAGGTGGCGCACACCGACGCGGCGCATGCCGAGCGCGCGCTGGATGCGGCCATCGCCGAGATCCGCCACATCGAAGACCAGATGAGTCTGTTCCGGGAAGACAGCGCCATCTGCGAATTCAATCGCAGCAGCCGACTCGATCATCCGCACCCGGACCTGCTGGCGATCCTGCGCGTTTCGCAGGATGTGGCACGGCGCAGCAAGGGCGCCTTTGACATCACCGTGCAGCCCTTGTGGCAAGCTTTTGCAGAAGCCCAGAAACAGGGGCGCTTGCCGACCTCGATGGAGGTGCAGGCTGCACGTCAACTCGTAGGTTGGCGTGGCCTGGAAGTCTCCGAGCGTTCCGTGCGCCTGCTGCGCCCAGGGATGGGCGTCACGCTCAATGGCATTGCCCACGGCTATGCCGCAGACAAAGTCAAGGCAAGGCTGCAGAGTATGGGCATTGCGCACGCCCTGGTGGATACCGACGAATGGGCCTCCCTTGGTAAGCCCGCGCATGACGGAGACTGGACGCTGGGCGTGGCCAATCCACGCGATGCCCATGCCTTGATCACCCGCGTCGCGCTGCAGGGGCGTTGTGTCGCCACCTCCGCCGACAACGAGTGCACCTTCAGCCCCGACTTTGCCAATCACCACATCTTTGACCCAAGCACAGGCTATTCGCCCACCGAGCTTTCCTGCGTCAGCGTCATGGCCCCCACCTGCGTGATGGCCGACGCCTTGACCAAGGTGTTCTTTATGGCCGGATTTGACCGCGCGCTGCCACTGGCCAAGCACTGGGGCGTGGATCTGCTGGTGGTGGACAAGCAGGGTCGCTGGAAGGCGAGTGCGGGCCTGCCCTTGCGCCGGGTCTGAAAGGCGGACTGTCGCACGTTTCAATTTGGAACAGTGTGACAGGCTGTGACGTGAAAAGCGCTCCGCGTGACCCAAACGCAGCTCAATAGTGTGGCGACGCCACTGGCACAGAATTTGCGGAAATGGTCTCACGGAAGCATGGCCTGCAAACAGCGGGACAGTCCGGAGTCACCTCCCTGCCAGGGAGGTGGATAACGCCACAAATCGCCAGGAGACAAATACGTGAAACAGAAATTATTCGGCCTACTCATGGTGGCCGCTGCCGCCCATGTGTCAGCACAGGTGACCGACGCCATGATTGCTAAAGATGACACCAACTCGGTTTTGAGCTGGGGCATGGGCACCCAGGGCCAGCGTTACTCGTCGCTGGATGCTGTCAATACCAAAACGGTCAAGAACCTGGCACCGATCTGGTCCATGTCCTTCGGCGGCGAAAAGCAGCGCGGTCAGGAATCGCAGCCCCTGGTTTACAAGGGCAAGATGTTTGTCACGGCCTCTTACTCGCGCATCTTCGCTATTGACGTCAAGACCGGCGAAAAGCTGTGGAAATATGAGCACCGCCTGCCAGAAGGCATCATGCCTTGCTGCGACGTGGTCAACCGTGGCGCGGCCCTCTATGACAACCTGGTGATCTTCGGTACCCTGGACGCCCAACTGGTGGCCCTGGACCAGAACACCGGCAAGGTGGTCTGGAAAGAAAAGGTGGACGACTACGCAGCGGGTTACAGCATGTCGGCCGCCCCCCTGATTGCAGAAGGTTTGCTGCTGACCGGCGTGTCTGGCGGCGAATTCGGCGTCGTCGGCCGCGTGGAAGCGCGTGACCCCAAGACCGGCAAAATGGTCTGGAGCCGCCCCGTGGTCGAAGGCCATATGGGCTATTTGAATGGCAAAGAAAACGGCATCTCCGGTACCACCAACGCCACCTGGCCCGGTGAGACCTGGAAGACCGGTGGCGCAGCCACTTGGCTGGGCGGCACCTATGACGCCAAGACCGGCCTGGCCTATTTCGGTACCGGCAATCCCGGCCCCTGGAACAGCCACGTGCGCAAGGGCGACAACCTGTACTCCGCGTCCACCGTGGCGATCGATGTCAAGACCGGCAAGATCGTCTGGCATTACCAAGGTACACCTAACGATTCGTGGGACTTTGACGGTGTCAACGAATTCATCACCTTCGACATGGATGGCAAGCGCATGGGCGGCAAGGCCGATCGCAACGGCTACTTCTACGTGATCGACGCCACCACCGGCAAGCTGCAAAATGCCTTCCCGTTTGTCAATGGCATCACCTGGGCCAAGGGCATAGACCTGGCTACCGGCCGTCCGAACTTCGTGCCCGAGAACCGTCCTGGCGATCCGGCAGCGGCTGGCGGTGACGGCAAGAAGGGTACCTCCGTGTTTGCGTCTCCAGGCTTCCTGGGTGGCAAGAACCAGATGCCTATGGCCTACAGCCCCAAGAACAAGATGTTCTATGTGCCCACCAACGAATGGGGCATGGACATCTGGAATGAGCCCATCAGCTACAAAAAGGGCGGCGCTTTCCTGGGTGCGGGTTTCACTATTCGTCCGCTGTATGAAGACCATATCGGCTCCTTGCGTGCCTATGATCCCAAGACCGGCAAGATGGCCTGGGAAGTCAAGAACAACGCGCCGCTCTGGGGTGGTGTGCTGACCACTGGCGGCGACCTGGTGTTCTGGGGCACGCCCGAAGGCTACCTGAAGGCGGCCGACGCCAAGACCGGCAAGGTGCTGTGGCAATTCCAGACCGGCTCCGGCATCGTGGCACCTCCCATCACCTGGACGCAAGATGGCGAACAGTATGTGAGCGTGGTCTCCGGCTGGGGTGGTGCCGTTCCGCTGTGGGGTGGTGAAGTGGCCAAGAAGGTCAACTTGTTGGAGCAGGGTGGTTCGGTCTGGACCTTCAAGCTGCCACGCAAGTAAACATTCATAGTCCGTAGATCAGGGGGTGGGCACGCAGGCGCGGGCTCGCCCCCTTTGCTCGAAAAATACCATGCGATATCTCATTCTTTCATTGTTGCTCCTGTCCGGGCTGGCGCAGGCGGCTGAAATAACGGCAGCCGAACAGGCCTCTGCCAAGGAATTGGCACAGGCCACTGGTTGCCTGAGCTGTCATTCGCTGAGCGAAAAAATTGTCGGACCGGCCTATGCCAATGTCGCCGAAAAGTACAAGGCCGATCCCGATGCCGCGTCGGGACTGGTGCAATCCATCCAGTATGGCTCCAAGGGCAAGTGGGGCCGCATCCCCATGCCGGCCCATTCCCAGCTGAGCGCGGATGAATTGAAGCTGCTGGCCAACTGGGTCTTGAGTATTAAAAAATGAGTATGCCGTTCCCAACTTGGCCCGGCGCCCGCTGGTTGCAAGCGCTATACAGCTTTGTCGGCCTTCAGCGCCAGCGCCTGTTCATACAGCGCATTGCGCGGCTGGCCGGTAATGTCGGCGGCCAGTTTGACGGCAGTTTTAAGCGGTAACTCGGCCAGTAGCAGGGCCAGTATGCGCGGCGCGTCGCCACCCTCCGCAGCCACCGCTGCCGGATGCAGCAGCAGGGCGAATTCACCGCGCAGGCGGTTGGCGTCGGCCTGCAGCCAGGGCTTGAAATCCTGTGCAGCCACAGTAGCAATTTCTTCAAACTGTTTGGTCAGCTCACGGCCTATGGTCAGCGGCCGTGTGCCTAGCACTGTCAGCGCCTCGGCCAAAGCCTCGATGCGGTGCGGCGCCTCCAGCAGCAGTACGGCGCGCGCCTCCTGTGCCAATAGTTGCACGGCATGCGCCCGCTCCATGCTTTTGCTGGGCAGAAAGCCCTGGAACACAAAGCCACTGGCTGCGCCCGCTTCGGCGCCTATGCCGGCCACCGACAGCAAGGTGGTGACGCTGCTGGCGCCGGGCAGCGGAATGCAGCGCAGACCGGCTAGCACCAGCACGGCAGTCAGGCGCGCGCCGGGGTCGCTGACGCCGGGCGTCCCTGCGTCGCTGACGTAGGCCACACGTTGGCCCTGGCGCAGGTGCGCGATGACCGTCTGCGCCGCCTCGGTTTCGTTGTGCTGGTGCACTGCCAGCAACTGGCCACCCGTCTTGTCGATGCCATAGGCGCGCAGCATTTGCTGGGTGTGGCGGGTGTCCTCGCAGGCAATGACATCGACCAATTCCAGCACATGCAGGGCACGCAGGGTGATGTCGGCCAGGTTGCCAATCGGCGTGGCCACCACATACAGCGCGCCTTGCGGATAATGCTGTTCAGACGCCGCTTCACGGGCGGCCACTCGGGCAGAAGAATAAGACGCGCTCAAATGGATATTCCTTCATCAAAATCACCGCTTCATACCGGCACCAGCAAACAGTCGGGTGACGCCGCCGAAGACTTGGCCTTGCGCTACCTGCAGAAACAAGGCCTGCGTCTGCTGCAGCGCAATTATCGAAGCCCGGGGCGCGGTGGTGGCGAGATCGACCTCATCATGGCCAGCCCTGACGGTACCACGGTGTTTGTCGAGGTGCGCAGCCGATCCTCGGGCGCCCATGGAGGTGCGGCTGCTAGCATCGGCCTTGTCAAGCAGCGTCGCATCATCTTTGCAGCTCGCCATTATCTGTTGCGCCAACGCCAAACTCCACCCTGCCGCTTTGATGTGGTGCTGGTCGAGTCGGCGGGCGTGCAGTGGTTGCAGGCAGCGTTTGACGCCAGCTGACATCTGCTAACAAAACCATTACGTGGTTTGTGGTCTGCTTCACAGACAGTTCATAGGGGGCGGGTATCATCGCCCCATGCTGGAACAACGAATTCACCAACACTTTATCGAGAGCGCCGACTTGAAATACCAGTCGGCCGAAGCTCTTAGCAAACCCATTGTCGAGGCGGTACACGCCATCATCGCCTGCGTCACCAGTGGCGGCAAGGTGCTGGCCTGTGGCAACGGCGGCTCGGCCGCTGACGCGCAACACTTTTCGGCCGAGTTTGTCGGGCGCTTTGAGCGTGACCGACCCGAACTGGCTGCCATTGCGCTGACCACCGACACCTCGATCATCACGGCCATCGCCAACGATTACGACTTCAACGTCATCTTCTCGCGCCAGGTGCGCGCCCTGGGTCAGCCTGGCGACGTGCTGCTGGCCATTTCCACCAGCGGCAACTCTGGCAATGTGCTGGCTGCCATCGAGGCTGCGCACGAACGCGAGATGGTGGTGATCGGTCTGACCGGGCGCGGCGGCGGCAAGATGAACCAAGCCCTGCGCGATACCGACGTGCATATTTGCGTGCCGCATGAGCGCACCGCCCGCGTTCAGGAAGTGCATATTTTGGCCCTGCATTGCATTTGTGATGCGGTCGATGCCCAGCTTTTGGGCGATCAGGAAACCTCTGCATGAAACCCGTGATTCAAAAATCCATGCTCGTTTTGAGCCTGGCTGCGGCGGCTGCTGGCATCGGCGGCTGCGTTCCGTTGCCTTTGCTTTTGGGCGGCGGCGCAATGGCCGGCGGCGTGATGGTGGCTTCCGACCGCCGCACCTCCGGCACCGTGCTGGAAGACAACACCATTCAGATCAAGGCCAGCAACCGCATCAGCGAGAACCTGGGTGAGCGGGTGCACATCAACGTGACGAGTTACAACCGCCAACTGCTGCTGACCGGTGAAGTGCCCTCCGAGCAGGACAAGCAGCTGGCGGAAAAAGTAGTTGCCGGTGTGGAAAATGTGCGCGCCGTGGTCAATGAACTGGCCGTGCTGGGCAATTCGACGTTGACCCAGCGTTCCTCCGATGCCCTGGTCACCAGTCGCGTCAAGGCCAATCTGGTCGATGCCAAGGACCTGTTATCAAATGCCTTCAAGGTCACCACCGAGCGCGGTACCGTCTATCTGATGGGTCGCGTCACCAAACGCGAATCCAACCGCGCCACCGAAGTCATTACCGGCACGACCGGCGTGCAACGCCTGGTGCGCATGCTGGAAATCATCAGCGAAGACGAACTCGCCAATATGAGTCCGCCGCCCGCCGACACCAAGAAGTAGCCGCCACACGCAGCTTCAATAAAAAAGGCCTGGAATTCCAGGCCTTTTTGCTGCTGCTCAGACTTACTTGAGCCGCTTGATCAGGCTGCTGGTATCCCAGCGCTTGCCGCCCATTTGCTGCACGTCGGCGTAAAACTGATCGACCAGGGCGGTCACCGGCAAGCGTGCGCCATTGCGCTTGGCCTCATCCAGCACCAGACCCAAGTCCTTGCGCATCCAGTCCACGGCAAAGCCGAAGTCGAACTTATCGGCGACCATGGTCTTGCCACGGTTGTCGAGTTGCCAGCTTTGCGCCGCGCCTTTGCCGATCACGTCCAGCACCGCGTTCATGTCCAACCCGGCGTGCTGACCAAAGGCAATCGCCTCGGACAGGCCTTGCACCAGGCCGGCAATGCAAATCTGGTTGACCATCTTGGCCAATTGACCGGCACCGCTGTCACCCAGCAGGGTAAAGGCGCGGGAGAACGACATACCAGTGGCCTGTACCTTGGCGAAAGCCGCAGCGTCGCCACCGCACATCACGGTGAGCAGGCCGTTTTGGGCACCGGCCTGGCCGCCGGACACCGGTGCATCGATAAATTCCAGTCCGGCCTGTTTGGCTGCTGCCGCGAGTTCGCGCGCAATGCTGGCCGAGGCGGTGGTGTGGTCGACAAAAATGGCGCCGGGCTTCATGCCGCCCAAGGCGCCATCCGCACCCAGGGTGACGCTGCGCAGGTCGTCGTCATTGCCGACGCAGCAAAAAACGATGTCGGCGTTTTGGGCGGCCTGACGGGGGGTCAGCGCAAAACCATGGGCGCCGCAACCGGTGCTGCCAAATTCAGCCAGCCAGGCCTGGGCTTTTGGAGTGCTGCGGTTGTAGACGGTGACTGCATGGCCGGCGCTGGCCAGGTGGCCGGCCATGGGATAACCCATGACGCCAAGGCCCAAAAAGGCGACTGAGGCAGAGGCGGATGGTTCGTAGGTTTTGGGATTGATGTTGGACATAAATTAGAGGATTGCAAAATTTTCGGTGCCGGCGCTCAGGTTCAAGGACTTGCCGCGCTGGCTGTTGAGTTTAATTTGCAAACGCAGGTCGTTGAGCGAATCGGCGTTGCGCAGTGCGTCCTCGTAGCTAATGCTGTTGGCTTCATACAGGTCAAACAAGGCCTGGTCAAAGGTCTGCATGCCCGTGTTGCGGCTTTTCTTCATGACCTCCTTGACCTCGGTGACCTCGCCCTTGAAGATGAGGTTGGAAATCAGCGGTGAGTTCATCATGATTTCCACCGCCGCGATGCGCCCCTTGCCGTCCTGCTTAGGAATCAGGCGCTGCGAGACCAGGGCCTTCAGGTTAAGCGACAAGTCCATCAGCAACTGGCTGCGACGCTCTTCCGGGAAGAAGTTGACGATGCGGTCCAGCGCCTGGTTGGCATTGTTGGCATGCAAGGTGGCCAGGCACAAATGGCCGGTCTCGGAAAACGCCACGGCGTGTTCCATGGTCGCTCGGTCGCGGATTTCACCCATCAGGATCACATCGGGCGATTGGCGCAGTGTATTCTTCAGCGCAGATTCCCAGCTGTCGGTGTCAAGCCCCACTTCTCGCTGCGTTACCACGCAGTTTTTGTGGGCATGCACAAACTCCACCGGGTCTTCTATGGTGATGATGTGGCCGTAAGAGTTGTCGTTGCGCCAATCCACCATGGCCGCCAGCGTTGTCGATTTACCCGACCCGGTGGCCCCCACCATGATGCACAGGCCGCGCTTGGACTGCACGATTTCCTTGAGAACCTGGGGCACGCCCAGCCCGTCTATGGTGGGCAGGAGGGTCGGAATCACGCGCAACACCAGTCCGACCTTGCCCTGCTGGACAAATACATTGACGCGAAAGCGACCGATCTGGGGCGGAGAGATGGCAAAGTTGCCTTCCTTGGTGCGCTCGAACTCGGCTACCTGCTTGTCGCTCATGATGGAGCGCGCCAGGGCCATCGTGTGCGCCGAGTTCAGCGGCTGGGGCGACACCTTGGTAATTTTGCCATCGACCTTGATCGCGGGTGGAAAGTCGGCCGTGATGAACAGGTCGCTGCCATTGCGGCTGACCATCAGCCGCAACAGGTCATTGATGAACTTGGTTGCCTGATCGCGTTCCATGGCATCAACCCGGGAAGTTGTCCGGAATCTTGGCCTTGCTGCGCGCCTCGGCTGGGCTGATGATGTTGCGCTTGACCAGGTCCGAGAGGTTCTGGTCCAGCGTCTGCATGCCCACGCTGTTGCCGGTCTGGATGCTGGAATACATCTGCGCCACCTTGGCCTCGCGGATCAGGTTGCGGATGGCGCTAGTGCCCAGCATGATCTCGTGTGCCGCCACCCGGCCTTGTCCGTCCTTGGTCTTGCACAGGGTTTGCGAGATTACCGCCTGCAGCGACTCCGACAACATGGCGCGTACCATTTCCTTTTCCTCGGCCGGGAATACGTCAATGATGCGGTCAATCGTCTTGGCCGCGCTCGATGTGTGCAGCGTGCCAAACACCAGATGGCCGGTTTCGGCCGCCGTCATGGCCAGGCGAATGGTTTCCAGATCGCGCATTTCCCCCACTAGGATGGCATCCGGATCTTCGCGCAGCGCCGACTTCAGGGCGGCGGCAAAGGACAGAGTATGCGGACCGACCTCGCGCTGATTGATCAGGCATTTTTTAGATTCATGCACAAACTCGATCGGGTCTTCCACCGTGAGGATGTGTCCGAACTCGGTCTCATTGAGGTAGTTGACCATGGCCGCCAGCGTGGTCGATTTACCGGAGCCGGTGGGCCCGGTCACCAGCACCATGCCGCGCGGCTTGAGCGCCAGTTCGCCAAAAATCTTGGGTGCGTTGAGCTGCTCCAGCGACAAGATCTTGCTGGGAATGGTGCGGAACACGGCGCCAGCGCCGCGCTGGTGGTTGAAGGCATTGACCCGAAAGCGCGCCAGTCCGTCAATCTCGAAGGAAAAGTCGATTTCCAGAAACTCTTCGTAATGCTTGCGCTGGGTGTCGTTCATGATGTCGTACACCATGCTGTGGACCTGCTTATGGTCAAGCGCCTCCACGTTGATGCGTCGCACGTCGCCGTGCACGCGGATCATGGGTGGCAGGCCGGCGGAGAGGTGAAGGTCCGATGCTTTGTTCTTGACGCTGAAGGCCAACAGTTGGGTGATATCCACAAAGTCCTCTCTCGCTCGATGTTGTTTGGTACGCTTGAGCGATTATGACCATGATTGCCGACAATCTCCTAAGGGTACGTTCCCGAATCGCGCAGGCCGCCTTGGCCTGTGGCCGCACTCCAGATAGCATTGTGCTGTTGGCGGTGTCCAAAAAATTTGACGCCGACGCCGTGCGCCAGGCCTTTGCTGCCGGCCAGACCGCGTTTGGCGAGAATTACATCCAGGAGGGTGTGGACAAAATCGCAGCGCTGGCGGACCTGCCGCTGCAATGGCACTGCATAGGCCCGATTCAGAGCAACAAGACGCGGCTGGTGGCCGAGCACTTTGACTGGGTCCATTCGATAGACCGGCTGAAGACCGCACAGCGCCTGAGCGAGCAGCGGCCCATCGGGAAAGCCCCTCTGCAGGTTTGCATTCAGGTCAATATCGACGGCGGCAGCAACAAGTCCGGGGTGGCGCCAGAGGCGGTGCTTGAACTGGCGCGGCAAACCCAGGGCCTAGCCCATCTGCACTTGCGCGGACTGATGACCATTCCCGAGCCGGCCGTGGACCTTGACGCCGCCCTGGCGGTGCACCAGCGGGCCCGTGAATTATTTGATGCGCTCAATGCCCAGGGACTGGGGCTGGACACCTTGTCCATGGGCATGACGGGGGATCTGGAGGCAGCGGTGCAGTCTGGCAGCACCATGCTACGCGTGGGCACCGCTATTTTCGGAAAACGCGATTAAACGAAGCGCGCGTGGGTTTTGCCGCCGGGCCGCCCCAAGGCAAAACGAGCCCCCTTGGGGCTGAGGCCAGAGGCTCCCGGTCTGCCTGCGCAGAACGGGACAGGCCGAAGAGCAGCATGTCTCTGACATCGGCACGACCAGAGAGCTACGCGAAGCGAGCGAACGTGGGGGCACTATTTCAGTCCAGCTTGAGGTGCGTGGTGTTCTTGACTTCTTCCATCACGGCATAGGTACGGGTCTCGCGCACGCCGGGCAACTGCCATAGCACGGTGCCGGCAAAGTCGCGGTAGGCGCCCATGTCGGCAATACGGGTCTTGAGCAGGTAGTCAAAGCCGCCGGCCACCATGTGGCACTCCTGGATTTCGCCATGCACCTGCACCGCTACCTTGAAGGCTTCAAACACATTGGGCGTGGTTCGATCCAGCAACACCTCCACAAACACCGTGAGGCCAGCATCAAGCTTGAGCGGGTTGAGCCGCGCTTCGTAACCGAGGATGTAGCCATCCTTGGTCAGGCGCTGCACGCGCGACAACACGGCCGTGGGCGAGAGGGTCACGGTCTCCGCCAGCTTCAGGTTGGACATGCGTCCGTCCTCCTGCAGGCAGTTGAGAATTTTCAGATCAATGCGGTCCAGGTCTGAACGGCCATTAGCAGCGTGGGTCATGGTGTCTGTGGGCCTCGTATAAAAAATGGGCGAAACAATCCTGCTTTGGCCAAGTACCGGTCTGGGCCGACGCTCGGCGCACACATTCGCTCTCAGGAAGGAATGGTGCATCTAAATATGATGAATATAGTCATTATTTTTGAGATGTTGATCAAACTTGGTCAATATTGATGGAGTCACTCCCATTCGCATAAAAAACCAAATGAACTAGAAAATTCAGTTAACTATTCGTTGTTAAAAATCGGAAGATGGGGATTTTTGCTATTCCAAGGAGATAACTGTGCTGATTCAATCCCGCTTGCCTGTTCCCTACCGTACCGAGAGTGAGGTCGTTGCGCGACAACTGCAGGTTCTCAGCGCCGGTCTGGACTGGGCCGCAGCGGCCCGCGCGGCCACACCCTGGGTGCGGGCGGTGCGCGACAACCCGCCGCCGTTCTGGGCCATGGAAAGCCTGCTGCGCGAGTACCCCATTTCCAGCGCCGAGGGCCTGGCCCTGATGCGCCTGGCCGAAGCCCTGCTGCGCGTGCCCGATGCCGAAACCGCCATCGCCCTGACGGCCGACCAGCTCGGTCGGGCCGACTTTGTCAACAGCGGCGACAAGCTGTTGTCGCGCCTTTCCAGCACGGCGATTGCCCTGTCCAAGCACTTCCTGCCCGACCCGCAAGCCGAGCCCGGCATCATGGCCAAGCTGGGTGCCCGCACCGTGGTCGCCGCTACCTTGCGCGCCGTGCAGCTGCTGGGCCGCCAGTTTGTGCTGGGCCAGAACATGCCGGAGGCGATGAAGGAGGCCGATGCCGCGCGCAAGCAGCACCGGGCGACCGTTGTGCCGACGGGCCGCCCCGAGGCACAACAGCCCCCTGGGGGGGCAGCGACTACACGAAGTGAGGGAGCGTGGGGGCTCACCTATTCCTATGACATGCTGGGTGAGGGTGCGCGCACCGATGCCGATGCCTTGCGCTACCTGAAAAGCTATGGCGACGCGATTGAATTTATTGCCAGCCATGGCGATGCCAGCCGCGCGCCCGAGCGCAACGACGGCATTTCCATCAAGCTCAGCGCCCTGCATCCGCGCTACGAGGATGCGCAGAGCCGGCGCGTGCTGGCCGAGCTGGTGCCGCGCGTCTGGAGCCTGTGCGAGCAGGCGGCCCGCGCCAACATCAACCTCACCATTGACGCCGAGGAGGTGGACCGGCTGGAACTGTCGCTGCAGGTGTTGGATGCCCTGCTGCAGCGTGTGGCCCGGCATTGCCCGCAATGGACCGGCTTTGGCCTGGCCCTGCAGTCCTACCAGACCCGTTCGCTGGAGCTGATCGAGCACCTGACGGCCGCGGCGCGCAAATACCAGCTGCGCCTGATGTGCCGGCTGGTCAAGGGCGCCTACTGGGATGCCGAGATCAAGCGCGCCCAGGAACTGGGCCTGCCCTGTTACCCGTTGTTCACGCACAAGCAGCACACCGATGTGTCCTACCTGGCCTGCGCCCGGTTGCTGCTGGACGCGCCGGATGCCATCTACCCGCAGTTCGCCACCCACAATGCCGCCACCATTGCCGCCATCCTGCAAATGGCGGCGCGCAGCGGCGGCAAGTTCGAGCTGCAGCGTCTGCACGGTATGGGCGAGGGCGTGTACCGCGAGGTGCTGAAGAACCCCACCTTGTCCTGTCGCGTCTACGCCCCCGTGGGGGCGCACCGTGACCTGCTGGCCTATCTGGTGCGCCGCTTGCTGGAAAACGGCGCCAACTCCTCCTTTGTGCACCAGCTGGCCGACGCGTCGGTCAATCTGCAGGAACTGCTGATCTCGCCGCTGCGCCTCGAACCCGTGTCCTCGTTGCCCATGCCCATGAACCTGTTTGGCAGCCACGCCGGCGCCCGCAACAACAGCACCGGCCTGGACTTGACCGTGCCGGAAATGCGCGCGCCGCTGCTGGCCGCGCTGGACACCACGACGGTGCCGCTGGTGGCGCAGTCGGAGGTGGCCGATGTGGCTGAGGCCTTGCGCAACAGCCAGGCCAGCTTTGCCGGCTGGAGTCACACCGATGTCAGCGAGCGCGCCGCCATCCTGCGCCGCGCTGCGGACGCCATGCTGGCGCAAACCCCGGCGCTGTGCGCCATGCTGGTCAAGGAAGCGTTCAAGACCTGGGGCGACGCCATCTCCGAGCTGCGCGAGGCGGTGGACTTCCTGCGCTATTACGCCGATGAGGCCGAGCGCATCATGCAACCGATTTCCATGCCGCAGGTGCATGGCTTCAGCGCCGTGCCCTTCACCTACGGCGTGACCGGCGAGACCAACACCTTGGCGCTGACCGCGCGCGGCGTCTGGGTCTGCATCAGCCCCTGGAACTTCCCGCTGGCCATCTTTGCCGGCCAGGTGGCTGCGGCCCTGGCCACCGGCAACACCGTGCTGGCCAAACCGGCCGAGCAGACCCCGGGCATTGCCTTGGCCGCCGTGCGCCTCCTGCACGCCGCCGGTGTGCCGGTGGATGCGCTGCAACTGCTGCACGGCGCAGGTGAAACCGTGGGCGCGGCTCTGGTGGCACAAATTGGCGTGGCCGGTGTGGTGTTTACCGGCTCCACCCAGGTCGCCAAAATCATCCAGCGTGCGCTAGCCGCCAAGGACGGCGCCATCGTCCCGCTGATCGCAGAGACCGGCGGCATCAACGCCATGCTGGTGGACTCCAGCGCCCTGCCCGAGCAGGTGGTGGACGCCGTGGTGATGAGCGCCTTCCGCTCGGCCGGCCAGCGCTGCTCGGCCCTGCGCCTCTTGTGCGTGCACGCGTCGATTGCCGATGGTGTGATTGAAATGGTGCAGGGCGCGGCGCGCGAACTCAAGGCCGGCAATCCGGCGGAGCTTTCCACCGATGTCGGTCCGGTGATAGATCAAGATGCTTTTGACGCCATCCAGCGCCAGATCCAGCGCCTGAGCCAGGAGGCCAGGGTTGTGGTGCAGCCTCAGACCGGCACGCAGTCCACCATGCCCAACTTGATTGCGCCCCATGCCTTCGAGGTGAAAAGCATTGCCGATGTGCAGTCCGAAATCTTCGGCCCGGTGCTGCAGATCGTGCGTTGGTCGGGCGACCCGTCCGACGTGGTGGCGCAAATCAATGCCCTGGGCTACGGCCTGACCTTCGGCATACAAACGCGCATTGACTCGCGCGCTAACGCCCTGGCCCAGGCCGCCCATATCGGCAATGTCTACATCAACCGCAACATGATTGGCGCCGTGGTCGGCGTGCAGCCCTTTGGCGGCGAGGGCTTAAGCGGCACCGGCCCAAAGGCCGGCGGCCCGCACTATCTGTACCGTTTCTGCGCCGAGCAGACGGTGACGGTCAACACCACGGCGGCGGGCGGCAACGCGGCGCTGCTGGCTATCAAAAGCGCATGAATTCAGGCTGCATGTGTCAATGAAACCGCCGACGCAGCATTGTCCAACTGAAATACCGCAACGGCCTGCACCAGCTCATTGGCCTGGGACTTCAGGCTGCTGGCAGCCGCAGCCATCTGTTCCACCAGGGCCGCGTTTTGCTGAGTGGAACGGTCCATCTCGGACACTGCCTCTCCCACACCGGCCACGTCCATCGCCTGCTGGCTGCTGGCCGCAGTAAGGGCGCCCATGATCTCGGCCACATTGCCAATGGCATGCACCACCTCGGCCATGGTCTGGCCTGCCTTGTCAACCAGCAGCGTGCCACGTTCTACCCGCTCTACGCTGGCGCCAATCAGACTTTTGATTTCCTTGGCTGCCTCCGCAGAGCGTCCGGCCAAGGAGCGCACTTCCGAGGCCACCACAGCAAAGCCGCGCCCCTGCTCGCCCGCCCTTGCGGCCTCTACCGCGGCGTTGAGCGCCAGGATATTGGTTTGAAACGCAATGCCGTCGATGACACCGATGATGTCGGCAATCTTGCGCGAAGCGTCGTTGATGCCCTTCATGGTTTCCACCACCTGCCCCACTACCTCTCCACCCTGCCGGGCCACTGCTGACGCGTCCATGGCAAGCTGATTGGCCTGGCGCGCGCTGTCCGCGTTTTGTTTGACCTGCGAGCCCAGTTGCTCGGAAGAAGCCGCCGTCTCTTCCAGCGAGCTCGCTTGGCGCTCGGTGCGGTCACTCAGGTCCTGGCTGCCAGAGGCGATTTCATCGGTGGCTGTGGCAATCTCAGCCGCAGAATTGCGCACTCCGCTGACCAAGCTGGTTAGTGCACTCTGCATGCGGTGCAGGCCCGCCATCAGGCTTTGCTCGCCCCCGGTATTGGCCTCATGCACATGCAAATCACCTCTGGCAATCTTGTCAATGGCCTCGCGCGCTTCGGCCGGGTCGCCGCCCAATTCACGCCGCACCGTGGCCTGCATCAACAGGTTCAGCAACACCGCCACCGCAATGGCCAGCGCGGAAATACCTAGCGAGGTGTAAATGGCGGTATCCGCCTGTTTGTCGACCCTGAGGTGCTCCTGCTCGGCGTTCTTGTTGGCACTCTCGCGCAGCTTGAGCAGCTCGGTGCGCAGCGCCCGCCAGGCCGGGGTTTCTTCCTTGTTCAATGCAGCGACGGATTCGGTGTTGATGGTCAGCAGCGACAGCACCTTTGCCTGCGCCAGCACCTGGGCCGACCTGAGTGTGGCCAGATCTTTGAGTGAGCGGTCCCACATCGGGTCATTGCTGGCTTGCTGGGTCTGTGCGTAGGCCTTGTCATAGGCCGTCTGGGCCGTCTTGAAGTTTTCCATTGCCTTGGGGTTGGCGGGATCCAGCACCACATTGCGTAGCGCCTGCCCCATCTGCAAGCCCTGCGCATACATCTCGGACAGGCCGCGCTCCACTGCCAAATCTGACTCCAGATACCGGTCAAAGGAAGATCGGATCAGCGACAGTGAGCCCACGCTGAGTGCCAGGCCGATCACAAATATCGCAGCAGGTAGGGCCGTAAACAGAATAAGACGTCTACCGAATTTCATATCTCCTCCTTTTCCGACTGAATGGTTTTCACGCTGCAGCTCGGGGCCCCAGCCTGTGCTCGCATCGTACTCCAGCCCGCATCGCTGGCTTTGCTTTAGCACAAATGGAATAGCCAGCAATACATTTGCGAGCACGTCGACCTTGACGATCTGGAATGCAGCCCCCGTGTCGTAAAAAATTGGCAGCATGAGGGGCTGTGGCGTGCGCGCGGTCATAAGATGCGAGAGGTACAACATAAAGGAAGCTAGCCATGCCAGACACCCCGGTTCAAGTCACATCCGCACGCGCCCTGCTGGGCGACAAGGTTCTGCTTTTAGCGATCGGGCTAAGCGCTCTGGTCAGCGTGGCGCTTGGGCTGCAGTTTGTCGAATCGGGACTGGCGATAGGCGCCACTGTGGCCTTGTTGCTGTTGGCGGCGGTGGGCTTTGGCAGTGGGCCGGGCTCTCTGTTCAGTCGCTACGTGCTCACCTTTGTGCTGGTGTCTTTTATGGCATTGCACATTCAACTGGCCCGCGGCATGCTGGAGATGCATTTTGGCGTGTTCGTGGCCCTGGCTTTCTTGCTGGTCTACATGGACTGGAAGCTGATCGTTTTTGGCGCGGCGCTGATTGCGGTGCATCACGTCCTGTTTGACCGATTGCAAGCGGCGGGCATGGGGTTTTATTGCACCACCGAGCCCGATTTCATGCGTATCGTTTTGCATGCGGCCTATGTGGTGGTCCAGTCCGGTGTGGAAATTGTGCTGGCCATGAGCATGCACCGTGCCGCGCAAGAGGGCGAGGAGCTGGCAAGGCTGGTGGCTAGCGTCAACCGGACAGATCGCATTGCGCTGGACGTGCAGGGCATTGCGGTTCACACCCAAGGCGCACTGACCCTGAAGTCCACGCTGGATCGCATGGAAGTCGCGGTGTCTGCAGTTCGCAGTGGCGCACACAGCATGGATGTCGCCTGCTCTGAAATTGCCAGCGGCAACCAGGACCTGAGCGACCGAACCGAACAGACCGCTGGCAATCTGCAGCGCACCTCCAGCAGCATGGCGGCGCTAACGCAAGCTGTACGCCAAAGCGCCGACAGTGCCGGGCAGGCCAATCAACTGGCCATGAACGCCAGCACGGTGGCGGCACAGGGCGGCGCCGTGGTGGCTCAAGTGGTGCAGACCATGCAGGGCATCAACGAGAGCTCGCGCCGCATCTCCGACATCATCAGCGTGATCGACGGCATTGCCTTCCAGACCAATATCCTGGCATTGAACGCCGCGGTGGAAGCCGCCCGTGCCGGTGACCAGGGCCGTGGCTTTGCCGTGGTGGCGTCTGAGGTCCGCTCGCTCGCCGGGCGCAGCGCCGAGGCCGCCAAGGAAATCAAGACCCTCATCAACGCCAGCGTGGAACGCGTGGAGCATGGCAGCACCCTGGTCGGACAGGCTGGCACCACCATGGCCGAGGTGGTGGACAGCATCCGCCGCGTCACCGACATCATGGGCGAGATCAGCTCGGCCAGCGCCGAGCAGGCCGCCGGTGTGGCGCAGGTGGGCGACGCGGTTTCTGAGATGGACCAGGCCACTCAGCAAAATGCCGCCCTGGTGGAAGAGATGGCGGCAGCGGCTGCAAGCCTGAAGTCGCAGTCACAGGAGCTGGTGCAGACCTTTGCGGTGTTTCAGTCGGAGGCCGACAGCGGAGTGCGCCGCTTGGGCTGGTAGTTTTGTTTGGCCTGCAGCAGATCGGCTGTTGCTGTGGCGTTAGCTACTTGCGCATCAGCGTGCTCTTGCCAAACAGCGACTCGATCAAGTCCACCGCCACCTCGGCTGTGCGGTTGCGCTCATCGAGTGCGGGGTTGAGCTCCATCACGTCCATCGAGGCCATGCGGCCGGTGTCGGCAATCATCTCCATGCACAGCTGCGCCTCGCGGTAGGTCGGGCCGCCGGGCACGGTGGTGCCTACGCCGGGCGCAATGGCCGGGTCCAGAAAGTCCACGTCAAAACTCACATGCAAATGGGTGTTGGCATCCATCAGCGCCAGCGCCAGTTCCATGGCGGCGCGCATGCCCATCTCATCAATGTAACGCATATCGAAAACTTCGAGGCCCTGCTCGTGCACAAAGCGTTTCTCGCCCTGGTCCACGCTGCGGATGCCGATCTGGCGCACCCACTTCGCGTGGATGGCCGGCACGTGGCCGCCGATCTCGATCAGCGCCTGTGGGCCAAAGCCACACAGGCAGGCCACCGGCATGCCGTGGATGTTGCCGCTGGGGGTAAGTGCGTTGGTGTTGAAGTCGGCATGGGCGTCCAGCCACAGCACGCGCAGCTTCTTGCCACTGGCGCGGCAGTGGCGCGCCACGGCGCTGATGCTGCCAATGCCCAGGCAATGGTCGCCACCCAGCACGATGGGCATGCGGCCGAGTTGCAGCTCGGCATACACGGCGTCGTGCAGCGTCCGGTTCCAGGCCACCACTTCATCCAAATGGCGGTAGCCGTTCAGTGGCGGCAGCCAGGGGTTGGCCGGGCCGATCAGGTTGCCGCGGTCCTGCACCTCCAGGCCATGGCTCTCGAGTGTGGGGATGAGCTTGGCCACGCGCAGGGCTTCCGGGCCCATGCTGGCGCCGCGCATGCCGGCACCGATGTCGGTGGGTGCGCCGATCAGGCTGATTTTGGTATTCATCATGGGATTTGCATTCTGAAAACAGGCAGACGCTCGCCCACCTTGAGGCCGCGCGCGTTGCGTAGCAGGCGGGCGCGCCAGGGTTCGAGCTGCTTGCGTTGCGCATCATCGAGCCAGCCGAGTTGATCCAGCACCTCGACGGTGGCGGCAAACAGCGCGGGCTTGTTGCCGTCGATGATCTTGATGGCCAGGGCCTCGCCCCGACTCTTGCTGCCAATCACCTGCACGCCGTCGGCCCCGACCTTGCTGACCCAGTCGCCACGTCCGGCCTGCATAAAGGCCAGGTCGTTGCGGCCGGTGCCGCTGACCATCCAGGGCTGGGCCGTCATGGCTTCTGAGAGCGTGGCAAAGCTGGCGCCGAATTCCGCGTCTGCCTTGCCACTGGCCAGGCGCGCATAGCCATAGGCCAGCTTTGACAGGGGCATGGCGTAGTTGGGCGCGGAGCAGCCGTCTATGCCCAGCTTCAAATCCTCTTCGTCCATGCCGACGGCGCGCGCCACATCGCGGCGTATCGCCTGTTGCAGCGGATGGTCCACGGCGACGTAGTCCTCGGTTGGCCAGCCCTGCTGCACGCAATGCGCCAGAAAGCCCGCGTGCTTGCCGCTGCAGTTGTTGTGGCGTTCGTCAAATTCCAGGCCTTCTGGTGGCGCCTGATCGAGCAGTGTAAACAGCCCCGGCACATGGCAGCCGCAGCGCAGCGTCCGGTAGCTGAGGCCGGCCTTTCCCAGCATCGATTCGGCGCCAGCCACATGCGCGTCCTCGCCGTTGTGGCTGGCGCACAGCATGGCCACTTCGGGCTGCGTGAAACCGAATTGCGCCGGGCCACCGGCCTCGACAAAAGGCAGGGCCTGGAGGGCCTTCAGGGTGGAGCGGCTGAAGGTGCGCAGGTGGGCGTTACCAACATACGACAGCAGCTTGCCGCGCGTATTCACCACCGCGACGGAGCCGAAATGCAGGCATTCCTGCAGTCCGCCGCGCGTGAGTTGTATCAGGGGTTCCAGCGTCACATTCACTCCGGTTGGTTCACATTTGAGATTGCAAGGCCCAAGCATAGACGCATGCGTGCTAAGCTGTTCAGCCGTATTTAAAACACCTCTAACGGAGACATTCACCATGCCAGGACTCGTACCCCATATTGACCCGGACGGTCTACTCGAATTTTCGGTGGTCTACACCGACCGCGCGCTCAACCACATGTCCCAGCGCTTTCAGGGAGTGATGAAAGACATCTCTGCCATGTTGAAAGAGGTCTACCACGCGCCGAGCGTGGCGCTGGTGCCCGGCAGCGGTACCTTCGGCATGGAGGCAGTGGCGCGCCAGTTCGCTACCGGTAAAAAGGCCATGGTCATTCGTAATGGCTGGTTCAGTTACCGCTGGACACAAATATTTGACATGGGCCATATCCCTTCTGAATCCACCGTGCTCAAGGCCCGACGCGTGTCTGATGCCAAGCAGTCCGCATGGATTCCCTGCCCGATTGCCGAGGTGGTGGCCAGCATTCGCGAGAAGAGGCCCGATGTGGTGTTCGCGCCCCATGTGGAAACCTCGGCCGGCATGATCCTGCCCGACGACTATCTGCGTGCCGTGGCCGACGCCGTGCACGAGGTAGGCGGCCTGTTTGTGCTGGACTGCATTGCCTCCGGCGCGCTATGGGTCAATATGGAAGAGTTAGGTGTGGACCTGCTGGTTACGGCGCCGCAAAAGGGCTGGAGCGGCTCACCCTGCTGCGCCATGGTGATGCTGAGCGCCCGTGCCCGTACCGCGATAGACGCCACTACCAGCACCAGCTTTGCCTGCGACCTGAAGAAATGGCTGCAGATCATGGAAGCCTATGAAAAGGGCGGCCACGCCTACCACGCCACCATGCCTACCGATGCCCTGATCCGCCTGCGCGAGGTGATGAACGAGACCCGCGACTACGGCTTCGAGAAGGTGCGCCAGGAGCAGATCGCACTGGGCACCAAGGTGCGCGCTCTGTTTGAGAGTCGTGGCATCGTCAGCGTGGCGGCCGATGGCTTCAAGGCCCCGGGCGTGGTGGTGAGCTACACCACAGACGCAGAGATCCAGAGCAGCAAGAAGTTTTTGGCCTTGGGTTTGCAAACCGCTGCCGGTGTGCCGCTGCAATGCGATGAGGGCGCCGATTTCATGACATTCCGCGTCGGCCTGTTTGGTTTGGAAAAACTGCACAACGTGGACCGCAGCGTGGCCCATTTGGCAGCGGCGCTGGATGCCATGGGCATCACCGCACCAGAGGCGCTGGCGGCATAAGCCTTGGGGCCTGTGCTAAGGCGCAGGTTCTCAGCAAGTTTTAAGCAGGCTCACAGCAGGCGGGCCACCAGCGGAATCAGCACCGAAGCAAACACCACTTGCAGGCCCAGCGCCAGGGCGGCCCAGGCACCGGCGTCGGCATTCACCTGCATGGCGCGCGCTGCACCGATGCCGTGGGCGGCAGTGCCCAACGCAAAGCCGCGTGCCATCCAGCCGGTTGCATCTTTGCCAATGCGCAGCAGGTCAAACAGGTACTTGCCCGAGAGTGCCCCGACCATGCCGGTGACCACGGCAAACACCGCTGCCAGCGCCGGTATGCCGCCAATTTTTTCGGCCACGCCCATCGCCACCGGTGCGGTGACGGACTTGGGCGCCAGCGACAGCAGCACGTCATGCGGCAGGTCCAGCAGCCAGGCCAGGGCAGTGGCGCTGATGGCAGCCGCCGCACCACCGGCCAGCGAGGCAATGGCAAAGCGGCAAAAGCGTGTCCGCAACACATCGCGGCGCAGCCACAGCGGCCAGGCCAGCGCCACCACGGCGGGGCCGAGCAGAAAGTGGATGAACTGCGCGCCGGAAAAATACGTGGGGTAGGCGGTGCCTGTGAGCGTCAGGCCCACGGCCAGCGTCAGCACGGACCACAGCACCGGATTGGCCCAGGCCGCCTGACCCATACGGCCGTAAAAGGCTTGCGCCAGCACATAGACCAACAGCGTGGCGGTCAGGCCAAACAGCGGCGTGGAGGAGAGGTAAACCCAGAGCTGGACGAAATCAGCCATGGTCGGTCTCCGCATGGCCGCGCATCAGGGCGCGCAAGACCAGCGCCGTGACGGCCAGGCTGATCCAGGTGGACAGCACGATGATCAGGCACAAGCGCGCACCGTATTTTCCCAGCACATCCAGATGCGTCATCACGCCCACGCCCACCGGAACAAACAAAAGCGACAGGTGTTGCAGCAGAAACTCCGCAACCACGCTAACGCTGTCATGCACGAGGGGCCAGCGCAGGGCGAATAACAACAGCAGCATGCCAACCACCGGGCCCGGCAGTGGCAGGTGCAGCGCGCGCGAAATCACCTCGCCTATGCTTTGCAGCAACAAGAGCCAGGTGATGCCGCGCAATGCCTGCATGGCGGCCTAAAAGCGTTCCAGTTCGGGGTGCTTGATCTGCCCGCCGCGCACCAGCATCCGGCCATATTCGGCGCAGCGGTGCAGGGTGGGAATCACCTTGCCGGGATTGAGCAGACCCTTGGTGTCAAAGGCCGCCTTGAGGGCAAACATTTGCGCGTTCTCGTCGGCAGAAAACTGCACGCACATGCTGTTGAGTTTTTCCACGCCGACGCCATGCTCGCCGGTCACCGTGCCGCCCATGGCGACACTGGTTTCCAGGATGTCGGCGCCAAACAGCTCGCAGCGGTGCAACTGGTCGGCGTCGCTGGCATCAAACAAAATCAGCGGGTGCAAATTGCCATCACCGGCATGGAACACATTGCAGCAGCGCAATTGGTATTTCTTTTCCATCTCGGCAATAGCCAACAGGATGTCGGCCAGGCGTTTGCGCGGTATGGTGCTGTCCATGCACATGTAATCCGGGCTGATACGGCCCGATGCGGGGAATGCATTCTTGCGCCCGCTCCAGAAGCGCATGCGCTCTGCCTCGGAGTTGCTCACCGCAATCGCAGTAGCGCCAGCCGCGGTCAGCACCGCGCTCATGCGGCCGATTTCCTCTTCCACCTCTTCGGGTGTGCCGTCGCTCTCGCACAGCAGGATGGCGGCCGCGTTCAGGTCGTAACCGGCGTGCACATAGTCTTCCACGGCGGCGGTCATGGGCTTGTCCATCATTTCCAGCCCGGCCGGGATGATGCCCGCGGCAATCACCTGCGCCACGGCTTCACCGGCCTTGCGCACATCGTCAAAGCTGGCCATGATGCAGCGCGCCAGCTGCGGCTTGGGGATCAGCTTGACGGTGACCTCGGTGGTGACGGCCAGCATGCCTTCGCTGCCGATCACGATGCTTAAGTATTCGTAGCCGGGCTCATCCAGCGCATCGCTGCCGAACTCGATGGGCTCACCTTCCATGGTGAAGCCGCGCACCTTCTGGATGTTGTGCAGGGTCAGGCCGTATTTGAGGCAATGCACGCCGCCCGAGTTTTCCGCCACATTGCCGCCTATGGTGCAGGCAATTTGGCTGCTGGGGTCGGGTGCGTAGTACAGACCGTAGGGTGAGGCGGCCTCGCTGATCGCCAGGTTGCGCACGCCGCATTGCACCACGGCCGTGCGGCTGCGCTTGTCGATTTTGAGGATCTTGTTGAATTTGGCCAAGGAGAGCGTCACGCCCAGAGGGTTGGGCATGGCGCCGCCCGACAGGCCGGTGCCGGCACCGCGCGCCACCACTGGCACCTTGAGCGCGTAACAGGCCTGCAGCACCGACGCCACCTGGGCTTCAGTTTCCGGCAGCGCCACCAGCAGTGGCCTTGCACGGTAGGCGGTCAGGCCGTCACATTCGTAGGGCGTGGTGTCCTCGGTCTGGTAGAGCAGGGCGTGGGCAGGCAGCAGCGGCTTGAGCGCCTGCACGACGCGGGCCTGCAGCTCGGCGCGTTGCAGCAGTTCGTGGGTGGCCGTAGGCGCGTTCATGGTTGAGGTTCCTTGGCGATCATGAGTATCACTGTAGGGCAATCCGGTGCGGGTTCGCGTGAATTAACTTGCACAGGGCTTTGAATTACCCCAGCGACTTCTTTAGCCAGTCGGTAAACGCCGCCACTTCCCAGCGGTCCATGGCGCCGGTGCGCCAGCACAGGTAGTGGGCGTGCGGACTGGGCACGTTGTTGAGAAAAACAGGGCTGCTGCCCAGGCGCACCAGCGAGCCCTGCTCCAGCCAGGGCGCGCCCAGCTTGAGGCGCACCAGGGCCACGCCCATGCCGGCGGCGGCGCCGTCACACATCAGGCCAATGTCGTTGAACTGCGATCCCTCTACCGGCTCGGGCCAGTCCAGTCCGTTGGCGGCAAACCAGGTGCGCCAGGGTTCCAGCGGGCTGCGCAACAGCGCCACGCCGTCCAGGTCCTGCGCGCTCTCGAACGGGCCGTGCTCACGCACAAAGGCCGGTGAGGCCAGGGGCGTGACCTCGTCCTTGGCCAGGCAGACATACTCCAGATCGGCGTAGCGGCCCGGACCAAAGCGCACCAACAGATCGGCGTCCTCGGCCACCACGTCCAAAAGCGGAATCGACACCTGAAGGGTGAGGTCGATTTCCGGATAGGCCTCGGTGAACTGACGCAGGCGCGGCAGCAAAATGCTGCGCGCAAAGGTGGGAGTGACGGCCAGGCGCAGCTTGCGCTTGCCCGGCAGCGCGGCCGAGCTGGGAAACTTCTGCAGCGTGGCCAGGCCCTCGCGCACATGGGCCAGGTATTCGCTGCCCTCGGTGGTGAGCGAAAAGTCGGCCCGTCCAAACAGCTTGGTGCCTATGATTTCTTCCAGCTGGCGCACCCGGTGGCTGACTGCGCTGGGCGTGACATGCAGCTCCTCGCTGGCCTGCGTCACACTGCGCAATCGCGCCAGGGTTTCAAAGGTCAACAGGCACTGGATGGGGGGGATGCGGACGGTACTCATGGGCTCACTATAATTCGCGGCCGCCTAGCTGCGCTTACCTATTTTTTGAGGACCTGCCATGTCTGACTCTCTCGCGGTCCTTCCGCAGTACCTCCTGCCCAAAAAAGCACTGACGGTTTTTGCCGGCTGGATCGCCTCTGCCAAGGGTGGAGCCTTCACCACGGCGCTGATCCGCTGGTTTGTGAAGCGCTACAACGTCAATATGGCCGAGGCCGCCGCACCGGAAATTTCCAGCTACGCCAGCTTCAATGATTTTTTTACCCGCGCCCTGAAACCCGGTGCCAGGCCACTGGCCGCTGCCGATTACCTGTGCCCGGTGGACGGCGCCATCAGCCAGATTGGACGCATAGAGGGCGAGCAGATCTTCCAGGCCAAGGGCCACAGCTACAGCAGCACTGCGCTGGTGGGCGGCGATGCCGCGCTTGCCGGCCAGTTCCGGGATGGCCAATTCGCCACCCTGTACCTAAGCCCACGCGACTACCACCGCATCCACATGCCCTGCGATGGCAGCCTGCGCCGCATGATTTATGTGCCTGGCGATCTGTTTTCGGTGAATCCGACCACGGCGCGCGGCGTGCCCGGTCTGTTTGCCCGCAATGAACGCGTAGTCTGTGTGTTTGATTCGGACCAGGGACCGTTTGTGCTGACCCTGGTCGGCGCGACCATTGTCGGCAGCATGGCCACTGTCTGGCACGGCCAGGTCAATCCGCCGCGCAGCCCGCAGATTTGCGAATGGCAATACCAAGCCGGTCAGGTCAGCCTGAAAAAGGGTGAGGAGATGGGCCGCTTTTTGCTGGGCTCCACGGTGGTGATGCTGTTTTCCAAGGACCGCCTGAACTTCAACCCGGAATGGACCGCCGCCCGGCCGATTCGCATGGGCGAGGCCATGGGCGGCAAGCCCGCTTAAAAAGCGAAATTAGTGGACGATGACCGGGTTTTGCGCTAACTCGGCATAGCGCTCCAGCGTGTCTTCCACCTCTTCCTGGGTCGGGGTGTTGACCTGCCAGGCCACGATGTGCTGCTGAAACAGCTCGGCCCAGGAGCCGTCCAGATACACCTCCTTGCCTGCCCGCTTGTCTACGATTTCGAAGCCGTGGCGCATCAACATGGGCAGCATCTGGGCGCCCTGTTCCGACTTGCTGGCGCCCGAGGGGTGCTGGGCGTCGCTGGCCAGATTGGCCAACATGTGGGTGACGGTAAAGGTCTCAGAATCGTAGAGTGTGTGCATGGCGGCTGGCTTTCCTGGTTTGCTTTGCAATTGGTAGCTGGCTGTCTGAATTCAAGAGTAACAGGAAATGCCCAGGCGTGCCCTGCTCAACCGGGCTTTTCTGTTTTTCGCCACTGCAGGTCGACAAAGGTGCTGTTGGCCTCGGTAATGCGCAGGCGCACCGGCAGGTAGCCCATGTCGGGCGCCAGCCAGACCTCGATACGCTGGTCGAACTCTGCTGTGGGTTCCTTGTTCAGTTTGATGGCATTGACGCTGCCGCCGGGCAGCTCCAGCGATTCGGCCGCGCCCACCTTGAAATCCCAAAGTTCTGCGCGGTGCGCATCGGCGGCCTGAAAGCTGATGACGCTTCCCGCACCATAGCGCCCGGGCGCACCGGCCATCAGTGCGCCGAGCTGCAGCAGGGCGCTGAGTTTGTCTTGCGCGCCGGGCTGTAGGGCCACGTCGGGGTTGTTGGCGCTGAAAGAAATAATGCCCTTGTCGCGCTGGAAATGGGTGGCCAGTTCGGCGCCGCGCGGCTTGTCGCCAAAGCGCGTGGGCTGCAGGCCGCTGTCGCCCAAGTCGCCCCGGCTGGTCCACGTGCGCAGGCGCGCCAGCAGAAAAGTGATTTCCAGCTTGGCGTTGTATTGCGTGCCCTCCGGTGCCCAGACCAGTTCACCTGCGGCCGTGTATTTCAGAAAGCCCTTTTCTTCGCCCCGGCCCTCGTAAATCAGGCGCACCGCTGGCGGATAGACAAGCTTGGGCGGGCTAGCAGCATTGCCAGCCGCGGCTGCCAGAGTGCTTACAGGGTTTCGGGCGTCCGACACCGCTTCGGTTCGGGTTTTGGGTCCGGTTGAGGCAGGCGTGGCAGCGGCAATTTGCAGCGTGACCGGTGCCGCCGCCAAGGGTAATGGTCCGGAGCCGAGCGCAGCGGCGCTGTCGGGCGTGACGGCGGTGTCCTCGTTGGGCGCTACTGGTTTGGGCCTCACTCTTTTTGGCGCCGCTTGGGCCGACCGGGCTGGCAGCAGCGGCTCGGGCTGCGCGGCTGCCACTGCCAGATCGATGGCTGTGGGCGTCTGTGCCATGTTGCGGGTGACAAATCCGGTGGCGCGCGCCTGCGGCAGCAAACCTTCAGGCTGACCCGAAAACAGCGGGCCGTGGGCCGGAACCGCCCATAACAGCAGGGCATGGACAAGGGCCACCACGGCCGTGAGCAGCAAGAGTTTTCGCATCGGATAAGGGCTTTGGGGCGGAGGTGTGGGTTCGGCGGCTGTCATTCAAGGTCCTCATCGTGAGGTGCAACCCTTGCTTAACGCGGCAGCCACAGTGTAGGGCGACAGACCCGGCAGATGGTTCAAGCTGACTGGTGCGCACAAAAGCGGCGAAAATGCAGCCATGAAACTTGCAAGCTACAAAGACGGATCGCGCGATGGACAACTGGTGGTGGTGTCGCGCGACCTGAGTCAGGCGCATTACGCCTCCCATGTCGCCAACCGCTTGCAGCAGGTGCTGGATGACTGGAATTTTTTGTCGCCTCAGTTGCAGGACATTTTTGATGCGATGAATGCGGGCCGTGCCCGTCACGCCTTTGCCTTTGACCCGGCGCAATGCATGGCGCCACTGCCGCGCGCCTACCAATGGGTGACTGCTGCTGCCTACCCCAGCCATGCCGAATTGTTGCGCAAGGCGGCGGGGCAGCCCGATCAGCAGCATGCGTGCGGTCCGGAGATGTTGCAGCTCGCCAGCGATGCCTTGCTGGGTGCGCAGGACGCGCTGCCCTGCGCGGCCGAGGCCCTGGGCCTGGACTTCTGTGCCGGTGTGGCGGTGATCACGGGCGACATTCCCCAGGCCTGTGCGCCCGAACGTGCGCTGGATGGCGTGCGCCTGCTGATGCTGTACAACCAGGCCACTTTGCGCGGTCTGGTGTCAGCGGATGGCGCCGTGGCCGGGGTGCAAGGCAATTGCGCCACAGCCTTTAGTCCGGTGGCGATTACGCCGGATGAGTTGGGAGATGCCTGGGCCAAGGGCCGGGTAAACCTGAGTTTGCAGACCCAATGGAACGGCCGCAAGGTCGGCCAGTGCGACGCCGGTAGCGACATGGGCAGCCACTTCGGGCAATTGCTGGCGCTGCTGGCCCGGACCCGACCGGTGCGCGTCGGCAGCATTCTGGGCGCGGGCCCGGTCAGCAACACTGGCCTGGAAAAGCGTGGCCAATGGAGCTGGCCCAAGGGCTTTCACAGCATTCTTGAGAAGCGCGCCATGGAGTCCCTGCAGGACGGCAAGGCGGCAACCGAGTACCTGCGCTACGGCGACACGGTGCAGATCGAGATGAAAAACGCCGCCGGTCAGAGCCTGTTTGGCGCTATTGAACAGGAAGTCATTCCGTTCGATAGCTAGCCGGTCATGATTTGCTGTGCGAAGGTTTTGATGCCGCGCAGCATCATCTCGATAGCGACCGACACCAGCACCAGTCCCATCAGGCGCTCCACCGCCACCACCAGGCTGTTGCCGATCAGGCGCTGTATGCGTTCGGCCGAGACCAGCACCACGGCACTGACCAGCATGGTGACGCACAGGGCGGCAATCCACTCCAATCGCCTTTCCGGCTGTTGCGACACCAGTAGCAAAACGGTGGCCAGGGCGCTGGGGCCGGCGATGGCCGGTATGGCCAGGGGCACGATCAGCGGCTCGACCATTTGCTCGGGTTCCAGGCTGGTGGGCGGCGGAAACACCATGCGCAGCGCGATCAGGAACAGGATCACGCCGCCACCAATCTGCAGCGCCAGCTCGGACAGGTTCATCACCTCCAGAAAGCGCTGGCCTACAAACATAAAGGTCAGCAGCAGCACAAAGGCAATCAGGATTTCGCGCAGGATGACCCAAGGTCTGCGCTGCGGCGCGACGTTCTTGAGGGCGTTGGCGAAGATGGGAATATTGCCGACCGGGTCGGTAATCAGCACCAGCAAAATGGTGGCCGAGGCAAAGGTGTAGTTCATCATGGGGCGTGCAGTCCAAGCATGGCCTCAGGATAGCAGCCAGCGGCTGCCGAAGCACTCGGTTTCAGACGTGCTGGTTTTTTTCCAGCTGTTCCTGGCAGTGGATGCAGCGTGCCGCTTCTGGCGCAGCCTTCAGCCTGGCCTCGGCAATGTGCGCACCACAGTCCACGCATTCGCCATAGCTGCCGTCCATAAGGCGTTGCAGGGCGGCGTCAATGGCGGCAATTTCGGCGGTGTCGTGGGCGTCCAGCGCAAACTCCAAATCGCGTGCCGAATTGGCTGCGGCCGGGGTGTCGTCGCGGGTGGCAAAGTGCTCGGTCGAGGCCTGCGCCCGGCCCACCTCGCCGCCGCGCAAGGTGCTGAGCTGGGTCAGCAATGCGCTGCGTTGCTGCAGCAGGGCTGTCTTGAATGTAGCGGTGTCGAGGTGCTTCATGGTGGACCTTTTTGAATAAGTGTTTCCATCTTGCGCCTTTCGCACCCAGCAAGTCTTTGACTGGGGTCAATGCCTGCCTTGGCTGCACCAATGGGTCGAATTTGCGAAGACTCAGAGCGGAAGGTTCAGGCTCAGACCCAGGGTCCAGTTTTGCGGCAGGCCCGGCTCGTAATACTGGGACGAACTCTGGTTGACGATGACCGAGCCTACATAGCGCTCGTCGCCCACATTGTTGACACGCGCATAGGCCG
>CAIMZI010000010.1 GCA_903845935.1 uncultured beta proteobacterium | reverse complement strand
GATACGTGTGGCACAAGCTCATCGTGTATGGCGAACGATCAAGGGAGCAGCGCACCAAAGCCAATAAGGATCTCGTGCAGGTTGCTTGCTTGTTGGACTACCTGCTGGAAAACGATGCAGACGTCGTCAAGGATTCTTGGCAGGACGTGACAAGTCGAGGGCCCGGCTGGCTATCGAGGCTGCGGCAAGGGTGGAAAGGGCTAAACGCGAGGTTCCCCGAGCAACAGTTTGAGCAGCGAATGGGGCCAATCATGACACTCAGCGCCTGAATGCTTTGAATGCCTGACTACTTCACGCCGCAACCATCGAGTATTTACCCTTGCAACTACAGTACTGGGTCACTTCGATACGTGGTGATTGAAGGCCGAATTGAAGTTGGCGACTTTGACAAGTTCCGTGACCAAGAAGGTGTCTGTCCATCGGCAGGACGACTTCCATCAGGGCAGCCGATTCCCACATGTGTTGGACTTGTATGTTTTTGACAAACGACACATGCAGGGTCACTTATACTAACGCCATGCAATGTGCAATCAGAGTGCCCCTAAAGAGGCTGTAATTTCATATGGCGAGTAGTACCCGCAAAAAATTTCGTTCGGAATTGGACAAGCCAGATCATGTTTTTGACAAGGCTGCGGAGTTGTTTCGCGTGATGTCGGCCCCTATGCGGCTAAAAATCATCAGTTGTTTGTGTGAAGGCGAACAAAATGTTAGTTACTTGTTGAGCAAGATAGACACGACACAGCCCAACATGTCGCAGCACCTCAATACCCTGTACAAGGCCGGTGTACTCTCCAAGCAACGGGATGGCGTGCAAATCTACTATCGCATCGCCAACGAGCAGATCGTCAACCTGTGCAAGGCCGTTTGTGTACAGGTTGAAGATGCCTCACGGCTTTAGGTAGACATAACCTTCTTTGGCTTGAAGTCGTGCAACTTCTGCCACACCGGACGGGACGATGCTGGTCTCCATCAGCAGTTTGTCAGGGTTAATATTTCGACTAAGCAAGGTGTTGTTGCAAACACGAAATGACACTCCTTTTGCAGACAAGTCACTGACTGAAGCACTGAACTCGCGTCCCTTGCTGTCTTTCGCGTCTTGCAACAAGAAGTCAATGCCTGGGCCGTGGGTTACGACCACGATCTTTACCTTAGGGTCAGCAGTCAGATGGTTTTGAATGTTGTTCAGCACGGCCGAAGCGGTCTCCACGCCGGTGTTGACGTGGTAGACCACTTTGATATCTTGCCCCTGGGCGATGCTAAAACACATCGCTAGAACAAGCGAAAAGAAAAATTTGAACATGGTTCGTCTCCTGTCAGATTGATTGCGGATGGCCGTGTGAAGTGGCCGTCGACCACCGTGGGTTTATCCCCAACTTGTTGTGCCCGAGTCCGCATGTTATATCAATATAAGCAGTAGCGAATGAACGTCTTGGCCGAAAGGGCTTTAGCACTCAAGGATTTGACGACTCGCGCGCAGCGATAAGTGCTCTCTACGTAGCGCGCAAGGGCATCGCCGTTTGTGGTGCCGCGGATTCGGACAACGGATGGGTGTCTAGCAGTCGATCAACGACGCCCGCGCCCGCCCACATGCCCAACAGTGCCAACCAAGCTGTCAACGCAAAGATAGAGCCCCCCGTCATCCCTGCACCTACTGCGCAGCCCCCTGCCAGCATGGCACCGAAGCCCATCAGCATGGCGCCTACGATATAGCGTGTCATGCTGTAGCCATCCTTGAAACCTTCAAGCTTGAGGTCACGACCCATCCAGGCACCCAGGAATGATCCTGCAAAAACCCCGGGCAATAGGCCAAAGTCAAAGCCGATGGCCGGTGCCGGTGATGACAACACCCGCATCAGCCATTCTGCCGAGGGGCCACTAAAGGTGAGTCCCTGCACCTGGACCACCTCGAAAGTATTGGTGGAAATCAGGTACGTGAACAGCCAGCCTGCAGCAATGGTCAAGCCGACGCCTATACCACCGACCCATTTCCAGAATCCCCAGCCGCTGCGAATGGAAACGTACAAGCCGGCTGCGAGCCATAGCATCCCAAACAACAAGCCCCCAAGATGTCCCGCTCCTGTAATGGCGAGCAAATCCCGTGCGCTTCCGCCGTCTACTGTCCACCAGGCGCTTATGGTGTTGCGCAGCGGTGCCAGTGCACCGGAGAGGGCGGACTGAGCCGTCACAGCGAAGATCAGGCCGGATAGAAGCGCACGTAAATTGCCATTTGCCGACAACACCAACAAGCGACTTGCACAGCCTCGCGTCATGATCATGCCACCACCAAAAAGCAGGCCACCTGTCAGCGCACCAGACAGGCTGCCGCGCGCGGCAAGTTGGCGCGCGCTGGTGACGTCCAGTCCATGCAACAGGATCAACAATTGCACGCCGACCACCGCACTGGAAAATGCGAGCAGCCACACCGACAATTTTTCGCCCAATTTGTGATGCCAAAACTCGATGACTGCCGAGCGTAGGCAAAAGCGCGAGCGTTGGGCAAAGAAGCCGAAAAGCATGCCAATGCACAGCCCACCCGTTGCCAGAGCAGCGCTCTCGCCGTATTGCTCCACGACCGCAGTGAGGTTCATATAGTGGTTCTTACTAATTCAGTTGTTGCTTATATGATGGTAGATTAACCTATTTCATCCTTTGACGCTGCGCAAACTTTTAGGTGCAATATGACATGTATCAGGAGACTTTTTGGTTGGCGCACCCTGCTGGGCATGTGCCTTCAGTGTGTCGTTCTGGTTTGCGCTGCACAGGAGGCTCCCGCGATGAGCCCACAGCGCGTCTCCGCCTCGGCATGGTATGTGGAAGGTGTTTCTGCCCTCGGTTCGAAGGCAAACCAGAATTTCATTTCCAATGCCGCCTTTGTGGTGACGCCAGCTGGCGTGGTGGCCATTGACGCGCTGGGGTCTCCCGCATTGGCAGAGCGCTTGATCGTCGAAATACGAAAAATCACTCCATTGCCCATCACCCATGTCTTAGTCACGCACTACCATGCAGACCATATTTATGGTCTGCAAGCCTTTAAGGCCGTGGGTGCAAAAATCGTTGCCCACAAGGCTGCCAAGGAGTACCTCAACTCCGATACGGCAAGGCTGCGCCTGGAAGCATCCCGGCAGGAATTGGCGCCGTGGATTGATGCACAAACCCATTTGGTAGAGGCTGATGATTGGCTTGCAGGTGACACCAATCTCACGGTCGGTGGCGTGCAGTTTCAAATAAGGCCTGTGGGTCCTGCGCATACCCCGGAAGACATCGCTATTTACCTGCCTTCGGAGAAGGTGTTGTTCGCGGGGGACTTGGTGTTTCGCAGCCGCATTCCCTACGTGGGCCAGGCCGATAGCCGCCACTGGATCTCGGCTCTGGACACTTTGCTGGGTTTTGATGCCCAGGTCATTGTCCCTGGACATGGATCCTTGTCGAAAGATGCCCGCACCGACATGCAACTCACGCGGGATTACCTGTCTTACCTGCGCTCCACTATGGGAGAAGCTGCCAAGAACATGGAACCATTTGAGAGTGCCTACGCGGCCACAGACTGGTCGGCCTTTGAACATCTGCCTTTGTTCAGGGTCGCCAATCGCATGAACGCCTACAACACGTACCTGCTACTTGAGCATGAGGCCAACTGATGGAATTGCTTCGTCGTAGATTGCTTGCGGCCACTGTCTGCGCTGTCTTGGTAGAGCGGGTGCACGCTGTGCTACCACAGCTGCCCGAGGCTTTGTCGCTTTTAGACGAACTGCACCAGGCATTGGCAACTGGCAACCCATTGTTGGTGATGGTGAGCCTCGAAGGCTGCCCATTTTGCCGCGTAGCGCGCGAAAACTACTTGATTCCCATGCACGATCGACAAGGATTGCCGGTGGTGCAGGTCGACATGCGAAGCAAGAAGCTTATCAAGAACTTTCAGGGAATCATGCAAACACACGACGATTGGATTCGTTCCATGCAGGTCAGAGTTGCCCCAACGATTCTGTTTTTTGGGCGCGGTGGGGTGGAGCTTGTAGAGCGCATGTCAGGCGGCTACATCCCGGACTTTTACGGAGCGTATCTGGACGAAAGGCTTCGCCAGGCCAAGGTGTTGGTGGCGTCCTGAAACGCAGTTTTCGAAACGCGATCAGCTAGGGTAAACACCACATGACTTCTGGCTAGGATGGCGTCATTATTCATATAATCGTTATTGCTTATATAAAGATTTATGTTCACTCCTTCGATTCCTGTCTGTGATCCGCCTGAGCGTCCCTATTGGCCCAACTTGTTGGCAGGATTTGCCCTGGGACTGGTGCTGCTTTTGACTTTTGTCCTCACTGGGCATGGATTGGGAGCCACCGGCTTCACTACACGATTGAGTGCGTGGTTAGGGGAGTCTGTGCTTCCGGCCTGGACATTGAAGAACGACTATCTTGGGTCCTTTCTTGAAGATGGGCCCGTGCTGTCCTCCTGGATCAGCTGGCAGGTGCTCGGGGTGTTTGCGGGCGGCCTGGCCTCAGCCTGGCTGGCTGGGCGCATGCGCTGGCGCATAGAAGGTGCTGCCTCTGCCGGACGCGGAACCCGTTTGCTCAAAGCGGTGGTCGGAGGCATATTGGCGGGGTTTGGCGCACGCATTGCGGCAGGCTGCACCAGTGGTGTGGGCCTTTCCGGATCGGCGGTTCTGGGCGTAGCCGGTTTTGTATTCCTGGGTGCATTCTTTGCAGCGGGCTTGCTGGTATCGCGGCTCACCGGTGGAGGTGTGCAATGAGCAATGCATTGGACTTGAGCGCGCCGGTGTCGGGCATCCTGCTGGGATTCGGATTTGGCTTTGTGTTGGAACGTGCGGGCTTTGGCAGTGGCTGTAAGTTGACGGCACAGTTCAGGTTGACGGACTGGTCGGTTTTCAAGGTCATGTTCACAGCCATTGTGTTCGCTGCGGTGGGACTGTATGCGTTGGAATTGGGTGGACTGGTTGACGCGAGCCGGATGTATGTCCCTTCCCCCTACCTCTGGGCTATTGCGGCAGGTGGCGCCGCCATTGGCGCGGGCTTTGCCGTGGGTGGCTATTGTCCGGGAACGGCGATGGTGGGCATCACGACCGGAAGAGTGGATGCGATGGTCTTCTTTATCGGTCTGCTGGTTGGAACCTTTGCCTTCGCAAGCCTATTTCCTTGGTTGGAGCCTCTCACCACTGCAGGTGAGTTGACTAAGGGCGACCGGTTGCCGCAGCTTCTGGGCCTGCCTGAATGGTTGGTCTTGGCCATCTTGGTGGGTGCGGCAATTGGCGTGTTCTATCTGGGTGGGTGGTTCGAACGCCGAGCCCGGTCCACCCCTCACGCGCTAGAAACCCAATCTTCCCACCATTAGGAAAAATCCATGAAACGTGCTCGCAAAAATACTGCCTCCTTGGCGGCCGCATTGGCCATCGCTTTGCTGACCTTGTCTGCAGCACCGGCTGCCAGCGCTGCGGACGCTCCTGTCAAGCAAGCATCAGCCCCATGCTCGGGTAACCCCTGTGGCGGCAAGCGCAAATGTCCGAAGACGGATAGCGACAACCCCTGTGCTGGAGCCAAGTGCAAGAGGGGCAGCAGCAATCCCTGCGCCGGTAAGTCAACGCAGTGACTGAAGGAGCGCAGTTAGCCATGCAATCTGCGCTCATGAGGCAACTGGCGCTGGCAAAGAAGTCACGTTCCACGCTGTTCCCCTTTATCGGACGCAGTGCGACGTTTCAGGCTTGGAACCACTACCCCAGGAACGATGCGATAGACACTAGCGCGGCATGGCAGTTCTACTACCACGCCCATGACAGCGGTGGTGAAGTCGCGCCACGCCATCCGCAGGAGCACGGTCACATCCACCTCTTCAAACGCAGTACCCGGGGTCTGCTGTCGCATGTGGCTGGCTTGTCGTTGGATGCACGCGGTGTACCGCTGACCTGGTTTGCATGCAATCAATGGGTCACAGGCGAGCGCTGGCGGTCCGGAGCTGCCATGGGGCGAGGTTTGCACACCTTGAGGCTTGATGTGCGTGGCCCCTTGGCAGGTGCGGCGAATTGGTTAGCGGACCTGGTGCGCGGCTATGCGCAACCCTTGCAAGACATGCTCTTGGCCCGTGACACGGCGCTGCGCACCTATTGTGAGCAGCGGCAAATCCCACCCACACAGGCGATGAATGACCGCAGTATTGCAGTCTGGAGTTCTTTTCCCATATCTTGGCCCGATGACGCAGTGGCGTTGCGTGGCCAGGTGTGCACTTACGACAACCCAAGGAGATCCGTATGAAATTAGCGACGAAGTGGATGGCAGCCAGCGCCTTAGTGGCGCTGTCACAGTGGGCAGCGGCATTGCAGGTACCCAGCTCGGTAGTGGACGGCGAGTGGCTGTCCAAAAACAAGGCCGATGTGACGGTGTTGGACATTCGACCCGACGCCAAGTCTTTTGCAGGCACTCCGCAGTTTGAAACCGACAAAAAGACCGGGAAGAAGGTACTGGTTGAGCTTGGTGGTCATATTGCCGATGCCGTTTCAGTCGACCTAAAAACGATCCGTGTGGAGCGAACCATTGGCGGACTCAAGGTCAAATTCATGTTGCCCGAGCGCGCTGATTTTGAAAAAATGGCGCGTAGCTGGGGCGTGCAAAATGGCAAGCCTATCGTCATAGTCCCGGCCGGCCAGGACGCTACCGATCTGAATGATGCAACCCGGCTGTATTGGCAGTTCAAGGTTTTTGGTGAAGACAACATCACTTTGGTCAATGGCGGAACCAGCGCTTGGATCAGCGAGGGGCGTGAGGTCGTGAGCGGTCCAAGCAAGGCAGCCGAAGGAAACTGGACCGGCAGGGCCGAGCGCATGGACATGTTGGCCACTTCCGATGACGTTGAAAAAGCAATCGCTAACAAGTCTTCCCAATTGGTTGACGCGCGCAATTCCTCACAGTATTTGGGCTTAAGCAAACGTGACGTCGTGTTCGGCTTTGGACACATTCCAGGCGCCCAGAATGTCTCAAGCGACCTGTTTGTGACGGCCGGGGGGGATGCCGCCCGCATGCTTCCCACAGCCACTTACCGCGATATTTTTATAGCCAGCGGCGTAGACCCTCAGGGTCCAGCTATTACGTACTGCAACACCGGACATCTGGCATCCAGCGCATGGTTTGTGATGTCAGAGGTGCTGGGAAACAAACACACGAAACTCTATGATGGATCCTTGCACAAATGGACGCTGGAAAAACGGCCATTGCAGTCTGTAGCGCGGCAATAGTAGGCGTATTCCCCTGAGTCAATGATTCCAATTAAAACTGACTCAGCATGGAGGGGAACATCCAATTGCCGGGATTGTGCAATTCGGGAAATGGTCTTGTTCGCCGATTTGAATGAGCATGACTTCGGGCTGATTCACGCACCCATTGACGACCTGGAGTTCAAAGGCGGAGCTAGTCTGTACGATGAGGGTGACGCGGCGCGGGGTATCTTCACGCTGCGCACAGGAATGGTCAAGCTGGTGCGTGTGACCGCGGATGGCCGCAAACGTATCGTGCGGGTACTTCGCCCCGGGGATGTGGTGGGTCTGGAGGCATTGGCGACACAACGGTATAACAGTGAGGCGGTGGCCCTGACGGAAGTGTCGGTGTGTCGAATCCCTCTGGATGTGATTAACCGGCTGGGCGGAAGCAGCCTTCGCATGCACCATAGGTTGATGCAAAAGTGGAATTTTGCGCTCAAGGATGCCGACGATTGGTTAGCTGATTTGAATTTCGGTACGGCCACTCAGCGCGTGGCCGCACTGGTACGAAAGATGCGCAATCCTCTGGACGGCCTGACTTGCACGCTGTTTACTCGCGAAGACATGGGCGCGATGTTGAACCTCAAGTTAGAGACGGTGAGCAGGGAGATCAGCAAGTTGGCGCACGAGGGCATCATCGAGCCAGCGAACAAAGCATCGCGCATTTATTTCATTCGAAAGCCCGATCTACTGCTGGATCGATAGGGTCTATGTAGTGCCTTATTTTGTGAGGCGCATAAATAGCTTGGGCAGCTTTTCTGGCAGCGTGGCAATCCGATCCACCACCGTGTATTGCTTGCCAAAAATATCGCGGACGTAAGCGTCTGCCTTTGCGTCCAAGTTGATGCAGTACGTGGTGATTCCTTGAGTTGCCAGCTCTTTTACCGCCTGCCGTGCGTCCTGAACAAGCAGTGCCTCATCGCTAACGTCTACATCCGATGGGCTTCCATCGGTCAGCACCAACAGCAGTTTGACATCGGTCTTTTGGCTGGCCAGGGTGTGAGCTGCATGCCGCATTGCTGCGCCCATGCGAGTGGAGAAACCGGCCTGCATGGCGGCCATACGGCTTTTTACCGCATCTCCCCAATGCTCGCCAAAACCCTTGATGTGCAGGTAGCGCACATCATGGCGACTGTTCGAATGAAATCCGGCGATGGCCAGCGGGTCACCTAGTTGATCCACCGTCCAGGCCAGCAAAGCCACGGCTTCCTGGCTAAGCTCCAGAATGCTTTGTGAAGACCCCGGCACCTTGTCATTCAGCGACTCGGACAGGTCCAGCAGCAAGGTGACGGCGATGCTACGCCCGTTGCTGCTCTGGCTCTCACAGATACGCCCATCCGGCTGACTTTTAGCCTGAAGGTCGGTGAAGGCCCGAATGGCCACATCCAGATCCAATTCATTGCCCTCTTCCTGGTAGCGCAGGCGCACACGCTCGTGTGGCTTGAGCAGGTCCAGCATTCTTTTCAGCCGTTTTGCCAGGGCACGGTGTTTTTCCAACACCAGGTCAATGTGACTGCCCTGAGCGGCCGGATGGAGACCCTCAAAAAGGCTGACCCAGTCGGGTCGGTAGCTTTGACTGAGGTAATCCCATTCGGAATAGTGGCGTGGCGGCAGGCTTTGCAGCTGTTGTGTGTCGACTGTTTGCTTGGGCGTCTCGAATGACTCTTCGTCATCGCTCAGTTCATGAAACTTCCACAGATGGCGGTTGTCGTCGCGGTAGTCCCATTGGCTGTCGGCAAACCAGGTGGTGGCTTGCTGATCGCTCTGGCAGCGGGTCTTGGCAAGATAGGCAATCGCCAATTCGGCCATGTCGGAGCTGCTGGAGTCACTGGATTCCATCGCCACAGTCCAACGCCTTACGTGCTCGCGCATGACCGGGTCCGCGTAATCCGCTTGCTGCAGCGGCCACGGACCAGGTATGGCGCATAGCAGCGCGTGTGCCAGCATGGCCAGGCGGTGGCGCAAGCAGGAATGCGTGAGCGGGTTGCAGGCATCCACAGCGGGGGCAGGATTCAGCGCAAGAAAGATCGGTCGCAAACCAGGATAGATGCGCAGGCTCAGCGCATCGACGCGCGCATCTTCAAAGCACTCAATGGCCAGGCGCTGCGCCGGGCTGTAGTTGTCGGCATATACCGCGCTGCTCCAGCGCCGATGGGCTGCCATGTGGGCCAGCGCCGCGCGGTAGCGGTCAGGGCCAGACACGATGGCTGTGTCGCCATACACATCTGGCAAGCGCATGCCCATCGCGTCGTAGTAGGGCTGCATGGCGCTGGTCGCGGTTGTCGTGCTGTAGGACACCAACAGCGCCTGGTCCTGCCACAAGGCCAGTAGGTACAACTCCAGCTTGCGCAACTGGTCTACCAAGAGCGTGCCGTGGCGCTCGCGTTGCAGTACGGCCAGGCTGTCGCTGGATTGAAGGGAAAAGTACTGTCGCTGCTGTTCCGGATGGTGGTGGTAGTGGCGCACACCATATCGCGCCCAAGTCCGCATGCCGTCGATGGAAAGCGATTGCAGTACCTGGGGTGCATGTTCAAAAAAGGCAATCAGGCAGGGACTGGCATAGGTCTTGTGGATGCCATGGATGGACCCACTGGTTTGCACGAGCAGTTCCAAAGCCAGGTCCAGATAGTGCTGCAGCGATTCCGGCGCCGGCAGCCTGCGTGCTACAGCCGGTAGGGATTGCAACAAGGGCGCAATGGCGCGCCCATTGGGGGACTGGTTGATTGCCCGTACCGTGTTCATCACCGCAGGCAGTGTAGCCTCACCTGCAAAGCTGGCAGTCTGTGGCCAGCTTTGCAGGAAGATCAGCAGGGGCTCGACACCGCGCCCCATCTTGCCCAGAAAACGGGCACTCTCGATGTAGGCATCCAATGCCGGGGCAGAGAGCAGCGCTTGTGCTTCGACCATGCAGTCCGCAAAGACGGCGTCTATCTCGGTGAAGGCGCAGTCGAGTTGCGCGCGCCGCTCGGATAGCATGGCGCTGAACCTTTAGGCAAACACAGCCGTTATCGCGTTGTCCAGCGTGGCGCGAATGTCGGCGTCGTCGGTGATAGGTCGCACCAAAGCCATGCGGCAGGCGTCCTGTGCCGCAACACCTCGCTGCATCAGCGTTGCTGCATACACCAGCAGGCGGGTGGAAATGCCTTCATCCAGCCCGTGGCCCTTGAGTCTGCGTGCGGCCACTCCGATCTGCACCAGCTGCGCAGCCCGTCCGATTGGCAGACCGCTCTCATTGGACACAATACGCGCCTCCAAATCGGGGGCAGGGTAGTCAAAGTCAAAGGCGACAAAGCGCTGTTTGGTGGACTGCTTCAAATCCTTGAGCACACTCTGGTAGCCGGGGTTGTAGGAGATCACCAGTTGGAAGTCCGGGTGGGCATGGATGAGCTCACCGCACTTGTCCAGCGGCAGCTGACGCCGGTGATCGGTCAGCGGATGTATCACCACCGTGGTGTCCTGGCGTGCCTCCACAATTTCATCCAGATAGCAGATGGCGCCTATGCGCGCGGCGGTTGTCAAAGGCCCATCCAACCAGCGCGTGCCATTGGCCTCCAGCAGATAGCGACCCAGCAGGTCAGACGCGGTCATGTCCTCGTTGCAGGCCACGGTGACCAGGGGCTTGCCAAGCTTCCAGGCCATGTATTCGACGAAGCGTGACTTGCCGCAACCCGTCGGCCCCTTGAGCATGACCGGCAGGCGCGCGGAGTAGGCTGCTTCGTACAGGGCTACTTCGTTGCCGTGCGCTGCGTAGTAAGGCTGGACGGACGCGTTGGTGTTCATGGTGTTACTTTTCCTGGGTTGCCAACCATCTAACTTTTAGCGGTGCATATCAGCGGTGCACGCCCAACTTCTCTCGCCAGCCTGGATACAGCTTGTCCGCGTCTCCTGGGAATGAGGCAAAGGCACGCGCAAACTCCTGGTGTTCCTTGGCGTATTCGATCGGGTCTGCTCCCGACTTCCAGCACTCATAGGACTGGCGCAGGGAAATAGCGCCTGCGGCTGGCGAGTCGATGTGGCCATAGGAGCCTCCCCCCGAGGTGTTGATCACATTGCCGTGGCCCAGGTTCTCGAAGAAGCCCGGCAAACGCAGCGCATTCATACCGCCGGAAATGATCGGCGTGGTGGGCTTCATGCCATACCACTTTTGGAAGTAAACCGGGCCCTGGCACTCGTCGCGCTCAATCATGTAGGCGATGACTTTGTCTTCGTTCTCGCCTTCCATTTTGCCGTAACCCATGGTGCCCACGTGGATACCGGACGCACCCTGCAGGCGCGACATCTTGGCCAGCACAAAGGCTGTATAGCCGCGCTTGGCCGAGGGCGATGTCACCATGCCGTGGCCGTCGCGGTGGTAGTGCAGGTATTGGTTGGGGTACTGCCTGCGGGCTGTAGTCACCATGCCGGGTCCACCGACAAATCCGTCCACCAAAAAAGCCACCTTGTCGGCGTCGGCTCCGAAGGTTTCCAGAATGTAGTCGGCGCGAGCGCACATCTCAAAATGGTCGTCGGCCGTGATGTTGGCCGAAAACAGCTTGGGCTGACCGGTCTCGTCCTGGGCGCGCTTCATCGCATCGGCCACCAGAGGCATCACCTTTTTCAGGGGCGCGAAGGTCTGGTTGCCCTGTGGCTCGTCGTTCTTGATAAAGTCACCGCCCAACCAGAACTGGTAGGCCGCTGCCGCAAAGGGTTCGGGGCGCAGGCCCAGCTTGGGCTTGATGATGGTGCCAGCAATGTAGCCTCCGTCCTTTATCGGGCGGCCCAAGATGCGCCACATGTCGGAGATGTCTTTAGCCGGTCCATCAAACAATTGGATTGCGCGCTCTGGCATGTAGAAGTCGTGGATCTTGGCGTGCGCAATGTCACCCATGCCTTGGTTGTTGCCAATCACCAGCGTCAAAAATGACACGATCATCATGCGGCCATCGGTCATATTTCGGTCAAAGAGGTCCAGCGGATAGGCAATGCGCATGTCCTCGCTGGCTTCGTCAATGTGGTACACCAGCGCGTCCACACCCCGTGTGAAGTCATCGGTGGTGCTCACCTCAACATTGGTGCCGGTGGAGGACTCTGCGGCAAAGTGCGCGGCGGCTTCCAGGTAGCCATGGCCGGATTTGGGCTTCATCTTGTAGGCCACCAAAATGTGGCGTCCTCCCGCGATGAGCTCGCTCTCCTTCAAACTGAGGTCGGCGTAGCGATTGGATTGGTCCATGGGTTTACTCCTTAGGGTGCAAAAAGTACTATCAATGGAGCCGACTATAGGGAAGCACATTCGCTATGAAAATTCAATTTAACTGCGTGTCGAATCAGTTTTTTCTGATGCATTCAAAGCCCGGCTGTTCAACCCTGAGCCACCGTGGTAACTTCAGCCACGGCACCGTCGCGTGTCGTCTTGAAAAAAATTGGAGTCATCCATGCCTCGTTCCCTTATCTTTGCGCTCGGTTTGTTTGCTTTGGCAGGCGAGTGCCTGGCGCAAGAGGCAGTGTTTTCTACTAAATCGCTGACGCCCGAAACAGCGCTCACTGCCGCCCGGGCTGCTCTAGAAGCCTGCAGAAAGCAGGGGTTTCAGGTTTCGGTGGTGGTAGTTGACCGATCTGGCCTTGCGCAAGTGCTGTTGCGGGACCGGTTTGCTGGTGCGCATACGGTTGAGTTGGCGTCCAATAAGGCATGGACAGCGGCAAGCTTTCGCATGGCGACAAGTGCCCTCGCCGTTGAGACGCAGGCCGGAAAACCCCAAAGCGGAATGCGCAACCTGGCACGCTTTGCGGGTGTTGCAGGTGGTCTGCCGATTGAGGGTGCGGGTAGCGCGCTGGGCGCTATTGGTGTTTCGGGTGCTCCTGGAGGAGACGCAGATGAGGGCTGCGCCAAGGCCGGTATAGCTGCCATAACCGAAGCGATTGATCTGTAGCGGGCGTTGTTGCACGGAGGCAATCGAATTCGAGCCTAGGGTAAGCGATCGGACGGTCTTGCCTCTCGGCACTTGTGCCAGAGCACGTGCCTCGGCTCCGCGAGTTACCACTTTTAAGCGACTGAAGATTGCCTGGCGATGTCGATAGTACGTTCGGTGCGGGAAAAATTGAGTTGTAGCAAATCGCCTGGAGTTAGCGGATCAGGTGGTTCTGGATAGATTGCGCGCACTGTGGTCGGAGGTAGATCTTCTTGTGTGCTTGGTAGGGCGACACCAATTCAGCGTCAGCATCTGTCGGTGGCTCTATCGGCTCCTTGGGAAGGGAGATGGGAATGATCTTCTTGACCGTGGGGTTTGAGCCAGACACTTGGAGCCTTCAGCAGGTTGCTTATTTTTCCAAAAATACCCGTACCCGTATACAGCCGATTGATCTAAGTCAATCTAAAAAGGCGATATTTTTTACTTGGGCGACGTATTGCATACCCATACCAGTATGTATTAAACTGTCGGTCAGAGTAGGCAATAGTTGAACTTTACCCGGGCGCATATGACACACACGTACTTCCCCCTGAACCTGGCCATGCTACGCCTGCTGGGCGCTGTGGCGGCACTAGTACCCGCGTTGGCTTGTGCCGAAGGCGTTCCTATCGCGGCCGTTCAAAGCAGTCTGACCGCAGGCAGTTATGTCTTGGATGGCGTGATTCAGGCAGTCAAGCAAAGCACAGTCGCAGCCCAGGCCTCCGGTCGGATTGCCACCTTCAGCGTGAAAGCAGGGGACAGGGTTCATGTCGGGCAGGTTCTCGCCACCATTGATGACCGCGAGGCCCAGGTGGGTGTTCAGCGTGCGCAAGCTCAAACAGACCAAGCTGACGCTGAGTTGCGCAATGCCAGGGCGCAGATGGAGCGTACCCGTGAATTGCAGACACAAGGATTCGTCAGCAAAGCCGCGTTTGACACGGCCAACACGCAATACCAGGCAGCCCAGGCGCAACGCGATCAGGCCATTGCCAGCGTACGCCAGTCTGCCATCTCTCAAGGTTTCACACGCGTGGCAGCACCGATGGATGGCTGGGTGTTGCAGACCTTTGCGCAAGCCGGTGATTTGGCGGTTCCGGGTACGCCGCTGCTGGTGGTGTACGCGCCGCAGCCCTTGCGTGCAGCAGTGCAGGTACCTGCATCGCGTAGTCTGTCGGTGCGCCAAGCCAAGCAGACAAGCGTGCTGGTAAGCAACGGTTCAAGCCCGGATCAACGCATCTCCCCACTGAATCGACTGGAGGTGCCTTCCAGTGATCCCGTATCTCAAACCACGGAGTGGCGAATGGACCTGCCCGCCAAGGAGGCCGCGTCGCTGTTGCCGGGGCAACAAGTACGGGTGAGTTTTTCAGTGGATTCAACGGCTTCCAACTCCCATTTTTTAGTTCCAGCATCTGCCGTGATTCGTCGAAACGAGTTAAGTGCGGTGTATGTGGTGGCGAACCAGCATTTCGCCTTGCGTGCTGTGCGCTTTGGCGCCGATTTGGGCAGCCAGGGCGTGGAGGTGCTTTCAGGTCTGCGAACTGGTGAATGGGTAGCAACCGATACGGTGCGAGCCTCTCAGCCCGATGCAGTCCCCGCCGCCAAGTAAGCAGGCCATGACCAAGTCACTCACCCTGGGAATTTCCGGTCGCGTCGCAGCGGCATTCCAAAATAATGCGCTAACCCCCTTGTTGGCTGTTGTTGCCCTGTTGCTGGGGCTGTTTGCAGTGCTGGTGACGCCACGCGAGGAAGAGCCGCAAATCAACGTCACGATGGCCAATGTGCTGATCCCCTTTCCCGGGGCCAGCAGTGCGGATGTGCAGAACATGGTGGCCAAACCAGCCGAGCAGGTACTGGGGCAGATGGCTGGCATTGAGCATACCTACTCCGTTGCCAGGCCTGGTATGGCCGTATTGACCGTGCAATTCAAGGTAGGCGTAGCGCACTCGGAAGCCTTGGTCAGACTCTTTGATGTGCTTAACGCCAACCAGGACTGGTTGCCCAAGGACCTCGGCACTCTGACACCCATCGTCAAACCCAAGGGCATTGATGATGTGCCGGTGGTGGCCGTGACCTTGTGGTCTAAGGACGCAACGTCAGCCATGGATCTCGAAACCGTAGCCCATGCGCTAGAAACAGAAGTGAAGGCGGTACCTGGCGTTCGGGAAGTCCAAACATTGGGTGGGCCAGGGCGCTCCGTGCAGATTCAAGTGGATCCGGCGCGCATGCGAGCGCGCGGTATCGATATCTTGACATTGCAAAAAATGGTGTCTGCGGCTAACTACGGCATGCCCGCTGGCACCGTCGTGAACCCATCTGCCAGTGCGCAAATGTTGAGTGTGGAAGCGGGTGAGTTCCTGCGCAATGCGGATGACGTGGCCGACATGGTGGTCGGTGTCAGCAACGGCAAGCCTGTCTTTCTACGCGATGTCGCCGTCGTGAGCATGGGGGCGCAGCAGGTTAAAAGCTACGTCTGGTTCACCCCCGGTGCTGCCGCTGAGAAGGAAGCTGGAACCGCAATTGCGGCCCAAACAGGTCAGTCCTACCCGGCAGTCACCATTCAGGTTACGAAAAAACCCGGTGAAAACGCGGTAGACGTGTCAACCGCGGTGCGAGCCAAGATCGATGCCTTGCGCAACACAGTCATTCCCTCCAATGTGGAAGTCGCAGCCACACGTGACTATGGGCTCACTGCCGCAGAAAAGGCCAACAAGCTGATCCAAAAGCTGGCCTTTGCCACGGGTTCGGTCATTCTTCTGGTCGGCTTTGCTTTGGGCCGTAGAGAGGCCATCATCGTAGGCGCGGCAGTGATACTGACTCTTACCGCCACGCTCTTTGCCTCTTGGGCCTGGGGCTTCACGCTCAACCGGGTGTCTCTGTTTGCCTTGATCTTCTCTATTGGCATTTTGGTGGATGATGCCATTGTCGTGGTGGAAAACATCCATCGCCATCAGCAACTTCATCCGCAGGCGCGCCTGATAGACATCATTCCACGTGCCGTGGACGAAGTCGGTGGCCCCACGATTCTTGCCACCCTCACCGTGATTGCTGCGCTCCTACCCATGGCCTTTGTCACGGGTCTGATGGGGCCCTACATGAGCCCCATTCCGATCAACTCCAGCCTTGGCATGGCGATTTCACTGGCTATAGCATTTACCGTGACGCCTTGGTTGGCACTGAAGTTCATGCGTGAGCATGGCAGTCATTCGGAGCACGATACGGCCCTCAATAAAGTCGAGGTGAAGATTTCAAAAGTACAGAAGCTCTTTAACTTCATTCTGTCGCCCTTTCTTGACAGCGCGCGAAAGCGCTGGCTTTTGCTGGTAGGCATTCTTGTTGTTTTGCTGCTGTCGGTAGGATTGGCTGTTGTCCAACTGGTGGTGCTCAAAATGCTGCCCTTTGACAACAAGAGTGAGTTTCAAGTGGTGGTGGACATGCCCGCTGGAACACCGCTGGAGGAGACTGCAGCCACCTTGCAGGAACTCGGCGCATTCCTGGCTACGCAGCCAGAAGTCACCAATCTGCAGGCCTATGCCGGAACGGCCTCGCCGATCACTTTCAATGGTCTGGTGCGCCAGTACTATCTGAGGTCAGATATGGAACAGGGCGACCTGCAAGTGAACTTGGTCGACAAGCACCACCGCAGCGACAAGAGCCATGTGATTGCCCAGCGCTTGCGGCCAGCGCTGGAGAAGATCGGCCTGTCCCACCACGCACGCATCAAGGTCGTGGAAGTGCCGCCTGGGCCTCCGGTGATGTCGCCTTTGGTGGCCGAAATCTACGGACCGGACGAAGCGGGACGTCAAAGCCTTGCCCTACAAGTGGAAAAGTCGTTTGCCTCTACCGCGGACATTGTGGGTATAGATAACAGTTTGCGTGAAGATGCTGCGCGTGCTTTCCTTCGTGTGCGTCGCCAGCGCGCCGATAGTCTGGGTATACCGGTGGCCGCCATCGCACAAACCGTGGCCTCGGCGCTATCGGGAGCGGATGCCGCCTACCTGCACGATGGCCAGTCCAAATACCCTGTACCCGTGCGAATTCAGTTGCCATTGGAGAGTCAGATTGGACTGGACGCTATTCTGGCATTGCCAATGCGTGCGTCAAACGGGCAATTAGTTCCGCTCTCGGAATTGGTGCAAGTCGAAATGGGTGTGATCGACAAGCCGCTCTATACCAAGGACCTCAAAGGGGTCAGCTATGTGTTTGGCGATATGGCAGGGAATTTGGACTCGCCGCTCTACGGGTTGTTCGCAATCCGCTCAAACATAGAGAAACAGGTCAAGACCAGTATGGGTGAGTACTGGATTCACCAGCCCACGGACACCTACCGCCAATACGCCTTGAAATGGGACGGTGAATCGCAAATCACCTATGACACCTTCCGCGATATGGGGGCCGCATACGGTGTGGGCCTGATCCTGATTTACCTGCTGGTAGTGGCTCAGTTTAAGAGCTACTTGACGCCCCTGGTCATCATGGCGCCGATTCCGCTGACGATTATTGGTGTGATGCCAGGGCACGCCTTGCTGGGTTCGCAATTTACCGCCACCAGCATGATTGGCATGATCGCATTGGCCGGCATCATTGTGCGTAACTCTATTCTGTTGGTGGACTTTATCGAACTACAGGTAAGCCAAGGAGTGGCCTTCAAGACGGCAGTGCTGCAGTCGGCCGTGGTGCGCGCCCAGCCGATCGTGCTCACCGGCCTGGCCGCCATGATTGGTGCCTTTTTCATCCTGGATGACCCGATCTTCAACGGTCTGGCAATCTCGCTGATTTTCGGCATTTTGGTGTCAACCATGCTCACGCTGGTGGTGATACCGGTTTTGTACTACGCGCTGTTTAGGCATCGTATGCAAGCAAGCGCTGACTCGCTGACGATGTCCGCATAACCCTCTAACTTTTTCCAGGAGTACTCCATGACCATCGCCCGATATATCCACCTCTTCGCCGGAACTTTCATCCTCCTCTCAATGGCCCTTGGCGTGGATGCGAGTCCCGTATTTGTGTCCCACTACTGGCTTTTCCTTACGGCCTTTGTGGGCGCCAATTTATTTCAGTTTGGCATTACCGATGTCTGTCCCATGGGTTGGATGCTCAAAAAGTTGGGCGTACCAGAGTCAAAAGCTTCTTGCACAAGCTAGGCTGTGTGTCTCCACTGGAGAACTCTATGAGTGAACCAAATCCGCAGGTCATTCAAAGGAAGCCAGCCAAAGTGCTGCATGGCCTGGAAAATGATGGTGCGCGAACGGATATTTTGAACCGGCTTCGCCGTGCGGAAGGGCAAATCCGCGGCATACAGCGCATGGTTGAAAAGGGTGAGGATTGCCAAAGTATTGGGCAACAATTTTCTGCTGCGCGAAAGGCGCTGGACAGCACCTACCTGCGCATGACGGTGTGCTTTGCGGAGCAGGAAATTGACGCCCTCATGGCGAATGGCGCGACCCCTGGAGAAACGAAGTCCGTTGTACTCAAGGACTTAGAGGCCATGCTGGACCGCATGCGATAAGGCCCGACTTCAACGCCATCAACTCCACGAATCCATCAGCGCGCCACCCTGTTCGATCAAAAAGTTTTTGAAAGAGCGCACCGCTGGCGACAGCTTCTTTTGCTGCAGATGCGTGACATACCAGTGGCCGGATGGCGGCAAACCCTGAACATCCACCAGTGCAATATGCCCGCTGGCAAGCTCATGGCGTAGCGTGCGCATGGACAAGAAGCTCAGCCCCATGCCTGCCATCACCGCTTGCTTAATGGTCTCGTTGCTCGGCATTTCCATTTCGATGTGCAGCGGCGTCTTGTGGTGCAAGAACAGGCGCTCCATGGCGGCTCTCGTTCCTGAGCCCTTTTCGCGAACCACAAACTTGTAGTCTGTCAGGGCCGAAAAGGGCAAATTCTTGCGCCGTACGAGCGGGTGATTGGGGGCCGCCACGATGGCCAGTGGATTGCTTGCAAAGGGAGTGGCCTCGCAGTCAATATCAGAGGATGTTCGACCCATCACCACAAGATCGGCTTCGTTGCGAGCCAGCAAGCCCAACACGTTTTCACGGTTGTCAATCTGTAGTTGCACGTGGATGCCATCAAATAGCTTGCCAAACTGCACCAGCAACATGGGAATGAAGTACTTGGCGGTGCTGACAACTGCCAGATCGATACGGCCCTTTTTGAGGCCCATGTGGTCGGCCATCTCCGCTTCCAAGTCCTTTAGTCGGCCCATCGCCGCCTGCGAATGGACCAAAAACACCTCGCCCGCGTGCGTCAAACGGATGTTTCTCCCGATCGGCTCAAACAGTGCCAGGCCAAAGGCTTCCTCTAACTGCCGAATCTGCATGGAGACAGCGGGCTGGGTCACAAACAAGCGTTCGGCAGCCTTGGATACCGACTTCTGGCGTGCGACTTCCAGGAAGGTCTGAAGTTGCTTAAGCGTGTAGGGACGCATGCTGGGAACTGCTAGGGTTTTGTTGCATTAGAAAAAGCTGATGAATTTTTTAAAAAAGATGATTAGAGTTTATTGAATTAGCAGATTAAAGTAAATCCGTGGTTGCTTATGTTTGTGACCTCACTCCCTAAACAAGCGAGGATAGAAGGCATGTTCAAAGCGCTGATATTTGATGTGGATGGCACCTTGGCCGACACCGAGTCAGCCCACCGTGCGGCCTTTAATCTGGCCTTTGCAGAGTTCGGTCTGGACTGGCAATGGGATGAGGCACGGTACACCCAGCTCTTGCAGATATCGGGTGGCAAGGAGCGCATCCTGCATTACTGGAAAGCCGCCCACCCGGACATGCGCGAGCTCGGTGGCCAGGCCTTGGCGGACACGGTCAACCGCCTGCATGAGCTCAAAACCGCGGCCTATGAGGCAGCCGTCAACAATGGCGCGGTTCAGTTGCGCCCGGGTGTGCTGGCGTTGATGTCCGAAGCCCATGAACAGGGTTTGCAACTGGCGATTGCCACCACCACCTCACCGGTCAATATCGCTGCGCTGTTGCGCCGTGCCCTGGGCGCCGACTGGCGTCTGAACTTCACCGCCATTGGCGACGCCTCTACCGCCCCCGTCAAAAAACCCGATCCGCAGGTCTATTTGCAAATGCTGCAGGCTCTGCAATTGCAGGCAAGCGAGTGCATCGCCTTTGAGGATTCATGGAACGGCCTGCAAGCCAGCCGCGCAGCGGGGCTGGCCACAGTGATCACCCCTACGCAGTACACCGCCGACCATGACTTCACCGGCGCCATGCGCCTGGTTCCTGATATGAGCCATCTTGATATGGTGCGCTTGCGCGCCTGGCACGCCGAATATTTGCACTGAAAGCCAACATGACACATCCTGACCGCTTAGCGACTGACTTTTCTCCCAGCACCATTCGCCTGGCCCCCTCCATCTTGTCGGCCGACTTTGCCCGTCTGGGCGAGGAGGTCCGTGCAATTGAAGCGGCAGGTGCTGACCTGGTGCATTTTGATGTGATGGACAACCACTATGTGCCCAATCTGACCATTGGGCCCCAGGTGTGTGAGGCGATACGTCCGCATGTGCAGATTCCCATCGATGTGCATCTGATGGTGGAGCCGGTGGACGCCTTGATTCCCCTGTTTGCCAAGGCCGGCGCCAACATCATTACCTTTCACCCGGAAGCTTCGCGCCATGTGGACCGCACGCTGTCCATGATTCACGAGCTTGGTTGCAAGGCCGGCCTGGTGCTCAACCCGGCCAGCCCGCTGGAATGGCTGGATCATGTGATGGACAAACTCGACATCGTGCTGCTGATGAGCGTGAATCCTGGTTTTGGTGGGCAAAGGTTTATTCCCTCCACTCTGGGCAAGCTGCGTGCGGTGCGTAAGCGCATTGATGCACACATGGCGCAAGGTGGACAAGCGATCTGGCTGGAGGTGGATGGCGGTGTCAAAACCGACAACATCCAGACCATAGTGCGTGCCGGGGCCGATACCTGCGTGGCTGGCAGCGCTGTCTTTGGCGCGCCAGACTGCGGCGGCGGCTACATGGGTGTAATGGCGGAACTGCGCCTACAGGCCTTGTCACGCTAGGGCCGCGGGCCGAGTGTGAATCGCAAAAATGCAGTGCAAAGAATTGACAACTTAGAAGGAAAACCATGCCATTGACCAACCGATCCACGCTGACCCAGTTTTTGATTGAAGAGCGTCGTCGCTTTCCCGAAGCCAGCGGCGACTTCAATGCACTCATCTTGGATGTCGCCATTGCCTGCAAGTCCATAGCCCGCGCGGTGGCATTTGGCGAACTCGGTGGCGCCATGGGCAACCATGCTGCCGAGGCGGGTGGCAGTGTGAATGTGCAGGGAGAAACACAAAAGAAGCTCGACGTTCTCAGCAACGACGTCTTCATTCAGCGCACCGAATGGGCCGGCAATTTGGCCGGTATGGCATCCGAAGAAATGGACTTGCCGTACCAGATTCCTGCACAGTTCCCGCGCGGTAAATACCTGCTGGTGTTTGACCCATTGGATGGCTCCAGCAACATCGACGTGAATGTGTCGGTGGGCAGCATCTTTTCAGTGCTGCGCGGGTCCGACACGGGCGCCGATGTGACCGAGGCGGATTTCTTGCAACGGGGCATGAAACAGGTGGCCGCAGGCTACGCGCTCTATGGACCCACCACCATGTTGGTGCTGACGGTCGGAGACGGCGTGAACGGCTTCACGCTGGACCCCAACCTGGGCGAATTCATGCTGACCCACCCAAAATTAAAAATTCCAGAAGACACGCAGGAGTTCGCCATCAACGCCTCTAATAGCCGCTTCTGGGAAGCGCCTGTCAAACGCTATGTGGACGAGTGTCTGGCCGGAAAGACCGGGCCGCGCGCCAAGGACTTCAATATGCGCTGGATCGCCAGCATGGTGGCGGAGGCACACCGCATTTTGATGCGCGGCGGAGTCTTCATGTATCCGCGCGACACCAAGGACTTGTCCAAGCCCGGGCGCCTGCGATTGCTTTACGAGGCCAACCCCATAGGCCTGATCATGGAGCAGGCGGGTGGGCGTGCAAGCACCGGCGAGACGCCCATGCTGCAGGTTCAACCCAGCTCGCTGCACCAGCGTATTGGTCTGGTTTTTGGCTCCAAAAATGAGGTGGAACGCATTGAGCGCTACCACACCGAGCCGGTTCGCAGCGAAATGATTAACCCGCTGTTTGTCGAGCGCAGTTTGTTTCGCGACTGACGCGCTCAGAGCCATCTCAAATTATTTCAACGACCAGGAGACAACGCTATGTCTGAACGCCATCCCATCATTGCCATCACCGGCTCCAGCGGTGCCGGCACCACCTCGGTGACCCGCACCTTTGACAATATTTTCCGCCGCGAGAACGTCAACGCGGCGGTGATTGAAGGCGACAGCTTCCACCGCCACGACCGCAAGGAAATGAAGGTCCGGCTGGCCGAAGCTGAGGCACAGGGCAACAAGAACTTCAGCCACTTCGGGCCGGAGAACAATCTGTTCCCCGAACTCGAGGCTCTGTTTCGCGACTACGCCACCACCGGTATCGGGAAGCGCCGCAAATACCTGCACGACACGGACGAGGCGGCTCCCTACCAGCAGGAGCCAGGAACCTTTACGCCTTGGGAAAATGTGCCGAAGAACACGGACCTGCTGTTTTACGAAGGCCTGCATGGCGCCGTGGTGACGCCCGAGGTCAATATCGCCCAACACCCCGACCTGCTGATTGGCGTGGTGCCGGTGATCAACCTGGAATGGATTCAAAAGCTGTATCGCGACAAAAAGCAGCGCGGCTACAGCACAGAGGCGGTGACCGACACGATTCTGCGCCGCATGCCCGACTACGTGAACTACATCTGCCCACAGTTCATGCACACGCATGTGAACTTCCAGCGCGTGCCCATGGTGGACACCAGCAACCCATTTATTGCGCGGGAAGTTCCCAGCCCCGACGAGAGCATGGTGGTGATCCGCTTTGCCCAGCCCAAGGGAATCGATTTTCAATACCTGCGCAGCATGGTGGATGGCAGCTTCATGAGCCGCGCCAACACCATCGTGGTGCCCGGCGGCAAGATGGAACTGGCGATGCAGCTGATATTCACGCCCTTCATCTGGCGCATGATGGAACGCAAGAAGAGGGCTGGCTGATATGAACACCCCAACCACTCCCGAGATGGCCAAGAACATGGCCAACGCCATCCGCATGCTGGCCGTGGACGCCGTCGAAAAAGCCAAGTCCGGTCACCCCGGTGCGCCCATGGGCATGGCCGATATTGCCGAGGTGCTGTGGAACCGCCACCTCAAGCACAACCCGGCAAATCCGCACTGGATCGATAGAGACCGCTTTGTGCTCTCTAACGGTCATGGCTCGATGTTGCTGTATGCGCTGCTGCATTTAACGGGCTATGACCTGCCCATGGAGGAGATAAAAAACTTCCGCCAATTACACAGCAAGACAGCCGGTCACCCCGAAGTGGGCATTACCCCCGGTGTGGAAACTACCACCGGTCCCTTGGGCCAGGGTCTGGCCAATGCGGTGGGTATGGCCCTGACAGAGAAACTGCTGGCGGCTGAATTCAACCACGCGCCCCACACCGTGGTGGACCACTTCACCTACGTCTTCATGGGTGACGGCTGCCTGATGGAGGGCATCAGCCACGAAGTCTGTTCCTTGGCGGGCACACTGGGTCTGTCCAAGTTGATTGCGTTTTACGACGACAACGGCATCTCGATTGATGGCCATGTGGCAGGCTGGTTTACCGACGACACGCCCAAGCGCTTTGAAGCCTATGGCTGGAACGTCATAGCTGCGGTGAACGGGCATGACCCGCAGGCACTGGATTCCGCCGTGCGCGCAGCACGTGCCCAGGCCGTCACGCCCAAGGGGCGGCCCACACTGATTTGCTGCAAGACCGTGATCGGCATGGGTTCACCCAACAAGGCTGGCACCCACGACGTGCACGGTGCCGCGCTCGGTGCCGCTGAGGTAGCCGCTACCCGCAGCGCCCTAGGCTGGGAGCATGCGCCGTTTGAGATACCGGACGATGTTGCCCAAGCCTGGGATGGCAAGGTGCGTGGGATGGCCGCTGAGCGTGCGTGGCGCGTGCGCTTTGAAGCCTATCGTTCTGAGCACCCCCTAAAGGCCGCCGAGTTGGAGCGCCGCATGGCGGGTGACTTGTTGCCCGGCTATGCCACGCAGTTGCCCGAGCTATTGGCAGCCATGGCCGACAGGCCGGAGGCTGTGGCCACGCGCAAGGCCAGCCAGAATGCACTCGACGCGTTGGCACCCTTGCTGCCGGAATTTTTTGGCGGCAGCGCCGACCTGACCGGCTCCAACCTCACCAACTTCAAGGGCTGCGTCAAGGCCGGTGTGGACAGCCAGGGTCAGTTCAAGCCAGGCAACCATATAAGCTACGGCGTGCGAGAGTTTGGCATGGCCGCCATGATGAATGGCATGGCCTTGCATGGTGGCTTCATACCATATGGCGGCACCTTTCTGACCTTCAGCGACTACAGCCGCAATGCGATTCGCATGGCGGCACTGATGAAGCAGCGCGTGATCCATGTGTTTACCCATGACAGCATTGGCCTGGGCGAAGACGGTCCAACGCACCAAAGCGTGGAGCACATCCCGTCGCTGCGCATCATTCCCGGGCTGGATGTGTGGCGCCCGGCGGATGGATTGGAGACGGCCGTGGCCTGGGCCTGTGCGGTGGAGCGCCGCGATGGGCCCAGTGCCCTGTGCCTGTCGCGCCAGAACTTGCCGCGTCTCACCACGGCCACGATGACTAGCAACATCCGTCGTGGTGGCTATGTGTTGTCGGATATGGACGGTGCACAAGCCGTCATCTTGTCCACCGGCTCCGAGCTGGAACTGGCCATGCAGGCTCAGGCCACGCTGGCGCAGGAAGGTATTCCCACCCGCGTGGTGTCCATACCCTGCAGCAATGTGTTTGACCGCCAAACCCATGCCTACCAAGACCAAGTGCTGCCGCTGCGCCTGCCGGTTGTGGCAATCGAAGCCGCGCATCCGGACTTCTGGCGCAAGTATGTGGGGCGAACTGGCTTTGTGATTGGTATGTCTGGCTTTGGCGAATCTGCTCCCGCCAAGGACTTGTACAAACACTTTGGCATCACCGCCGACCGCGTTGTGACGGCAGCGCGCATGCTGGTGCACCGTTCCCAGTCCGCGGAGTTGCAGTTGCCTGAGCAGGATTTTCCGGCACAGATTCAGCCCTCTTCCAACTGAAGGTCGCCGCATGCCTGCTTCCTTTGATCTGGTCATGTTTGACCTAGACGGCACCCTGATTGCTACAGCTCCGGAGATTTGCGACGCTGTGAACGACACCCTGCGGCGCTTTGAAATGCCGGAGGTCACGCAGGTCAATGACTGGATAGGCCAGGGCACGCATGAGCTGCTGATCCAGGCGCTAGCGTATGTCGGCGGGGTGGCAGTGGCCGATGTGCGTGCCAGCAGCACGCTAGCTGCCATTGCCGCCGAGTTTGATGTGCACTACCAAACCCGCTGCGGTACGCGCAGTCAGCTCTACCCCAGGGTTCCAGAGACCTTGACCGCATTGCGTGGACAAGGCATCAAATTGGCTGTGGTGACCAACAAGGAGGCACGTTACACCCGCACGGTGCTGGACGTGCACCAGTTGATGCCACTACTGGATTGGGTGATCAGCGGCGACTCCCTGCCAACCAAAAAGCCTCACCCAGGCGGCATTTTGGCCTGCTTGGAGAAGTTCGGCGTGGCAAACGACCGAGCGCTGTTTGTAGGCGACTCCAGCATCGATGTGGCCACCGCCCGCAATGCGGGCGTGCAGGTATGGGCGCTGCCCTATGGCTACAACATGGGTCAGGACATTGCTGCCAGCTTGCCCGATCGTGTGATTTCCGATTGCTCGGCCTTGCTTTGAATCAACTATTTTTTTGAAGGCGATTCATCGTGGCTATCTATTTGATTTACATGCTGATGTACGAATCTGTGCAACAACGCAGCGTAGGCCACACCCTATTTATAACAACTGAGGAGATTTTTCATGGCTTTTATTTCCCTGCGTCAGATGCTGGACCACGCCGCTGAATTCGGCTACGGCGTGCCGGCATTTAACGTGAACAACCTTGAGCAGATCCAGGCCATCATGGAGGCGGCGCAAGCCACTGATAGTCCGGTCATCCTGCAGGCGTCGGCTGGTGCGCGCAAGTATGCGGGTGAAGCCTATTTGCGCCACATGGTGCTGGCCGCCGTAGAGAGCCATCCCGATATCCCCGTGGTCTTGCACCAGGACCACGGCGCTACCCCGGGTGTGTGCATGCAGTCCATTCGCTCCGGCTTTGGCAGCGTGATGATGGATGGCTCCTTGCGCGAAGATGCCAAGACCCCCGCAAGCTACGATTACAACGTGGAGGTTACCCAAAGGGTGTGTGCCATGGCGCATGCTGTTGGCGTCTCGGTTGAGGGCGAGTTGGGCTGTCTGGGTAGTCTGGAAACCGGTGAAGCCGGTGAGGAAGACGGCGTAGGTGCGGTGGGCGTGCTCACCCATGACATGATGTTGACCGACCCGGTACAGGCCAAAGACTTTGTCGAAAAGACCGGCGTGGACGCTCTAGCCATTGCCATTGGAACCAGCCATGGTGCCTACAAATTCACGCGCAAACCCACGGGCGACATTCTGGCCATAGACCGCATTGCCTCCATCCATGCGCAAATTCCCAACACGCATTTAGTCATGCATGGGTCCAGCAGCGTGCCACAGGAATGGCTGGCCATTATTCGCCAGTTTGGTGGCGACATCAAGGAGACCTACGGCGTGCCGGTGGAGGAAATTCAACATGGCATTCGCAACGGCGTGCGCAAGGTAAATATCGATACCGACATCCGCCTGGCCATGACCGGTGCCATGCGCCAGACACTGGCCCAGCAGCCCAGCGAATTCGACCCGCGCAAGGCCTTGATCGCTGCCCGGCGGGCCGCGCAAGACATCTGCAAAGATCGCTTTGAAGCCTTTGGCTGCGCCGGGCATGGCAGCAAGATCAAGCCGATTCATCTGGATGTGATGGCATTGCGCTACCGTGCTTAGGGTAGATACGGATAGAAGTAAAGGCGAATTGCGGCGACCATTGATATACATCAGTGATTAATGATGTAACGATTTAATGGCCGCCACTTTGTATTCTCAGCAAAATTTCAACATAAAGGACCAGTCCGTGAACCTCCTCAAAATCTCAAAAATGATGCCTTTACTGGCATTGGTCCTTTTAACGGGCTGCGGAACGATTAGCACCATGGGCAAGCTGGAAGACGGCGCTGGGGCCGAGGCAAGCAAGATGTGGGACCGCTGGGTGGAGGCCAATGGCGATATCGCAGTCGCCACGACATGGGAACGCAAGGTGAAGGCCGGTGTCACAGTCAACGATATCGAACAGGTGTTCGCCCAGGTTGCGACCGAGCGCAATATGAAGGCCGTGGGTGAGCTTCCCCTTTCCAAGGAACTTGAATCGCGCACCGGAAAGAAGCAAAAGTTTCTCAAGGTGTACTCCTATTGCTCGCCTGACACGGCCCGCATGATGGTTGACTTCAGTCCGCATATGGGAGCCTATTTGCCGTGCCGTCTGACCGTCGTGGAGCGCGACGACGGCCTGTGGATCTATACGCTGAACATGGACATGATGGTCAAGATGGGTCGCAAGCTGCCTTCGCCTTTGAAGGAAGAGGCTTGGAAAGTGCGCGAAACCATTTACATGATGATGGACCGCGGCGCCAAGGGCGAGTTCTAGAAATAGCTGTTTTCCCTGCCATCCACAATGTAAAACGAGAGACATAGACAATGAACACATTCCCAAAGACGACCCGCATGCGCCAGTTGGCGGTTCTGATCCTGCTTGCAGCTCCTGTCACTGCGGCATTGGCCACAGATGGCTACTTTTCCCATGGCTATGGCATGAAATCCAAGGGCATGGGCGGCGCAGCGGTCGCCCTGACCGACAACGCCTTTGCCGGCGCCAATAACCCGGCCATTGCCGCTTGGGCGGGGGACCGCATGGAACTGGGTGTGGATGTCTTTATGCCAGAGCGCTCCATGGAGCGCAGTGGCTTGGGCGTTACCAAGAGCGATAGCAACACGTTCTATATTCCCGAGTTTGGATACAACAAGAAGGTCAATGAGCAACTGGGGCTTGGGATCACGGTCTATGGCAATGGCGGCATGAATACCGACTATCCATCCAACTCCATTCCGGCCAACGGCTGTGGCGCAGGAGCACCGGTATCCAATGTATTTTGCGGATCGGGGAGACTGGGTGTGGATCTGCAGCAGCTCATCATTGCGCCCACCATCGCCTATAAGTTCAACGCTAACCATTCCATTGGTATGTCCCCCTTGCTGGTGCAGCAAATTTTCAAGGTGGATGGACTGCAGGCATTTGCCGGTATGAGCTCCTCGCCACAAAATCTGACCAATAATGGCTACGACTCCAGCAATGGTTTTGGCATGCGCTTGGGCTACCTCGGAAAAGTGAGCGACCGCGTCATGATCGGTGCCTCCTACGCGCCGCGCATTACTATGTCAAAGTTGGGCAAGTACGCGGGGCTGTTTGCTGAGCAGGGAGGCCTAGATATCCCGGAAAATTACGCAGTGGGATTGAGTGCACAGGCCACACCTGAGCTCACGCTGGCGCTCGACTACCAGCATATCGCCTACAGCGCTGTCCGCTCGATTGCAAACCCCAGCGCCGGACTGGGTGGGACCTTGGGTGCATCCAATGGTCCAGGTTTCGCCTGGAAAGACATCAACGTCGTCAAGTTGGGCGTGCAATGGGCGCTCTCGCCAAGCGTGACACTGCGCGGAGGAATCAACATCGGCGACAACCCAATCCCCAGCTCTGCTGCATCCTTCAATACACTGGCACCCGGCGTCATCACCACCCATTACACAGCGGGACTCAGTTACGCCCTGTCCCCTACAACCGATCTCACAGCCTCCTACATGGTCGCCCCGTCCAACTCGGTCAGCGGTCCGAACCAAGGGGGTGGTACCGACACCATCAAGATGAATCAGCAGTCCCTGGGTCTGCAGTTCGGCTGGCATTGGTAATGGTTGGGAGAGGGTCTGAGGCACATTTCGGAAAGGCAGGATGACATGCGGAAAATTCCAATTCTTTTGGCCATGTTGCTTTCGGCAACAGCCTTCGGCCAGGTCCACCCACTGTACGAAGGTGCGGATCTGGCTGTTGGCGCCAAGCTGATAGCAGAAAGCAAATGTGACGCCTGTCACCAGCGCAATGTGGGCAGCGACGGCAGTGCCATCTACCGTCCAAAAGGGCGCATTAACACGCCGGGCGCGTTGCGCGGCATGGTCGAGTACTGCAGCACGCAATTAAATCTTGGGTTCTTCCCTGAGGAGGTGAATTCCATCGCCGCAGTGTTGAATCGCGACCACTACCGTTTCAAGTAAATGCTTATTTAAGGGATAACACTGATGCCAACAACATAAGTGTATTGTTATATTTGTGTTCATGGATATTAAGGCATGACTAAAAAAGCAGCAAAGGTCGGCGTGGAGCAAGGGGCGGCTTTTGAGCGTGCAGCGAAGTTATTTGGTGTGCTGGCGACGCCGGTGCGCCTGAGGATTATCGGGGAATTGTGTGCCAGCGAGACCAATGTGACGCATTTGTTGGGTGCAATCAATGTGTCGCAGCCGAACATGTCGCGGCACTTGAATGTGCTGTTCAAGGCAGGGATCGTTAGCAGGCGGCGCAGTGGAGCCAATGTAATTTATGCGCTGGCTAACCCATCGGTGGTGTCGATTTGCAAAGCAGTTTGTACAGACATGGATATAGAGGTGGCTAAAAGCCACGATGCGATAGAAATATAGGAGATACAGGTATGCAAGATGAATTCGGCTCCGGCCGTGTTCAAAAAGCCCCAGAGAGCTTTTTGAACCGTGAGGGGATCAAGACAGTTTTCGCGGAGGCCAAGAAGGGACGCCGAGACTTCATTCGCAACGCATTCGCAGCTGCGGCTGCAGGCGTGGCTGTCCCCGTTGCGTTGGCGCAGGGAAACCCTGTGCCCTCCGACGGGGGAGACCCGAATATTCTGCAGCTGCCGGAACACAGCACTGGCCTGGGCCAGGGCGTGGCGTCCGACAGTGGCTACGGAAAGCCTTCCAAATATGAGTCGAACGTACAACGTCGCCAGAGCCCTGGTTTGACGCAAACTACGCAGGCTTCGGTGTCCTTTGCCCCCCTGCAATCGCTGTTTGGTATTGTCACACCCAGTGGTTTGCACTTTGAACGCCACCATCAGGGCTGGTGGGACATCGACCCGTCCAAGCATCGTCTGATGATCAACGGCATGGTCAAAGCGTCCAAAGTGTTTACCCTGGACGAAATCATGCGGCTGCCGTCGGTGTCACGCTTTCATTTCATTGAGTGTGGCGCCAACACGGCGGTGGATTGGGGCAATGTGGCCGTTCCCACGGTGCAATATACCCACGGAATGATCTCTTGCAGTGAGTTCACAGGCGTGCCACTGATCACGTTGCTGGAGTTGGCCGGTGCCGATTTAAAGAACGGCAAGTTCGTGCTGGCCGAAGGGGCCGATGGCTCGTCGATGACGCGCACCATCCCCATGAGCCTGATTCTTTCCGGCGAAGTGTTTGTGGCCTACGGACAGAATGGCGAGATGCTCAGACCCGAGCAAGGCTATCCCCTGCGCCTGATTGTGCCGGGCGTCCAGGGTGTCAGCTGGGTGAAATACCTGCGCCGCATCAAAGTCGGCGATATGCCCTTCGCCACCAAAGACGAAGCCGTTCACTACATTGATCTGCAGCCAGGCGGACAGCACCGCCAGTACACCAGCATTCAAGAATGCAAGAGCGTGGTGACGACGCCGTCCGGTGGTCAGGTCTTGCTGGATAAGGGTTTTTACAACATTACCGGTCTGGCCTGGTCGGGTCGAGGCAAGGTCAAGAAGGTGGATGTGTCGGTGGATGGCGGACGCAACTGGCGCACGGCGCGCATCGAGTCGCCCACCTTGCCCAAAGCGCTGACGCGTTTCAATCTGGACTGGGTCTGGGATGGCAAACCCGCCATCATCCAAAGCCGCGCCATGGACGAAACCGGTTTTGTTCAGCCCAGCTACAAGCAGCTGCGCGCAGTGCGTGGCACGCGCTCCATTTATCACAACAATGCAATCCAATCCTGGCTGGTTCAGGAAAGCGGGGAGGTCAAGAATGTTCAGGTTTCCTAAGACGGTTCTCGCCTCGGCGTTGCTGGTTCTGTGCGGCTTTTCGGCAGCTCAGGGCATTGCGTCTTACCCCGGTGTAGGGCGCGACGCCACGCCCAAGGAAGTTGCGGCCTGGGACATCGATGTGCGCCCGGACTTCAAAGGCCTTCCACCGGGCTCCGGCAGTGTCGCCAAGGGTCAGGATATTTGGGAAGGAAAATGCGCACAATGCCACGGTTTCTTTGGCGAATCTGGTGAAGTGTTCAGCCCGCTTATCGGTGGTGTAACCCAAGACGACATCAAGACCGGTCATGTGGCCAACCTGAGGGCCACGACCTTTCCAGGTCGCACCACGTTTATGAAGGTCGCCACACTGTCTACGGTTTGGGATTTCATCAACCGTGCCATGCCGTGGAACGCACCCAAGTCCTTGTCTACAGACGATGTGTATGCGGTTACGGCTTTCATGCTGAATTTGAGCGGTATTGTCCCGGACAACTTCACACTGTCTGATAAGAACATCCGTGATGTTCAAAGCCTGATGCCCAATCGAAACGGAATGACGACGGAGCACAATCTCTGGCCCGGTAAAGAGTTCAACGGAGTTGCAAAGCCGGACACCCAAAATGTCGCCTGCATGAAAGACTGTGCTCCTGAACCCAAAGTAGCGTCCTTTCTGCCCGACTTTGCACGCAACGCGCACGGCAATCTTGCCGAACAAAACCGTCTGGTAGGCGCACAACACGGTGCCGATACGACACGACCTGAGCGCAAGCTGGGATCACCCGTAGAGCCGAATGCAATGATGAAGCCGGTCGCGCCCAAAGCCGATGCTGCCGGTGGGGATGCCAAACAGCCAACTGCTCTGCTACAGAAATACATCTGCTTAAGCTGCCATGCCATCGATAGAAAGATCGTTGGCCCATCTTATTCCGACGTATCAAAGAAGTATCCTGGCCAAGTGGACTATCTGATCAAGAAAATTCAATCGGGAGGTTCCGGTATCTGGGGCCCAATACCGATGCCACCACAAAAATTGACAGAGGCTGAAGCACGCACCATCGCAACGTGGCTGGCTTCCGGTGCCAATAAATAGCCATATTGCAACTATGAATTTCTTTCGCTCACTTTCGTTTTAAACAGGAGACTTATATGCAAAATCGACGCGACATACTCAAGCGCAGCGCCATCGTTGCCGGCCTTTTGGCTGGTACTGGGCTGTTTCCACAATACGCATTGGCGGCCTATAACAAGGGTGCATTTGAGGCCAAGAGCGTGGCTGATGTGCTCAAGGCACTGGGAGCCAGCGCTCCTACGGAAAGCAAGGAAGTCACCATCAGCGGACCGGACATTGCGGAAAACGGAGCTGTGGTTCCACTGACTGCCAGCACTACCATGGCAGGCGTAAAGCAGGTCTTGATTTTGGTGGAGAAAAACCCCGCTGCTCTGGTTGCACGATATGACGTGACCGACAGTGTGGAGCCCAGCTTTGCAACACGTTCGAAAATGGGCCAATCGTCTGACGTGTATGCAGTGGTCATCACCGCCGACGGAAAGGCTTTCTTTGCAAAAAAAGAAGTCAAGGTCACCTTGGGTGGATGTGGCGGCTAGGTCGAGTACCCAGACTGCATCAAACGAATATTTAAGAAATCATTTAGGAGAATAGACATGGCAGATCCAATGCGAATCCGTGCTCAGGTTGCTGGCGACAAGGCAACCGTGCGAATTCTGATGAGTCACGAAATGGAATCCGGACAGCGCAAAGACGCAGCCGGCAACGTAGTGCCCGCCTGGTACATCCAGGAAGTATCGGCCACCCTCAACGGCAAGGTTGTTTTGACGGGTGAGTGGGGCCCTGCGGTTTCCAAAAACCCATTCCTTCAGTTCACCATCAAGGGCGCAAAGGCCGGTGACAAAGTGGGCGTGATCTGGAAAGATACCAAGGGCGACACCCGTTCCGACGAAGCCACCGTATCCTGATTTTCAGATAATTCCCTGCTGCAGGGTGTGTGACACACCTTGCCTATATGGGTAGCAAGATAGCGTGAATGGGCGAGAAGGAGACCTGATGAAAAAGTTCGTTGGCGGAGTTCTGCTGTGGTCAGCGGTATGCGTACCTGCTGTGTGGGCACAGAAGACCGCAGTGCAAAGCATTGAGGAGTACCGGGCCATGTTGCAGGACGGCAACCCGGCAGACCTCTTTGAGGCAAAGGGCGAAGACCTATGGAAGCAAAAGCGTGGGCCAAAGGCCTTGACACTGGAACAGTGTGATCTCGGTAAAGGCCCCGGTGTTGTCAAGGGCGCCTTTACCGAATTGCCTCGGTATTTTGCTGACACCAAGCGCGTGCAGGATCTCGAGTCAAGACTCCTGAGTTGCATGGAAACACTGCAGGGCTTTAATGCAGCCGACATTGCGAAGACAGCTTTTGACAAGGGAGAGCAAAAGACCCTGACTGCCTTGGCTACCTGGATATCCGCAGAGTCCAAGGGAACGAAATTCAATCTCTCGCAGGCGTACCCCGAGGAGCGCAGCTTTTATGAAGTGGGCAAGCGTTTGTTCTTCCAGCGCGGTGGGCCACACGACTTTTCCTGCGCCTCTTGCCATGGTCAGGACGAAAAGCGCATACGCCTGCAGGATCTGCCAAACTTGACGAAGAATCCGGGCGATGGAGTGGGCTTTGCTGCCTGGCCAGCCTACCGTGTGTCCAATGGCCAGATGTGGGGCATGCAGCAGCGTCTGAATGACTGCTACCGTCAGCAACGCTTTCCTTACCCAGGCTTTGGTAGCGATGCCACGGTGGCGCTTGCCGTCTACCTGGGCGTGAACAGCCAGGGATCGGTATCGGTAGCACCGGCCATAAAACGCTAAGCCAGGAACCTATGCACCATGAAAAAAAATAGCAAAACCATACTTGCCATAGGCTTGTCTGTGCTGGCCGTTGTCGGTTGTGCCAATCTGCCCAGTACGGCTTCACTGGATCAGCTCACTGCCGACATCGTGAAGACATCCTTTCGCGACGAAGGAATAGTCAAGGCCAGCGTGCTCGACACGGATGAGACCAATCGCCTGTGCAGTGCTGCCGATGTGGCGGGCAAGCCGCTGGATGAAGAAACCGCCAGAGCGCTAGAGGCTAAGAACCTCAAGTCCATCCATTGGCCTTCCGACGGCAAGTATTTGGGTGACTGGAAGGAGGGCGAAAAAATTGCTCAGAACGGTCGTGGTCTCACCTGGAGCGATGACGCAAAGACCGTTAATGGCGGAAATTGCTACAACTGCCATCAGATCGACAAAAAGGAAATATCTTTTGGCACCATTGGCCCGAGCCTTTACAACTACGGCAAGATTCGCGGCGTTTCCGACCCCAGCAGTCCCGACGCCAAGTTGATGGTTGAGTACACCTGGGGCCGCATCTGGAACAGCAAGGCCTATAACGCCTGTTCCAACATGCCACGCGCAGGCCATATGGGTATTCTGAATGAAAAGCAGGTGCGCGATCTGGTGGCGCTGCTGCTGGATCCCAAGTCACCGGTCAATCAATAGGTCTCCCATTTTTTCACCCATTTCCTTTGGGTGCGTTTTTCTAAATAGTAGCGGCAAAATTATGAATCTGACCAAGCGCGAATTTATGCAAGTACTGGGTGCTGGAACCATGGCCGGGATGGGGCTGGGAGCCTATGCCGATGCCGAGGCCGGTGTGGCATCCAATGGACTCTACGACATTCACAAGTTCGGTACCGTGTCGTTTCTGCACATGACGGACTGCCATGCACAGCTCAAGCCGATTTATTTTCGCGAACCGAATGTGAATCTTGGCGTTGGCAGCATGAAGGGAAATTTGCCGCATTTGGTGGGTGAACATTTGCTCAAGACTGCCAATATTCGAGCTGGCACGGCCGAGGCTCATGCCCTTACCTGCCTTGATTTTGAGAAGGCGGCCAAACGCTACGGCAAGGTCGGCGGGTTTGCCCATTTGGCCACGCTGGTCAAGCGCCTCAAGGCCAGTCGTCCCGGCGCCCTGCTATTGGATGGCGGTGACACCTGGCAGGGATCAGCTACATCACTTTGGACCAACGGCCAGGACATGGTGGATGCCTGCAAGCTGCTGGGCGTGGACGTGATGACGGGTCATTGGGAATTTACTTACGGCATGGAGCGCGTGAAGGAAATTGTCGAGAAGGACTTTGCCGGCAAGATCGACTTCGTGGCACAGAACATCAAGACCAATGACTTCGGTGATCAGGTATTTAAGCCCTATGTTATACGCGAAATGAATGGCGTTCCCTGCGCCATCATTGGTCAGGCCTTTCCCTACACGCCGATTGCCAATCCGCGCTACATGGTGGCCGACTGGGCTTTTGGAATCCAGGACGAGAACATGCAGGCCATGGTCAACGAGGCGCGCGCCAAAGGTGCGCAGGTTGTCGTGGTGCTGTCCCACAACGGCATGGATGTGGACTTGAAGATGGCCAGTCGCGTCAGCGGCATCGACGCCATCATGGGTGGCCACACGCATGATGGCATGCCAGTGGCCAGCATTGTCAGCAACAAGGGTGGCAAGACCATAGTTACCAACGCTGGCTCCAACAGCAAGTTTCTGGGCGTGCTGGACTTCGAAATCAAAGACAAAAAGGTCAGTGACTTCCGCTACAAGTTGCTTCCCATTTTCTCCAACATGCTGCCGGCAGACCTCGAGATGGACGCGCTCATCAATAAGATCCGTGCCCCTTACGAGACCAAGTTGGCCGAAAAGCTGGCGGTGACCGAAGGCACGCTGTACCGCCGCGGCAACTTTAACGGCACGGGCGACCAGTTGCTGCTAGATGCGTTGATGGAGGTGCAGGGCGCTGATATGGCATTTTCGCCGGGCTTTCGCTGGGGTACCAGCCTGCTGCCTGGCCAGGCCATCACCCGTGAATGGCTAATGGACATGACCGCCACCACCTATTCCTATGCCACCTTGACCGAGATGAGCGGCAGCACCATCAAGACCGTGCTGGAAGACGTGTGCGACAACCTCTTTAACCCTGACCCTTACTACCAGCAGGGTGGCGATATGGTGCGCGTGGGCGGACTGCAGTACAGCTGCAGCCCCTTGGCGGGCATGGGCAAGCGCATTGACAATATGCGGCTCAATGGCAAACCGATTGAGGCCGACAAAAAATATACCGTGGCCGGTTGGGCGCCGGTGGCAGAGGCAGCGCGCTCGGCTGGGAATAAACAAGTCTGGGAAGTGGCTGAGGAGTGGCTCAAGGCCAGCGGCGGGAAGGTGAGCCAACGTAAGCTCAATACGCCCACCTTGCATGGCGTTCTGCCCAACCCAGGCTTTTTGGCCTAGTGCTAGCCCCTCGCTATGGCACGATCCGACCAGAACCCAAGTGTCTTCAGACAGCTTTGGTTTCGCGACCTTGGCGAGTCTTCCCTCTTTATTAACGATGTAGCGGTTCGGATCAGGGCTGGCATCCTGTTGGCCATTCCGCTCTACATGGGATTCACCTTGCTTGATGTGCTCTCCAGCTCGCATTGGATCGTTACCGGGGCCTACATCAAGGATACTTTTGATACCGACTTCGACGGCCGAATTTTGTACCATGTGGAAGCGATTAAGCGAACCTTTGAGTATTCGAAGCAGACTTACATTTTGTTCTTTGCGCTTTTTGAAATGCTCTCTGGCATGTTCAAGGCAACATCGCATCTCTCGCCGACCATTCTGATAAGCAGTCTGCTGGCCCGCAATACCAAGCCGGTATGGAAACCCTTGCAACCCAAGAGATTCGCCTGGTCGATTGGTGCGACACTGATTACGACATGCCTAGTCTTCTTCAATCCTGATGTCTTCGCAACCTGGGTGAACCGGCTTAGTGCGCACGAACTGTTGCCCACCACCAGCAACTACTTGTCTCATTGGGTGCCTTTGATATCCGTCTGGGTTTGTATTGGCTTTATGTGGATGGAGACTGTACTCGGGTTCTGTGTGGGTTGCCATATCCATGCACTACTGGTTCGCATGGGCGTGCTGAAGGATGATTGCTACGCTTGCAACAACCTGACATGGGATTGACTTCCATTAGGCCCATAGCGCGCCGGCGCCTGTTGCAAAGTGTGAGCTCTCTATCGGCCGCGGCCCTGTTGCTGCGTGGCCGGGTTGCTTGCGCCGGCAGCGCGTTGAGGGATGCCGCGCCAGACTTTTCGTTAGAGGATCTGGACGGGCACATCCACGCACTGTCCAGCTATCGCGGCAAAGTGGTGTTGCTGAATTTTTGGGCATCTTGGTGTCCACCGTGCAGACTGGAGATGCCGTCCATTGAGCGCTTGTACCAGTCGAAGTTGAAACGGCCCTTCATCGTTTTGGGCATCAATCAGGGCGAGACTTCAGACAATGCATTCGCCAGTTTGGGTTTGTTCAAGCCCATGCCCACATTTCCCATTCTGCTTGACCGCAAGGGTCAGGTTGCAAAGTCCTACGCAGTGCAGGGCCTGCCGAGTTCCTTTCTGCTAAGCAAGGATGGGAAAATTTTCATAAGGGCAGAGGGAGCGCGCGACTTCAGTTCAGCCGCGATGTTGAAATTAGTCGACGAGTTGCTGCTTTGATGGGCTGTGCACGCGATCGATTTACTCTTTAAAAAATTACAACTCCAGGAGATAAGACCATGGCCCATATCGTGATTGTCGGTGCAGGAATAGGTGGCATGCCCGCCGCCTATGAATTGCGCGCAATGCTTTCCAAGGAACACAAAATCACCGTCGTGAATTCGGTGGACTATTTCCAGTTCGTGCCCAGCAACCCCTGGCTGGCGGTGGGCTGGCGCCAGCGCGAGGAAATCACCTTGCCGATACGGCCCTATCTGGAGCGCAAGGGCATATCCTTTATTGCGCAACCGGTCAACGCCATCAACGCCGAAGCCAACACCCTGACTCTGGGCGATGGCCAAGCCCTGACCTATGACTACCTGGTGATCACCACCGGACCCAAGCTGTCATTTAGCGAAGTGCCCGGTTCGGGCCCCTTGTCGAATGGTGGCGGCGGTTTCACCCACTCCATCTGCAGCGTGGACCACGCCCAGGCCTTCTGGGCCGACTACGAAAACTTTCTCAAGAATCCTGGTCCACTGGTCATCGGCGCCATGCCAGGCGCGAGCTGCTTCGGCCCGGCCTATGAATTCGCCTTCATCCTCGACACCGATTTGCGCCGTCGCAAGCTGCGCCACCTAGTGCCCATCACCTATGTTTCCAGCGAGCCTTATATTGGCCATCTGGGCCTGGGCGGTGTGGGCGACAGCAAGTCCATGCTGGAGTCCGAAATGCGCAACCGTGACATGAAGTGGATCACCAACGCCAAGACCACCAAGGTTGAGGAAGGCCGCATGTTTGTCACCCAGCTCGACGACCTGGGCAATGTCTACAAGGAGCACGAACTGCCCTTCAAACTGTCCATGATGCTGCCCGCCTTTAAGGGTGTGGACGCGGTGGCCGCCGTGCCCAAGCTGTGCAACCCGCGTGGCTTTGTGATCATCGACGAATTCCAGCGCAGCAAGGCCTATCAAAATATCTTCTCGGCCGGCGTCTGCGTCGCCATTCCACCGGTGGAAGTCACCCCGGTGCCAACAGGAACGCCAAAAACCGGCTACATGATCGAAAGCATGGTGGGTGCTATCGCCCACAACATCACCGATGAGCTGGCCGGCAAGCCGGCGCACGCCAAGGGCACCTGGAACGCTATCTGCCTGGCCGACATGGGCGACACTGGCGCTGCGTTCGTGGCCCTGCCGCAAATCCCGCCGCGCAATGTGAACTGGTTCAAAAAGGGCAAGTGGGTGCACCTAGCCAAGATCGCGTTTGAGAAATACTTCATGCGCAAGATCAAAAAGGGAACCTCCGAGCCGGTCTATGAAAAGTACGTGCTAAAGGCCTTAGGTATTGTGCGTTTGGCTGAAAAAATTCCCCATCCGCATCATCACCACAAGGCCTGAAGATTGGCTAATTGATTTTGCAACTTTATTCACACAGGTGGTCACGAACGAATTGACGGATTCCAGTGGCGGTCTATCCGCGCCGGGAAATGCCGGAGACGCTGGATCATGGCCACGCCGCATCGTCCGGCGGTGTGCCGCCTACCTTGGCTGCGCATCGGGGTCTGATTGTGTTGTCGGTTCTGGCGGTGCTAGGGGGAACGGTGTCTACCTATGTGGGCAACTACATGACCACCTACGCCATCACGACGCTGAAGTTTGCGCCCACCATGGCTATGGCGGCGACGGTAGTCGGCGGCCTGTCAACGGTCGTGTTTTCACTGCTGGGCGGATGGTTGTCGGACCGCCTCGGACGCAAGCCCGTGATGTTGATTCCGCGTCTGCTAGCCGCACTGCTGTCGTATCCGGCCTTTCTCTTTCTGGTGGACCAAAAAACACCGCTGGCATTGTTTGGCGTCACGATCCTGCTCGGTGCCTTGACCGCACTCAGCGGTGCGGCCTCCTTGGTGGCGATTCCAGAGCTGTTTCCGCGCCGTATCCGTGCCGTCGGCATGTCGATTGCATATGCGGTGGGTGTGGCGCTGTTCGGCGGGACGACGCAGTTTGTGGTGACCTGGCTGATCAGCGCCACCGGTAACCCGGTGTGCTAGACGTCAACCTGATGAGCATGGATAGCGGTTATGGCCAAACGCAAACCATTGGCTCGGGGGGCTTGACCGCATCGCGCCTGGGACTGAACGGCGAAAGAAAGCTCTAAGGCGATTTGAAAGCGGTATACGTCTTGGAAGCCGGATTGTCGGTCGATACCGGCGTCGTTGGGAATGGCGCAGTCACCAATGGCGTCAACAACACCAACGCTTCTTCTGGAAGCCTGCTTGGCAATGGTTCGCAAATCGTATCGAGGCAGGCATTCTTTGGGCTGAAGAATGATTCGGGCGCACTCACCATCGGGCGTCAGTATTCCGGATCCTATGGTGCGGCCGCCATGGGCAATGCCATGGGTGTGGGTTTGCTGGGCTACTCCGCTGGCCTGGTTCCGGTCGTGGGCGGTATGCCCACCCGGCTGAACAATTCCCTGGTCTACACGTCTCCGACATTTGGTTCGCTCTGCGCACAGTTGAGCTACACAACCGGGAGCGAAAATAATGTCAACTCCAACACCGTCGTTGGAACCACGACGACCAACGCCAGCGCCGAACGTGGCTATGACGTGGCACTGACGTATTCCAGCGCCCCTCTCTATGCGGCACTGACTACCTGGAGTCTGAACAATACCAGCTACGTGACTGCCGGAGAGAACGATCTGGCCACCAAGAGCGGCTCCCAGATCGCTGCCAACTACGATTTTGGTTCGTTCAAACTGTACGGAAACATGGTCAGCGGAAGCATCGCCGGCGGCAATTATGAAAATGTGACCAAGACGCTTTCCAAGTCCACTGCCTGGAGCCTGAGCGCATCCATGCCGCTTGGCAAGACGCGTACATTCCTGAGCTACACGGAGTTGAATGACCAGTCCGCTCAAAACAAGAGTGCACAACTGATAGGTCTGGCTATGACCTACAACCTGTATGAAAAAACCACCTTTTACGTGTCCTACGGAAAGATGAACAACAACGCGAACGCTTCCTATAGCTTGCTCGATAGCGGCGATCTGGTTGGAAATGTTTCTACGGCGGGAGTGAGCCCGAATGGCGTGATGGTAGGTCTGAACCTGGCGTTTTAAGCTCCAGGGCACCAGTGAACTGGTGGCGCAATGTCTAAGTTCTTGGGGCTATCAGGTCACGCGTGGCCTGGGTGGCACGGGCGTGGTGGGGCAGTTGCGCCGGGGCTTCAGGGCCGGACAGGCCAACAACGTGATACCGCAAACGGCGACTCTGGAACTCAGCGTCCGTTCGCTGGATCGCGACGTGCGCAAGCTGCTGAATCAACGCATAGAAGAGCTGACCCAGGCGCAGGCACAAGGCTTTGGCGTGCGCGCGGAAGTCACATTCAGGGGCGGCTATCCGGTGTTGGTCAATACGGCACAGGAGACTGACTTTGCAACGCAGGTAGGCGTGGAGGTCGTGGGGGCTGAGCGGGTGGTGGCCCACACCGACGCGCTCACCGACAGCGAAGACTTTGCCTTCATGCTCGAACAGGTGCCCGGCAGCTATCTGTTCATAGGCAATGGTGACGCCAGCACCGGCGGACACGGCGCTTGCATGGTGCACAACCCGAACTACGATTTTGACGACAGCAATATCGCCGTGGGGTCCGAGTACTGGGTCCGCCTGACGCAGCGCTACCTGGTGTAAAAAAACAAATGAAACCTGAAACTATGCAATCCCCCAAAGTCAAATCCATCGCTGTCGTTGGCGGCGGCATCACCGGCGTTACCACCGCCTATGCCCTGGCAAAACGCGGCTTTGCCGTCACGCTGTTCGAAAAAAATCGCTATGCGGCCATGGAAACCTCCTTTGCCAATGGCGGCCAATTGTCGGCCTCCAACGCCGAGGTTTGGAACCACTGGTCCACCATCCTCAAGGGACTGAAGTGGATGCTCAAGAGCGATGCACCCCTGCTAGTGAACCCGATGCCCAGCTGGCACAAGCTGTCGTGGTTTGCCTCCTTTTTGGCCCATATGCCGCACTACCGCCGCAACACCATAGAGACCACGCGTCTGGCCGTGGCCGCCCGTGAGCACCTGTTTGCCTGGTCACCAGTCGCTTAGGAGTGGATCGTTTTCGCGTGGCCGGAACGGCAGAGTTCAATGGCTACAACAAGGACATCCGGGCCGACCGCATTCGCCCCTTGGTGCCATGGGCCGGCCTGCGTCCCATGCTGCCCAGCATGTTGCCCCGCGTGGGCCAGGGTCGTCTGCCCAATGTGTTTTACAACACCGGTCACGGACATCTGGGTTGGACGCTCTCTGCGGTGACCGCCGATATGGTGGCACAAGTGGTTGCGGGGAAGCTTTTGACTAGGGGAGTGGGGCAGGTGTCACATTGAGGCTCGCGCCTGAGATGGGCGCGCATCGGGTTCGAGAGCCGCAAAGGCGAGGCCCTGTCAACGATGGCGCCTTGCGCCGCAGCTTAGGCCTTGAACTTGGCGTAGTACTGCACGATGGCCGGTGTGGCGGCCAAGTGCTGCATACGGGCCTGTACGGAAGGGGCGACGCGTGCCACCAGATCGGTGGGTACATGGTCCAGACGTCCCGAGTTGAGGCCCTGCACATAGGCAAACACCTTCAGGTCGGCGATGGTGAGGCGCTTGTCGGCAAAGAATTCGCCGCCATGCGCCTGCAGTTGCTGCTCCAGCCAAGTCAGGTACAGGGTCAAGGGGCCAGCCACCAGCGCCGTGCGCGCTTCTTTGAGGGCCTCTCCGCTCAGGCCGAAGCTGGCCACCAGTTTGCTGTTGGCATCTTCTAAAGCGTCCAGCACCTCGTCGCACAGCAGCGCCTGGTAGGCGTCGGTGGGGTAGAGGCCGGCGAGCTTGCCTACATAGCGGGTAATGGCGTCGCTTTGGGTTACCAGCACGCCATCCACATGCAGCGTGGGCACCTGCCCAAAGGGCGTAGATTTGCGCACCTCGGCAAATTCGGCAAAGGCAAAGCGGCTATCTTCGAAGTCTATGCCGCCTATGGCCATGGCCAGCCTGGCGGGCTCACCGCGTCCGCCGTGCATGTCGAAATAAGTGAGTTTGAGTTGGCTCATGGTGTGGTCCTTTGGGTGGTCTTTGGGCGGTGTTAGCGCTTGTCAAAATCCGCAGAAACGCGGGCTAAAGTGTGGCGCATTCTATGCGCAGCCGGTATGGTGGTGCGAGCCGATACCATATGCCTTCACGCGATGCCCGTTGACGGGCTTGGCCTGACCCAGTCTGGCCGTTCCGCATTTTTCTTCTGAAAGTGACAATGGCTTATCACACCACGCTGGGCGGTCAGGGCTTTGAATTTGCAGATCTGCGCCAGGTCATGGCCTGTGCCAGTGCGGCCCGCTCGGGCGACTATCTGGCCGGACTGGGAGCGAGCAGCGCGCTGCAGCGCATGGCGGCCCGCTATGTGCTGGCCGATCTGCCGCTCAAGGTGTTTCTGAGTGAAGCCCTGATTCCGTATGAGACCGACAACGTCACGCGGCTGATCATCGACGGCCACAACGCACAAGCCTTTGCCAAGGTGGCGCACCTCACCGTGGGCGATTTTCGCAACTGGTTGCTCAGCGACGCGGCAACGCCTGCCGTGCTGGCGGCCTTGGCGACTGGCCTGACGCCCGAGATGGTGGCGGCGGTAAGCAAGCTGATGCGCAACCAGGACCTGATTCTGGTGGCGCGCAAATGCCAGGTGATCACGCGCTTTCGCAACACGCTGGGTTTGACTGGCCATCTGGCCGTGCGCCTGCAGCCCAACCATCCGACCGACGACCTGCGCGGCGTGGCCGCCTCGGTGCTGGACGGGCTGATGCTGGGCGCCGGCGACGCAGTGATCGGCATCAACCCGGTAAGCGACAGTCTGGCTACGCTGGCGCGCCTGTGCCATTTGTTTGATGAGCTGATTGAGCGCTTTGAGATTCCCACGCAGGGCTGCGTGCTGACCCATGTCACCCAGACCTTGAAGCTGATGGAAGAGGGCGTGCCGGTCGATCTGGTATTCCAGTCGATTGGCGGAACCGAGATCACCAACCGCTCCTTTGGTGTCACGCCCGAGCTGCTGAGCGAGGCCTGTGATGCCGCACGTTCCTTGAAGCGTGGCAGTCTGGGCAACAACGTCATGTATTTTGAGACCGGCCAGGGCAGTGCCTTATCGGCCAATGGCCATGGCGGTGTGGACCAGCAGACCTGCGAGGCCCGTGCCTATGGCTTGGCGCGCTGCTATGAGCCGCTGTTAGTGAATACCGTGGTCGGCTTTATCGGTCCCGAATATTTGTATGACGGCAAACAAATTATTCGGGCCGGGCTGGAGGACCACTTTTGCGGCAAGCTGTTGGGCCTGCCCATGGGCTGCGACATTTGCTACACGAATCATGCCGAGGCGGATCAGGACGACATGGATACGTTAAGCCTGCTGCTGGCCAACGCCGGACTTAACTTTTTGATCGGCGTGCCCGGTGCCGACGACATCATGCTCAACTACCAAAGCACCTCCTTCCACGACGCCCTGGTCTTGCGCGAGATCACCGGGCTCAAGCGGGCTCCAGAGTTTGAAGCCTGGCTGCAGCGGCTGGAGATCACCGATGCGGGCGGGCGCCTGTTGGATTCGGGTGCGGGACGGCAACTGATTGGCGGCCTGCAGGCAATGACCGACGCCGTGCCATGAGCGAATCATCCGCCACGGCCGCAGCGCTGCAGCTGCCAAGTACCGCTGTCATCGCCATGCCCTGGAGCGACTGGCGCAAGGCCACCACCGCCCGAATAGCACTTGGGCGCGCCGGGGTGTCGATACCCACAGCCGAAGCGCTGCGCTTTGGCTGCGACCATGCGCTGGCCCGCGATGCCATTCACCAGGCGCTGGACGTAGACGCACTCCGCGCACAACTGGAGCAGGCAGGGCACGCCGTGGTGCTGGCGCACAGTTGCGCCACCGACCGCGCCAGCTATTTGCGCAGGCCTGACCTGGGTCGGCAACTGCAGCCAAGCGACCTGGGCGCATTGCGTGCACTGGCCGCCAGCCGGGACGGCGCGCCCGACATCGCCTTGGTAATCGGTGACGGCCTCTCCTCGCTGGCCTTGCAGCGCCACGCCGTGCCCTTGCTGGCAGCGCTGTTGCCGCGCCTGCCAGAGGGCACACAGCTGGCACCCATCGTCGTGGTGAGCCAAGCGCGGGTGGCGGTGGCCGACGATGTCGGCGAAGCCCTGGGTGCGCGCCTCTGTGTGATGCTGATTGGTGAGCGACCCGGTCTGAGTTCTCCCGACAGCCTAGGCTTGTACCTGACTTACGCGCCGCGCCGGGGACGCCATGACGCAGAGCGCAATTGCATCTCCAACGTGCGGCCCGAAGGTCTGTCATTCGCAGCGGCAGCCCACAAACTGGCCTGGCTGATTGCGCAGGCACTCAAGCGGGGAGAGAGCGGCATCGCCTTAAAGGACATGAGTGAGGAGACGGCAGGGCTGAACATGCGCTAGGTCGCGCCGATCAATTCAATCAACCTTGAAAATATGGCGCTCAATTGCCTGAAAACGCTTACAAAGCTGAATTATTATCGGGCAGTATGAATATTCAGAGTCCCAAGCGCAGTGTGAAAGACATGGTAAAAGCGATGTCCCCAACCGTCACCTTGGAGATGGTCGCAAGGGAAGCGGGTGTTTCTCCAGCCACCGTGTCGCGCATATTGAATGGCACTGCGGTGGTCAGCGCCGTGCGCAAGGAAGCGGTCGATGCGGCCATTGCCAAGTTGGGCTTTGTACCCAATCCGGTGGCGCGCGGCCTGGCGGGCGGACGCACCTTCAGCATCGGCGTGGTGACGCAGGCGTTGGACAGTCCGTTTTACGGCTCGGCCCTGCGTGGCATCGAGGAGAAGCTACTGCCCCTGGGTTACAGCCCCCTGTTTGTCAGTGGTCAGTGGGATGCGGCGGTCGAAACCAAGTGTATGGATGTGCTGCGTTCGCGCCGGGTGGATGGCATCATCGTGCTGACCGGTCGCCTGACCGACAAGGCGCTCAAGGCTTACGCCAAGACACTGCCGATTGTGGTGACAGGGCGCAAACTCAGCGCCCCTGGTCTTGCCGCTCTGTACTGCGACAACGTGGAGGGCGCGCGGCTGGCAACCCAGCATTTGATTGACCTGGGCCATCGCCAGATTGCCTTTATCTCGGGCGACCCGCAGCACCCGGACGCCATCGATAGACTGCAGGGCTATCGAAATGCCTTAGAGTCCGCACGCATCCGCTTCGATCCGGCCCTGGTGGCGGAGGGCGGCTTTTACGAGGCCAGTGGTCTGCAGGCGGTGGGCGATCTGCTGGCAACGCGCAAACGCTTTACCGCCATCTTTGCCGCCAACGACCAGATGGCCGTGGGTGCAGCGCTGGGCCTGAGTCGGCATTCCCTGCGGGTGCCCGAAGATGTGTCGCTGATAGGCTACGACGATTTGTCTTCGTCCCTTTACTCCAATCCACCGCTGAGCAGCATCCACCAGTCGGCTTTTGAGTTGGGGCAACAGGCGGTTGATGTACTGCTGCAAATGCTGGCGGGTGAAAAACCGGTGTTTGAAGTGCCAGCGCCGCGCCTCGTTTCGCGCGAGTCCTGTCGGCGCCTGAGCATTTAAAACCTCGCCATCGGGAATACCCTGAGCCCCTGCAGGTGTGAAGTTGCCTACAATGAAAGCGCTTTCATAATTGCAAGAGTCAAACAGGAGATTCCATGCTCAAAGTTCGCCCGCCCTTCCGTACTTCCCTGCGCTTTCTGATGGCCGGTCTGGCTGGCCTGACCTTGGTGGCCAGCGCCTCGGCACAGCAAACCCTGACGGTTGCGGCCTATCCTGCGGTGGACGAGATTGCCAAGTCGGCCATTCCGATGTGGAAGAAGAAGCATCCGGACGTCGAGATCAAGGTCATCAGCCGTGCCTTCGCCGACCACCATACGGCGATGACCACCGCACTCTCCACCTCGTCCAATTTGCCCGATGTGATGGTGGTTGAATACGGCTTTGTGGCCCGCTTTGCCGAGGGCGGGGGCCTGGAAGACCTGGGCGCTGCGCCCTACAACATCAAGAGCCAGCAGGCGCATTTTGTGCCCTACGCCTTCCGCCAGGGAACCACCAACGCCGGCACCGTGGTGGCCGTACCCGCAGACATAGGGCCCGGCACGCTGCTGTACCGCGAAGATCTGCTCAAAAAAGCCGGGGTGAAGGAGTCCGACCTGACCCAGTCCTGGGACTCGTTTGTGGCCTCCGGTGTCAAGATCAAGGCCGCTACCGGTGCCTACCTGGTGGCCCATGCGCGCGATGTCAAGGACATCGTCATCCGCTCCGACATCAAGCCCGGCGAAGGCCTGTACATAGACAACAAGGGTAAGGTCTTGGTGGACACACCGCGCTTTGTGCGCGCCTTTGAGCTGGCCAAGAAGGTGCGCGAGCAAAAGCTGGACGGCAAGATCGGCGCCTGGTCCAACGAATGGTCCGAGGGCTTCAAGCGCGGCACCATTGCCACGCAACTCTCGGGCGCCTGGCTGGCCGGTCACCTGAACAACTGGCTAGCACCCAACACCAAGGGGCTGTGGCGTGCCGCCCAGTTGCCGGAAAAAGCCTATGGCTCCTGGGGTGGCAGTTTCTACACCATCCCTAAGGTGTCCAAGAACAAGGCCCTGGCCTGGGAGTTCATCCAGATGATGACGCTGAACCCTGAAATGCAGCTCAGCGCCTTCAAGTCGCAGGACGCTTTCCCGGCGTTAGTGGACGTGCACAAGGATGCCTTCTTTGACCAGCCGATCGAATTCCTGGGCGGCCAGAAGGCACGCCTGTTGTGGCGCGATGCTGCCAACAAGATCACTGCCGTCGATGTGCACAAGCTCGACCCGATTGCCGAGGAAATCATCAACACCGAAATGGACAAGGTGCTGGACCAGGGCAAGGACATCAAGACCGCGCTGGCAGATGCCAAGGCGCTGCTGGAACGCCGCGTAGCCCGCTAAGCGCACACCACCATGACAAGCACAAGTTCACAGCGCCCGGTCTGGCGCTTATCGCCCAAGGTCGTGCCGTACTTGCTGGTCAGCCCGTTTCTGATCCTGTTTCTGGTGTTCGGCGTGTTTCCGCTGGTGTTTTCCTTTTACCTGGCGTTCCAAACTTGGGAGCCCACGGCGGGGCTGTCAAGCATGAAGTTTGTTGGCCTGGGCAACTTCGCCTTCGCCATCACCGACGAGTGGTTCTGGAAGTCGCTGAAGAATACGGCCTGGCTGGCCTTTGCCTCCGGTGTACCGCAGCATGTGATTGCCATACCGCTGGCCTATTTCATCCACACCTCGTTCAAGCGCACGCGCAACAGCGTGATTGGTGCTTACTTTCTGCCCTACATCACCTCCACCGTGGCGATTGCCATGATGTTTGGCACGCTGTTTTCGACCGATTTTGGGCTGATCAATATCTCCCTGCGCGCTTTGTCGCAACTGCCGGGCCTGGGCTGGTTGATTTCGGGCGAGCCTATCGACTGGCTGAACCGCGCCGAGAACGTCAAACCGGCGGTGGCGATTGTGGTGTTTTGGCGTTACATCGGCTTCAACACCGTGCTGTATCTGGCGGCCTTGCAGACCATCCCCAAGGACATTTACGAGGCCGCCACCATGGACGGTGCGCGCCGCCTGCAGCAGTTTTTCTACATCACGCTGCCCAGCCTCAAGCCGATGATTTACTTTGGCGTGACGCTCAGCGTGGTCGGTGGGCTGCAACTGTTTGAAGAGCCCTTCATCCTGACCGGCGGGCGTGGCGGCACCGATCAGGCCGGCATGACCACGGCCATGTACATGTACCGCACGGCCTTTGAGTTCAATGACTTTGGCGCCGCCAGCGCGCTTTCCTGGCTGCTGTTTGTGGTGGTGGCAGTACTGACCTGGCTGACCAACCGTGCCTTCAAACCGCGTGACGGCTCCCAATAAGAGGCAAGCAATGAACACTGAAAAACTGGCGCCGCGCGCGGCCTACTTGCTGGTGGGCGTGGGCGCGCTGCTGATGCTCACACCCTTCTATTTCATGTTCGTGTTTGCCACGCATTCACGCACCGAGATCTTCAATCTGCCGCCGCCGCTGTTCTTTGGCGATAGCTTTCTGCTCAACCTGCAGATCCTGACCGAGAAGATTCCATTCTGGCGCAGCCTGGGCTGGAGCCTGTATGTGGCGCTGGCCTCTACCGCCTTGACGCTGTTGTTTTGCTCCATGGGTGGCTATGCCTTTGCCATGTTTGAATTCCGCGGCAAGCAGCCCCTGTTTTTGCTGGTGATGGGTACCATGCTCTTGCCCTCCTTTTTGGGCATGATTCCGACCTTCATGATCATGGACGCCTTTGGCTGGATAGACCAGCCCCGTGCCCTGTACATTCCCGGCGCCGCCAGTGCCTTTGGCATTTTCATGATGCGCCAATTCATAGGCGCGTCCATTCCCAAAGACCTGATCGAGGCCGCGCGCATGGATGGCTGTGGCGAGCTCGGCATCTACTGGCGCATCGTGTTGCCGCTGTTGGCACCGGCCATGGGCACGCTGGGGCTGATCACCTTTATCGCGTCCTGGAACAACTTTATCGGTCCGCTGATCGTGATGCGCTCGCCCGAGATGTACACCCTGCCGCTGGCCCTGCGCAGCATGCAAAGCCCGGTCAATACCGAGTGGGGCGCGGTCATGGCCGGTTCGGCCATTGCCACCTTGCCCTTGCTGGTGCTGTTTGCCATTTCCTCGCGCCGCCTGATTGACGGGTTGACTGCAGGCGCAGTCAAGTAGGTCGCCCGTTTGCCTACCTTCTGACTTTACGTCGCACATAAAAATACATCGTCTGGCCACATCATTTCATGACCCAAGCACCTGCCATCACTACGACAGCCTCCTTCCCCGAAAAATTTGTCTGGGGCGTGGCCACCAGTTCCTTTCAGATTGAAGGGGCTGCCGATGTGGACGGCAAGGGTCCGTCCATCTGGGATGACTTTTGCAAACAGCCCGGTGCCATTGCCGATGCCAGCGACGGTGTCACAGCCTGCGACCATTACCACCGCTGGCAAGACGATCTGGACTTGATTGACCGCCTGGGCGTGGATGCCTACCGCTTCTCGGTGTCCTGGCCGCGCGTGCGCCCCGGGGGGAGTGGCGCCTGGAACGAAAAGGGCTTGGACTTTTACGAGCGCATTGTGGACGGACTGCTGGCGCGTGGCATCAAGCCCTACCTGACGCTCAACCACTGGGACCTGCCCAGCGAGCTGCAGGCCAAGGGCGGCTGGACCGACCGCGACACCGTGCATCGGTTTGTGGAATATGCCCAGGGCATAGACCAGCGCATGGGCGACCGCCTGGCCAGCATCACCACGCACAACGAACCCTGGGTGGTGGCGGTGCTGGGTTACGAGCAGGGCATTTTTGCGCCCGGCATCAAGAGCCGTGCAGCGGCCGCACAGGCCTCGCACCATTTGCTGCTCAGCCACGGCCTGGCACTGCAGGCCTTGCGGGCGCAGGGCAGCAAGACCCGCCTTGGTATCGTGCTGAATCTGTCGCCGGTGCAAAGCGCCACTGATTCGGCAGAAGACCAGGCACAGGCCCATCTGGAAGACGGCAAGCTGCTGCGCTGGTATATGGATCCCCTGTTCCAGGGCAGCTATCCGGCCGATGTGTTGGCTTATTTGGGGGCCGATGCGCCGCAACTGCAGGCCGGCGATCTGGATGCGATCCGCACACCCATGGACTTCATGGGTGTCAACTACTACTCGCGTGCCGTCATCAGCGCCAAGGGGCCCTGGGACGCCAAACAAAGCGGCTTGCCCATCACCGATATGGGTTGGGAGGTATACCCCGAGGGCCTGACCGAACTGCTGGTGCGCATGCATACCGACTATCCCGTGCCGCCCCTGTATGTGACGGAAAACGGTGGCGCCTTCAAAGACGCGGTGCAGGACGGGCAGGTTCATGACGCCGACCGCACCGACTACATCGCCCGCCATATTGAGGCCGTGGCCGAGGCCATGCGCCAGGGTGTACGCATGGAGGGCTATATGGTCTGGAGCCTGCTGGACAACTTTGAGTGGGCCTCCGGTTACGCCAAGCGCTTTGGCATCGTGCATGTGGACTACGCTACGCAAAAGAGAACGCTCAAGGACAGCGCCATTTGGTATGCCGCCATGCTCACTGCGCGTCCAGGCCATAGGTCACAAAAGGTGGCGGCGATCAACGCCATTTGAAGCCAAATGAGAAGCCGAATTTAAAAATTGCATCACTAAGCAGGAGCATAAAAATGGGACAAGTCAGCTTGAAGGGTTTGCGCAAAAGTTATGGCGCGGTGGATGTGATCCGTGGCATTGACCTCGACATACGCGACGGCGAATTCATGGTGTTTGTGGGGCCCAGCGGCTGCGGCAAGTCCACCACCTTGCGCATGATTGCTGGTCTGGAAACCATTACGGCCGGGGGCTTGCTGATTGACGGTGAGCGCGCCAACGATCTGCATCCGGCCGATCGCGGTGCGGCCATGGTGTTCCAGAGCTACGCGCTGTATCCGCATATGACCGTGGCCGAGAACATGGGCTTTGCCCTGAAGATGGCTGGTGTCGACAAGGTCCAGCGCGACAAGCAGGTGAGCCACGCTGCTGAAATATTGCGCATGACCGATTTGTTGGGCCGCTTTCCCAAGGAGTTGTCGGGTGGCCAGCGCCAGCGTGTGGCCATCGGCCGCGCCATTGTGCGCAAGCCGAAAGTGTTTTTGTTTGATGAACCGCTGTCGAATCTGGACGCCGCCTTGCGGGTGGACATGCGGGTGGAGTTGTCGCGCCTGCATGCCGAGCTCGGCACCACCATGATTTATGTGACGCACGACCAGGTGGAGGCGATGACGCTGGGCGACCGCATTGCGGTCTTCAACAAGGGCGTGATCGAACAACTGGGCGCTCCGCTGGAACTCTACAACCGACCCGCCACCGAATTTGTCGCCGCCTTCATAGGCGCGCCGCGCATCAACCTGATTGACAAGCCGACTGGTGATGCGCCGCTTGCGCACCAGAGGCTGTGGACGCAATTGCTGGGAGCCGGTTCCGAGAAGGTCAAACGCGTCGGCCTGCGCCCCGAGCATCTGCAAATTGCAGCGTCCGACCAGGGCGTGCCCGCCGCTGTGGTGCTGGCCGAACACCTGGGCGACTCGTCCATCATTCACCTGCGGGTGGAAGGTATCAGCGGCTTGCTCAATGCCAAGGTGGGTGCCGGTCACGCCGATTGCAACGCCGGACAAACCGTGGGTCTGCAGCCCAATGCCGCCTGGTCTCTGGCCTTTGGCGATGACGGCCGTTTGATGGCTTGAGCGCGTGGTGCCACCCGCATGAAAGCGCCTCAAGTGAAGCCACCGGGCGGCCAGATCAAGGGCTGGAAGCTGGTGTGGAACGACGAGTTTGATGCTCCGGCCATAGACCGCAGCAAATGGGATTTTGATATTGGCAATGGTTTCTTCGACTACGCAAGCCACAGCTGGGTGCCGGGCTGGGGCAATGAAGAGCTGCAGTACTACACCGACTCGCCAGAGAATGCCTTTGTGAAGGATGGCGCCCTGCACATACGCGCCATCAAGGAGTCGCTGCACGGTTGCGGCTACACGTCGGCGCGCCTGAAAACGCGCCAGCGCGATGGCTCGCCGTTGTTCAACCAGCGCTATGGCCGCTTTGAGTTTCGTGCCCAGGTTCCCTGGGGTAAAGGCTTGTGGCCCGCATTGTGGATGTTGCCGCAAACCGACACGCACGGTGGCTGGGCCGCCTCCGGTGAAATTGATGTGATGGAGATCCACGGCGAAGAGCCGGGCAAGACCCTGGGCTCGATCCACTTTGGCTCCACCTACCCGAAGCGCACGCTGGTCACCCACACGCATGAACTGCCTGCAGGCAGCCTGGTGAGCGACTGGCATGTCTACGCGGTGGAATGGGACCCGGGCGAGATCCGCTGGTATCTGGACGGCGTGCATTGGGCCACGCAAAACTTCTGGTGGAGTTGCAGCAAGACCCAGGACGGTGCCGGAGTGGAGGCCACGCGTGCGGCCGACATCAATCCCTGGCCCGCACCCTTTGACCACCCCTTCTACCTGCTGATGAATGTCGCGGTCGGCGGCAACTTCCCCGGCCATCCCAACCCTGCCACCCGATTCCCCGCCGAACTGGTGGTGGACTATGTGCGCGTCTATGAGCGCGTGGGTGGCATGGTCGCCACCCAGCCGCGCGGCAAGGGCCTGTTGCCTTACTCCAAAAAGAAATCCTGAGCCATGTCCCGACCCCCATCCTCCCAAACAGCGCACTCCGGCTTGGCCGATGCCGATGCCGATGCCGACGCTGGTAGCGTGTTCACGCCCGGCGCCCCATTTTCCAAGGGCGGCAGCGTGGCCGTCCCCGCCCTGGTGTTGCCCGAGCCTGCACATCAGGCCCTGGTGCAGCGCGTGAGCGCTCGCCTGGCTGCAGGCACTCACGGCCTGTGCTTCAGCCCTTATCTGGACGGGCAGGGTCCGGGCACGCAGCTGACTGAGTCGCAAATTCGCGCCCGCATGGAGGTGATCGCGCCCCACACGCGCTGGGTGCGCAGCTTCTCTTGCACCGAAGGCAACGAACTGATCCCGAAGGTGGCGCATCAACTCGGCCTCAAGACATTGGTGGGGGCCTGGCTGGGTACCGATCTGGAGACCAATGAGCGCGAAATCGAAGGCCTGATTGCCGTGGCCAGAGCTGGACACGCCGACATCGTGGCCGTGGGCAATGAAGTCATGCTGCGCGAAGACCTGAGCGAAGACGCTTTGATTGCCTACCTAGAGCGCGTCAAGGCCGCTTTGCCCGGCATCCGCGTGGGCTATGTGGATGCCTACTACCTGTTTGAACTGCACCCCCGCATCACCGCCGCCTGCAATGTGCTGCTGACCAACTGCTACCCCTTCTGGGAGGGTTGCCCGCTGGACCAGGCCCTGCCCTATATGCAAAGCATGCTGCGCCGCACTCAGGCAGTGGCGCAGGGCAAGCAGGTCATCATCAGCGAGACCGGCTGGCCCGACAAGGGCACGAACTTCTGGGGCGCCGTGCCCTCGCCCGACGCTGCCATGCGCTACTTCACCGATACCTGTGACTGGGCCGAAGCAGAAGGCATTGAAGTGTTTTACTTCGCCGCTTTTGACGAAGCCTGGAAGGTTGGCGCCGAGGGCGACGTGGGCGCCTACTGGGGCCTGTGGGACAAAGCCGCGCAAGCCAAATACCTATGACATCTGCACTGCACTTCCCCTTTGGCAACGCCATTTGCTATTCGGGCTACCGGCGCGACCAAAGCCCGGATAACAAGACCTATCCTTCGGTGGCCGAAATCCGCGAAGACCTGGCGATCCTGGCCAAGCACTGGCGCTATCTGCGCCTGTACGACTGCAGCCTGCATGCCGAGCGTGTGCTGCAGGTGATTCAGGAAGATAAACTGGATCTGCAAGTCATGCTGGGCGCCTACCTGGGGGCCGAGGTCAGCAACCCCGGCTGCCCCTGGGGTGGCACTTTCAGCGAAGAGGCGCTAGATGCCAGCACCGCTGCCAACGAAATTGAGTTGGTGAAGCTGGTGATTCTGGCCGGCATGTATCCACAGATTGTCTTTGCAGTGGCGGTAGGCAACGAGGCTACGGTGGACTGGACCGATCATCTGGTTCCGGTGCCCCGCATGATTGAGCATGTGCGTTGGGTCAAGGCCCGCATCCGGCAGCCGGTGACCTTTTGCGAAAACTACGTGCCCTGGCAAGACAAGCTGCGCGATCTGGTGGCCGAGCTGGACTTCATCTCCATCCACACCTACCCGGTGTGGGAGTACAAACATATCCATGAGGCGCTGGAATACACCAAGGACAATGTGCACAGCGTGGCGCGCCTGTATCCCGGCAAACCCATCGTCATCACCGAGGCCGGCTGGGCCACCCGCTCCAACGGCCGCGGCATCCAGCCCGAAAACGTGTCGCAGCATCTGCAGGCCATTTACTACGAAGACCTGATGCAATGGTCGCTTGAGAGCGGCATGCTGGTGTTTGTGTTTGAGGCCTTTGACGAACCCTGGAAGGGCTCGCCCGACCCGCTGGAGCCCGAAAAGCACTGGGGCCTGTTTGATGTGGACCGCAAACCCAAGCAGGTGATGCAGGAGTTGTTTGCGGAGTTGGTGGGCTAAGAAAGCTGCGCCACAAAGGTGGCAATCGAATGTGCGGGCAGGGCGGCTTGCGTGCACACTCCCTCGGCCATGCGCAGAGTGAATGCAATTGCTGCATCGCTGCGGTTCAGCACCACGGACACCACCGACCCATCCGGGTTCACAAACGCGGTGCATTCCAGATCTTCCCGGGTGGCGGCACACAGCACGCGGCGTGCTCCCGGCTTGGCGAATCGCGCAAAGTGACCCAGGTAAAAATAAGAACTTTGCAGCGTCACGCTGTCACCAGCGTCGCTCGCCAGCATGGGCGCGCTGCATAAATTACCCACATGGTTGGGGCCGCCGCTGTGGTCCAGCAACAGGTTCCAGTCGATCCAACCGACGGTCCAGCGGTTCAGGTCGTTGATGATGGAGCGGGCATAGCGCTCGCCCAGGGCCCAGGAGCCTTGGTGCGGTCCACCTTCCTGGCAGCCTTCGGTAAACAAGAGTTTTTTATCCGGCCATGCATCGTGCACCAGTTGCACATGGTCAAAATGGTTTTCGCCATACCAGTGAAAGCCGGTTCCCCACACATAGTGCGCCGCTTGCGCGTCGGCGTACACCGTGCTGGCACGCTCCACCATGCAGTCGCGGTTGTGGTCCCAAATGACGATGGCGATATGGCCCAGGCCAGCCTTGTGCAGCGCAGGCCCCAAGTGGTCGCGCACGAAGTCGCGCTCTTCCTGCGCGCTGTAAATGCAGGAGTCCCAGCTCTGGGTGGCTGCCGGTTCGTTCTGCACCGACACGCCCCAGACCGGAACACCTTCGGCCGCATAGGCCTGGATGAACTTCACAAAGCATTGCGCCCAGGCCTTGGCGTATTGCGGCAACAGCTTTCCGCCTAGGTTCATCTGTCCATTGCTTTTCATCCACGCCGGTGGACTCCACGGTGAGACCAACAGCTTGATCGGCTGACCCGCTACAGCCAACGCCGCTTTGATCATGGGCAGCAGCGCCTGCTGGTCACGCGCGATGGAGAAACTTTTCAGCGCCACGTCATCTTGTTGCTCCACATGTGCGTAGTTGCCCAAGGCGAAGTCGCAACTGTTCATGTGGACGCGGCAGAAGGTGTAGCCATGGCCTACAGAAGGGGAAAAATAGTCGCGCAACACTTGGGTTTGTTGGTTTGGGGTCAACCTTTGCCAGACGGTGGCGGTCGCCTCGGTGAATGCGCCGCCGAAGCCCTCTATCGTCTGAAATCTACGTTGCGGATCCACCCAAAGCGAGTTCCCGCTGTGCTGGCTTTGTTGAATGTGGTCAATGTGCAGAGGTGCTTGCTGCGTGAGGCGGCAATCAGAGCCCAGCGCTGTCAGGTAATGGTCAATCATTGGTGGTCGCGTGATACCTAATTTTCCAAAAAAAAGCCACCCGCCGATTGAGCAGGTGGCTAAGGAGACAGACCTTGGAACTATTGCTGGCTGAAGGAAATGCCGTCTATGTAGATTGCAGGCAGGTTGTTCACTGCACTGCTGCCCACGGTTTTGCCAGTCTGTGAGAACACATCCTGCAAAATAAACGGAGCGATCACGCGGCTCCAATCGGGACTGGTCGGCGCCGTGGGCGGCGTGGTGCCTGAAGGGATGGCTGTCAGCGCGCTCAAGGGGATGGATACCTTGCACCATTGATTGGTGGTGCAGTAACCGTAGCTGCCACTGGCACTGTCCAGGCTCACCAAAAAGTTTTGTGTCACGCCCTGGGCCGAGTCCGTGCTGATGCCGACCTGAATCTTGCCGGGATAGCCATTGGTCTTGACGTAGAAGTTCAGGTGCCCTCCCGAGAATGCAGACAAGTTCTGCGAGGTGTAGCCGTTGTACGTGGTGGCCGGTGGGTTCTCGGTATGCGGGTGGCTCAACACGCCCCATCCATAGCCACCGGAAGTTCCCAACGTGGCTGCAGGCGCAAACTGGAGATAGTTCCCGGTATCGGGCGAGGCTGCACCGGTGAGTTCAGAATATGCCACGCCGCTGTCATAGGGGTCAAACCAGAGTCCGTTGACCGTCACCGGGTTGGTCCAGTATTGCGCCGCCTTGGTGGCACCCGTTGCCAGCGTGTCGCCATAAATAAGGAACTGACTGGAGGCTACTGCGGTGTTGGTGGAGGGGGGAGTGAAGTACAGGGCATCGGCGCTGGTGTAAGCCACGCTGCCCGACTTGTATTCATAGTTCCAGGTCTGGCCACCGGTTACAGCGGCGCCGTTGGCGTATTTGCTCTGGATGCTGTAGCGAGCTTGGCGGCTGACATTGAAGAGACCCCATTTGTCGTCGCCACCCTTCCAGGGTTCATCAAAGGCCTCGAAGTAAAACACATTGGTGGGCGCATTAGCGCTGCTCTTCCAGTTTGCCAATTGACGGTAGTACATGGCCTGATTGACGGGGCTTGCCGTGTAGCGGTACTGTCCGGTGCTGCTGTTTGAATCTGCTGCCTTCCAACCAGTTTCGCCGACACTGATCGGGAGCTGTGCCTTGCCGCTGTGACTGAGCCAACTGCGCACCGCGCTGTAATCGGCTTGAGTCTTGGCCATTGCGGCATTCATCATCGCCGTAGCACGGGCAGAGCCAGACGCTGCAGACTGTTGCCGCCAGTCAAACAGGTCAAACAAGACCCCCGTGGATGCATAGCTGTGCATGGATACATAGTCAATTTGGGCCAACACGTCCGCCGTGTTGCTGACGGCAGGGTGGTGCAAATTGGTGCCTGAATAAAAGCCCCAGTCGTCGTCGGTGGTGACTGGCTGAGACACCTGGCTGCGCACGGTTTTGAGATAAATCGCCATCTGCTGGGTCGAGATTGGAACGCTGGACCAGCCGACCATGGTCTCGTTGCCCACACTGACGGCTTCCACAATGTCGGGATACGAATTGGCCAGCGCCACGCAGCGGGCGATTTCGGCGTTGTTACCAGCCTGGATTGTTGCCTGGGTCGCTGCACTTTGGCCCCAGTACTCAAAGGTATTCACATAGGCACCCAACTGAACCTTGAGGTCCAGCTTGGGGTTGGTGCTAGCCTGGATCAAGCGCAACACCCGAGAAGAGACTTCGGTGCTGCTGTCAAACAAGCGAATAATGCCTATACCGGCGGCGGACATCAGCTGAAGGTCCTGCAGCACGTTGTCGTCGGTTACGGTCTCCGTGCTTTTGTTGGCAGTGCGGTAGGGCGAGTAGCTGACGGCAGCGCGGCTGCTAAAGTCGGCGGGCAAGGCGCGCAAGCCGGTCTGCACCGCCCCGTTGTTGCTGACGGTGGTGGTCGTGGTGGCGCCGTTGTCGCTGGTTGTTCCGCCGCCGCCGCAGGCAGCTAACATGATCAGCGCTGCAGTTGCAAGAGTGGCCTGTGCCAGCTGATTGGCACGCAATGGGAACGATGGGGTCGTGTGGGGACGCATGGTGTGGCTCATAGTCGTTGGCTATTTAAAAAGCGTATAGCATGCCCACGGTCAGCCAGTGGCCATCCTGGGTGATGCGGGAATCGACATTGCTGAAGGAATCATTGCCGGGCATGGACATGGGCGACAGGCCGCGCTTTGCGTAATGCACCATGCCGAAGGTGGACTCGAACAGCCAGCCGTTTCCAAACTCGTAGTTGGCGTTGAACGTGTTGAACAGGGCGGAGTTGTTTTGACCGCGATCGGAAGGGTTGTTGGTGTCAGCGGTGCCCAAATACACCATGCCAGTGGACAGAATCCATTTATTCACCCGGTAACGCAGGCCCAACATGCCGTCGTACGACACTGCGGAGTAGCCTGGATAGTTGTTGTTGGCAAAGTTGACGTTAAAGGCCGTGGTCCAGTTGCTTACCGGGTTGTAAATCAGGCTGGCTCCCTTCCACTCATTGCGTCGAATACCGGCGCTGACTTCAATCTGGTTGTTTACCTGGTAGCGGCCCATCAGCATGGCGATGGACTGGTGGTTGCCGTTGAGTGCCAGGTTCTGGTCATCGACGGCAAAAGGTGTCAATCCGCTAAACGGAGAATGACCCCAGGCGCCGGGCGCCCCATTGGTGGCGTCCTGTACGACGCCGTCCAGCACCAGGTCACCCTTGTGGTATTGCGCATAGAGCTCCCAGAACTGCGGCTTGAGGCGTGTGAAGTTGGTGTTGCCCTGGTCGTAGCTGACTTCCAAAAACAGATCGCCGTTTGCCACATCCAGCGTGCGCGATCCAAGCCGTATGGCGTTGGCCAGCATGCCGTAGCCCGCTCCACTCGCGCCCCAGGAGTCGGACACGCCTAGATTGCCACCGTAGGGATAGTCAGCAACACTCCAACCCCGCGCTGTCATCGACCCCACCGTCACCGTTCCATAGTCTTCATGGCTAAGGGACAGATTCTTGTTGTACCAGTAGTCTGGAATGTCAACCAGGCCACCGTAGCGCGTTTCTATGTCGTTGCCAGACACAAAGGACTCGCGCCAGCGTTGCCCCAATTTTCCTCCCAGCTTCAGGCCGTTGCCCAGGTCATAGCGGAAGCTGAGGTCCGGCTGCGCCTGCCAGTTGGTCAAGGTGGCGTCGCCGTAGGTCTTGCCAGGTATCAGCGCATCTGAGCTTGCGACTTGCTTGCTGGCACCGCTGGGCGCCACCTGACATTGCTGGCAATAACTGCCTTGCATAGTGGTCTTCAGCTCCGCAAAACCGTTCAGGCTGAACATGCCATCCGGACCAAAATCAAGGGCCTGGCTGGAACCTGCTGCCGACAGGGTCAGGACGGTGACCGCCACTTGAACAGCAAGCAATCTCTTGTGGAAGTAGGGGAGTGGTTTCATGGTGGTGTTTGTCTGCGGTACATTTGTGAAAGCGCTTTCAATTTGAATTTATGATCTTCCTTTTTGCGAATTCCGTGCACAGTGTTTTCCCTAGGCTGCGCAAAAAGTTTTCCAGAAATGGGGAGTCGATGTGCGGGTATTCCCTCGGTTTTGCCGAAAGTTGTGGAAAAAAGAAAGCGCTTTCAATATTATGCAAAGCTGTTCCTGAACGCCTTGCTGGATTGACTCATGAAACTGATTTCCCATTACCTGCTAGCCTTGGGTGTTGCGCTGGGCGCCACGCAGGGCGCGCAGGCACAAGCCGTCAAGCTGGGCGAAGGCAGCTACTTTGCTGCGCCAAAAACTGGAGACCACGCCGTACCCCAGGCCTCACAGCGAACGGATGCCATGCTGACGCGCGCAGCTCCCTCTGCGCAGTGGTACTCGACCTTGCTCTATGGAGCCAAGCCTGAAGCCCTGTTTGTGCAGCCCATGACGGTGCGCACCACGGCTCAGGGTCTGGAGTTGGGTTTGCCAGCCAAACAAGTGCTGCCTACCGAGCGCAAGGACACGGTCATTCAGTATCCCCACCGGGCCGCCTTGCTGCTGTCGCCCATGGCCTTTGAGCCCGGGGCCGCCAAGTTGGCCGGGGCCGGTGACTGGTCAGTCCAAATTTCCATGGCCCGCGCTGCTGACGACATGCAGGTCACGGTGGCGCACGGCATGCCCTACGTGCAGATGAGGGTGAGCCGTGGCGATCTGCGCTTGCGGCTGCCCCAGGGCGTACAGGGCGTGGTGCAGGGCACCGATCCCCGGGTGTTGGCACTGGCCACTGGCGGTAAGGACTATGCGCTGTTCGCGCCTACCGGCGGCAACTGGGAAAGAGTGTCGGACGCCGAATGGATCGCCCATCTGCCTGCCGGTACCGGCTATCTGAGTGCGGCGGCGCTGCCAGATGGCAAGCCTGAAACGCTTAGTTTGTTTACAAGGCACGCCTATTCTTTTGTGAAGTCAACCAAGGTCGACTGGAAGTTTGACACGCAGACGAGCCAAGTACTCACCACCTTCAGTGCCGAAACGCAGGCCATGGAAGGCGCCGACGCAGGCCCGTTGCTGGGCCTTTATCCGCACCAATGGTTTAACAATGCGTCGGTGGAGGGCAAACTGGGTGCTTCCTATGACAGCATCAGAGGCCCAATCCGCCTGCTGTAGGCATCGCAGTTCACGACCACCGCCACGTACGGTGGATTTGTACCGTATTGGCCTGGCGTGGCCGACAACCCACGCAGCGCTGAATTGCGCGACGTGATGAAAGCCGATGTGCGCAACGCCAGGCGCATGATGCTCGAAGAAGGCAAGGGGCCGTACTGGCAGGGCAAGGGCCTGCAGCGCATCCTGAAACTCATGGATGTCGTGGAGCAACAAGGGGATCTGGAGACGCGGGACAAATTGCTGTCCTTGGTGAAGGGTCGCGCCGAACAATGGCTGGCCGGTGAAGGCAACACCTATTTCCACTACGACAAGGCACAGGGGACGGTCGCAAGCTATCCGGAAGAATTCTTCACCGTCGAGCAACTCAACGACCACCACTTTACCTATGGCTACTGGATTCGCGCCGCGGCGGAGATAGCGCTGCGCGATCCAAGCTGGGCCGCTAGTGATAAGTGGGGCGGCATGATCAATCTGCTGGTGGCCGACATTGCCAACCCCAATCGCGGCGGCGCTGACTTTCCGTTTCTGCGCAACTTCGACCCTTATGAAGGGCACTCCTGGGCTTCCGGCATAGGCATGGGCGAGATGGGCAACAACCAGGAGTCTTCCTCTGAAGCCATCAACGCCTGGGCCGGCGTCATTTTGTGGGCCGAGGTGCATGGTGATAAGGCACTGCGCGACCTGGGCGTGTATCTCTATACGACCGAGGTGCAGGCCATCAACCACTATTGGTTTGACATTCAGGCCAAGGTGTTCCCGCCTGAATACCAGAACATCGAGGTCAGCCAAGTGTTCGGCGGGATGATGGCCCACAACACCTGGTGGATAGACGACCCGCGCCAGATCAAGGGTATCAACATCCTGCCCTTGACCACAGCTTCTACCTATCTTGCTACGGACCCGGGCTTTGTGAAACGCAATGTGGTCAGCCTCAAACCAGAAATTGCGCTCTGGGAATCGCGCGGCAAGAAGGTCAATCCGCCCGACATCTGGCAAGACATATTTGCCCAGTATCTGGGCCTGGTTGACCCAGCCGCAGGGCTGGCCGCCTGGAATCGCTGGGGTTCGTTTGAATTGGGTGACACCCGCAGCCACGCCCTGCACTGGCTCTTGAGCCTGCAGGAAATGGGCCCCGTGGATTTGACCGTGACCGCCAACACCACGTTCTACAGCGTATTCAAGCGGGAAGACGGCCGCAAAACCTATCTGGCATTCAATGCCGGCCAGCAAGCACTGGAGGTGCACTTTAGCGATGGCACCACCTTGGCCGTCGCACCTGGACGCATGGCTCGCGCTAGCCATTGAGATGGCAATACCCTTCAACTGGCAATCCACATTGCACCAAGGTTCTTGCATACTTCGGTTGTTGCTCTTGTGCCTGCCACTGATGGCCTGCGGTGGTGGCGGTAGTTCCTCGTTGGCGAGCGTCGCCGGTTCGGGAACTGGGAGTGGCTCGGGCAGTGGGCCTTCGGTCAGCATGACCTCGGCGGTGGTTCCCGGTGGGCAGGTGCAGTTCAGTTTTAGCTTCAGCGCCGACGTGGGCAGCAGCTTCAACGCATCCACAGTATTGATTACGGGTGGCACCAAGTTGGCAGACGTCAGCCGCATCGACGCGACGCATTACACGCTGAATGTCACACCAAACCCAAGTGCGACGACGGTCGGTGCCAGCGTGGCAGTGCACAGCTTTAGCGATGTGAATGGCGGATTCAACCAGGCCGTTGCCAGTGCCAGTCAGTCTGTGCTCGACAGTGCCGGCGTGCCGCTCATTGTCAATGGCCGCACGCTGGCCTGGCACGACGAGTTTGCCTCCAACGGTCTGCCGGACAGTTCCAAATGGGCCTACGACACGTTTCGCAACGCTGCTGGCTGGTACAACGGCGAGCAGCAGTATTACGCCAACGCCAGGTTGCAGAACAGTGCGGTCAGCAATGGCGTTTTGTCTATCACGGCCCAGCGCGAGTCCACGTCTGCCTTTGCGGACAACGGTGGGCAGGCATTCACCTCGGCGCGCCTGATCACTTTGGGAAAATACAGCTTCACCTATGGCTTTTTGCAAGTACGCGCCAAGTTGCCCTGCAGCCTGGGTACCTGGCCCGCGATCTGGATGCTCGGTATCCTCACGGACAACAGCGGAACCACTTCCAACGCCTGGCCGGCCTGGGGCGAAATTGATTTGATGGAGCAACGCGGCTTTACCAACGTGGACAAGCAAAGCGTGCTGGGCACGGTGCACACCGCTGTGTCCGGAGGCTCTGGCACCAGCGTTACCACCAGTCTGCCCGATGCATGTACCGCGTTTCACAATTACCAGCTCACATGGAGCGTAAACAGTCTGCAAATCGGTGTGGACGATGTGGTCTACAACACCTATACCCGGCCTGCCAATGCGGGCACCAACACATGGCCCTTTGACCAGCCGCAATACCTGCTGCTCAACCTGGCCCTAGGCGGCACCCTGGGCGGCACGGTGCCAGCCAACTTTAGCAGTGACAGCATGCAGGTGCAGAGTGTGCGCGTGTACCAATAGGGCTGGCAATACCAGGTACAAAAACGCAGCACATGCCAGGTTACCGGCGTTGACCAAGTCGCGTGCATGGGCGCAGATTTCTAAATCAAAAGCCTAGGGGAAACTCCTTATATGCGAAGACCGTCGATGCTCATTACACTTGCATGAAAGCGCTTTCAAACTTGAGGCTTCCAAGGCGCTTTTTTGAAAATGCCTGGCTTCTCATGCCCTCTGAACCTTCTACCGACCCGGAGACTTTGATATGAAACTGAACCAAAAAATAGCGGTACTGCTGGCCTTTGTGCTGGCTGCCGTCCTCAGCTTGAGTGGCTGTGGTGGTGGCACTGCCAGTGGCACCGTGCCCACGGCAACCATCACTTCCGCGGCGGGAACCGGGGGCGCCGTGGTGTTTACCATTGCCTTTAACGAGAGCGTTGGCACCACCTTCAATGCGGGCGAAGTCACCGTCACCGGCGGAACGGCAGCAAGCTCGGTCACCTCGATCGGAAGCAACTCCTATACCCTGGTCGTCACACCAACGTCTGGTGCAACCAGCGTCGTCGCCACGCTGCCGATCAACAAGGTGACCGATATCAACGGCAACAGCAATACGGTGGAGGCGAAGAACACCTATACCGTGCCTACGGCCAGCGCACCTACGACGGCGCCGACCGCGCCCACACGTGCCGCAGCCAATGTCATTTCAATCTATGGTGAGGCGTACACCCAAACAACCGGTGTCAACCTGAATCCGGGTTGGGGTCAGGCGGGCAGCGCGACCGAAGTCACCATCGCTGGCAACAAGTCGCAGAACCTAGCGAACTTTAACTACCAGGGCATTGATTTCGCCGGCAACGCAATCAATGTTTCGGCCAGCACCGGGCTGCATATTGATGTTTGGACGCCCAATGTCACCGAACTCGATCTCTATGTCATCTCCATCAATGGATTAGTGACCAAGGACACCGATAAATTCGCCATCATGCCCACGCAGTCGGGCTGGAGCAGCGTTGACATTCCCTTGACCGCGTTTCCTGGTGTTGATCTCACAAGCGTTGCGCAAATCAAACTCACCAATGGTCCCACAGTGGCTTCCGGTGGAACGGTTTATTACGACAATTTGTATTTTTACAAGACAGCCACAACTCCCGTTGTCTGCGGAACGACCACGCCTACATGTGCTCCAAGCACCACTATCCCATCCGGTGCGGTCACAATTTACAGCGATGCATCTACTACAGCTGGCTTTGTAGCGCGCCCTGATTGGGGACAAGCCACCCAATTTAGTGAACAGACGATCGCAGGAAACAAATCGCTGATGTACAGCAATTTGAACTACGAGGGCATTGGCATGGCCGCAGTTGACGTCTCGTCCAAGGGTAAGGTTCATTTGGACATTTGGTCTGCGGACATGACAAGTGTTAAGTTTTACATCGTCTCACTCAACCCGACTAAAGACACCAGCGGCGTAGTGATTAACTTAACGCCTAGTAGCTGGAACAGTGTTGACATTGATTTAAGCAGTTTTGCCACGCCTAACAAAGCGGCCATTGAACAAATGAAATTCGACACAGCCCTGCCTGGAGCCGGTACCATGTACGTAGACAACATTTATTTCTGGGGTGCTGCTGGTGCCGGTGGTGGGAGCGGTAGCGGCGGAGCATCGTCTGGCAATACTGGTGGTACTACGGGAACGCTGAACTTTATGACTGGATTCAAGACAGCCACAACCGTTGAAGGTGGTGCGTATGGCGGCACAAGCGGCAGCAGCTTGGATGGATGGAACTGCCCAGGCAACAGCGCCACCGCCACCACGAGTTGCGGTTCTGGCGGATCATTTACGGATGGCAGCTCTCCTGCGGCCAGTGCAGCGGTAAGTAGTTTCTACGCCTACTATCAGTTCAAGGGAACCGCACCAACCGGTGAATATGCAGGCATTAACGTGTTTGCGCCTGGGGTTACGGCGATAAGCGGAACTGCGGACACTGCTGGAATGGTCCTGAATGGTCAAACGACGGTGAGCTTTAACCTGGGTATGAATGCCGAGTTCTTTTCGAATAGCAACCACAACGTGGCTGTACTCATGAATCTTGGAAAACATTACGCTGCCGGAGGCGGGTGCAACCTCCAATTGCAAACTGTTTTCACGCCGACATCGGCTGCATCTACCAGCTACACGCTTCCTTTGAGCTCATTCGCGGTAGCGCAAGACTGCGCGACGGGTACCCCACCAACCGGGTATGCAGCGGCTCTGACAGCATCGCCAGCAGTTTCCCAAATTGCCTTTCAAGCAGCTTCGGGTGCGTCAGCTTTTCATCCAAATTTGTCGGGCAGCTTGACAAGTGGTGCGAATACTACGGTTGCAAATGGAACTTACATACCAACCACCCTGTCGCTGACAGGTGGCATTTCGTTTCAGTAATAACTAGTAATGCAAGGGCTGCACAGCGTGGCCTTTGCGTTGTTGCTTTTGGGTATTTAATGCTGGCTGAACCTCAATAGGTCAGCCTTCAAATTGCGGGGAAATCCCATGTATTTCAAACTTCGTTTAATACCCACAGCCGTGGCCACCTTGTTGGTGGCGGCCTGTGGCGGCGGTGGGGGAGGCGGCAGCAGTGCCGTTGCCTCCAACCCCAGCATTGGCGTCGCGGTGGATGGCTATCTAAGCGGTTCGGCGGTTTATTGCGACATAGGCAATACCGGCGTCATCGACACCGTCAACGATCCGGTGGCCTATACCCAGACCAATGGCAAGTTTGTGTTTCCTACGGGTTGCACACACCAGCTACTGGTCAGCGGCGGCACCAGCAGCGACACCGGTCTGAGCCCGGTAGGCGTGTTCACCGCGCCAGCTGGCTCCAAACTCGTTACTCCGCTGACGACTCTGCTCGCGGCCGGACTGAGTCAGAGCCAGCTCAACACCGCGCTCAACCTGCCTTCAGGCACGGATGTCACGGCGCTGGATCCGGCGGCTTTGGACGGATCTGGAAATTTGATCAATGCAGCGCTATACAAGAAGACGCTGACTGTGCAGCAATTGTTGCTGCAAACCGCACAGGGCCTGAGCAGCTTGGGCAATTCGGCCGGCACGACCACAGCGAACAGCCTCTACGCAGTGGCGGCTTCAGCCCTGGCCAAGACCGTGGTCGGCGGTACGCCGCTGTTGAGCAGCGACACATCCGTCAACCCGGACGCAGTGGGCGCAATGCTGCAAAACGCCGTCAGCGCAGCCAGCACGTCGACCCAGGTTGATTCGGGTGTCAAGAGCGCCTTGGCAGGCTTCAGTCCTGCGGCGGTGGCCGCTGCGGCGGGCCCTGCCTACGTGGGTCAAGCCAACGCGCTACTGGGTTCGGGCAGCCAGGGTTCAGCAGTCGGGACTGTCGCCGCGAAGCAGCAATCCTCGACGTTTGTCAGCAACGTTTTGGGCGACGCCACCAACAAACAATTGCTGCTTACGAGCACCGCAGCTGCATCCTCCACACTTGCAGCGCTGGGCAACTCTGTGGCCAGCGCGGACGCCACAGGCACCACCACGCTGGACACCGTGTTGGCGAATTTTGAAGAGTCATCGCCCCTGCTGACGGGAACCTTTTACGCGGGTGCGGATATCGTGGCGGCGCCCGCATCCGGTGGATCGGGCAAAGTGCTCCAGATATCACGCGGCAACGGTGCAAACTATGCTGGCGGCTGGGTCAATACCGAGAAAGCGATTGCGTTCACGAGCGCACGCAAGACGCTTTCGGCCCAGGTCTATTCGCCTGCGGCGGGCATTCCCATGCCCCTTCATGTGGACGCATTAGGCGCACCGCATACCATCTACACAGCCGACACCCAGGCCAACGAGACCGTGGTGAAAGGCTGGCAAACACTGACGTGGACCATCAGCGACGCCGACCTTACCAAGGCCTATCAGTCCATTGTGCTGACCCCCAATTTGGGCACCACAGCACCGGCAGCAGGTGAAATTTACTATTACGACAACTTTGTGCTGAAGACGGATGCGCCCCCCATCGTAGCCACCCATTACCTGAAGCTCACCAACGAAGGCGATGGCAAAAACGACACATTCACACTGGCCAACGGCAGCACATCGACGAAGTTCTCAATGGCCCAGTTCCAGAGCAGCGCAGGTATCAGCACCAGCTGGCCTCTGGCAAGCAATGCCACGCTGAGCTTCTCTCTGAGCAATGTGGGTGGCTTTACATTGTCCGCGGGACAAAAGGTGGACGCCGCGTTGCAGATCAGCCAGGTGGGCACAGGCACGGGCGTGCTGAAGGCCTATGTTCAAAACGTCGCGCTAAGCCAGTCGGGCAACAATCTCACGGTAACAGTGCCCGTAAGCAATTCGAACGCCACTGCCTATGCCAGCAGTGCGACTAGCAGCTTTGCAGCGATCGTAGATTACAGTGCTAGCTCCGCTGCTGGAGGTGTCACCAGCACGCTGAACCTGGCGGGCAACAATACCTTCAACCTGGGCAATGTGGTGAATTACGCGGCCAACAGCCTGAGCAGCCAATTCAGCGGCATCAATGCGCTGACCGGTACCTTCCAAGTGACTCTGGTAGTCACCGGCTTGCCGCTGTATCAGGCAAGCGGGGTGATTTATCCGACCATGACCATCAATGTTCCGACCAGCCTGACTAGCGCCCGTACGGTGCAGTCCACCGTGCCAATCACTGGCCAGGGTATCGTGGGTTATGTCACGTTGACACCTTAGTGAGTGGGCCATCAAACGCCGTAAGCCGGAAGAAAAGAGGGGCTGCTGCCATGCCATCGCGTTTATCCTCTGCTTTATGCCGGGTCTTTGTGACCTTGCATCAAGCCGAGGAACCCGCAACATGAAGTTAACAACTCACTACAGGCCCGCTGGCTGGGGGCGCCTGCCTGTCATGGGTGTGCGGCTCATTCTGGCGGCTGCCATGTGTGCATCTGGAGTGGCCGAAGCGGCCCCGCTGGATGCCTTGCTCAGTGCATACCCTGAGCGCGGTGTGAACCGTGGCTATGTTGAACTGGCATTGGACAATACGGCCTCTATAGCGGGTGCTGGCGGCAGTGACTACCATGGAGCTCATGTTCTGGGCGGGTTCGCAGCCAGTCCGGCCTGGTGGCTGAGCGCTGCGCTCTGGCAGCGTAGTATTGACAGTGAAGGCGACAACTACCGCTACGATAGTTGGCAACTGGCCGCGCAATACCGTGTGCGCGAGGGCGAAGGCTGGCAGCCTGCCGTGGGACTTCGTGTGAGTGCCTGGGGCGATCAGGCATCGTCTTCCAACTCCAGCACGCCGGTGGTTATTCCCTACCTCAAACTCAATACCGTCAGCGTGACCAACCCTGCGGATCAGAATGTTCAGGCGGATCTGCTGAGCACCTGGGCGCTATCACCCACCCGCGATGTCACCTTGCTGCTTGGCGGCGGCAGTACCCAGTTGTCCTACGGGTCGCTCACCGCGAGCACGACATCCGGAGGCTGCAACTACAAGCTGCAATTCACGGGCGACACCATTTTTGGAACGCTGGCAAACCCATGCAATGCGGCCGGGGGCGTGATTCAGCAGTTCTATGTCAGCAGCGCGAGCTACGGCATTCAACCCAGCGAGGAACTGGGTTGGCATGGCAGCTTTGTGCATCTGGGTGCCAACACCACTTGGAGCGACGGACCGTGGAAATGGAGTGCGGGCCTGTTGTGGACCCAGGTGCAACGCAGCGGGGTCGATGATATTTTGGCGACACGAGGCCAGATGGCATACACGCAGAACACGGATGTACTGGTGCAAGGGCAATACCGGTTGAGCGAACACCTGCACGCTTTAGGACGGCTTCAAGTCTCCAGCAACCTGTTTCTTGCCGACATTCCGGTGACCTACAACTCCAGCACAGCCAAACGCTTTGAAAGCAATTACGCGCTCTTCACCCTCGGGCTGTTGTTCGACTTTTGATTCGAATCGAACGTCGGCCGTTCTCGAACGGGTCTTTTTTCGGCTGCCGCCCAGCCATCGAAAACAGTCTGGCTAGATCTGCTACAATTTGCATCTGCCTGATTTAATCGTCAGCCAGATTGGCAAAAGTTTGGGACGCTTCTGTGTCCCAAGCAACCAATCGATCACGCAAGTGGTCACCATGCGGGAATAGCTCAGTTGGTAGAGCGATACCTTGCCAAGGTATAGGTCGAGAGTTCGAGCCTCTTTTCCCGCTCCATGGTTTTCGAAGCAAAAAGCCCATCCCAGTGATGGGCTTTTTGCTGTCTGGGGCTTTTTGCTGCAGGTGCTGCAATAGCCTGTCTGACTGGGTTAACATTCCGCATCATCATGAAGGCATCCCATGTTAAGCAGGTTTTTTGGCAAAAGCGATAAGCCTGACGATTCGCCGGCCAAGGAGTCTGCT
>CAIMZI010000009.1 GCA_903845935.1 uncultured beta proteobacterium | reverse complement strand
GGCGCTTGCATGAAGGGTACTGGCGTCCGGATTGATAAAGTTGGATACATCGGATCGGCACCATCATGGAAAAAAGAGCAACCGGTATTGGGTCTTTGGGGGCTGGCTTCAACGCCAGTTTCTGAGTGTTGACGCGTAGAACTTGCCTTCGGGCCCGGCTCTATGTGCTGAGCACATTGCTGCTGGTTTTCACGATGACAGCGCAGGCTGAGGCCTTTGCCGAGTTGGACCCGGTACGCATTCAGCAATTGGAAGTGCTGCTGAGCGCCCAGCCTGTTGGGCTTGGGCCTGTCTGCGCTGACCGTGTAGCCTGGGCCGGTCCACAGCTTGCGGCCAGAATCCAGCCGGTGATTGCGGCGGCCGACAAGTTGCTTGCCTCGCCTTTTCCGTCTTGGAATGACGACGCCTACCTCGAGTATTCGCTCCAGGGAACACGGCCCAATGGCGAGCGCATGATGAATGCACGCAAGGCCTGGCTATACCCACTGGTGCTGGCTGAATGCGCCCAGTGGCAGGGTCGCTACCTGCCGGCCATAGAGCACGCACTCAGAGAACTCAACGCCCAGCCCACCTGGACCTGGCCGGCACACGACAAGGGTTTACGCAACTTTCGGCAACACGACTTTGAAGTGGACCTGCTGGCGGCAGACACCGCACACGACGTCGCGCAAAGCCTCTATATGCTGGGAAATGCATTGAACGAAGACGTTCGAAGCCAAACATTGGCCACGCTGGAGGCCCGCATTTTTGCACCCATGCGCAACTCCTTTGTTCGGGGCGGCAAAGACAACTGGTGGCTGCAGGCGGATCACAACTGGAATGCCGTCTGCCTGAAAGGGGTTGTTGGCGCAGCGCTGGCGGTCACTGCATCAAGACATGAGCGGGCGATATTTGTTGCCGCCGGCGAGCATTACATTCAGAAGTACATCGGTGGATTCTCGGGCGACGGTTACTCGTTGGAAGGACCGGGATACTGGAACTACGGTTTTTCGCACTTCACGGAGTTGCGCGAACTTCTGTTGCAGTCCAGTGCCGGCAACGTGGACTTGTTTTCTGCGCCCAAGGTTCGCTCCATTGCCCTGTACGGATTTCATATCGAGATGCTGCCAGGCAACATTGCCGCTTTTGGCGACGCGCCACGCAATGTCAAGATGGACGAGACCACTCTGGCCTATGCCAATGCGGCGTTTGATCTGGGTGAACCGCAAAGCTTGGCGGCGTTGCCCATCAACGCTCGGCAGAGTGGAAATGCGGCACCCTTGGCCGACGCTGCCATGAAGATTTTTGTCCGACCATTGCCCATGCGTGGCGCAACCGCTGAGGTGCAGAGTCCGTGGCAAACGTATTTTGACCAGGTCGGCGTATTGGTGTCGCGACCGGCATCGGGTCAAAAGCTGGCAGCATCCATCAAGGCCGGTGGAAACGGCAACCACAGCCACAACGACATTGGCTCTTACACCTTAGCCTTGGGAGTCGAGCAGCCAACGGGGGACCCCGGTGCGACCGTCTACTCTGCCAAAACGTTTAGCAAGCAGCGCTACACGATCAAGGGTATCAATTCATTTGGACATCCGGTTCCGTTGGTGGCCGGTCAACTGCAGCGCAACGCGACCGACGTTCGACCGCAGGTGT
>CAIMZI010000008.1 GCA_903845935.1 uncultured beta proteobacterium | reverse complement strand
TTCCCACCTCTCGGGCTTCAAACCCGACTCAGGACATGACCAAATTTGTCTTCGTCACCGGCGGTGTGGTGTCTTCCCTTGGCAAGGGAATCGCCTCAGCCTCCTTAGCTGCGATCCTGGAATCGCGAGGCCTCACAGTCACTTTAATCAAGCTCGACCCCTACCTCAACGTAGACCCCGGAACCATGTCGCCCCTGCAGCATGGCGAGGTTTTCGTGACGGACGACGGCGCAGAAACTGATTTGGACTTGGGGCATTACGAGCGATTCATTGAATCGCGCATGCGCAAAGCAAATAACTTCACCACCGGCCAGATTTACCAGAGCGTGCTCGACAAGGAGCGCCGTGGCGACTACCTGGGCAAGACCGTGCAGGTCATTCCCCACGTCACCAACGAGATCCAGGAATTCGTCAAGCGCGGTGCGCGTTTTGGCGAGCCCGACGCCGTCGATGTGGCCATCGTGGAAATCGGCGGTACCGTGGGCGACATCGAGTCCCTGCCATTCCTTGAGGCCGTGCGCCAGATGAGCCTCAAGCTCGGCCCCAACAACAGCGCCTTTGTGCACCTGAGCTATGTGCCCTGGATCGCCGCTGCAGGTGAACTCAAAACCAAGCCGACCCAGCACACGGCCAAGCAGCTGCGCGAAATCGGAATCCAGGCCGACGCCCTGATCTGCCGCGCCGACCGCCCGATTCCCGACGAAGAGCGTGAGAAGATTTCACTGTTCTCCAATGTGGCGCTGTGGGGCGTGATCTCCATGTGGGATGTGGACACCATTTACAAGGTACCGCGCATGCTGCACGAGCAGGGTCTGGACGGTCTGATCTGCGACAAGCTGCGTCTGAACACGCATCCGGCCAACCTCAAGCGCTGGGACGACTTGGTCTATGAGACCGAGCATCCGCAGGGCGAAGTCACGATCGCCATGGTCGGCAAATACGTGGATCTGTCGGACAGCTATAAGTCTTTGAACGAAGCGCTGCGCCACGCCGGCATGAAGAACCATGTCAAGGTCCGGATCGAATACATAGACTCCGAGACCATCACCGCTGACAGCGTGTCGCAACTGGCCCGCTTTGATGCGATTCTGGTGCCCGGCGGCTTCGGCAAGCGCGGTATTGAAGGCAAAATTTGCGCGGCCCGTTTTGCTCGCGAAAACAAGGTTCCTTACCTTGGCATTTGCTTAGGCATGCAGGTGGCAACGATTGAATTCGCCCGCCATGTGGCAGGCCTCAAAAATGCCAACAGCACCGAGTTTGACCCGACCAGCCCGAATCCGGTGATTGCCCTGATCACCGAGTGGAAGGATGCCGATGGCACCATCAAGACGCGCGACAGCAATTCCAATCTGGGCGGCACCATGCGCCTGGGCGCGCAAAGCTCGGACGTGGCCCCGGACACGCTGGCGCACCAGATTTATGGCGACGTGGTGACCGAACGCCATCGCCACCGCTATGAAGCCAATGTGAACTTCCTGGATCGCCTGCGCGCGGCCGGCCTGGTCATTTCGGCCTTGACGCAACGCGAGCACCTGACCGAAATGGTGGAGCTGCCGCAAGCCACCCACCCCTGGTTTGTCGGCGTGCAATTCCACCCCGAATTCAAGTCCACGCCCTGGAACGGCCACCCGTTGTTCAACGCCTTTGTCAAGGCCGCGCTGGACCACCAAGCCCTGGGCAAGACCTTGAAGGTGGCAGCATGAAGCGTGCCGTCAGCGGAGCAAAAGCATGAAGCTCTGTGGATTCAATGTCGGTCTTGAGCACCGACTGTTCCTGATCGCAGGTCCCTGCGTGGTCGAGTCCGAGCAATTGCAGATGGACACTGCCGGCACACTCAAGGAGATCACCGACTCACTTGGCATCCCCTTCATCTTCAAGAGCAGCTTTGACAAGGCCAACCGAACCAGTGAGTCTGCCTTTCGCGGTCTGGGCATGGAAAAAGGCCTGGAGATTCTGGCCAAGGTCAAGCGCGAAATCGGTGTGCCGGTGCTCACCGACATCCACTCGATCGACCAGATCGCTCAGGTGGCGAGCGTGGTCGATGTACTGCAAACCCCGGCCCTGCTGTGCCGCCAGACCGACTTCATTCACGCCGTGGCCCTGTCGGGTTTGCCGGTGAATATCAAGAAGGGCCAGTTCATGGCGCCCGGCGACATGAAGAACGTCATCGTCAAGGCGCGTGCTGCTGCCCGTGCCGCTGGCATGAACGAAGATAACTTCATGGCCTGCGAACGGGGGGTGAGCTTTGGCTATAACAATTTGGTGAGCGACATGCGCTCGCTGGCCATCATGCGCGAATGCGGCGTGCCGATTGTGTTTGACGCCACGCATTCTGTGCAACTACCGGGCGGTGCTGGCACCAGCAGTGGCGGCGTGCGCGAAATGGTGCCGGTGCTGGCGCGTGCGGCAGTCGCCGTCGGTGTGGCCGGCCTGTTTATGGAAACCCACCCCGATCCGGCCCAGGCCCTATGCGACGGCCCCAACGCCGTGCCGCTGCGCCATATGAAAGCCTTATTGGAAACCCTGGTGGCGCTGGATGCCGTAACCAAAAAAACTCCATTTTTGGAGAATGATTTCCAATAATCGGGTGCAGTATCTGACCCAAGCTGAATTTGTCTTTTGTTTGTTTAGAAAGAAAACCATGAGTGCAATTGTTGATATCGTCGGCCGCGAAATTCTCGACTCCCGTGGCAACCCCACGGTGGAATGCGATGTGCTGCTAGAGTCCGGAACCATGGGCCGTGCGGCCGTTCCCAGTGGAGCCTCCACCGGCTCGCGCGAGGCAATAGAGCTGCGCGACGGCGACAAGAAGCGCTACCTGGGCAAGGGTGTTCTGAAAGCGGTTGAGCACATCAACACCGAAATCTCCGAGGCCGTTCTGGGCCTGGACGCCTCCGAGCAGTCCTTTCTGGACAAGACCCTGATCGACCTGGACGGCACCGAAAACAAATCACGCCTGGGCGCCAATGCCATGCTCGCTGTGTCCATGGCCGTGGCCCGCGCCGCTGCCGAGGAGTCAGGCCTGCCGTTGTACCGCTACTTTGGCGGCATGGCTGCGGTGCAACTGCCCGTGCCCATGATGAACGTCATCAACGGCGGCGAGCATGCCAACAACAACCTCGATCTGCAAGAGCTGATGATCATCCCCGTGGGTGCTCCGAGCTTTCGTGAAGCCCTGCGCTACGGTGCCGAAGTGTTCCACGCGCTGAAGAAAATCCTGCACGACAAGGGCATCAGCACCGCGGTCGGCGACGAGGGCGGCTTTGCCCCCAATGTGCCGAATCACGAAGCTGCCATCCAGATGATTCTGGAAGCCATCGACAAGGCCGGTTATGTGGCCGGTGAACAGATTGCCCTGGGCCTGGACTGCGCCGCTTCCGAGTTCTACAAGGACGGCAAGTACGAACTCTCCGGCGAGGGCCTGAGCCTGACCGCACAAGAGTGGACCGACATGCTGGCCACTTGGGTCGACAAATACCCCATCATCAGCATCGAAGACGGCATGGCCGAAGGCGACTGGGATGGCTGGAAGATTTTGACCGACCGCCTGGGTGCCAAGGTGCAAATCGTCGGCGACGACCTATTTGTCACCAACACCAAGATCCTCAAAGAAGGCATTGACAAGGGCATCGCCAATTCCATCCTGATCAAGGTGAACCAGATCGGCACCCTGACCGAAACCTTTGCCGCCATCGAAATGGCCAAACGCGCCGGTTACACCGCCGTCATCAGCCACCGTTCGGGCGAAACCGAAGACTCCACCATCTCCGATATCGCGGTCGGCACCAACGCCGGCCAGATCAAGACTGGTTCGCTCAGCCGCTCCGACCGCATGGCCAAGTACAACCAACTCTTGCGCATAGAAGAGGACTTGGGTGATGTGGCCGTGTACCCTGGCCGCGCTGCTTTTTACAACCTGAAGTAATGCTGGCCGCACTGCGCAGTTGCACAGGGCTGCATAGTCGGCAGGATGACAGGGCGCTCTGCTCCGTGTCCCCCGCCCGCTGTGCGGGCTCCTCCTTTACCTGCGCAGTGCGCTCTGCCGCCCTGCCTGCTAGCTTTCGTGCGTAAGGCATGAGCAAACGCCTGGTTCCCTTGCTACTGATTGCCCTACTGCTGATCTTGCATGGGCAATTGTGGTTTGGCCGTGGCAGTGTGCGCAACGTCAACAAGCTGCAAAGCGAGTTGGATGCACAACAGGCCAAGAACGTGCAGGCGGCCTTGGCCAATGTCCGGCTGGAGGCGGAAATTCGGGACCTTAAGGAGGGCCTGGAGATCGTTGAAGAAAAGGCCCGCGGTGAGCTGGGTATGGTCAAGAACAACGAAATTTTTGTGCAAGTTGCGCGTTGAGCATGCTGCGTGTGGCAATTCTCGGTGCGCCGGGGACGGGGAAAAGCGCACTGGTGCGCAGCCTGCAGGCCGCCCCAAGTCGCAGCGCCCAATGGCGACTGCACCGCAACACAGCTGAGATGTATGCGCTGGAGCTGCTGCTGCTTCAGTCACCCAACGAAGCCAAGCGATCGCAATGCATTGCAGCCCATCTGCTTCAACCCTTTCCTGCCCACCTGATACTGCTAACGGCGCTACTTCCTACCGCACCGGGTTCTGGCAACTCTCAGCGCGAGCTGCTGGACCGCTCGCTGCGCCAGGCACTGACCGGCTTGGGTCTGCCTTACTCCCTGCTGATGGGCGAGGCCTCAGCACGCTGCCTGTCGGCCTTGCAGGCGATTGACTACGCCCTGGGCACAGCCCGCGCGGATACCACTGCCCGTCCCTGGAAATGGAGCTGCGAAAAGTGCTCAGACCCGGACTGCGAACACAGGCTGTTCAGCGCGCTGCTGTCCAAGGACTAGGCCGGGACGGTCGTTGATCAGTGTGCGTCGGTTCCCGCGCTGACGATCTGCACCGCATCCACAAACAGCTGCGCCGCGTCGATCGGGTCAAAGCGGTATTGCAGGCCGCAAAATTCGCAGCCCACCTCAATGTCACCACGCTCGGCAATGATGTCTTCGGCCTCTTCGCGGCCCAGCCCTGTAATCATTTTGGCTACGCGCTCGCGGCTGCAGTTGCAGGCAAAGCGCGGCTCCAACTCACCCGGCTCAAAGCGGGTGATGCTTTCTTCCCAAAAAAGGCGACGCAAAATGGTGTCCACATCCAACGTCAACAGCTCTTCGCGCTTCAGGCTGGAGGCCAGAATCGCAATCCGGTTATAGCTTTCATTCTGGCCAATCTGGTCCTCGTTTTCCTTGGACACCATGCTGCCGGCCAGGTTGCCCGCACCGGCCATGGGCAGGCGCTGGATCAGCAACCCCGCCGCCACCTTGTCATCGGCGGCCAGCACCAGCGTGGTGTCTAGCTGCTCGCTTTGCAGCATGTAATGCTCCAGCACCGCGCTCAATTTTTCAATCGGATGGCCGTGATCGTCAAACAGCGGCACCACGCCCTGGTAGGGCTGCTGGCCGGGAAACTTGGTCTTGGGGTCCAGTGTGATGGCGCAGCGACCCTGGTTCTTGGCATTGACCATCTGGCTCAGCGTGCTGCCCGGCTCGACCTGCGGCTGCACCGTGGCAGTAGCGCGCAGTGCCAGATCGGACTGCACCTCCACCACCGCCAGCTTGACCGGGCCGTCGCCAAAAATCTGCAGCACCAAGGCGCCGTCGAACTTGATATTGGCCTGCATCAGCGCCGCCGCTGCGGTCATTTCGCCTAGCATATCGCGCAGCTCGGGTGCATAGGCGCCAGACGTGCTGTTGCTGGCGCGCCGCCGCAAAATCTCGGTCCACGCATCGGTCAGGCGCACGATCACGCCGCGCACGGGCAGGCCGTCGAATAAAAACTTGTGCAGCTCAGACATGCACGACTCCGGTTGATGCGGCATGCAGGATGCCGCAGGGTTTATGCGATTTGCTTGAGTCCGGCGCGAAAGCGCCGGGCGTTTTCTATGTAGTGCTGTGCGCTCCAGACCAGCCCCTGCCGCTGTTCGGTGTTGAGTTCGCGCACCGCCTTGGCCGGGCTGCCTATGATCATGCTGCCGTCGGGAAATTCCTTGCCCTCGGTGACCAAGGCACCGGCGCCCACAATGCAGCCCCGTCCGATCTTCGCACCATTGAGCACGATGGCACCAATGCCGATCAGCGAGCCATCGCCAATGTTGCAGCCGTGCAGCATCACCTTGTGGCCCACGGTGACGTTCTCGCCAATCTCCAACGGCCGACCGATGTCGGCGTGCAGCACACTACCGTCCTGGATATTGGAGCCGCGACCGATGCGGATCATTTCCGTGTCACCCCGCAGCACCGAGCCAAACCAGATGCTCACATCCTCGCCCAGTTCCACCTGGCCCATCACCTGCGCGCTGTCGGCAATCCAGGCGCCAGCGGCCACGCGCGGCGCCACGCCATCCAATTCATACACTGCCATTTCGTTTCCTCGTTTCCGTATGCCTAGAATTGTAGGGATGATGGAACTACGACACGGCGCACTGGCCGCATTCACCCTTGACGACCCTAGCGCCAAGGTCGCAGCCGTGCAATTTTTATGGGACCAGCGCGCAGCGCTGCAGATCAACGCGCAGCCAGTGCTCGACGCCCCGCCCCAGCCCGGGCGCCCGGCTAAGCCCGTGCTGATCCTGCCTAAGGACGTACCCCGGCGCTCGCCCTACACGCCCGAGGGCCACGCGGCCCTGATCCATTCCATCGCCCACATCGAGTTCAACGCCATCAATCTGGCCCTGGATGCCGCCTGGCGCTTTGCCGACATGCCCGCCGATTACTACCGCGACTGGCTGCGCGTGGCCTTCGAGGAGTCGCAACACTTCACGCTACTAGCAGACCATCTGGCCGCGCTGGGCCATGGCTATGGTGACTTCGCGGCCCACGATGGTCTCTGGACCATGGCCGCAAACACAAGGCACGATGTGGTGGCGCGCATGGCCCTGGTGCCGCGCACCCTAGAGGCGCGCGGGCTGGATGCCACTCCCATCATCCAAGCCAAGCTGCGCAAGGTCGGTAGCTTGCAAGCCTTGCAGGCGGTTGAAATTCTGGACACCATCCTGCGCGAGGAGGTGGGCCATGTGGCGATTGGCAACCATTGGTACCACTGGTTATGCCAACGCGACGGGCTGGACAGTGTGTGCTTCCATGCCGAGGCCGCACTTGCGCACGGTGGGCCCAGGCTCAAACCGCCGTTTAATTTGACGGCACGCAAGCTGGCCGGGTTTACCCAGCAGGAACTGGACGAGCTGCCCACCACATAAAAACAGTAGCCGCATGCATTCAAGGTCTAGAATGGAATTCGCCCATTTGATAGTGCCCAAACATGCCAGAACCCCAAAAAACCAGCCCGACCAAGACGCTCCATACCGGCTCCAACCGGGTCATTGCGCGTCAGGCGATTCTGGATGAGGCGCGAACCGTGTTTGGCTACGAACTGTTTGACCGCTCGCTGCAGGGCGCCGAACACAATGCGGCCAGCGATGCGCAGCTGCTATTCAACGCACTGTCCATGGCCGAGAACGACTCGCTGGCGAGCCGCAAGACCATCTTCATCAACTGCACCCATGACAGCCTCGCCGGTGGTCACCTGGACCTGGTAGCACCCGAGCGCGTGGTGCTGGAAATACCCCCTCTGCCCCTGTCCCAGGTGGACGAAATTGCCAACTACCTACCCAATCTGCAGGAGCTCAAGCGCCGTGGCTTCCGCCTGGCATTTGACTATTCCATCCTGACCCGTTCCTACGAAAGCTGGTTGCCGCTGGCGTCGTTTATCAAGTTTGACCTGTCCATACTCAAGCCCGAGGCCATAGGCTCGTTTGTCAAACTGGCCCAGGCCAAATCGCAGGCCCTGCTGATTGCCGAAAAGGTGGAGAGCCACAAACAATACGACATGGTCAAGGATCTGGGGGTCAAGCTCTACCAAGGCTACTGGTTTGCCAAGCCGGTGATCGTGGAGGGTCAGAGCATACGCCCGGCGCAGGCCAACATCATTCGCCTGATTGACATGGTGCGCAAGCAATCCAGCACCAGCGAGAGTGAGGAAGTGCTCAAGCACGACCCGATGTTGTCATTCAACCTGCTGCGCTTCATCAATTCGGCCGGCTTTGGCATGCGCACCGAGGTCACCTCCTTCAAGCACGCGGTGATGATCCTGGGGCTGAACCGGCTCTTCAAGTGGGCCGCGCTGTTGATGACCACCTCCAATCTGGACGACATGCCACCGGCCGTGGGCGCCACCGCCGTGGTGCGTGGCCGCTTGATGGAACTACTGGCGCTGGAGCGCCTATCGCCCGAAGACTGCGATAACGCCTTTGTAGTGGGTGTATTTTCTCTGCTCGACACCATGCTGGGCATGAGCATGGAATCGGCGCTGGCAACCGTCGCCCTACCACAGCAGGTGGTTGATGCCCTGCTGCATCACAGCGGCCCGCTGGCCCCGTTTCTGGATCTCACCGTGGCCTGCGAGTCCGCCGATGACGCCGCCTTTGCAAGCGCCATCAAGAGCCTGGGCCTCAACAGCAACCACGTTAACTGGGCTCATCTGCAAGCCCTGGCCTGGGCCGAAACCCTAGCTGTTTAATAGCCCCCACGGTCGCCCACTGCGTGTGGCTTACCCCCTCGGGTGATGTGCTGCATGCAGCTGCGCCAAGCGCTCACGCGCCACATGGGTGTAGATGGTGGTAGTGGAAATGTCGGCGTGACCCAGGAGCATTTGCACGGCGCGCAGATCGGCCCCGTGGTTGAGCAAATGGGTGGCAAAGGCGTGGCGCAGCGTGTGCGGTGACAGGGGCGAGCGGATGCCCGCTGCCAGCGCATATTTCTTCACCACCATCCAGAACATCACGCGCGACATGGCGCTGCCGGCCGTGGGGCCGCGCACCGTCACAAATAAATCCTGCGTCTGCTTACCGCTCAGCAACTCCTGACGCGGCGCGCCCAGATACTGGCGCAGCCACTGTGCCGCCACCTCGCCAAACGGCACCATACGCTCCTTGGAGCCCTTGCCCAGCACCCGCAGCACGTTGTCGTTGAGGCTGAGGTTGAACACCCGCAAATCCACCAGTTCGCTCACGCGCAGGCCGCTGGCATACATCAGCTCCAGCATGGTGCGGTCGCGGATTCCCAGCGCGTTGCTGGTGTCGGGAGCTGCCAGCAAGGCCTCGACCTGTGCCTCGCTCAGCGTCTTGGGCACGCGCAACGCCTGCTTGGCGGACTGCAGCTTGAGCGTGGGATCGGCCGCCATGCGGTTCTCGCGCAGGGCCCAGCGAAAGTAGCGCTTGAACACGGTCAGCCGCCGGTTGGCGCTGGTGGCCTTGCTGCCGGGCGTATGACGGTACAAAAAATACGCCTGCAAATCCAGCTCGACCGTCTGGTCCAGGTCCCGCTCCCGCTCGGACAGCCACTTTCCGTACAGCGTGAGGTCGCGTCTATACGCCGTCAACGTGTTTTTGGACAGCCCCTCTTCCAGCCAAAGCGCGTCAATAAAGGTGTCTATGGCTTTGAGGCTGGAGTCAAGATTGCTGGGCATGGATGGCAGTGTAGCCCCCGAGCCGGCAGCGCCCAGCGCGTAAACTGCTGGCTGATCACCACGCGATACGCCCATTCCAAACCATACCCATCCTGTCGCCCAAGCCCTTGTTGCGGCAACACCCCTGCTCCACATCCGTGATGCCAGCCTGCAGCGCGGCGGCCACACGATTTTTTCGGGCTTGACGCTGGACCTGCCCGAGTCCCGCATTGGCCTGATCGGCGACAACGGCGCAGGCAAGAGCAGCCTGTTTCGCCTGCTGTGCGGCCTGGATGTACCACAGAGCGGCAGCGTGCTGGTGCGCGGGCTGGAGGCGCGCACGGTCAGCAGCAAGCGCCCAGGGCTGGTCGGCATGATGTTCCAGAATCCGGATGAGCAAATCATCTTCCCCACCGTTGCCGAAGAGCTAGCCCTGGGCCTCAGCCCCAGCGGCATGCCACGGCGAGAGGCGATTGCGCAGGCGCGTGTGTTCCTGGAGTCGCGCGGCCTGGCTCACTGGTCCGAGCGCGCCATAGGTTCCTTAAGCCAGGGCCAGCGCCAGCATGTGTGCTGGCTGGCGCTGATGATTGCCTCGCCCGAACTGCTGCTGTTGGACGAGCCCTTTGCCAGTCTGGACCAGCCGGGTCAGGCCCTGCTGGCCATGGACATTGCCAAGGCGAGTCAGCAGGTGATTGTCTCCACCCATTTGCTGGAGCATGTGCGAGAGTTTAAGCGAGTGATCTGGTTGGAGTGCGGCCGGGTGCGCGCCGATGGTCCGGGCCAGCAAGTCTGTGCAGAGTATCAGGCCGATGTGGCCGCGCGTATCGCGGCGCAGGCCCTGATCTACCAATAAGCATGGGAAGCCTCTACAGCGAACACCGCAGCTGGCTGCATGGCGTGCCCGCGTCGGTCAAACTGCTGCTGTTTGCCCTGCTGGGCACGGCGCAATACGCGACGAACAAGGTCACGCTGCTGGGCGCAGGTGCATTGGTCTGCATACTGCTGTTCGCCAGTCTGGGCCGCGCCATTCTCCCGGCACGCAAGCTGCTGGCCTCGCTGCTGCTGGCCAGCCTGCTGATCCTGGCGTTTCACGTCTTCATGAAACAGGCCGTGCTAGGTTGGATCAGCGTGCTGCGTCTACTCAGCGCATCCCTCTTGGGCATTGCGCTGACGCTGACCACGCGCAGCACCGATTTGCTGGATGTACTGGAGCGGCTGCTCAGTCCGCTTCAAAAGCTGGGCATCAAGACCGAACGTCTGGCCCTGCAACTGGCCATGATGCTGCGATTTACCGAACACTTCTTCGTCGTCTGGAAGCGTCTGAACGAGGCCCACCGCCTGCGCACCGGCAAGGCGGGCGGCCTGCGCCTGCTGGCACCACTGACCATCCAGATGCTGACCAGCGCGCGCCGGGTAGCAGATACACTCGAAATGCGCATAGGCGAGTAGCCTTGGCGCTCCCCTTTTACCGACTTGCTGAACTCCATGAACTCTTCGCGCTCCCTGGCCCTGGTCTCCCTGTTTGCCGCCCTGCTGGCGGTATTTGGCCTGATCCCCAAGATCGACCTGCCCCTGGGTGTGCCGATCACGCTGCAGACCCTGGGCGTGATGCTGGCCGGTTGCCTGCTGGGCCCCAGGCGCGCCCTGCAAGCCATGCTGCTGTTTCTGCTTGCCGTGGCGCTGGGCCTGCCCCTGCTGTCGGGCGGGCGCGGCGGCCTGGGCGTGTTCATGGCGCCCTCCACCGGCTACCTCGTCGGCTGGCCCTTGGGTGCGCTGGTCACCGGCTGGCTGATGTCGGCCTTTCCACGCAGCACGCCACGGCGCGCAGCGGTCAGCGCCTTTGCCGCCTCCAGCCTGGGCGGCCTGCTGGTGGTTCATGCCTGTGGTGTGGTCGGACTGGTGAACATTGCCAAGCTGAGCTGGACCCAAGCCTTTTGGGGCACCCTGCTGTTTGTGCCTGGTGACCTGCTGAAATGCGCCGTCTGCGCCCTGGTGGTGCACACCGTGGCGCGCGGCCTGCCCGACTGGAACCTGGGTGGTCGTGCGCTGAAATGACGCTAGGTCCAAACTGGGATCAAGCCTCGGGGCTGGTGCATGGGCCGCTAATCCACTGGGCGCAGTCCCGTGGCGCGGCACTGGCCATCCAAAGCGCAAGCCAGACCCTGACGTTTGCCGAACTGCATGCAGTCGTCACAGAACGCGCCGCAGCACTGACCGGACAGCAGGACCCGGCTACCGTGCTGGTCGACAGCTCCCTGCCCCTGTTGCAGCGCTTGGTGGAATTCTTGGGAATCATTGCCAGCGGACGCTGCGCCGCCGTGGCCGACCCGGATTGGCCCGCTGCCGTGCTGCATAGCGTGCAGGCCGCCCTGCCGGTGAAGGCATGCGACACAGCACCACCCACAGAACTGACTCCCTTTTACATCGGCTACACCTCCGGCAGCACCGGCCTGCCCAAGGGCTTTAAACGCCACCACCGATCCTGGACCGAGAGCTTTCGCGTCTGCTTGCAAGAGTTTGGGCCGGATGCCGCAACCTGCATCCTGGCGCCGGGGCGCGACTCGCACTCGCTGTTTTTGTTCGGCATGCTGTTGGGCCTTTGGAGCGGCGGTGGTGTGATCGTGCAAGAGCGCTTTTCGGCTGCCGCTGCGCTGGAAACTTTACGCTCGGGTCTCACCCCCAGTTTGCTCACCGCACCCAGCCAGTTGATCCTGATGCTGGAGCTTGCCCGTCACAAATCGTTGGCGCCAATCGAGTCCGTGCGCCTGATCCTGATCAGCGGTGCGCGCTGGATGCGCCAGCGCACAGCCGAGCTGCGGGCACTGTTTCCCAAGGCGCGCATCATCGAGTTTTACGGAGCGTCTGAAACCAGCTTTATTGCCTGGATGGACAGCGATAACAGCACACCGGCCGCCGTGGTCGGCAGGCCCTTTGCCAATGTGGAGCTGCAGATCCGCCAGGCGACTGAAGAAGCCAACGTCGGCCTGATTTATGTGCGCAGCCCTATGCTGTTCATGGACTATGTGGGCGCCACGGACGATCACACTGCCGCGCTGCGCGATGGTGACTGGCTGTCGGTGCGCGATCTGGGCACGCTGGATGCACAAGGGCGCCTGTGCCTGGCCGGGCGCCAAAACCGCATGATCGTCACCCAGGGCAAGAACCTGTTTGCCGAGGAACTGGAGGCCGTGCTGGAGGCACACCCGGCCATTGCCCTGGCCTCGGTGCATGGCGTGGAGGACGCGCGGCGCGGCGCCAGGGTGGTGGCCATCATCCATTGGACCGACAGCAGCCAAGCGGGGCTGCCCGATGCACTGCAGCTGGTGGCCTGGTGTCGGCAAGGCCTGGAGGCCTTCAAGGCACCCAAAAAGTTTTACCTTTGCACGAGCTGGCCGCGCACGGCCGGCGGCAAGACCGACCACGCCAGTTTGGAGCGCAGCCTGCAAGCCATGACGCTGCCCGCCGCTTTGGAGCCACCCTGTCTGCAACCCCTGCCCTGATCGCCGCCTGGGCGCGCAGCGCGGTGGCACCCGTAGGCGGTGCCTTTCGCGCCCTGCACGCCCATGAACTAGGCTCCCCGGTGCTGCGTGCCCTGCTGCAGCGCGCCGCACTCAGCACAGAGGCGGTAGACGCTGTGGTCATCGGCAACGCCCTGGGCGCAGGAGGCAACCCGGCCCGCATGCTGGCGCTGGCGGCAGGATTGCCAGACCGCTGCGCCGCCCTGTCGATCGATACCCAATGCTGTTCCGGCCTGGACGCCATCGCCATGGCGGCAGGCATGCTGGCATCCGGCCAGGCATCGGTGGTGATTGCCGGCGGTGTGGAGGCCTGGAGCCGCGCGCCTATTCGCCAGATCCGTCCCCAGCATGCGGGCGATGCCCCTGTGGCCTATGAACGCCCCGCCTTTGCCCCCGACCCGGCGCGCGACCCCGATCTGTTGGAATCGGCTGCCGACTATGCCGCGCAACAAGGCTGGACCCGCTTGCAACAAGATAGCTATGCCGTGGCAAGCCACCGGCGGGCGCTGGAAAACCAGGTTTTTTTAGGTGCCGAAATCGTCAGCATCATGGGGCAGCAGCACGATGCCTACCCGCGCATCCTCACCCCACAACGAGCCGCCCGCATGCCACTTGCCCTGCCACAGAGGGGCTCGACCGACTGCGCACCCAGCACACTGGCGATCTCCACGCGGGCCGACGGCGCCGCCCTGGTCCTGCTGGCCACAGCGCAGGCCTGCAGTGAGCTGGGATTGATGCCACGCGCTGCTTGGCTGGCCTCGGCATCGGTGGGTGCCGACCCTGTCACGCCTCTGCTGGCCGCGCAAGTGGCGGCGCATACCGCAATGCAGCGGGCTGGACTCCACAGGGCTACAGACTTGCAAGCGATTGAGTTGCACGATGCCTTTGCCGTGCAGGGCTTGGGTTTTTGCCAGGCCTTGGGGTTGCAGCCGTGTGACATCAACCGGAGCGGCGGCGGCCTGGCGCGCGGCCACCCGATTGGCGCATCCGGCGCCATAGCCCTGGTGCGCCTGCTGGCCGACCTGCAGCGCGATGAAGCGCCCGGTGCACGCGGCCTGGCCGCTGTTGCAGGTGCCGGTGGCATTGGTTCTGCGGTAATCGTGGAGCGAATGGAGAGCCGTTGACTGTTTCGGTCTTGCATGCGCTGACCTTCACTGCATCGTTCTGAAAATTCTACTTAGGCGTTAGGGTGCATCGCCGTATTTGTCCCTTTGCGGTTAAAGTCATATCATTGTGCGATTTAGAGCACAAGTCGGATGTGGGTGGGAGCCTATATGTTTCAGCAGGAGAACCAATATGCGAACGGTAAGCCAGATGTTTAGGATGTTGCTTGTGGCCTTGTTGCTGCCCGCACTGTTCTTGGGCTATGCCTTGTACCAGGTGGGCGCCGTGAATGAAAAGTTGGCGCAGGTGAGTGTGAGCCGCTACACGTCTTATCTTCTGGCCGATGAATTGCGCAAGAGCTCAGACGATCTGACACGGCTGGCCAGAACCTACGTCGTTACAGGCGACCCTGAATGGGAAAAACAATACTTCGAAGTCCTGGACATTCGCAACGGCAAGAAGACACGCCCCAACCAGTACGAAAAAATCTACTGGGACTTCCGCGCTGCAGGCACCGATCCCGGACGCGGTTCGGGCGACACGATTCCTCTGCAGGAACTGATGAAGAAGGCTGGATTTACCGAAGCTGAATTTGCCAAGCTCAAGGAAGCTCAGGCCAACTCGGATGATTTGGTGAACACCGAAACCGTGGCCATGAACCTGGTCAAGGGGCAGTTGGCAGACGGAAAAGGGGGCTTTACCATCAAGGGAGAGCCGGACTTGGCCAAGGCGCGCGCGATGATGCACGACCACAGCTACCACCTGTTTAAGGCCAAGATCATGAAGCCGGTGGATGAGTTTCTCAGCTTGATTGACAACCGAACCAACGCTGCAGTGAATGAGGCGGTGGCTCAAAAGAACCTGTGGTTCAACTTGCTAATCCTTGCCATCGCCTTGGTCGTGCTAGTTGCGGTGGGATCACTGACGGGAATTGTGCGCATCATCATGTTAGGTTTTGGTGCCGACCCCATGGCTGTTCGCGATGCCGTCGAGGAGGTCAAAAGCGGCGACTTAACAAGGAGCGTTCCCTTAAAAAAGGGAGACACAGCGAGCGTGATGGCAGCATTGCAGGGCATGCGGATGCAATTGCAAAAAGTGGTTTCCGACGTACGCATTGGTTCCAACGGCGTGGCCATGGCGAGTGCAGAAATTGCACAAGGCAACCACGATTTGTCGTCGCGCACCGAGAGTCAGGCCAGCGCACTGGAAGAAACAGCGGCCTCCATGGAAGAACTCAGCGAGCAGGTCAATCAGAATGCAGACAACGCCCGCCAGGCCAGTCAGATGGCGACCAGTGCAGCTTCGGTGGCCGCGCGCGGAGGCGACGTTGTGGGCCGTGTCGTCCATACCATGAAGGAGATCAACGATTCCTCTATAAAGATCTCAGACATCATCAGCGTCATCGATGGCATTGCCTTTCAGACCAACATACTGGCGTTGAACGCTGCAGTGGAAGCAGCGCGGGCTGGCGAGCAAGGACGCGGTTTTGCCGTGGTGGCCAGCGAGGTACGCTCCCTGGCGGGGCGCAGTGCAGACGCGGCCAAGGAAATCAAGACCTTGATCAACGCCAGCGTGGAGCGTGTGCAACAGGGCACGGTGCTTGTTGACGAGGCTGGGGTGACCATGACTGAAGTGGTCGACTCGATATGCAAAGTCAGCGCTTTGGTGGGTGAAATCAGCAATGCGAGCAATGAACAGGCGGCAGGTGTGGCACAGATAGGTGAGGCGGTTACTCAGATGGACACGGCGACCCAACAAAACGCGGCGCTGGTGGAACAGATGGCCGCAGCCGCCAGTAGTTTGAAGTCCCAGGCGGCTGAATTGGTGCAGTCGGTTGCGCTATTCACGCTGGACTCCAATGCCCGCACGGAGCAAGCTACCGCGAGCAACGCTGCCACGACCCAGTGCACGGCCCGCAAGGAATCTGAGAAACGTTCTGTCCCTATGGTGAGCGTCAAGCCCAAGCCGCCTCCAACCAAGCCTGCTGTTATTCCCAAGCCCATCGTGCAGGCCAAGTCCATCGCCGCCTGTGGCGACGATGAATGGGAAACCTTTTAGTATCACATCTATGAATACGTTGCAATCCCCCACCACGATGGTGCCCGATAGGCATTCGGTATTGAAGAGGTGCCTGCGTGCCAGCAGCATAGGCAACGCAATTGAATGGTTTGATTGGACCGTCTATGCGATTTTCGCTCCCTACTTGGCGAAGAACTTGTTCAACCCAAGCGATGAGACGTCGGCATTGCTCAGCACACTAGCAGTGTTCGCCGTGGGCTTCATCGCCAGGCCCGTGGGCGGCCTTGTTTTTGGCCGCCTCGCGGATCGAAGTGGACGCCGTCATGTCATGATACTGACGGTGAGCATGATGGCTCTTGGCAGCTTGAGCATTGGACTTTCGCCCAGTTATGCGCAGGTAGGAATTCTCAGTTCAATCGTGCTCCTATTGGCCAGGCTACTGCAGGGTCTGGCCCACGGGGGGGACAGCGCTACATCCTATGTTTACATTAGCGAAATTTCCCCTAGAGAGTCACGCGGTCTATGGTCAAGCACAATCTTTGTCAGCGTTACCTCGGGTTCATTATTAGCCACCTTGCTCGGCGTGGGGTTAACAAAATCACTGCAGACTAGCGAAATGCTGAGTTGGGGTTGGCGCATCCCGTTTATTCTTGGTTCCGGACTTGGAATATATGCCTACTATTTGCGACGCAGCCTGATGGAAACAGAGGTATTTGTAGGCCAGCGGAATATGCCCGAGCGTACAAAAACCCGGGGCGATAGCTCTGCTGGCGAGCGCACCGAGGGCTTGTTGATCACGGCACTACGCATGATTATTTTTACGGCAGGTACCACCGTCACCTATTACACATGGGCGGCCTTTGCATCAACATATGCTATCAGCGTCAAGGGCATGGCGGCTGGAGACGCGTTTGTGGCTAGCATGGGTGCACAGCTTGTCGCGATTATTATGCTGCCGATCTGGGGGGCCTTGTCTGATCGCATCGGGCGCAAGCCCCTGGCACTGGGTTTTGCCTGTGGCTTCATGGTATTGGCGTATCCCCTCGACTGGCTGCTAAGCAATGAGCCGTGGACATTGTTCGTGGCACAATCGGTGGCACTTACGCTGTGGGCCATGGTGGCGTCGATTTACCCAGCGCTCATGTCAGAGCAATTGCCAACGCAGCAGCGTGCAGTGGGCATCGGCGTCGCCAGTTCGGTTTCGGTAGCCTTGTTCGGCGGCACGGCGCCCTACCTCAATACTTGGCTGGCATCGCACAATATGCACGGCGTCTTTACCGCTTATGTGATTGCGCTCTGCGTAGCTACTGCGGCTGCAGTGCTGACTATGCATGAATCTAGGGCATCCGATCTTGCTTAGCACCGTATAGGGGTTGGGGAGAATTTAAAAAAGTGAGCACCAGACTGTTTCCGAATGTGCGGATCCGCCTGATTGTTGGGGGCGGGATCGCTGCCACTTGCTTGGTCTGTCTCGCCATTTTTACATCGGTAGACAGTGGGACATGGGCTCCTGTTTTTCTTTGTTCTGCTCCTGTCATTGTGCTTCTCCTAGCGGATTGGGGTATCCGGGCGGGGTTCCGCGAAGGCCTGGCCGAAGGCGATCTGACTAGCAGACTAGGAGGATCGGTAAGTGATCTCAAATCACACCTGCACCGCCTTCAAGGGCTGGATTTCTCTCAGCCCATTGGTGTTCCTTCCTCTGACAATGACAGCTTGTTGGCCGCCATAGGCCGCGCCCAGACGCAGCTTATGGAGACGCTGCGCCAACATGCACTGCGCAACCAGTTGCTCACCGATATTTTGAACACTGCGCCAATCAGTTTTACCCTCAGCACCATGCAGGGCCATTACGAAATGCGCAATCAGGTTTTCTTTAATTACTTTCGAATCGACCCTGATGGCAAGGCAGTCACACAAAGCCTTGGCGTTTATGCGCAACCCAGCCGTCGTGACGCCTTGCTTGCGGTATTGGCTCGAGATAAAGTGGTGAAGAACGAAGAGGTGGAATTCGTTCGTACGGACGACAGTCACTTCTGGGGCCTGATTAGCCTTTCCTACGTGACACAGGGTGACAGCACATTGCTGTGCGGATGGACTATTGATATTACAGAACGTAAATCTGCGCAAGATGCTCTGAAAGAGTCAAAAGACAAGGCAGAGAGCTTTTCCTTGGTGCTGCGGGAGCGAGACACATTGATGTCAGCCATTCTGCAAACCAGCCCCGTGGGATTTTGCTTAACTGAAAGAGAGTCGGGCCAGTACCGCATGCGCAACTACACTTTCATGAGCTATTTTGGAATGGATCCAAACAGTAGCAATGGGAGCAACAGCCTTGGCGTATATGTTCAACCGGGAATGCGAAACCATCTGATGCAAAAATTGGAGCATGACGGTGTAGTCATCAATGAAGAAGTAGAGCTTCGCCGTGTCAATGGAGATAAATTTTGGGGCTTGCTATACCTGTCCCACGTGATACACGATCAGAATCAGCTAGTTTGTGGCTGGTTGATTGATATCAGCACACAGAAGCAAGCCCAATTGGCGCTGGAAAATTCCAAGACGCAAGCCGAGGAAGCAACTCGTATCAAGAGTGATTTTCTGGCCAATATGAGCCACGAAATCCGAACCCCCATGAATGCCATCATCGGCCTATCCGGTCTTGCGCTCAAGAACGAGATGCCTGCGCGCATCCGAGACTATTTGAGCAAAATCCAGCAGAGCGGCGAGCACCTGCTGCGCATCATCAACGACATCCTGGACTACTCCAAGATCGAGTCCGGCAAGCTGGAAATTGAGTCGGTACCGTTTGAACTGGAGACGGTGATAGACAACGTCATCAATCTGGTGAGCGAAAAGGCCGAGTCCAAAAATCTGGAATTGCTGTGCAGCATAGACAGCGCAGTCCCCAGACACCTGATTGGGGACCCGCTGCGCATAGGCCAGATCCTAATCAACTACGCCAACAACGCCGTCAAGTTCACCGACCACGGCGAGTTGCTCATCAACATCCGAGTGCAAGAGACAACAGCATCCGAAGTACTGCTGCACTTTTCCCTCCGTGATACCGGCATTGGTTTGACGCAGGAACAAATGGGGCGACTCTTCAAGAGTTTTGTGCAGGCTGACAGTTCCATCACGCGCCACTATGGCGGCACCGGCCTGGGCCTTGCCATCAGCAAGAGCCTGGCCCATAGCATGGGCGGCGAAGTCGGCGTACAGAGCGAATTCGGCAATGGCTCCACCTTCTGGTTTACCGCCCGCTTAAAGGTGGCGTCGGCAGAAAAATTCATCAGCAGGCCCAGCGTGGATTTGATCAGTGGCTCACTGCTGGTCAACACCATGATGCAGCTAGCGGGCCATGCACCGCGCGAGGTGCAGGACATGCGACATGCCCAGGGCTTTAGTTCAGCAGAGGCCGCATTGGCACCGCTGGCGGGGGCGCGCATCCTGCTGGTGGAAGACAACGAGATCAACCAAATGGTGGCCTGTGAACTGCTGCAAGGCGTTGGCTTTCATGTTGACGTGGCAGAAAACGGACAAATGGGCGTGCACCAGGTGCATGCTCGCCATGCCGATGCACAGCCCTACGACGTCGTGCTGATGGACCTGCAAATGCCGGTGATGGACGGAGTGACCGCCTCGCGATTGATTCGTGAGACCTATGGTGCCGACACGCTGCCCATCGTGGCCATGACGGCCAATGCTATGCAGGCGGACAAGGAACGCTGCATGGCGGCCGGCATGAACGGCTTTGTCAGCAAACCCATCAACCCGGATGAGCTCTGGCGCAGCCTGCTGGCCTGGATCAAGCCCCGTGCCGGGCTGGGCTTGGTGCCCCGCAGTTCCTTGCCCGTGCACGCCCCGTCGGAGCCATTGGAGCCGGTGCTAGCCGCCTTGCGCGGCATTGCCGGTCTGGATGCCAACCGGGGCCTGAGCCTGTCCAACCACAATACCGCACTGTATGTGGCGATGCTGGACAAGTTTGTGAAATCCCAAGAGCACTGCATTGATGCGATCCGTCAGGCCCTGGTCGATGCAGATACTGCCAGCGCCGAACGCTTGGCCCACACCCTCAAAGGCCTGTCCGCAAGCTTGGGCGCGCAGCCACTACACCTGATGCTGGCGCAAATCGAACAGGCGGTGCAGGAGGGGCAGGACATTGCCAGCATCACACGCTTGCTGGAACCTGCCAGTGCCCAATTGAAGGCACTGGTCGCCCATTTGCGCGCCACGCCGGGATTACTTGCCGATCCGGCGCCGGTGACCCAAGAGGCCTTGACACAGGCGCAGCAACTCGAGGTGCAGGCCGTGATTCAGACGTTACGCCAGTTGCTACAGCAGGACGACTCCGAAGCGCAAGCGCTGTGGGACAGCCATGCGCGCGAACTGCACGCTGTTCTGCGCCAGGCCCAGGAACTGGAACAAGCCATTCAAGGCTTTGATTTCGAAGAAGCACTGCGCCTCATGCCCGCTTGATGCTGTGGGATCGCGTCGACCCCACTCATCCCCCATTGGGAACAGGTGCCGGGTTGTGGTTTTGCACGCGTTCAAAAATGGTCTGGGCGTAACGATCTCGCCGCCAGGGCGTGTTGGAGTGGTAGGCACCAATCGCCTGCCAGGTGTTGCCATGGCGAATCATCTTGAGCGACAGCAGGTAGGCGCCTACATGCATATTGATGCAGGGGTTCATCAGGTTCGCCGATGTCACGCCCAGCTTGCTAAGCTGCGGCAGCCACTTGCTGTTGATTTGGGTCAGTCCCAAGTCCTGGCTGCCGTCCTCGTTGACATGCACCGCGTTGGGATTCAGACTAGATTCCTGCGCCGCAATGGCATACAACACTTGCGGGTTGACGCCATAACGATGGGCGGCGCCTTCCCAGCTGCAAAGGCTTTCGGCCATGGCCGGACCCGCGCACAGGGTGCTTGCCAGCCAGACTATGGTTGCAGTTGTGAAATTCATTTCCCTACGGGTAGCCAAATACTAGCTTATTGTGGGCGGATTACGGTTTTTGCAAAGCCAGGAAATGCGCTGGTTTTCCCGCACCGCCAAGCCAACGCTCGACTTCAGAGCCCGGACAACGACGGGGCTTATCCAATCACACGAAAGTATTCCGTCAGTTCACTGCGCACGGTCCGCGTGCGGTTCACCGGTGCTGCCTCATCGGCATAACCAAGTGCCAGGCCACAAACGATGTTGGACTTGTCGTCCAGAGCCAGGCTGCGCCGTATCAGCCCGGGGTAGGACGCCATGGCACCGATGGCACAGGTGGCCAGACCCTGTGCTTGCGCAGCCAGCATCAGCCCATAAATGGCCATGCCCAGGTCCATATAGCCGCCGCTGCCAAATTCGCGGTCTATGGTCACCAGCAGGGCCACAGGCGCGTCGAAAAAACGAAAGTTGCGTTCAAACTGCTGGTCGCGCCCGCCGCGGTCTTCGCGCTCCAGGCCCAGGGAACCGTAGAGTGCGCGGGCGGCGGCCACCTGGCGGCGGCGCAGCAGCGACGGCATGGGTTGGGGGAAGTAGGCGTAATCCTCCACCTCCTGTGTGCCGGCGCGAAATGCGGCCACCAGTTCGCCGCTCAGCCGCTCCCTGGTTTGGCCGCGCACCTGCACAAACGCGCCGGGCTGCAGATTGGCACCGCTGGGCGCCTGGCGTGCGCTTTGCAGAACCTGGTGCAGCACGCTGTCAGACACGGGCTCGGACAAAAAGGCGCGCACCGAGTGGCGTGCCTCAACGATGCGGGTAAAGAAGTTCAGAGAATCTTTTTTCAAATCATTCACTGGCAGTTGCTCTTCAGACATCCGTCAATCCTTGGCGGCCTTGTTCCAGCGCCCACAGCACCTGCTCGCGCACCACCGCGCTGTCATGCGTTAGGCGGCGCTGCAAAGCGGCGCGTATCCCTCGGGCGCGATCCGCATCCAGCGTCACGCGCAGGGCGTTGCCCAGGGCCAACGCCACATTGCGCAACCAGCGCGCATGGCCTATTCGGCGGATAGGGCCGCCCTCGGTGCGTTGCAAAAATTGGTCTTCGCTCCAGTCCAGCAGGGCGCACAGATCCTGCCCGACCAGACCGGCGCGCGCATCAAAGTCCGGCAGCGGGCTGCGCGTGGCATATTTGTTCCAGGGGCAGACCAGTTGGCAATCGTCGCAGCCATAGATGCGGTTGCCAATCAGCGCGCGCAACTCCAGCGGAATGTGGCCTTCATGTTCAATCGTCAAATAGGAGATGCAGCGCCGCGCATCCAGCCGCTGGGGGCCGAGGATGGCGCGCGTGGGACAGACCGCTATACAGGCGCTGCAGCTACCGCAATGGCCCGACACCGCCGGTGTGGACGGCAAGGCCAGATCCACATAAATCTCGCCCAGGAAAAACATGGAACCGGCCTCCCGGTTCAGCACCAGGGTGTGCTTGCCTCTCCAGCCCTGGCCGCTGCGCGCCGCCAGTTCGGCCTCCAGCACCGGGGCCGAATCGGTGAAGACGCGGTGGCCCAGCGGACCGACCTGGGCAGCAATCGCGTCGGCCAATTTTTGCAGCCGGCTGCGCAGCACCTTGTGGTAGTCGCGCCCCCTGGCGTAAAGCGACACAATGCCCTCGCCCGGACGCTGCAGGCGCCGCAGTTCCTGAGTCTGCCAATCGGCTGGCGTGTCGATCGGCAAATAGTCCATGCGCGCCGTGATCACGCTCACGGTGCCCGGCACCAGCTCCGCCGGACGGGCGCGTTTGAGGCCGTGCTTGGCCATGTAATGCATGTCGCCATGGAAGCCCTGCTCCAGCCAGGCCAGCAATCCGGGCTCGGCGGAAGACAAATCCACACCGGTCACGCCAATTTGGGAGAATCCAAGCTTTAGCGCGTTGGCACGTAGTTGTGCCAGCAGTGCGTTATCGATTGGAATGCTTTGGATCATCAACTGCCTATTGTAGAAACCGGAGAGCCAAGCGCGCCGACCGCCCCGCCGGTGTTGCCCGGGTTGCCAGTGTTGCAACTGCTGTGGCCCGACGAAGCTGCCACGCAGGCCTTTGCCGCGCAACTGGCCGCACACGCGGGTCTGGACTACGCCTTTATCACCCTGCATGGCGATCTGGGTGCCGGAAAGACCACGCTGACGCGCCACCTGCTGCAGGCCTTAGGCATCAGTGGGCGCATCAAAAGCCCCACCTACACCATTGTCGAGGCTTATGAGACGGCCGCCTATCCCATCTGGCATTTCGACTTCTACCGCTTCAACGACCCGCAGGAGTGGGAGGACGCCGGTTTCAGGGACATCTTTGCCAGCCCCGGCCTGAAGCTGGTGGAATGGCCGCAAAAGGCCGATGACCTGTTGCCGCAGGCCGACCTGGATATCGCGCTGGAGACCGTGAGCGAAGTCGCCCGCCGCGTGACCCTTAGCGCGTACACGCCTCGCGGCGCGGCGCTGCTGCAGGCCTTGACCGCGGTGACCCAGGCGGGGCAGATCCCATGAAACGCCGCAGCCTGTTGATCCGCTGTGGCAGCGTGGTGCTGACGCTGGCCTTGCCGCAGATAGTGCGCGGCGCCTCCATCGTCAGTGTGCGCATCTGGCCCGCGCCCGACTACTCGCGGGTCACCATTGAATCGGACGAAGCGCTGACGGCGCAGCAAAGCCTGGTCGGCAACCCGCCGCGCCTGGCGGTGGACATTGAAGGCCTGGTGCTCAGCCCCACGCTCAAGGAACTGGTGGCCAAGGTCAAATCGGACGACCCCCATATCGCCGGCATCCGCGTCGGCCAGTTCAGCGCGAACGTGGTGCGCCTGGTGGTGGACCTGAAGCAAGCGATCCGACCGCAGGTATTCACACTTCAGCCGGTGGGGGCCTACCAGCACCGTCTGGTATTTGACCTGTACCCCGAGCAAGAGGTCGACCCACTGGAGGCCTTGATTGGCGAGAAAATGCGCCAGGCACCAGCGCTCCCGCAAGCCAGCGCCAGCGAGCCCAGCGACCCATTGGGCGACTGGATGGCACGCCAAAGCCAGAAGCCCGCCAAACCAAAACCTGCAGCCGCTGCCAACCCGGTTGCGCCCGAAATGACACCCCGGTACCCAGCGCCCTCCATGACGCCCTGGCCGCTGCCCGGCAGCGAAGACCCGCGTGCCTCGGCGGCCAGCGGCGGGCTCACCGACCGCCTGATCATCATCGCGCTGGACCCCGGCCATGGCGGCGAAGACCCGGGCGCCATTGGCCCAGGGGGCACACGCGAAAAAGACGTGGTGTTGCGCCTGGCGCATATGCTGCGCGAGCGCATCAACGCCAGCGCCATCAAGGGCAACACCATGCGCGCCTACCTGACGCGCGACGCCGACTTCTTTGTACCCCTGGGGGTGCGCGTGCAAAAGGCACGCAGGGTCCAGGCCGACCTGTTTGTCAGTCTGCATGCCGATGCCTTCTTCACCCCCGACCCGCAGGGCGCCAGCGTGTTTGCGCTCAGCCAGGGTGGTGCGAGCAGCAGCGCTGCGCGCTGGATGGCGGCCAGGGAGAACAAGGCCGATTTGATTGGTGGACTGAATGTGAGGGCCAAGGACGCCACGGTACAGCGCGCCCTGCTGGACATGAGCACCACCGCACAAATCAACGACAGCCTCACGCTGGGACGCGGACTGTTGGGCGAAATCAGGCGCGTGGGCAAGTTGCACAAGGGACTGGTGGAGCAGGCCTCGTTTGCCGTGCTCAAGGCGCCCGATATTCCCAGCGTGCTGGTGGAAGCGGCGTTTATCAGCAACCCCACAGAAGAGGCCAAGCTCAACAACGACGACTTTCTCAACAAGCTAGCCGATGCGCTGATGCGCGGCATCGAGGGCTATTTTGCCAAGAACCCGCCCCTGGCGCGGGTGCGGATCAGCAGCTAAGGCAAGGCCCGGCTTCGCACGGTTGACGCCCCCAACACCCCTGCCAACCACAGACTGGCAAGCACCAGCGGCAGCGCGATGCCAAAGGACCAGCGGATGCCCAGGCTTTGCGCCACAAAACCCAAGAGCGGTGGCGCCAGCAAAAAGGAGACGAAGGCGGTTTGCGCCAGCGACGCCACGTTGACCGTGGATGGCCGATCGGTGCGCTGAGCCGCCGCCGACATGGCCAGCGGAAAAATGGCGCTGCTGCCCACGCCCATCAGGGCAAAGCCCAGCAGCGAGGCCCAGGGCATGGGCGCGACAAACACCATTACATCGCCCAGGGCCAGCACGCTGAGCAGCGCGCGCGCCACAAAAACCGGGCTATGGCGCTCGACAAAGCCGTCGGCAAAATAGCGTGTCAGGGCCTGCGCGGCAGCACCCGTGGCCACCGCCACGCCACCCCAAAAAGCGCTGCTGCCAAACACATCGCGCATGTAAATGGCGGACCAGTCAAAGCCGGCACCTTCGAGCACCATGGCCGGCAAAGTTACCACCACCAGCACCAAAATGGCAGCAGTGGGTGTGGCAAAGCGCGGGGCTTCGATATCGGCATGGTGGTGGTCGGCCTCGCGCAGCGGTGCGGCCTCAAACTTGCCCAGCAACAGCACCGTGATGGCGAACACCACGAGCACCACGCCGGCCAGATGCAGTTGCGGGCTGACCCCCAAATACGCCATCAGCGCGCCAATGGCCGAGGCGCTAAAAAAACCGATGCTCCAGAAGGCGTGTGATCGGTTCATGATGCGCCGACCGCTCATGTGCTCGACGCGGTCGGCCTCCAGATTCACCACCACCTCCACCGCACCCACCAGAATCCCGGCCGGAAACAGGCATAAAAACATCAGCAACGGTGTAGTCGCGTGAGAGGCGGCCACATAAAACAGCGGCAGGGCCGGCAGAAGGCCCAGCAGCGTGCGCCGGTGGCCCATGCGCTCGATGAACTGCGCGCCAAAGGTCAAGGAGATCAGCGTGCCGGCGGCCACGCCGATCAAGGCCAGGCCCAGCGCGCCCTCGCCCACCCCCATGGCACGCTGGATCTCGGCCAGGCGCGGAAAGAAACCGCCCATGCAAAACGAGTACAGAAAGAAGCAGGCAAACACGCGCTTGTGCTGCGGCATGGACAGGCCCATGCGCCACAGCCAGGATCTGGAAATGCTCACACAGTCGCCTTGTTTCGCGACTTCCAGGCGCCCGCCAGAATGATCAGACCCGGGATGAAGATCATGGCCCAGATGATTTTGTCCAGGTTCAGCTTGACCCAGGAAATGTTGCCAAAGAAGTAGCCGACGCTGACGATGCCCACCACCCACAGCGTGCCACCCAACACGTCGAACAGCATGAAACGCGAACGCGTCATCTGCGCCACACCGGCCACAAAGGGCGCAAAGGTACGCAAAAAGGGCATGAAGCGCGCCGCCACAATGGTGATGCCGCCGTATTTTTCGTAAAACGCATGGGCCTGGTCAAAGGCCTTTTTATTGAACCAGCGCGAGTCTTTCCAGGCAAACACCTTGGGGCCCAAAAAGCTGCCAATCGTGTAGTTGCTCTGGTTGCCCAGAATGGCGGCCGCCAGCAGGAGGGCCACGGAAGTGCCGTAATGCATCAGCCCACTGCCGCACATGGCGCCCACCACGAACAGCAGCGAGTCGCCCGGCAAAAAGGGCATGACCACCACGCCGGTCTCGACAAAAATAATCAGAAACAGCAGCGCATAGACCCACAGGCCGTAGCTTTGAATGAACAGCTCCAGGTGCTTGTCCACATGCAAAATGAAATCGATGATTTGGGGAAGTAGGTCCATAGGGCGCAATTATCCCTGTGCCGCGTGACGAGCATGCGGCGACCTAAAATGCAAGGGTGAACGACGCCCAAAACCCCACCGCCCCTCGCCGCCCCATCCGTGACCTGCCGGACGAGCTGATCAGCCAGATTGCTGCCGGTGAGGTAGTGGAGCGACCCGCCTCGGTGGTGCGCGAGCTGGTGGACAACGCGCTGGACGCCGGTGCCACCCAGGTGACGGTGCGTTTGCTGGCGGGCGGTGTGCGCCTGATCAGCGTGGAAGACGATGGCTTCGGGCTGCTGCGCGAGGAGTTGCCGATTGCCTTCAGGCGCCATGCCACCAGCAAGATCGCCAGCCTTCAGGACCTGGAGTCGGTGGCCACCATGGGTTTTCGGGGCGAGGCGCTGGCCGCCATCAACGCCATTGCCGACTGCGCCATTTTGTCGCGCGCCCAAGGAATGAGCGAGGCATTTTTGCTCGACGGCCGCACCGGTGAACTCAGGCCGGTAGCACGCAGCACCGGCACCACCGTCGAGGTGAAAGAGCTGTTTTACAGCACCCCGGCAAGGCGCAAATTCCTGAAGACCGACGCCACCGAACTGGCGCATTGCATCGAGTCGGTGCGCCGCCATGCGCTGGCGCGCCCCGATGTGGGCTTTGCCATCTGGCACGAAGGCAAGCTGGTGGAACACTGGCGAAAATGTGCGGGCTTTGGTCCCGGTGCCAGCCTGGAGACCGTGACAACCGAACACCTGGACGCGCTGGACCAACGCCTGCACGATGTGCTGGGCGAGGACTTTGTGGCGCAAAGCATTCGCGTCAACTGGTCGGGGCGCAAGGCCTCGAACCTTGGCGCGCCGCTGCCCGGCAGCGATGCAGCGCCCAACTTTCGCGTCTGGGGCCGTGCCGGCATTCCGGATGCGGCGCGCTCACGAGCCGACCAGCAATTTGCCTATGTCAACGGCCGCTTTGTGCGCGACAAGGTGCTCACCCACGCCGCACGCGCCGCCTATGAAGACGTGCTGCACGGCCACCGCCAGCCGGTCTATGCGCTGTACCTGGCAATGGACCCGACCCGGGTCGACGTCAACGTACACCCGACCAAGATCGAGCTGCGCTTCAGAGACAGCCGCGAGGTGCACCAGGCGATCCGCCATGCGGTGGAAGAGTCGCTGGCCGTGCCAAGAGCGCAGGCGGCGGCTGACGCGGCTGCTGGTCCAGGTGCTACGACGGATGCACAGGTTCCAGGCACAAGCGCTACCGGTGAATCGACGTTCAGTGGCGGCTTGACGCCAGGCGCCTTTGGGTTGATGCCTTCCCACATGCCAGCCAAGCCCATGTACTCCGCCCAGCCCGGCATGCAGTTTGGCCGACAGCCCGAAGGTGGCCACCGTGTCAGCGAATTGGGCGCGCTGTGGCAACGCAGTGACAACACCGCACAGGTCTCTGGCGATGCCGCGGCGCAGACCGCACCAACAGCGCCGTGGAGTCAGGCCCCAACAGACCAAAGTGACCCAACAGGCTCAAGAGTCCCCAAAGACCCAGGAGTCTGGGCGGCAGAGCGTTCTGCGCAGGTAAAGGAGGAGCCCGCGCAGCGGGCGGGGGACACGGAGCAGAATGTTCTGCCGCCCGGACTCCGAGCCGGAGAAGAACCTGCCGCCAACACGCCCCCCCCACCAGACCATTGGCCCCTGGGCCGCGCCCTCGCCCAATTGCAGGGCGTCTACATCCTGGCCGAGAATACGCAAGGCCTGGTGCTGGTGGACATGCACGCCGCCCACGAACGCATCGTCTACGAGCGCCTCAAGAACCAACTCGGCTCAGCCAGCACCGCCGAGGGTCTGCTGCAAGGCCTGTCCAGTCAACCCCTCTTGATCCCGCAGACCTTTGCCGCCACGCCGATCGAAGTGGCCACGGCCGAGGCGCATACCGAAACCCTGCACCATCTGGGTCTGGAAATTTCGCCCTTCTCGCCCAAAACCCTGGCCGTGCGCGCCGTGCCCTCTGCGCTGGCGCAGGGCGACGCCATCGAACTGGCGCGCAGCGTGCTGGCCGAACTCGGCCAACATGAGGCCAGCACCGTCATCCAGCGCGCGCAAAACGAACTGCTTGCCACCATGGCCTGCCATGGCGCCGTGCGCGCCAATCGCAAGCTCACCATTGAAGAAATGAACGGCCTGCTGCGCGACATGGAAGCCACCGAACGCAGCGACCAATGCAACCACGGCCGTCCGACCTGGCGCCAGATCAGCATGCGCGAGCTCGACGCGCTGTTTATGCGGGGGCGCTAGGCCAGCACCTTGGGCACGCGGTTGTTGCGCAGGCGAAAGGCATCCGGCATGCCCGAGCCCAGGAGCGGGCGCAGGTACATGCGAAAGGCGTCGGTCACGCCCGTGCCCTTGTCGTCTATGAACTCGTCCTCCATCACGCGGGTCTTGCCGGCCACGGCGTCCAGGGGCAGCAGCTCGTAGTCCACGGAGTAAAAGCCGGTGCGCTTGATGGCCACCGATCCATCCGTATTGCCCCACATGGCGAACTGCACCGCCTTCTCGCCCACCTCGCGCGCCTCACGCTGGTCCACATCGGAGACGCAGCCGATAAAGGAGCGCTGCAAATAGCCAAAGGTGTCGCCGCGCACGCGCTTGATCTGCAGCTTGCTCTTGATCTCTTCACACAGCAGATCGGCCAGCGCGCCGTTGCCGCTGAGCTGCACATTGCCGTGGGCGTCGTGCTCCAGGTCCCGGGCTAGCAGGGCCGCAATCGGTTGACCGGAGGCATCGTGAATGCCCTCGGACACCGCGATCACGCAGCGTCCATAACGCTCGTAGGTGGCCTTCACATCGGCCAGGAATTTTTCCAGCACAAAGGTGCGCTCGGGCAAATAGATCAGGTGCGGGCCGTCATCGGGAAACTTCTTGCCCAGGGCGGAAGCTGCGGTCAGGAAACCGGCATGGCGCCCCATCACCACACCGACATAAACGCCGGGCAGGGCCGCATTGTCCAGATTGGCACCGGCGAAGGCCTGGGCCACAAAGCGAGCCGCAGACGGAAAGCCAGGCGTGTGGTCGTTGCCGACCAGGTCGTTGTCAATCGTCTTGGGGATATGGATGGCGCGCAGCGGATAGCCGGCCTTTTGTGCCTCTTCGCTGACGATGCGCACCGTGTCCGAGGAGTCGTTGCCGCCGATGTAGAAGAAGTGGCCGATCTGGTGCGCCCGCAGCACCTTGAAGATCTCCTTGCAATACGGCACATCCGGCTTGTCGCGCGTCGAGCCCAGTGCGCTGGACGGGGTGTTGGCCACCAGTTCCAGGTTGTGGCTGGTCTCTTGCGTCAGGTCCAGAAAGTCTTCGTTGACGATGCCGCGCACGCCGTGCAGGGCACCGTAAATGTGGGCGATCTGCTGGAAGCGACGCGCCTCTAACGCAACGCCGACAAGCGACTGGTTGATGACGGCGGTGGGACCGCCACCTTGGGCGACGAGGATTTTTCCAGAAGACATGGGATGGATCTTTCAGGTGGGTCTGTAATCAGCTACCACCGGAGTGTAGACCCAGCCTAGTGTCCGCCACCCAGATAGGCCGCCTTCACCGCCGGGTCGTCCCGCAACTGCGCGGCCGGCCCATGCACCGAGATGCGTCCGTTCTCCAGCACATAGCCGTAGTCCGCCACCTTGAGCGCGGCGGCGGCAAACTGCTCCACCAGCAGCATGGTGACGCCACGCGACTTCAGGTCTTCGATGATGCGGAACACCTCTTCCACCAGAATCGGCGCCAGGCCCATGGAGGGCTCGTCAAGCAGCACCACTTCCGGATTCAGCATCACGGCGCGCGCCATGGCCAGCATTTGCTGCTCGCCGCCCGACAGGGTGCCGGCCAACTGAGTGCGGCGTTCTTTCAGGCGGGGGAACAGTTCCAGAGCCTTGTCCAGATCGCCCGCCACATCGCCCTTGGGGCGGCTGCCGGTCAGGCGAGGGAAGGCGCCCAGGATCAGGTTATCGGTCACGCTCATGGTGGCAAAGACGCGACGACCTTCTGGCGAATGCGCCAGGCCCAACTTGGCGATGGTGAAAGACTCCATCCCGTCTATGCGTTTGCCGCTCAAACTGATCTCACCCGCCGTGGGTTTGATCATGCCCGAGATGGCGCGCATGGTGGTGGTCTTGCCAGCGCCGTTGGAGCCGATCAGCGTCACCACCTTGCCCTTGGGCACCTCCATGGAGATACCGTGCAGGACCTGCACCTTGCCGTAACCGGCTTCCAGATTTTTGATTTGCAACATGGTCTTGTCCTGTTCTTATGCGGCGGTGCCGCCGAGGTAGGCTTCGATCACCTTTTCGTCGGCCCGCACATCGGCGGGCTTGCCATCGGCAATCTTCTGGCCAAAGTCCAGCACCGAGAGCCTGTCGCACACGCCCATCACCACGTCCATGTGGTGCTCGATCAGGATCACGGTGATTCCATGGTCGCGGATCTTGCGGATGATGGTGATCAGCTCCTTGATATCGGGTGCGGTCAGACCGGCGGCGGGTTCGTCCAGCAGCAAGAGCTGCGGGTCCAGCGCCAGCGCGCGGGCAATTTCCAAGAGACGCTGCTTGCCGTAGGGCAGGTTGCGTGCTTCCTCATTGGCCAGATCGGCCAATCCGACAAAGTCGATCAGTCCCAGGCCGCGTTCCACCGATGCGGCTTCTTCCCGCGTGTGGCGTGGGCTGTGCAGGGCGATATCGACGATGTTGCTGTGGAAGGTATGGTGCAGACCGACCTGCACATTTTGCAGCGCCGTCATTTCGCCAAACAGCTGCACGTTTTGGAAGGTGCGGGCGATGCCGGAAAGCGCGATGTCGGACGACGTTCTGCCCACAACCGAGCGCCCGGCAAATTCAATGGCACCGGCCGTTGGCACGTAGATGCCGGTCAGCACATTCATCATGGTGCTCTTGCCCGAACCGTTGGGGCCGATCAAGCCGTGGATGGTGCCGCGTTTGACCGAGATGTCCACTTGGTTGATGGCCTTGAGGCCGCCGAACTGCATCAGCACGCCCTTGGCAACCAGCAGGTCTTCACCGGTATGGGTGCTTGCTGCCTGCGTGATGGCGTCCTTGTGCGCGCCGCTTGCCAGCACTATTGCCCGGCCACCGCCTGAACCCTTGCGCACCAGCAGGCCGCGCACAAAACCGACGATGCCGTCCTGCAGGTAATAGACCACAAACAGAATCATCAGGCCAAAGATGGACAAACGCCAGTCGGTGATCGACTGCAGCCAGAACGAGAAACCGGCCAGGGCGATGGTGCCCACCACCGGCAAGGCCATGGCCCGCACCGTGGTCATCTTGCGCGACACGGCAATGGCGCCGCCCACGGCCATCAGCACGGCCAAGGTGCTAGCTACCATGCGGAACAGCTCCAGATCATCCAGCAACTTTGGCAGGATCACAATGATGGCGGCACCCAAGAGTGAGCCGATGCGGCTCTTGCGTCCGCCCATGATGACGGCCAGCAGGAACAACACGGTCAGCTCGAAGTTGTAGGTGTTGGGCGAGATGTACTGCTCCGAATAGCTGTACAGGCAACCTGCCAGACCGGCGAAACCGGCGCTGATGACAAAGGCATAAACCTTGTAGCGGTACACCGACACGCCCATGCAGTCGGAGGCCACCGGGCTGCCGCGCAGCGCTTCAAAGGCGCGTCCCAGCTGCGACTTCAGGATGCGGTCCACCACCACCAGCGAGATCACCATCAGCGCCAGCACCATCCAGTAAAAACTGTTTTCATCGAGCTGCACACCGGCAATCGAGGGCTTGGGAATCTTCAGGCCCAGCGGACCTTCGGTGAGGAAATCCATCTCGTTGATCAGGATCTGGATGATGGTGCCAAAGGCCAGCGTCACCATGGCCAGATAAGGGCCGGTGACGCGTAGCGCGGGCAGAGCCAGCAGCGCGCCAAAACCGGCCGTCACGCCAATGCTGGCCGGGATGATCAGCCACAGCGGTGCACCCAGTTTCAGAAACAGCACACCGGCGGTGTAGGAGCCCACGCCAAACAGACCGGCGTGACCTAGCGACACCTGACCGGTGTAGCCCACCACGATATCCAGGCCGAACAGCAGGATGGCGTAAATCATGATCGTGCCGATCATGTGGATGTAATACGGGTTGTGCGTATAGAGTGGCGCAGCCGCCAGAATGGCAATGCCGATGACGCCGGCAACCAGAGATTTGCGCTTCATGTTCAGACTTTCTTGATCGCGGTTTTGCCGAACAGGCCGGACGGTTTAAAGGCTAGCACCAACAGTAGCAGCACCAGGCCGGGCACGTCCTTGTAGCCGGTGGACAGATAGAACCCGGTGGTGGTTTCGGCAACGCCCAGGATGATGCCGCCCACAATGATGCCCATGCCGCTGGTCAGGCCACCAATGATGGCCACGGCAAAGGCCTTGAGGCCCAGCACCGCACCCATGGTGGCGCCAGTCAGCGTGAGCGGTGCAATCAGCGCGCCGGCAAAGGCAGCGGTGGCGGAAGACAGCGCGTAGGAAAAGGTGATCACCAGGCCGGTGTTGATGCCCATCAGCTTGGCTGCATCGCGGTCGTTAAAGGTGGCGACCACGGCCTTGCCGTAAATCGTCTTGCGGTTGAAAAACTCCACCGCCAGCATCATCAGCACGGCGCCAATCACCACCAGAATTTCCATAGGCAGCACATTGGCACCCAGGAACTTGAGGGGCGACTCGGGCAGGGGCGATGGGAACTTCAGGTCGTCGCGGCCCCAGATGTTCTCGGCCACGTTCTTGAAGATGATGCCCAGCGCAATGGTGGACATGATCCAGCCAAACTCGCTCTTGATCTTGATGGCCGGGGCCACACCGATGCGCTCCACTACGGCACCTTGCACCAGGCCAAAGGCGATCACGATGGGCAGCATCAACCAGAAGTTGAGGCCCATATTCACCAAGGTGAGGCCGACCATGGCGCCCAGCATCAGGGCGTCGCCCTGGCCGAAGTTGAGCGTGTCGGAGGTCTGAAAGGTCAGCTGGTAGCCAAAGGCAATGACCGCGTAAATCATGCCCAGCGCAATACCGCTATAGACGAGTTGTAAGAGGATTTCCATGGGGATGTCCTGTGCAAAAAATCAGTGAAGATCAACCGCAGTGCGGCCGAAAAAAGGCACCGCGCCAGCCCTGTGGACTGGGGCGATGCCCGTGCAATGCCAAGCTGCGAAAGGCTTACTTCTTGATGACCAGGGCGCCCTTGGCGTTGGCGTCTTTCACGCGCACTTCGGAGGCCTTCTTCTGGTCATCCGGGTAGGCGTAAACCACCTTGCCACCCTTGACCTCGCCGAACACCGGAATGTTGGCGGTGATGGCTTCATGGTCCTTTGCGGTAAAGGGCTTGTTGTAGGTGGTGACCACGCCTTCCACGGGTGCCTTCAGATCTTCCAGTGCGGCACGGATCTTGGGGCCGTCGGTGGAATTAGCCTGCTTGATGGCGGCTGCCAGCAGATAAATGGAGTCGTAACCCTGGGCCGCCGAAACCGGCGAATCGATACGCGCGTTCTTGGGGTTGAAGGTCTTCAGGTAGTTGATGATGAAGGACTGGCGCTTGGGCGTGGTGGGTTCCTGGATAAAGGTTTCCGGCATGCGAGCACCTTCACCGCCGGGGCCGGCGTTGTCGATGTAGTTGGCCATCGACAGGGTCCAGCTACCGATCAGGGGAACCTTCCAGCCGAGTTTGGTCATGCCGTTGGCAATTTGTGCCAGCTCAGGGCCAATGCCGTAGGTCAGAATCGCTTCGGCGCCGGCTTCCTTGGCCTTCAACAGCTGGGCGGTCATGTCCACATCCTTGATGTTGAACTTCTCCACCGCAACGGCCTTCACGCCCTTTTGCTCCAGCGCCTTTTCCAGGTCGGCACGACCAAGCTGGCCGTAGTTGGTGGAGTCGGACAGGATGGCGATCTTCTTGAATTTGCGGCGAGTGACCGCCTCTTCCACAATCATGGGCGCCTGGATACTGTCGTGGGCGGCATTGCGGAAAATGTAGTTCTCGGCCTGGTCGTCAAACTGGTGCGTGATCAGCGAGCCGGTGGCCACGTTGTTGATGACGGGGATCTTGGCTTCCTGGTAGAAGCGTTGCGAAGCCAGCGACACGCCGGTGTTGATGAAACCAACGGTGGCGGCAACCTTTTCCTTGTTGATCAGCTCCTGGGCAATCTGCACGCCACGCTCGTTCTTGGCTTCGTCATCGCGCTCCACGATTTGCAGCTGGCGACCGATCACGCCACCGGCCTTGTTGATTTCGTCCACGGCCAGCTTGACGCCGTCGCGCATGCTCACGCCCATGGAGGAAGAGCCTCCGGTGTAGGGGCCGGAGACGCCAATCTTGATGGGTTCCGCTGCATGGACCAGGCCGGACAGGCCCAACACGGCCGCCGAGATGGCGATGAGGGATGCGCGTTTGGCGAATTGAATGGTCATGTGTGTTGCCTCTGTATTTAAAAGTTAAATCCTACGACGCGTTGCGCAAACTGGTTGCAGATCGCCGCCACGTGACACCGAGTCTATGCCCGAGTCAAGTCCAAATCTATACGCGTTTGCCCCCGGTTTCGGGCCTACATTCAGCTTGCTGTCAGCTAAAGCGGCCGATTTAGGCTGAAGAATTTTCAGTAGTGATCTGAAAAAAATGATTCGCCAAAAATTCCGAGGGTTAACCCTCGGAATTTCAGCCCAAACAAGCGCTCCCGTAGAATGAATTGGCTGATGACCCTCGCTCCTGAATCTACAAACCCCATCTCCCATGGACTCACGCGCGGCGTTCTTGCCGAATTACGTGCCCTTTGGCATTTGGCCTGGCCGATTCTGATAGGCCAGCTGGCCACCATTGGCATGTCGGTGACCGATGTCGCCATGGCCGGTCACGCATCGGCGCAGGATTTGGCCGGTGTCTCGCTGGGGGTTTCCATCTGGAACATGCTCATGCTGACCTTGATGGGCTTGGTGATGTCCGTCAACCCCATCGTCGCCCACCACATCGGTGCCGGTGAAACGCTGGCCGTGCCGCATGTGGTGCGCCAGGGTCTGTGGAAGGCACTGGGTCTGGGCCTGATGGCCTTGCTGCTGGCCAATCTGGCGGCCCAGGTGTTTGACCACATGGACCTGGAGCCTGCGGTGCGCGGGGTCGCCAAGGGCTTTGTGCGGGTCAGCAGTTTCGGCCTGCCGGCCTTTACCGCCTACCGCGTGCTGTATGGCTACAGCACCAGCATCAACCAGACCAAACCGATGATGGTGATTGCCTTGCTCTCGCTGCTGATCAACGCACTGGTCAACTGGCTGCTGGTGTTTGGCAATTGGGGCTTCCCCCGCCTGGGTGGTGTGGGCTGCGCCTGGTCGACCATGCTCTGTGTCTGGTTTCATCTATTGGCCCTGTTGTGGTGGATGCGCGTATCTCCGGCCTATCGCAGCACCTGGCCTTTTGCCCATTGGGAGTGGCCGCAGTGGAACATGCTGCGCAGCCTGCTGCGCCTGGGCATCCCAATTGGCATCACCTACTTTGCCGAGACCAGCGCCTTCAGTCTGATCGCCTTATTGATTGCGAAGTTCGGCAGCGCCCAGGTGGGCGCGCACGCCATTGCGCTGAACTTCACCTCCCTCATCTTCATGTTCCCCTTGAGCCTGGGACTGGCCCTGCTGACCCGCGTCGGCCAGAGTCTGGGTGCCAATGACGCGCGGCTGGCGCGCTTTCGGGCCTGGGTGGGCGTAGGCCTGACGCTGGCCTTTGCCGCGGTGGCCGCCATCACTATGGCGCTGCTGCGCCAACCGATTGCTGCGGCCTACACCAGCGACCCCGAGGTGGCCACGCTGGCCGCCCAGCTGCTGGTGTTTGCCGCCCTGTTTCAGCTCTCGGACTGTTCGCAAGTGGTGATCAGTTGCGCCATCCGGGCCTACAAGGTCACCCGTGCGCCCATGCTGCTGCACCTGACCGCCTTCTGGGGCGTCTCGCTACCGTTGGGCTGTGTCTTGGGACTGGCGCCGCGATGGCTGCCCTTTGCCCCGGCCGAGCCCATGCAGGCGCAGGGTTTCTGGATTGCCTTGATCGTCGGCCTGACGGTTGCCGCCATCGGCTTGCTGTTGATGCTGCGCCGGGTGGCAAGCCAGCGCATTCTCATCGGCTAAAAGCAGCCCACCCATGCCCTCCACCCCCCGCCACACCCGTATGTCCGCCGCCCTGGTGGTGCTGACTCTCTCTACCCTGCTGGGCCTGCAGCCTATCACCACCGACTTGTACTTGTCGGCCCTGCCGGTCCTAACGCAGGATCTGGGCGCCAGCATGGCCCAGGCGCAACTGACGCTGACCGCCCTGCTGCTGGCCTTTGGCGCCTCGCAACTGGTGTGGGGCCCGGTCTCCGACCGCTTTGGCCGCAGGCCGGTGCTGCTGGTGGGCATGGTGGCGTATTTGCTGGCATCGGTGGCCAGCGCCCTGTCGCCCAGCATGGATTTGCTGATTGTCTGGCGCACCCTGCAGGGCGTGGCCATGGGTGCTGGCGTGATGTGCGCGCGGGCCATCGTGCGTGACCTGTATGCACCGGCACAGGGCGCCACCGTCATGTCCAAGGGCCTGAGCGGCCTGGGCGTGATTGCCTGTCTGGCGGCTCCGGTGGGCGGCGCGCTGACCAGCGCCTGGAGCTGGCATGCCGCGCTATTGGCCCTAGCCGTGTTCGGCGGCGCGGCACTGGCGCTGATTGCCTGGCGCTTTGAGGAAACATTGGCGCACAAGGACCCAAGAGCCCTGCAGCCAAGGCGCATGCTGCGCACCTGGTGGCTGATTCTGCGCAACGCCCAGTTTGTCGCCTTCTCGGCCCTGTCCATGGCATCCTACGGCGGACTGTTCACCTTTCTGGCGGCGTCCTCGTTTGTGTACATCCGGGTGCTGGGCTTTAGCACCACGCAATATGGCCTGACCATGTTTTTGAATTCCTTTGTCTACCTGCTGGGCACCTTTGCCTGCCGTCGTCTGGTGGCGCGTTTCGGGGTGCGGCGCAGCGTGGCCATCGCCGGACTGTTCAGCCTGGTCGGTGGCGCCAGCATGCTGTTGCTGGCTTGGAGTGGTGTGGTGGCCGGATGGGCCATCATGCTGCCCATGGCCTTCTTTATTTTTGCCCATGGCATCCACCAACCCTGCGGCCAAAGCGGCGCTGTGGCACCCTTTCCGCAAGCGGCAGGAGCGGCCTCGGCACTGAACGGTTTTTTGATGATGCTGGCGGCCTTTGCCACCGGCCAGTGGCTGGGCACGCACATGGACGGCACGGTGCTACCGCTGGCCACCGGCATGTGCTTCTGGAGCACGCTGCTGGCCCTGAGCGCCTGGACCCTGGTACACCGCTATGGCCCGGTTCGATAAGGCGCCGCTGCCCTTTTATGTCGCCCTGGCCGGTCCCACGGCCTCGGGCAAAACCGCCGCAGCGCTGGAACTGGCGAGACACTGGGACACCGAGATCATCAGCGTGGACTCGGCCCTGGTCTACCTGGGCATGGACATCGGCACGGCCAAACCCACAACGCAAGAGCGCGCCGCCGTGGCACACCACCTGATCGACATCCGCGACCCCTTGCAAGCCTATAGCGCGGCCGACTTTGTGCGCGATGCAACGAGGCTGATCCACGACATCACGGCACGCGGCAAACTGCCGCTGCTGGTGGGCGGCACCATGCTGTATTTCAAGGCGCTGATCGACGGCCTGGACGACATGCCACCGGCCGATGCAGCGGTGCGTGAGCAGCTGTCGCAGGAGGCTGCCGAACGAGGCTGGCCGGCCATGCACGCGTTGCTGGCCGCAGTCGACCCGATCACGGCACAACGCCTGGCACCGGCCGATGGCCAGCGCATTCAGCGGGCGCTGGAGGTCTACCGCGTCAGCGGCCTGCCCTTGTCGCACTTCCACGCGGCCCGTGCCAAGGACGCTGCCGCTCTGCCATCCAACAGCTTGCTGATTTCGCTGGAGCCCACCGACCGGGCTTGGCTGCATGCTCGCATTGCCCAGCGCTTTGACGCCATGCTGGAGCATGGTTTTCTGGATGAGGTCAAGGCCTTACGCAAGCGTGGCGACCTGCATGTCGATTTGCCTTCCATGCGCTGTGTCGGGTACCGCCAGGCCTGGGAGGCGCTGGACGGACTCTGGCCTTTTGAACAACTGCGCGACAAGGGCGTGTTTGCCACGCGCCAGTTGGCCAAGCGCCAGATCACCTGGCTGCGCTCCATGACCCAACGCCAGATCATCGCCTGCGAAGCGCCCGATGCGGTGGCGCAAGTAGTGCGGCTTGTGCGGGCGGCACTGCAATAAAGCCCCTCTGGCCCGGCCTGAAACCGGCCTCTGCTAAAAAGCTCTGCATGACCCTGCACATCCGCAATTTGAGCAAACACTATGGCGACGCACCGGTGTTCACCAACGTGACGCTGGACGTGGCGCCGGGCGAGTTTGTGGCCATCGTCGGCGAGTCGGGCGTGGGCAAATCCACCCTGCTGAATTGCATGGCCGGACTGGACCATTGGGACCAGGGATCGGTGCAGGTGCAAGGAGTGGACCTGGGCGCTCTCGACGAAGACCGGCGCGCCCTGTTGCGGCGCGAAAAAGTGGGCTTTGTATTCCAAGCTTTTCATGTCCTGCCGCATCTGGATGTGACGCAAAACGTGGCCCTGCCCCTCTTGCTGCTGGGTCGGCCCAATGCAGCCCACGTTCAGGCGATGCTGGAGTCGGTTGGCCTGGGAGCGCTCGGGGCACGGCTACCGCAACAGCTCAGTGGCGGGCAACTGCAGCGCGTGGCCATTGCCCGCGCCCTGGTACACCAGCCGCGCCTGTTGCTGGCCGATGAGCCCACCGGCAACCTAGACCCAAGCACCGCGGCGCTGGTGATGCAAGCCCTGGTGCAGCAATGCCGCAACCACGGAGCGGCCCTGGTGCTGGTCACGCATTCCGAAGCCGCCACCGCCGGTGCGGACCGGGTGCTGCATCTGCGCGCCGACGGCATGCACGCGGCCTAGGCCGGCGGCCGGACACAGCCGCTATGCAATCAAGCCCCCTCAATGGCTACGGCTCCGACCCTACTAGCCCTGGCCCTGGTTCCGGTTCCGGCCCGCCTCTTTGGCCGCTGCTGAAGAGTTTTTCGCTGCAGGAGTTGCGCCACCACCCCTGGCGCAATGCCGCCGCCCTGGTGTCGGTGATGCTGGGCGTGGCACTGGCGTTTTCGGTGCACCTGATCAACGCCTCGGCGCTGGACGAGTTTTCGCAGGCGCTGCGCTCGGTGGGCGGACAACCGGACCTCGAGCTGCGCAGCAGCGCAGCCGACTCCAGCCTGAACGAAGAACTGCTCGGCCTGCTCATGCAGCATCCGGATGTGGCCGTGGCCTCGCCGGTTCTGGAACTCAGCACCTACGCGCTCACGCCCAAACCTGCAGCGGGCGAATCCAAGCGCCTGCTGCTGCGGGTGGTGGGCGTGGACGCGTTGCAGATTGCTTTGATCGCCCCCGACCTGATGCCGCTGCCCCACAGCGAGGGTGATGGTCCGGGAGGTCGGCTGTCGCTGTTTGCGCCGGACACCGTGTTCCTGAATGCTGCCGCCCGGTCGGCGCTGGGCCAGCAGACAATGCAACTGCAACAGGGCATGCGCCTGAAAACAGCCAGCGTGGCCGGTACGGTGCGCGCGGCGGGCGGCCCGCTGGCGGTGATGGACATTGCCGCGATGCAGGATTTTTTTGGCAAGACCGGGCAACTGAGCCGCGTGGACATCCGGCTCAAACCCGGCGTGGACCGCGAGGCCTTTGTGCAAGCTGCGCCCGGCCTGCCGGGTTGGAGCCAGGCAGTGACGCTTGGCAAGCCGGGGGACGCGGCCGTTCGCCTGGGCAATCTGTCGCGCGCCTACCGGGTCAACCTGACCGTGCTGGCCCTGATTGCCCTGTTTACCGGCGGCTTTCTGGTGTTCTCGGTGCTGGCCCTGAGTGTGACGCGGCGCGCCCAACAATTTGCCCTGCTGGGCGTGCTGGGCCTAACGGGACGGCAGCGCTTACAACTGGTGCTGCTGGAAGCCGCCGCACTCGGACTGGTGGGTAGTGCCTTGGGGATTGGCCTGGGCACCGGTCTGGCGGCCCTGGCGCTGCGCCTGCTGGGTGGTGATCTGGGCGGCGGCTACTTTGCCGGTGTGGCACCGGCCTTGCAATGGAGTGCCGGGGCCGCAGCCGTATTTGGCGGCTTGGGCGTGGCCACGGCATTGGTCGGCGCCTGGTGGCCGGCGCGCTTGGCGCAGGCCCTGCCTCCGGCGCAAACACTCAAGGGACTGGGCGCGCTGCAGCCACATCGGCAGCCGGCATGGTTCGGGCCGGCCCTTCTGCTGGCAGGCGCCTTGCTGGCCCTAACGCCACCCGTCTGGGGCATGCCACTGGGGGCTTACTCAAGCGTGGCTCTGTTGCTGATCGGCGGCATTGTCTCCCTGCCCTGGCTGGTGGGCCAGGTGCTGGACCGCGTCTCGCCCTGGATGGCGCAGCGCCTGCTGCCGCTGCTGGCGGTGGAGCGCGCCAGAAGGGTGCGCGAAAGTGCCGCTGTGGCGGTCAGTGGCGTGGTCGCCTCGCTCAGTCTGGCCGTGGCCTTGACGGTGATGGTCAGCAGCTTTCGCCACTCGGTCACCACCTGGCTCGACAGCGTGCTGCCAGCCTCACTCTATGTGCGCTCGGGCGTTGGCAGCGCCAGCGAGCAGGCTTTCTTTGATGCCCGCTGGGTGCAGGCCGCCGCACAGCTGCCGGGCGTGGAGCGGGTGTCGGCGCAGCGCAGCCTGGCGCTGAATCTAGACCCGTCCAAGCCCGCGGTGTCGCTGCTGGTGCGCAGCCTGCGCGATGACCATGCCGCGCTGAGCTTGCCGCTGGTGGGCGAGAGCCTGCCGGTTCCGGCCGATGCCATTGGCATTTATGTGAGCGAAGCCGTGCTGGATCTGTATGGCGCCAAACCGGGGCAGGCCTTTGCGCCACTGGCCAGGGCTTTCGCCGCAGACAATGCAACTGCAACTGCAAGTTCTGCTGCCAGCGGCGGTGCGGGCAGCCCGGTGTTTTTTGTCGCCGGTGTCTGGCGCGACTATGCCCGCCAGTTCGGCACCATCGCCATGGACAGCGCCGACTATGCAAAGCTCAGCAGCGACCGTCGCGTCAATGACCTGGCCCTCTGGCTTGCGCCCGAGGCCGACACGCAAGCGGTACAACAGGCTTTGCGCGAGCTGGCCGACCAGGGTGCAGCGCCGGGCGCCGGTGCCGGGGATTTGCTGGAATTTGGTTCGGCGGCAGAAATCCGCGCCACCACCTTGAAGATTTTTGACCGTAGTTTTGCCGTCACTTACTGGCTGCAAGCGGTGGCCGTGGGCATTGGATTGTTCGGTGTGGCGGCCAGCTTTAGCGCGCAGGTGCTGGCCAGGCGCAAGGAATTCGGACTGCTGGCGCATCTGGGCCTGACGCGCCGCCAGATCTTGCGCGTAGTGGCAGCCGAAGGCGCGGCCTGGACCACGCTGGGCGCCATCGCCGGTGTGGGCTTGGGCTTGGCCGTAGCGGTGGTGCTGGTGCATGTGGTCAATCCACAAAGTTTTCACTGGAGCATGGAGCTCAGCCTGCCCTGGCTGCGGCTGCTGGCGCTCGCATTGTCGGTAGTGTTTGCGGGCACCTTGACGGCCTGGCTTTCCGGCCAGGCCGCCGCCGGTCGCGATGCCGTGATGGCGGTGAAAGAGGATTGGTAATGAAACAAGTCCCCCTGCACGCCGTGAAGCTGATGAACGCCACGGGCCTGGGCACGCCCAGCCGCCGCCAGTTGCTGGCTGCAGCGGCATCGGTGGCCGCGCTGGCTGGGCCGACGCTTGGAAGCGCGGCTGGCTCCGGGGCCGCCATGGCGCGCAAACTGGAATTTCCGCGCGATGCCGGCGCCCATACCGATTTCAAGACCGAGTGGTGGTACATCACCGGCTGGGCCAATCTGCCGGGTGCGGACGCAGCCTATGGTTTTCAGCTGACTTTTTTTCGCAGCCGGGTGGACGGCACGCAGGCCCTGCAATCGCGCCTGGCGGCCAGACAGCTGCTTTTTGCCCATGCCGCCATCACCGATGTGGCCGGCAAACGCTTGTGGCATGACCAGCGCATCGCCCGCTGGTCGGGTGAAGCGCCTGGCCACAACCCTCTAGACCAGGCATCGGCCAGCACGCTGGACACCGGCGTGCTGCTGCGCGACTGGTCGCTGTTGCGCGAAAGTGGCGAAGGAGGCGAGCTGCATGCCAGGGTCCAAGCCGAAGGCTTTGCCATGGACCTGCGTTTTGCCGCCAGCCAGCCGGTGCTGTTGCAAGGCCAGCAGGGCCTGTCGCGCAAGGGGCCGGACCCGCGCCAAACCAGCTTTTACTACAGCCTGCCGCAGCTGCAAGTCAGCGGCACGCTCACGCTGCAAGGCAAAGCTATGCAAATGAGCAGCGGCAGCAGCGCCTGGCTGGACCATGAATGGAGCCAGGAGTTGCTGCAGGGCGGCGCGGTGGGCTGGGACTGGCTGGGCATCAACCTGTTTGACGGCAGCGCGCTGACCGCCTTCCGCCTGCGCGACAAGTCCGGTGCCAACACCTGGGACGGCGGCTCGTTTCGCGCTGGCACCAGCCTGTATGTCTTCAGCCCCGGCGAGGTGACGTTCAAGCCGCTGCGCTACTGGCAAAGCCCGGCCAGCCGCGCCCGCTATCCGGTCGAATGGATGGTACGAACACCCGCAGACTTCTATACCGTGCGGGCCGTGATCGACAACCAGGAGCTCGACAGCAGCCAGTCTACCGGCGCGATTTACTGGGAGGGGCTGTGCGAGGTCTGGGACAGCAACAACAAAAAAGTCGGTCGTGGCTACCTGGAAATGACCGGCTATGCTTCTCCTCTCAAACTGTAACTCGGGTCAGCACGCCCGCCCAGCCCCGTGGCGCAATGCTACAAGGCAATACCGCCACTTGATTGCAATCCGGGCCTATGCCCCCATCTGAACGCCCATGACAAAAGTAACGACAGAACGCGCCAAAGCCAGCAATCCCAAATCCCTGTCTGGCCTGCTGCCCTTTCTCAGACCCTACCGCGTCCGCATTCTGCTGGCCCTGTGCTTTTTGGTGCTGGCGGCGATGGCCACGCTGGCCTTTCCGCTGGCACTTCGCAGCCTGATTGACGGTGGCTTGGTGCAGGCCAACAAGGGCGATCAGGTGATGGCGCTGCGCGAACACTTTGGTCTGCTGTTTGCCGTGGCCGTAGCCTTGGGGCTTTTTTCCGCCGGACGCTTTTACATGGTGAGCTGGCTGGGTGAGCGGGTCACCGCCGACATCCGCAACGCGGTCTACCGCCATGTGCTGCACCAGAGTCCAGAATTTTTCGAGACCACGCAAACCGGTGAGGTGCTGTCGCGCCTGTCGGCCGACACCACCCTGGTGCAAACCGTGGTCGGTTCCTCACTGAGCATGGGACTGCGCAATCTGGTCATGGGCCTGGGCGCCTTGGGCATTCTGGTCTGGACCAACCCGGTGGTGATGCTGGTCGTGGCCGGTGTGCTGGTGCTGATCGTGGTGCCATCTGTCTGGTTCGGGCGGCGGGTGCGCAAGCTTTCGCGTGCCAGCCAGGACCGCATTGCCGACTCCAGCGCCATTGCCGCCGAGGTGCTCAATGCCATTCCGGTGGTGCAGAGCTACACGGCGGAAGGCCGGGAGGCCGATCGTTTCAACGGCTCCACCGGCAATGCGTTCGAGGTCGCCATTCGTCGCTCCAAGGCCCGCTCGGTGCTGGTGGCCTTCATCATCATCGCCACCTCGGCAGCCCTGCTGTGGGGCCTGTACCAGGGCACACAAGCGGTGATGGCAGGCACCATTACCGCCGGACATCTGGGCCAGACCGTGGTCTACGTGATTATTCTGGCCGGTGCCTTTGCGGTGTTGGGCGAGGTTTATGGCGACCTGCTGCGTGCGGCAGGTGCCACCGAGCGTCTGATGGAGCTGCTGGGCACGCAGTCGCCAGTGACATCGCCAGCCCAGGCCATCAGCGCAGCCATGCCCAGCGCCGGTAGCGCGATTGCCTTTGAGGGCATTGGCTTTAACTACCCTTCGCGCCCCAATCAAGCAGCACTGTCGGATTTTTCACTGCGCATCCAGCCGGGCCAAACAGTGGCCATCGTCGGCCCCAGCGGCGCGGGCAAGAGCACGGTGTTCCAGTTGCTGCTGCGTTTTTACGATCCGCAAGGCGGCCGCATTGTGCTGGACGGCGTGGACACGCGAAAGATGTCGCTGCAAGCGCTGCGCCAACGCGTGGGCATTGTGCCGCAGGACGCGGTGATCTTCTCGACCTCGGCCCTGGAGAACATCCGCTACGGCAGGCCCGACGCCAGCGACGCCGAGGTGCGCGCCGCCGCCACCGCGGCCTTTGCCGACAGCTTTATCACCGCCCTGCCCCAGGGCTATGACAGCTTTCTGGGCGAACGCGGTGTGCGCCTGTCGGGCGGCCAACGCCAGCGCATCGCAATCGCCCGCGCCATGCTGAAAAACCCGCCCCTGCTGCTGCTGGACGAAGCCACCAGTGCGCTGGATGCCGAAAGCGAGCGCGTGGTGCAAGATGCGCTGGAGTCGGCCATGAAAGACCGCACCACGCTGGTGATTGCCCACCGCCTGGCCACGGTGCAAAAGGCCGACCTGATTGTGGTGCTGGACCACGGGCGTCTGGTGGAACAGGGCACGCATGCCGAACTGGTGGCATTGGGTGGCGTTTATGCGGGGCTGGCAGCGTTGCAGTTCAACGCTTGAATTGCGGCGGCGATCACCCTACACTTGCGGCTGGAACATTCATCACTTTGTGGGAGACCGTCGTGGATCTTGTCAAATCGAACCCGGTGCAGGCGGTCAAGCCAGCCGAGGCGCCCAAGAAATCCGCCCAGAAACCCAATCCCGAGGCCGATGCTGTAGTCCTTGCCGCAAAAAAGGCGGCCCAGCAGACTCCGCGTCCCACCACCAATATGCGCGGTGAGACGCTAGGCTTGCTGTTAAATGTAGCCGCCTGAAAGATAGACCCGCTACTGTCTCATGGTCGCAATCACCGCCCTCTCGTATGCCACGCCCAGCACGCAGGTGCTGCAAGCCGAGGCAAGGCTGGAACAGGCGCGGCGCGAGGCCGACCAGGCAGAGAGCAACGCCAAACAGTTGCGCACGCAGGCCGACGAGGCACAAGCGCAGTCGCAGACCGATCAGGGCAAGGTCACCAGCCTGAGCGCCCAGGTGGCACAGGCCGACAGCACCTACACCCGCCAGCTCAGCAATAGACAGGTGTCGGCCGCAAATTCCCAGGCACAGACCTTCCTGGCACCCGTAGCGACGCTGGCGAGCAACGGCTTTTCGTTTCCGGCCAATCCTTTGAAGTCGTATGCGAGCTCAACTGCCTTTGGGCAATTGCTGGGGCAGCGCAGCGGACGCTTGGTCAACCTGTCGGTGTGAATTTTGGCCCCCACGCATGTTGCTGCGCGTAGTGCGCTGGCCCCCAATGGGGCGCGTTTCGCCTTGGGGCGGCCCGCCGGCGAAACTGGCCCCAGTCACAGGCTCATAAATTTTTTGCATAGTTAGCAACTTTTCTGGCCTTGGACAGGGGGCTGGCGCGCGCCTACAGTGGCTGCTTCCAATGCCAACATAAAGAGCCTTATGACAAGCAGCCACAGCACCAACGCCACGCCGGTTTCCAACCCCTACGGCCATCCCCTGCCCTCGTATTTGCAGGCCGACCGTCTTGGTCCCTGGGGTATCTACCTGCAGCAGGTCGATCGTGTCATCCCTTACCTGGGCCACCTGGCGCGCTGGGCCGAGACCCTCAAGCGCCCCAAGCGCGCCCTGATCGTGGATGTGCCGATTGAACTGGACAACGGTACCATCGCCCACTTTGAGGGTTACCGCGTGCAGCACAACACCTCGCGCGGACCGGGCAAGGGCGGCGTGCGCTTTCACCAGGACGTGACGCTGTCCGAGGTGATGGCGCTCTCGGCCTGGATGTCGGTGAAAAATGCCGCGGTCAACGTGCCCTACGGTGGCGCCAAGGGAGGCATCCGGGTCGATCCCAAGACCCTGTCGCGCGGGGAACTGGAGCGTATGACACGGCGCTACACCAGCGAGATTGGCATCATCATCGGCCCGACCAAGGACATACCGGCGCCGGACGTCAACACCAATGAGCAGATCATGGCCTGGATGATGGACACCTACTCGATGAACGAGGGCGCCACCGCCACCGGCGTGGTGACAGGCAAGCCGGTGGAGCTCGGCGGCTCGCTGGGCCGACGGGAGGCCACCGGGCGCGGCGTGTTTACAGTAGGGGTGGAAGCCGCCAGGCATATCGGACTGGATGTCGGCCAGGCGCGCGTGGCGGTGCAGGGCTTTGGCAATGTGGGCGGCATTGCCGCCAAGCTGTTTGCCCAGGCCGGCGCACGCGTCGTGTCGGTGCAGGACCACGGCGGCACGATTTACCGCGACGCAGGGTTGGACGTGCCGGCCCTGCTGGCGCATGTGGCCGAGGTAGGCACGGTGGCAGGTTTCGCCCATGCCGAGGTGATTGCCAACGAGCTGTTTTGGGAAGTGGAGTGCGATATTCTGATTCCCGCTGCGCTGGAGCAGCAGATCACGGCCGCCAATGCCCCACGCATCAAGGCCCGCCTGGTGATTGAAGGTGCCAACGGACCAACCACTCCCGAGGCCGATGACATCTTGCAAGAACGCAATATTTTGGTGTTGCCAGACGTGATTGCCAATGCCGGTGGTGTGACGGTGAGCTACTTTGAATGGGTGCAGGATTTCTCCAGCTTCTTCTGGACCGAGGACGACATCAACGCCCGCCTGGTGCACATCATGAAGGAGGCCTTTGCCGGTGTCTGGTCGGTGTCGCAGGACAAGAAGGTGAGCCTGCGCACCGCCACCTTTATTGTGGCCTGCACCCGTATCCTGCGGGCTAGAGAACTACGCGGGCTCTATCCCTGAGCGCGGCGCGTCCTGCTGGGACACCGATTATTGCAACGGCCCTTTGAGGGCCTGCGGCAGGATCATGGGCAAAATTTCGATGCCCTCCTCCACCAGGGCCCGCGCCTCATCCGCCGTGGTCTGGCCGCGGATAGCGCGCTCTTCGCTTTCACCGTAATGCATTTTGCGGGCTTCCTCCGCAAAGTGTTCGCCCACATCCTGGGTATTGGCAACAATGCGCCGTGACAGCTCCAGCCAAGCCGCCGTAATGCCAGCAGCGGGCTGGTTCGGCACTTTGATTTCGGTGCTTGGCGGGTCCTGACGGCGAGTGGACAAATTCAGGCGCGGGGCACTGAGTTTTTTGGTCACCGTTGCGTCGCCGCACAGCGGGCATAACACCAGGGTGCGCGCGCACTGAGATAGGAAATCTTCTTCCGATGCAAACCAGCCCTCAAAGCCATGGCCCAGTGCACATTGCAAATCCAGAACCTTCATGGCAGGGCTACGGGAACTAAGCCAGGGCGGCGACTGGCTGCCACTGCAGCTTCCAATTTCCATTGAGCGTGTTTTGCAACCACAGGGCACCTGCCAGAGTCTTGGCATCGGTGACCCGTCCCTCCATGCACCACTGCAGAAGCTCTTCGGGCGAGGCGGTAAACACTTCGAGAAATTCACCATTGTCGAGTTTCTGCGGGCCTGCCGTCAGACCACGTGCAAACCAGACATCAATGAATTCGGTGGAATACGCGATCACCGGATGCATAAGACCGGCGCGGGCCCACTCTTGGGCCGTGTAACCGGTCTCTTCCAGCAACTCCCGTTGCGCGCAGGTGGCCACGGACTCGCCCGCATCGAGCTTACCGGCCGGAAATTCAATCATGACCTGGCCTATGGGATAGCGGAACTGGCGCTCGAGCACCACCCGCCACGCACCGTTCTCGTCGACGAGCATGGGTATAACCATCACCGCACCGGGGTGCACCACATATTCCCGGGTCGCCACAGCCCCATCGGGCAGGGTCACATGGTCGACAAAGACATGTAGAAAATTGCCCTTGTATACCTCTTGCGAAGACGCTTGGGTTTCGACCAGGTGCGCCAATGGTTTCAGTGACACGGGCTTCAGGTACCCAGCATCTGGCGTATGGACTGGGCGCACAGAGCCATCAGGCCGCCGGGCATCAGGCCCAGGGCCACAATCAGCAGGCCATTCAGACACAGAACAACACGCACGTCGGCACCGGCAACCACATGGGTGGCGGTAATCGGATCGTCGAAATACATCACCTTGACCACGCGCAGATAGTAGAAGGCGCCGATCAGAGACATCATCACGGCAAAAATGGCCAGGTAAAGATAAACCGGATCACCCGAGACCATCAGAGCCTGCAGCACCGACAGCTTGGCATAAAAACCGGCCAAGGGTGGAATGCCTGCCAGCGAGAACATGGAAACCGCCATGATGCCTGCGTACAGCGGGCTGCGTTGGTTCAGGCCAGCCAAGTCGGAGATCTCTTCGCTCTCGAAACCTTCGCGAGACAACAGCAACAAAACACCGAAGCTGGCCAGCGTGGTCAGCACATAGGTGATGACGTAAAACATGGAGGAGCTGTAGGCATTGGTGGAAAAATCCAGCGAGCTGCCGTTGATGACGCCTGCAATCAGACCCAGCAGCACAAAGCCCATTTGCGAGATCGTGGAGTAGGCCAACATGCGCTTCACATTAGTCTGCATGATGGCTGCCAGGTTACCCAGCAAGAGCGAGCCAATGGACAGCACCATCAGCATTTGTTGCCAGTCGATTGCCAGCGGCAACATGCCCTCCACCAGCAGACGCATGGTCATGCCAAAAGCGGCCAACTTGGGCGCACCGCCAATCATCAGCGTGATCGCGGTAGGAGCTCCCTGATAGACGTCGGGAATCCACATGTGGAAGGGCACGACGCCGAGCTTGAAGGCCAGGCCGCAGACGATAAAGACCAGGCCAAAAATCAGCACCTGATGGTCCACATGTCCAGAGACAATCGCCTTGAACACCGAGGTGATATCCAGCGAGCCGGTGGCACCATACAGCATGGACATACCGTAGAGCAGGAAACCGGAGGCCATGGCACCCAGCACAAAGTACTTGATCGCAGCCTCGGTGGCAGCCACGTGGTCACGGCGCAGTGCGACCAGCGCGTAGCTGGACAAGGTCAGCAGCTCCAGACCCAGGTAAATCACCAGGAAGTTGTTGCCGGAGATCATCACGAACATGCCCAGCAAGGAGAAAAGGGTGAGCGTAAACAGCTCCCCACCGCGCAACATGCCGCGATCCCCTGCGTAGGGGCGCCCGTAGACCAGGGTGATCATGGTGGCCACTGCGGCAAAGCACTTCAGCCAATTGCCCATGGCGTCGCTGACCACCATGTTGCCAAAGCCGTAGTAGGTGGCACCACCGGAGGCGTACATGGCCTCCAGGAAGGCCACCACCGCCAGCGTCAGCAGGGTCAGGGTGTAGGTAGCACCGCGCAAGGGGGTCTTGACGCCCAGGTCAAACAGGGCAATCACGCAGGCCATGCCGAACAACAGCATCTCGGGATAGGCCGTGATCCAACTGATATTGTCAATCATCATTTATCTCTCAATTCCATTGGATCAGTTGGGCAACTTGGACAGGGCCACATGCTTGAGCAGCTGCGTGACCGATGCATCCATCACATCCGTGAAGGGCTTGGGATAGATACCCATGTACAGAACCGATGCAGCCAGCAAGGCCATGACCAGGAACTCACGCGGGTTGATATCCAGCAGGTCCTTGACATGGTGGTTGCCCACCGGGCCCAGGTAGACGCGCTTGAACATCCACAGCGTGTAGGCGGCGCCAAAGATCAGGGCACTGGCGGCGGCAAAACCGATCCAGAAGTTGAACTTGACCGCACCCAGAATCACCATCCACTCGCCGACAAAGCCAGCGGTTCCCGGCAAGCCGCAATTGGCCATGGAGAACAGCAGGGCAAAGGCCGCAAACTTGGGCATGGTGTTGACCACGCCACCATAGGCAGCGATTTCACGGGAATGCACCCGGTCATACAGCACACCGATGGACAGGAACATGGCGGCGGAGACAAAGCCGTGGGCAATCATTTGCACAATGCCGCCCGACACACCGAGGTCAGAGAAGATAAAGAAACCCAAAGTCACAAAACCCATGTGCGCCACCGATGAATAAGCCACCAGTTTTTTCATGTCCTTTTGCACCATGGCGACCAGACCGACATACACCACGGCGATCAGCGACAGCCCAATCATCAGGCCGGACCACTCATGCGAGGCGTCGGGCGCGATCGGCAGCGAGAAGCGCAGGAAACCATAGGCCCCCAACTTCAGCATGATGGCCGCCAACACAGCGGAACCCCCGGTGGGCGCCTCCACGTGCACGTCGGGCAACCAGGTATGCACCGGCCACATGGGCACCTTGACCGCAAAGGCCGCCAGGAAGGCAAAGAAGATATAGGTTTGAGCCGTGCTGCTGAGCGGCAGCGCGTACCAAGTGGCCAGATCAAAGCTGCCACCCGATTGGGTGTACAGATAGACCAGGGCAATCAGCATCAAGAGCGAACCCATCAGCGTGTACAGAAAGAACTTGAAGGCCGCATAGATCTTGTTCGGGCCGCCCCAGATACCAATGATCAGGTACATGGGAATCAGCGTGGCTTCAAAGAACACGTAGAACAGCATGCCGTCTAGCGCGCAAAACACGCCAATCATCAGGCCGCTCAGAATCAGGAAGGCACCCATGTACTGGTTGACACGTGAGGTGATGGACTCCCAGCTGGCAATCACCACGATCACATTGATGAAGGCCGTCAACAACACAAACCAGAACGAGATGCCGTCCAGGCCCAGGTGATAGTTGATGTTGAAGCGCTCAATCCAGGGCGCATTTTCCACAAACTGCATGGCTGCAGAGTGGCTGTCAAACTGCCCGTATAGCGGCAAGGTGACCAGCAGACTGACCAGCGCACCGATCAGCGCAACCCAGCGCACCGTTTTAGCCTGGTCATCACGTCCCAGGGCCAGAAGAACAATCCCGAACGCGATGGGCGTCCAGATCGCAAGGCTCAACAATCCCATTATCTTAATCTCCTACTTGAGCCAAACGAAGTACGTCATGAGGACAAACACGCCCAGAATCATGACCAACGCATAGTGATACAAATAACCCGTCTGGATCTTGCGCACGCCGCCCGATACCCATCCGACCAGTTTCCAGGAACCGTTAACTACGGCACCGTCGATCAGCATCTGATCGCCACCCTTCCACAAACCGGTACCCAAAGCGCGGGCACCGCGTGCCAGCACATTTTCGTTAAACCAGTCCAGGTAGTACTTGTTCTCCAGCAAGGTATAGATGGGCGAAGCTAGTCTCTTGATCGCAGTCGGCAGGGCCGGATTGATCATGTACATGTAGTAGGACAGCGCCACACCGGAGAAGGCCAGCCACAGCGGCAGACTGGTGAGTGCGTGCATGGCCATTTCGACAGGACCATGGAAGGCGCTCTTCAATTCTTCCATACCGGGATGCTTTTCCAAGTCTATGAAAATGGCGCCCTTGAAAAAGTCACCAAACAGCATCGGATCAATCGTCAGATAACCGATGACCACCGAAGGAATCGCCAGCAGCACCAGCGGCACCCACACCACCCAGGGCGATTCATGCGGCTTGTTGTCATGGCCATGGTGAGCGTCATGACCGTGGGCATCATGTCCATGGTGTGCATCCGGATTCTGGTCAAAGCGCTCCTTGCCGTGGAACACCAGGAAATACATGCGAAAGGAATAGAAGGCTGTCACAAACACACCGGCCAGCACGGCAAAGGACGCAAAGCCGGCACCGGGCAGATGGCTTGCCGACACCACTTCGATGATGCTGTCCTTGGAATAGAAGCCAGCGAAGAACGGCGTGCCGATCAGGGCCAGTGAACCCAGCAATGAAGTGATCCAGGTGATGGGCATGTACTTTCGCAAACCACCCATCCAGCGGATGTCCTGGTTGTGGTGGCAACCCATGATGACCGAACCGGCGCCAAGGAACAACAACGCCTTGAAGAAGGCATGCGTCATCAGATGGAACACTGCAACCGAGTAGGCAGAAGCACCCAAGGCCACCGTCATGTAGCCGAGTTGCGACAGCGTGGAATAGGCCACCACACGCTTGATGTCGTTCTGGATGATGCCCAAAAAGCCCATAAACAGTGCCGTGATGGAGCCAATCACCAACACGAAATTCAGCGCCGTGTCGCTCAGCTCAAACAGCGGTGACATGCGGGCCACCATGAAGATGCCGGCCGTCACCATGGTCGCCGCGTGGATCAGTGCGGAGATGGGCGTCGGACCTTCCATGGAGTCTGGCAACCAGACATGCAAGGGGAACTGGGCCGACTTGCCCATGGCACCGATAAACAGGCAGATGCAAATCACGGTGACCAACATCCAGTCGGTACCCGGGAACAACAGGGCGGACAGTTCGGCCTTCTTGCCGAACACTTCGGCGTAATTCAGGGTGCCGCCAAAAGCCACGATCAGGCCAATGCCCAGGATGAAGCCAAAGTCACCGACACGGTTGACCAAAAAGGCCTTCATGTTGGCAAATATCGCGGTGGGCTTGTTGAACCAGAAACCAATCAAAAGATAGGACACCAGGCCCACGGCTTCCCAGCCGAAGAACAGTTGCAGCAGGTTGTTACTCATCACCAGCATCAGCATGGAGAAGGTGAACAAGGAGATGTAGGCAAAGAAGCGGTTGTAGCCCGCGTCCTCTTCCATATAGCCCACGGTGTAGAGGTGGACCATCAGCGAGACAAAGCTCACCACGCACATCATCATGGCGGTAAGGCCATCGACCAGAAAGCCAATCTCCATTTTGAGACCGCCCACCGACATCCAGGTGTAGAGCGTTTCGTTGAAGCGGGCGCCGTCTTGCACCACGCTCAGGAGCGTCATCACCGACAGCACAAAGGCCACCAGTACGCCCAGAATGGTCAGGCTGTGGCTACCCACGCGGCCCATGACATTGCCACCGAATTTAGTGCCCAGCACACCGGCCAGCACGGAGCCGACCAGGGGAGCCAGTGGCACCCAGATCAGGGTCGAAGCGGAAAGGGTTTGACTCATTTTATGTTCACCCTTTAAGCGAGTTGAGCTCGTCCACGTTGATGCTGGACTTGTTGCGAAACAGCAAGACCAGAATCGCCAAGCCAATGGCAGATTCCGCAGCGGCGACCGTCAGAATGAAGAACACAAAAATCTGACCGTGCATGTCGTGCAGGTAATAGGAGAAAGCGACGAAGTTGGTGTTGATGGCCAACAGCATTAGCTCAACCGCCATCAACAACACAATCAGATTGCGTCGGTTCAAGAAGATACCGACCACCGACATGGCGAACAACATGGCGCCCAATGACAGAAAGTGACCCAATGTGAGTGTCATGCTTTTACCTCCGGTGCAGCAGCGGGAGCGGGCTCTGCGGCTGCCTGAGTGGCAGCCATCTTGAGCACCGTCATACGATCTCTGGCCTTGACGCGAACCTGGTCACCGGCGCTGACGTGTTTGCTGTCCTTGCGGGCACGCAGAGTCAGAGCAATCGCCGCAAACATGGCCACCAGCAGAATCGCAGCAGCCACCTCCAGTGGATACAAATACTGGGTGAACAGCATCTTTCCAAGCTCATGGGTATTGGAGACCGCCGGGCCGGGTGCCGCTACCAGCACCTCGGTGCTACGGAAACCGCCCATCGATACCGCCGACATCTCCAGCGCAATCACGACACCCACCACGGCCGCGAAGGGGAAGTGCGTCCAGAAGCCGCGCCGCAGATTTTCGACATTCACGTCCATCATCATGACCACGAACAGGAACAAGACCATCACTGCGCCGACATAGACCAGCACCAGCACGATGGACAGAAACTCAGCCTTGAGCAGCATCCAGACCATGGCCGCCTGGAAGAAGGTCAGCACCAAATACAAGACGGCCTGAACCGGGTTGCGTGCGGTGATAACCCGGAATGCCGCTATCAGCAGCACCGTGGAGAAAACATAAAAAAGACCGGTCGTGACACTCATAATTCAAACTCTTTCTGTCATGGGTCTTAGCGATACTTGGCGTCGGACTGCTTGTTGGCAGCAATCACGCTTTCGTAGCGATCACCCACGGCCAATAGCATGTCCTTGGTGAAGTACAAATCGCCGCGCTTCTCACCGTGGTATTCCAATATATGGGTTTCCACGATCGAATCGACGGGGCAGCTCTCTTCACAAAAGCCGCAGAAAATGCACTTCGTCAGATCGATGTCGTAGCGGCTGGTACGGCGTGAACCGTCTTCGCGCACTTCCGACTCAATCGTGATGGCCATGGCCGGGCAGACCGCTTCGCACAGCTTGCAAGCAATGCAACGCTCCTCGCCGTTCTCATAGCGACGCAGGGCATGCAGTCCTCGAAAACGCGGTGACAAGGGAGTCTTCTCTTCCGGAAACTGAACCGTCACCTTGCGGCGAAACAGATAGCGTCCGGTCAGGGCCAGACCCTTGAACAGTTCCACCAAGAGGAAGCTGTACAAAAAGTCCTTGAGCGAGAAAACCGAGGGCGTGCGGGCAACAAAATGGTTAGACATAGTCGATTCCTTCACTTCCAGATATTGAAGGAAGTCTGCATCCAGATGCCCACCACCGTCAGCCATACCAGCGTCAGGGGGATGAACACCTTCCAGCCCAGGCGCATCACCTGGTCATAGCGGAAGCGGGGGAAGGTAGCACGCACCCAGATAAAGAAGGTGACCACCAAAAAGGCCTTGGCACCCAACCAGATCCAGCCGGGAATAAAGTCCAGCGCCGCAATCGGCGACAGCCAGCCGCCCAGGAACAGCACCGAGGCCAACATGGCGATCAGCCACATATTGGCGTACTCGGCCAGGTAGAACATGGCGTAGGACATGCCTGAATATTCGACCATGTGACCGGCCACAATTTCGGCTTCGCCTTCAACCACGTCAAAGGGATGGCGGTTGGTTTCGGCCAGACCTGAGATCACATAGATCACAAAGATCGGCAGCAGCGGCAACCAGTTCCAGGACAAAAAGCCCAGGCCCATGTCGACGAACTGGCCCTTACCCTGAACCCGTACGATATCGCTCATGTTCATGCTGCCGGAGACCATCAGCACGACCACCAGACAAAAGCCCATGGCAATTTCGTAGCTGACCATTTGCGCCGAGGCGCGAATGGCACCCAGGAAAGCGTACTTGGAATTCGATGCCCAACCGGAGATCACGACGCCATAGACTTCCACCGAAGCAATCGCCATCACGTACATCAAACCGGCGTTGACATTGGCCAGTGCCACATCGGGACCAAACGGCACCACCGCCCAGGCCGCCATGGCCGGCATGATGGTCAGCACCGGGCCAATGAAAAACAGGCCCTTGCTGGCGGCAGCGGGAACCAGGATTTCCTTGGTCAAGAGCTTCATCGCATCGGCGATGGGCTGCAGCAGACCCCAGGGTCCGACGCGATTCGGTCCGAGACGCACCTGCATCCAGCCCAGGAACTTGCGCTCCCACAGCGTTGTATAGGCCACGGCACCCATCAGCGGCGCCACCACGGCGACGATCTTTATCAGCGTCCAGAGGATGGGCCAGGCCAGAGCCGTCCACCAGGCATCGGGCAGCAGTCCCGCGCCCGCGTTAAAAAGCGTATCGATCATGCCAGTGCCTCCTGAGCCGTTGCTGCGGCACGAGCGTCCGCCGTTAATTGCAGGGAAGTGGCTCTGCGCACCGTGCCGTCCAATTGATAGATGCTCGCCACCACCGGATCGGTGGCTGCCGGGCTCAGGTCAATCAAGGCCGTAGTGTCGTTGCCCAGACGCGCAGCCGGCGCGAACGCGGGGACGCCATCCGGGTGCATGACAGCCAGCACGTCCTGTGCGGATTCAAAATCAAAACCTGGCAGACCCAGCAAATTAGCCAGCACGCGAATCACTTTCCAGGCCGGTCGGGCTTCGCCTGCGGGGCGCACCACGGCATGGAAACTTTGTACGCGTCCTTCGGCATTGACGAAGGTGCCGGCGGTTTCGGTGAACGGCGCAATCGGCAACAGCACATCGCTGAAATCCAGATTGGCCTTGAACGGGCTGAGTGTGACCACCATCTCGGCCTTGGTCAGATTCAGTGCGGCCAGCGCACCGGCGGCACTGTCTTGCACCGGTTCGGTGTTCAACAAAATCACGGACTTCAATCCACCGGCCAGCATTTGTCCAGCGTTCAGACCGTCATAACCCGGCAGAGCACCGGCTAGCTGCGCACCGACGGTGTTGGCAGCTTCGCTCAGATAGCCGACCGTCGCACCGGTGTGCGCGGCAATCCAGTTGGCCAGAGCCAGCAGGCTGGTGGCCTTGGCATGGTGGGCTGCGGCATTTCCCAGCAGGATGGCTTTGCGTTCGCCAGCCAGCAGGCTTTGTGCGATGGCCTGTGCTACAGCATTGGCAGAGCCTTCAGCGGGGGCGGCTACGCCCTTTTCTGCGGCAATCACGGAAGCAATATCAGCCAGCGCCTGCGCCCAATGGCTTGCAGGAACATGCAAGGAATTTGCTACCGGCAAGGCCCAGTCTTCGCTATGTGCGTTCAGTGCGCTCACCTGGCAACCCAGCTTGGCTGCCTGGCGGATGCGTTGGGCAAACAGAGGATGGTCCTTGCGCAGATTGGAGCCGACGATCAGCACACTTTCCAGATGCGATAGCGATGCGATAGACGTACCCAGATTGCGTGCATGGTCCGACACTTCAAACTCTGCGTTGCGCAAGCGGTAGTCAATATTCTCGCTGCCCAGACCGCGCACCAGGGCGCCTGCCAGGTGCAGCTCTTCCAAGGTGCTGTGCGGGCTGACCAGCGCACCAATGGACTTGGCGCCGTGGTCGGACTTGATTTGCTTCAGTCCATTGGCCACGTATTCGAGCGCCGTCTGCCAGTCCACAGTCTTCCATTCGCCACCTTGCTTGAGCATGGGAGCGGTCAGACGTTCTTCGCTGTTCAGTGCTTCGTAGGAGTAGCGATCGCGGTCGGCAATCCAGCATTCGTTGACCGCTTCGTTTTCCAGCGGCACCACGCGCATCACCTTGTTGTTCTTGACCTGAACAATCAGGTTGGCACCGGTGGAGTCATGAGGGCTGACCGACTTGCGGCGCGACAATTCCCAGGTGCGGGCGCTGTAGCGGAAGGGCTTGCTGGTGAGCGCGCCCACCGGGCAAATGTCGATCATGTTGCCGGACAGTTCCGAGTCAATCGTTTGACCGATAAAGGTTTCAATCTCGGCATGCTCACCGCGGTGCGACATACCGAGCTCCATCACGCCGGCCACTTCCTGGCCGAAACGCACGCAGCGCGTGCAGTGGATGCAACGGCTCATTTCTTCCATGGAAATCAGCGGGCCCACATCCTTATGGAAGACCACGCGCTTTTCTTCTTCATAGCGCGAAGAAGATCCGCCATAACCCACCGCCAGATCCTGCAACTGGCATTCGCCGCCCTGGTCACAGATCGGGCAATCAAGTGGGTGGTTGATGAGCAAAAACTCCATCACCGACTTTTGCGCCTTGATCGCCTTGTCACTCTTGGTGCGCACGATCATGCCCTGTGTCACAGGCGTGGCACAGGCCGGCATGGGCTTAGGCATCTTCTCCACATCCACCAGACACATGCGGCAGTTGGCCGCAATGCTGAGCTTCTTGTGGTAACAGAAATGGGGAATATAGGTTCCAGCTTTGTCGGCCGCATGCATCACCATGCTGCCTTCAGAGATTTCTACCTTCTTACCGTCGAGTTCGATTTCGATCATAAAAATTTCACTCACTCAGACGTTGGCCGCGACCATGCAGGTTTTGTGCTCGATGTGATGCACAAATTCGTGGCGGAAATGCTTGATCATGGCGCGCACCGGCATGGCCGCCGCGTCGCCCAGGGCGCAGATGGTGCGACCCATGATGTTTTCTGCCACGTTGTCCAGCAGATCCAGATCGGCGGCGCGGCCTTGACCACCTTCAATGCGATCGACCACGCGCGACAACCAGCCCGTGCCTTCACGGCAGGGTGTGCACTGACCACAGGATTCGTGGGCATAGAAGTAGCTCAAGCGTTGCAAGGCCTTGACCATGCAACGGCTGTCGTCTATGACAATCACCGCGCCCGAACCCAGCATCGAGCCGGCCTTGGCGATCGAGTCATAGTCCATGGTGCATTCCATGATGATGGACGCAGGCAACACCGGCGAAGAGGAACCACCGGGGATGACGGCCTTCAGCGTGCGGCCCTTGCGCACGCCACCGGCGAGCTCCAGCAGCTTGGCAAACGGCGTGCCCATGGGCACTTCGTAGTTGCCGGGCAGTTCCACATCACCGCTGACCGAATAAATCTTGGTGCCACCGTTGTTTGGCTTGCCACATTCCAAATAGGCCTGGCCACCGTTGCGGATGATCCAGGGGACGGCCGCAAAGGTTTCGGTGTTGTTGATCGTGGTGGGCTTGCCGTACATGCCGAAGCTGGCAGGAAACGGTGGCTTGAAGCGGGGTTGGCCCTTCTTGCCTTCAAGCGACTCCAGCAGCGCGGTTTCTTCGCCGCAGATATAGGCGCCAAAGCCGTGGGCTGCGTGCAACTGGAAGCTGTAGTCGCTGCCCAGAATCTTGTCACCCAAATAGCCTGCGGCGCGTGCCTCTTCCAGCGCTTCTTCAAAGCGCTCGTAGGAGGCAAAAATTTCACCGTGAATGTAGTTGTAACCCACGCTCACGCCCATGGCGTAGGCGGCGATGATCATGCCCTCAATCACAATGTGCGGATTGAATTGCAGGATGTCGCGGTCCTTGCAGGTACCGGGCTCGCCCTCATCCGAGTTGCAAACCAGATACTTTTGACCGGGGAACTTGCGGGGCATGAAGCTCCACTTCAGACCGGTGGGAAAGCCAGCACCGCCGCGTCCACGCAGTCCGGATTCCTTGACGGTGGCAATCACTTGGTCTTGCGTCATACCGGCAATACCGGTTTCGGCATGGGGCTCAGAACCATCCTTGCCCAGCATCTTGCGCAGGGCCTGGTAGCCGCCGCGCGATTCATAGTCCTTGATGCGCCAATTACTGCCATTCAATCCGGCATAAATTTGGGGGCTGATGTGGCGGTCATGAAAGCAGGTCTGGACGCCGGTGGCGGCGAACTGGTCGATGATGTCCTGTGCGCTCATGCCTTGCCTTCCGCGGCACGGATGCCGTCTACCAACTGGTCCAGCTTTTCGTCGCTCATGAAGCTGCACATCTTGCGGTCGTTGACCAAGAGCACCGGCGAATCGGCGCAGGCGCCCAGGCACTCGCTTTGCTGCAGCGTGAACAGGCCGTCGGCCGTGGTCTCGCCCATGTGGATTCCCAGCTTCTTTTCCAGATGGTTCAAGGCCCGTTGCCCGTCGCGCAACTGGCAAGGCAGATTGGTGCAGACGTTGAGCTTGAACTTGCCCACCGGGCGCTGGTTGTACATGTTGTAAAAGCTGGTCACCTCATGCACCGCCATCGGCGCCATGCCCAGGTAGTCGGCAACCACTTTTTCACTGTCTGCGCTGACATAACCCAGCTCATGCTGAACAATGCCCAAACAGGCCATCACGGCAGACTGCTTTTGGTCTGCGGGATATTTGGCTACTTCTTTGGCGAAGAGTGCCTTGCTAGCGTCGGAGATCATCGATCAATCTCTCCAAAAACAATATCGATAGTGCCGATAACGGCGACGGCGTCGGCAATCATGTGCCCTGTGGCCAGCTCATTGAGGCCGGACAGATGCACAAAACCGGGCGGACGAATCTTCAGGCGATAGGGCTTGTTGGCACCATCGCTGACGATGTAAATACCAAACTCACCCTTGGGATGCTCCACTGCCGCATAGGCTTCGCCTTCGGGCACGCGGAAACCTTCGGAGAACAGCTTGAAGTGGTGAATCAGTTCTTCCATGCTGGTCTTCATGGACTCGCGCGAAGGAGGTGCTACCTTGTGGTTGTCGGTAATCACCGGGCCCGGATTGGCACGCAGCCATTTGCTGCATTGCTGAATCAGGTCGTTGGACTGCTTCATCTCTTCCATGCGGACCAGGTAACGGTCGTACACATCGCCGGTCTTACCGACCGGAATGTCGAAGTCGAGTTGGTCGTACACATCGTAGGGCTGCTTCTTGCGCAGATCCCAGGCGATGCCTGAACCGCGCAGCATGGGGCCGGTAAAGCCCATGTTCAAGGCGCGCTCCGGTGTGACGATACCGATGTCTACGGTACGCTGTTTCCAGATGCGGTTGTCGGTCAACAGCGTGTGGTACTCCGCCAGACAGGCCGGGAAACGGGTCGTGAAATCGTCGATGTAATCCAGCAGCGAACCCTGGCGGTTGCGGTTCATTTCTGCCACGCCCTTGGCATTGCGCACCTTGCTGGCCGTGAACTGGGGCATGGTATCCGGCAGATCGCGGTAGACACCACCGGGACGGAAATAGGCCGCATGCATGCGCGCGCCGCTGACGGCCTCGTACATGTCAAACAGGTCTTCGCGTTCACGGAAGGTATAAATCAGAATCGTAGAGCTGCCCAGGTCATTGCCATGCGAGCCCAGCCACATCAGGTGATTGAGCATGCGGGTAATTTCCGCAAACATCACGCGGATATATTGCGCGCGGATCGGCACCTCAATACCGAGCAACTTTTCAATCGCCAGGCAGTAGGCGTGCTCGCTGCACATCATCGACACGTAATCCAGTCGGTCCATATACGGCAGCGACTGGATATAGGTCTTGGTTTCGGCCAGCTTTTCGGTGGCGCGGTGCAGCAGACCGATGTGCGGATCGGCGCGCTGTATCACCTCGCCGTCGAGCTCCAGAACCAGCCGCAGTACACCGTGCGCTGCCGGGTGCTGGGGACCAAAGTTGAGGGTGTAGTTCTTGATTTCAGCCATTACTTCAGACCCCCGTATTTGTCTTCGCGGATCACACGCGGCGTTATCTCGCGCGCTTCGATGCTCACGGGTTGGTACACCACGCGGGCTTGCTCTGCGTCATAACGCATTTCCACATGGCCTTCGGCTGGAAAATCCTTGCGGAACGGATGACCAATGAAACCATAGTCGGTCAGGATGCGGCGCAGGTCTTCGTGACCTTCAAACACAATGCCAAACAGGTCGAAGGCTTCGCGTTCGAACCAGTTGGCCGTGGTCCACAGCTTGCTGACGCTGGCCACCACCGGCATGCCATCGTCGGTCGCATAAACTTTCAGACGCAGGCGCTGATTGAGCGCGACAGACAGCAAATGCGTCACCACACAAAAACGCAAACCCTCGTAGTCGCCGTTCTTGTACTCTAGGTAATCCACGCCGCACAGGTCGATCAATTGCTCAAACTGGCAGCCGGCAGAATCACGCAGCAACTGCGCCGCAGCGAGGTAGTCAGCCGCGGCAACTACCGCAGTAACTTCACCCAACGCGATCGTTATTTTTTGAAGCTTGTCACCCAATACTGCCACCACCGCATCGCGGGTAGCCTCTGGGCGCACGGAAAATGTTGTCATACTTGTTTCCTTAGGCCCGGGCAATGGTCTGGGTGCGGCGGATCTTGAGCTGAAGCTGCATGATGCCGTAGATCAAAGCCTCGGCCGTCGGAGGGCAACCGGGCACATAGACGTCAACGGGAACGATACGGTCACAACCACGCACCACCGAATAGCTGTAGTGGTAGTAACCACCGCCATTAGCGCAAGAGCCCATGCTGATGACCCAGCGTGGCTCCGACATCTGGTCGTAGACCTTGCGAAAGGCCGGTGCCATCTTGTTGGTCAAGGTGCCCGCCACAATCATCAGATCGGACTGACGCGGACTGGCCCGAAAAACCTCGGCGCCAAAGCGGCTCAGGTCGTAGCGGGCACAGGCTGCATGCATCATCTCCACCGCGCAGCAGGCCAGACCAAAGGTCATGGGCCACACGGAACCGGTTTTGGCCCAATTCATCACCGAGTCGTAACTCGTCGTGACAAAGCCTTCTTTGAGTACACCTTCAATCATCTGATTACTCCCAGTCGAGGGCGCCTTTTTTCCACATATAGACAAATCCGATTGTGAGCACGCCCACAAATTCGAGACCCACCAGGAAACCCATCAAACCCGTCTCCTTAAGCGTCACCGCCCAGGGAAAAAGAAAGGCGGTTTCCAGATCAAACAGAATAAACAAAATGGCCACCAGGTAGTAGCGCACGTCAAACTTCATGCGGGCATCTTCAAATGCCTCGAAGCCACATTCATAGGGGGAATTTTTTGCCGCATCCGGGCGATTAGGCCCCAGCACGTAGCCGATAACCTGGGGTGCAACACCGATGGCGGTGCCGACCAAGATGAACAAAAGTACGGGAAGATATTGATCGAGGTTCATCTTTGGATCTAATCACCGTTAACTGACTGCACCATTTCAAACCCGGTGCAATCCAAACTCTGGTGCCGTCGGCGAGACTCGAACTCGCACAGCTTTCGCCACTACCACCTCAAGATAGCGTGTCTACCAATTTCACCACGACGGCGGCTTTACTTTTCGCAGGACTTGCATGAGGTACCTTTCGGCTTGATTGCTCATCCCAACGACAGAGAGTTTACCCTGATTTCCCCCACTTCCTTTAGGGGGAAGCGAATTACTTGGCAGGGATTTGTGCAGCACCGGATGCAGGAACGGCGGGTGCCGCAGGCACCGCACTGACCGCAGGTGCCAGCGCCGCTGCCGACTCCAGCACGCTGCCAGAACTTGCAGGGCGCAGATTGCCAAAGTATGCCAAGGCCAGCGTGCAGACAAAGAATACCGTTGCCAGCACGGCCGTGGTGCGCGACAAAAAGTTGGCGCTTCCGCTGGCGCCAAATAGGCTGCCAGAGCCACCGCTGCCAAAGGCCGCGCCCATGTCGGCGCCCTTGCCGTGTTGCACCAGGATCAGACCAATCATGGCCAAGGCCGACAACATTTGAACCGTCAAAATAATGGTTACCACTACGCTCATATTTCTCTCCTAAATCGTGAATGTGCTGCAGCGCTCAGCTGGCTGCGGCAATGATGGCTAAAAAATCGGCAGCCTTGAGGGCTGCACCGCCCACCAGTCCGCCGTCTACGTCTGGCTGCGCCAGCAATTGCTGCGCGTTGGCCGCGTTCATGCTGCCGCCGTACAGGATCTGCACCCGGTCTGCGTGTTCGCTGGCCGCTTGCAATTGCGCCCTGAGCACGGCATGCACCTGCTGCGCCATTTCGGGCGTGGCAGTCTTGCCGGTACCGATCGCCCAGACCGGCTCATAGGCCACCACAATTTCGCTGATGCAATGCCCATTGGCATGGATCACTGCAGCGAGTTGGCGTTTGACCACTTCTTCAGTGCGTCCCGCTTCGCGTTCGGCCAGCGTCTCACCGACACAGACGATGGGCGTGATGCCTGCCGCCAATGCTCGTGTGGCCTTGGCAGCCACGGTGGCGTCGGTCTCGCCATGGAATTGGCGACGCTCGGAATGACCGACGATGGCGTAACGCGTAGCAAAATCTTTCAGCATGGTGGCCGAAATTTCGCCGGTATAGGCGCCAGATTCCTGGGCCGACACGTCTTGCGAACCCAGCGCAATGCCGGTTCCTTCAACGATGGCTTGTACCTGCGCCATATAGACAGCGGGCACACAAACGGCAACCAGGCAATTCCAGCCCGCAGACTGTGACAGCAAGGCCTCCAGCAACGCTGCGTTGCTTGCTGCCGTACCGTTCATCTTCCAATTACCGGCGATCAGTTTTTTCTTCATGCTGTTCCCCAATGTAAAATAATTTTTCCCACATGCTGATTCGATTCCATCAGGGCATGCGCGGCAGCGGCACCGCTGCCGGTCAGCTGCTCGGCGTCCACCGCATCGAACACGCTGTGGATCACCGGCTTGATGCGCCCGCTTTCCAGCAAGGGCCACACCGTGTTCAAACAGTTCTGTGCAATCGCCTGCTTGAAAGCAACCGGCCGCACCCGCAGCGTGGACCCGGTCACGGTGAGGCGCTTTCGCAGCACCAGTCCCGCATTGATTTCACTTTTGACTCCGCCCTGCACCGCAATGATGACCAGACGGCCATCCTCGGCCAGACAGCGCAGTTCACGCGCCACGTAGTCCCCCGCCACCATATCCAGAATCACATCGACGCCGCGCCCATCGGTCAGGCGCAGCGCCTCGACCTCAAAGTCTTGAGTCTTATAGTTAATGGCATGGTCTGCACCCAAGGCCAGCATCGCTTCGCACTTGGCATCGGTGCCCGCCGTGGCGATCACGGTCGCACCCATGGCCTTGGCCAGTTGGATGGCTGTGACACCAATGCCGCTGGTACCGCCCTGCACCAACAGTGCCTCACCGGCGACCAGATGGCCACGGTCAAACACATTGCTCCAGACGGTGAAAAAGGTCTCCGGCAGACTGGCCGCCTGCACGTCCGTAAAGCCCTTTGGCACCGGCAGGCATTGGGCCACCGGCGCAATGCAATACTCGGCATAGCCACCACCGGCCACCAACGCACAGACGCGATCATCCACTTTGAGCCCAGCCGCAGCCATGGCCGCCATGTCACCGCTGACAATGGTTCCGGCCACTTCCAAGCCCGGTATGTCCGAGGCGCCGTTGGGTGCCGGGTAATGTCCGGCACGCTGCAAGACATCAGGGCGGTTCACACCGCTGGCACCAACCCGGATGCACAGCTCATCCGCACCGGCAATCGGCATGGGCCGTTCGGCCAGACGCAAAACGTCTGGGCCGCCGAAGGATGAAATTTCAATGACTTTCATGGATGGGTAGTTCAAACGCCATCTGCGCAAAATACGCAGATGGCGCCTGAGGCTGCGTTAGTGCTTAAGCCTGGTGGTCGTGCGAAGGACGATCCAGCAAGGCCTTCATGGACAACTTGATGCGGCCCTTCTCATCGGTTTCCATGACCTTGACCTTGACGATCTGCCCTTCGGACAGGTAGTCGGAAACCTTTTCCACGCGTTCATGGGCAATCTGGCTGATGTGCAGCAGACCGTCCTTGCCGGGCAGCAGGTTGACCAGGGCGCCGAAGTCCAGGATCTTGGTGATAGGGCCTTCGTAGACCTTGCCGATTTCCACTTCTGCGGTGATCTGCTCGATGCGGCGCTTGGCTTCTTCGGCCTTGGCCGGATCGGCGGACGCGATGGTGATGGTGCCATCTTCCTCGATGTTGATCTGGGTGCCGGTTTCTTCGGTCAGCGCACGGATGACTGAGCCGCCCTTGCCGATCACGTCACGAATCTTCTCGGGATTGATCTTCATGGTGAACAGACGGGGAGCGAAGTTGGACACTTCGGTCTTGGCTTCCGACATGGCTTCTTGCATCTTGCCCAGAATGTGCATGCGGGCTTCCTTGGCCTGGGCCAAAGCCACTTGCATGATTTCCTTGGTAATGCCCTGGATCTTGATGTCCATCTGCAGCGCGGTAATACCGTTGGTGGTGCCGGCCACCTTGAAGTCCATGTCGCCCAGGTGATCTTCATCGCCCAGGATGTCGGTCAACACCGCAAAGCGGTTGTCTTCCTTGATCAGGCCCATGGCGATACCGGCCACGTGTGCCTTCATGGGCACGCCAGCGTCCATCAAGGAGAGGCAACCGCCACAGACCGAAGCCATCGACGAGGAGCCATTGGACTCGGTGATTTCCGACACGACACGCATGGTGTAGGGGAAGTCTTCCTTGTTGGGCAGGCAGGCAACCAGTGCGCGCTTGGCCAGACGACCGTGGCCAATTTCGCGGCGCTTGGGCGTGCCGACGCGGCCGGTTTCGCCGGTGGCGAAGGGAGGCATGTTGTAGTGCAGCATGAAGCGGTCTTCATACTCGCCGCTCAAAGCGTCGATGCGCTGGGCATCGCGCTCGGTGCCCAGCGTGGTGACCACCAGGGCCTGGGTTTCGCCGCGTGTGAACAGGGCGGAACCGTGGGTGCGGGGCAGCACGCCGTTGCGGATTTCGATGGGGCGCACGGTACGCGTGTCGCGGCCGTCGATGCGGGGCTCGCCGGCCAGAATCTGGCTGCGCACGATCTTGGCTTCGATTTCGAACAGCAGGCCTTCAATGGCCACGGAATCAAACGCAGCGCCTTCTGCCTTCAGGGCAGCCATGACTTCGGAATAGGCAGCGCGGCAGGCTTGGGTGCGGGCCTGCTTGTTGCGGATTTGGTAGGCGGCAACCAGTTTATCCTTGGCCAGGCCGTCGATCTTGGCGATCAGGGCTTCGTCCTTGGCGGGGGCTTTCCAGTCCCACATTGGCTTGCCGGCGTCACGCACGAGTTCGTGGATGGCGTTGATGGCGATATTGCCTTGCTGATGGCCATAGACCACCGCGCCCAGCATGATTTCTTCGGACAGTTGTTGCGCTTCGCTTTCCACCATCAGCACAGCGGCTTCGGTACCTGCAACCACCAGGTCCATCACCGAGCCCTTGCGAGCGGTTTGACCGGGGTTGAGCACATATTCGCCATTGACGTAACCGACGCGGGCTGCGCCTATGGGGCCGCTAAAGGGCACGCCGGACACCGACAGCGCAGCGCTGACAGCAATCAGGGCGGCGATGTCTGCATCGACTTCGGGGTTCAGGGACACGGTGTGCACCACGACGTGGACTTCATTGAAGAAGCCTTCGGGGAACAGGGGGCGAATCGGACGGTCGATCAGGCGGCTGGTCAGCGTCTCGAACTCGCTGGGGCGGCCTTCGCGCTTGAAGAAGCTGCCGGGGATCTTGCCTGCGGCATAGGTCTTTTCGAGGTAGTCGACGGTCAGGGGGAAGAAGTCCTGACCGGCCTTGCCTTCGGTCTTGGCAACCACGGTGGCCAGCACCACGGTGCCGTCCATGTCCAGCAGCACAGCGCCGCTGGATTGGCGGGCGATTTCGCCGGTTTCCATGGTGACCGTATGTTGTCCCCATTGGAAAGTCTTAGTCACTTTTTTGAACATCGTCATTTTGCTTTTCTCCATTGATTTCGGAAACGATTTGGGAGGTACAGGCCACCTCACCCAAGCCCGGATTCAACGCCGCAGTCCACGATGCCATTCCAGCGGCACTTGCGTCAAATGACGCTGGAATGACACAGCTTTCGCTCTGCTTTTGCCGTCTCCGAAGTAAAAAACGCCTGAGCTAGTGTCCTAACTCAGGCGCTTCATCAAATTTGATTTCGCTTACTTGCGCAGGCCCAGCTTGGCAATCAGCGCGGTGTAACGGTCAGCATCCTTGCCCTTCAGGTAGTCGAGCAGCTTGCGGCGACGGCTCACCATGCGCAGCAGACCGCGGCGACCGTGGTGGTCCTTGGCGTGGGTCTTGAAGTGGGGTGTGAGTTCGTTGATACGGGCGGTCAACAGCGCGACTTGCACTTCTGGGGAGCCGGTATCGCCGACACTGCGGGCGTTGTCTTTGACAACGGTGGCTTTAATGCTGGATGCAATCATTCTTCATTTCCTGTTGGGGCGACACACCGCAGAGGGTGCTGTCCCGGTTGATGAACTTGCGTGCGGTGCTGGAACTGCTCCACACGTGCGCCTTGCAGTATGCAAAGCCCGCAGATTATAGCCCATGGTCTAAAGCGCAGCCAGGGGCCAGCGTGGCTTGACGTCAAAGGCGTAGTGCATGGTGGGCTGTTGCATGCCACTTTGTAGCCGCATGGCGGCGGCCAGGGCAATCATGGCGCCGTTGTCGGTACACAAATGCAGCTCCGGATAATGCACCCTGACCTGGCGTTTAGCGCATGCCTCATCCAGCTGCGAACGCAGGTGGCGATTGGCTCCCACGCCACCCGCCACCACCAGCCGTTTCAAACCGGTTTCCTTCAATGCCGTCATCGACTTCTTGAGCAGCACGTCGACAATGGCGGCCTGCGTGGAAGCCGCAAGGTCACGCTGTTGCAATGGGTCCAAATCCTGAAATTGGGCAACCCCCGCAGCCGTGCGCATTTTTTGCGCCTGCACCAGGACGGCAGTCTTCAAGCCGGCAAATGAAAAATCCAGATTGCCACTGTGCAACAAGGGCCTGGGCAGTGCATAGGCTTTTGGATTGCCTTGCTCAGCCATGCGCGCCAGCAGTGGCCCACCCGGATAGTCCAGACCCATTAGCTTGGCGGACTTGTCAAAGGCTTCACCAGCGGCATCGTCAATCGACTCGCCCAGAAGCTGGTAACGCCCGACACCGTCCACACGCATCAATTGGGTATGACCGCCGGACACCAGCAGGGCCACAAAGGGGAATTGGGGCGGATCGGCGCTTAAAAATGGCGACAGCAAATGCCCCTCCAGATGGTGTACGCCCAACACAGGCTTGCCCAGGGCAGCGCCCAGGGCGCAGGCCACGCCGGCCCCCACCAGCAAGGCGCCGGCCAGACCCGGCCCGCGGGTGTAGGCGATGACATCCAGCTCAGCCAGCGTGCGCCCTGCCGTTTGCAGGACCTGGCTAATCAGCGGCAGCACCCTGCGGATATGGTCGCGACTGGCCAACTCGGGCACCACGCCGCCAAAGGCCTGGTGCATTTCGATCTGGCTAAACAAAGCATGCGACAGGAGGGAAGGGATTTGCGTTACAGCTGCGGACGCTTCAAACTCCACCAAGGCCGCGCCCGTTTCGTCGCACGAAGACTCGATTCCCAATACCAATAACTTTTGCACCATAGGGCGCAGTTTAGAGCAAGGCCACGCGCGTCTGGCCTTGCTCCGTCAGCAGCGCCCGATTAGGCCGCTTCCTGATGCTGGGGAGAGTTGACCGCTGGCTCTTGCCGGAATTCGGGCGCTTCGATGTGACGGCGGCGCTTGCGAACGATCACGGCGGCAGAAGATGGAGTGGCATTGACGGTCGTTCCGCCATGCATGCGCGACGCAGCATACGACTCACCTCGACCGCTGGAGCGCGCTATTTTGATCGCCTCTTCGACCGCTTCGCTGCGCAGCGGTTTTACCGTGGAGCCATTGACCCGCACGTAAGTACCCGAAGCCGTGGTGGCCAACAGCCCAAACTCCATGCCCATGCGCACGATGCCCAAGACCTTGAACTCCTTGGGCGCGGCAACAAAGGCCTTGATGGTTTGGCTTCCAAGTACGACTTGCAAGGCTTGATGAGATTTCGATTTGGCACCCATATTCCTCTTTCCGTCGCAATGAACAGCGACTTCATCAGGGTTAAACATGGATGGATCTTGCCCAATCGACAACAAAAAAACTTGATCGAAATATGATGCGCAAACAGCATCCAACGCCGCCCGTTTTTCATCGGAAAAAGTGCGCGTTCCTGGAGGACAATGACCGCATGACCATAGGACATTACATCAAGGAAATTGGCCGCGGAAAAGACGGCGCGCGCGCGCTCTCCAGAGGGGAATCGGCCGATATGCTGGGGCAAATTCTGGATGGAGCGGTCAGCGATCTGGAAGTGGGCGCGTTTTGCATCGCCATGCGCATCAAGGGCGAAAGCACCGAGGAAATGTGCGGCTTTCTAGATGCCACCCAGCAGCGCCTGACCAAAATTCAGATTTGCCCTACAGCACCCCACCGTCCCGCCGTCGTGATCCCAACATACAACGGTGCGCGCAAGCTTCCGGTGCTCACACCTTTGCTGGCCCTGCTGCTGGCGCGGGAAGGGTTTCCGGTCGTCATGCACGGCACAGCCACCGAAGACAAGCGGGTGTTCACGTCCGAGGTATTGGCCGCCCTGGATGTCTTGCCGCGTGCGGTGACAGAACCGGTGGCAGGCGGTGAGCTGACGTTCTTTCCTACGGATCAATTGCACGCGGGCTTGCAGCGTTTGCTGGATGTCAGGCGCACCATCAAGCTGCGCAATCCGGCGCACAGTTTGGTCAAGCTGATGCTTCCCTGCAGCGGTCCGCAGCTGCTGGTCACCAGCTACACGCATCCAGAGTATGCACAGTCCATGGAGCAAGTGTTGTGCAGCATGCAATCCACTGCGATGCTGATTCGGGGCACCGAGGGTGAGGCGGTTGCCGACCCCAGAAGAATGCCCACCATGCGCTGCATGCTGCGCGGACAGGCCAGCGCGGTGCAAGAGCATCAGTCGGGTGTTCTCGCCAGCCTGCCCGAATTGCCTTCACGCGATGCACCTAGCACCGCCGCTTATATCCGGGCCGTCATGCAGGGCGAACTGTCGGTGCCAGCGCCCATTGCCATGCAGGTGCAACAAATCCTTCAGATGGCAGCTGCCCTGTAAGGCCAGGTTGGGTCCCGCAAACCACCGGGGCCATTGCCACCGCCCTGCCGCCAGCCAGATGGCGTACCAGCGGTGCTCCTGTGTCTAGCGGAAGTTGCCGGTATGGCCCAAGGAATAGCGCCCGGGTTGGGGCCAGACAGCCAAGCCATGGGGCTCCAGGCCCACGCCGATCTGGTCCATCTTGCCGGAACTGGTGTCAAAGCGGTAAACCACATCGTCGAATCGGCCGGACAACCACAGCCACTTGCCGTCGGCGCTGACATTGCCCATATCGGGGCTGCCGCCACCCGGCACAGGCCAGTTGGAAAGCACCTTGTTGCTGGCGAAATCAATCACGGTCACGCTGCCGGGCCCATGGCGCTTGCCGTGAATCGCATGCGAGCCCCGGTTGGCCACATACAACTGCTTGGCATCGCGACTGGGGTACAGACCATGGGCGGCGACTCCGGTGGCAATAAAGCCCACTTCCTTGAAGGCATCGCCGTCCAACAAATGCACGCCATCGGCCTCCATGTCGGCGACATAAAACAACTTGCCGTTGGGCGAAATGCGGATGTCCTGCGGCATGCCCTTTTTGGCGCTGCAGATTTCCGTTTCCAGCGGGTTGGGCGACTTGACGCTGTCCTTGAAACGTGTCTTGGGCATCTCCAGCTTCAAATAGCCCACCAGGCTTTTGTTCACCAGGTCGATCTTGGCCACGCTGCCCTCGAACTCGCAGGTAAAGATCGCGTAGCGGCCGTCGATGGAAAAGTCGCCATGGTTGATGCCGCCGCACTTGGGCGCATCGATGGAATACTGCAGCTTCAGCGTTTTGGGATCGCGAAAATCCAGCCGATGCTTGGCCTCGGCCACCACGATAGTGGACTGACCGTCGGGTGTGAAATAAACGTTATAGGGGTCGTCCACGGGAATCGCCGTACCGGGCTTGCCGGTGCGCGGGTCCACCGGCGTCAGGCTACCGTCATTGCCACGTTCGGCATTGTTGGCCACCCACAGAGTGCGCATATCCCAGGAGGGAACAATGTGCTGCGGCGCGCGCCCGACCTTGAAGCGGTCCACCACCTTCAGGGTGGTTGGGTCGATCACCGTGACGTTGTTGCCGCGCAGATTGGGCACATAGATGCGCTCCAGATCGGCCTTGACGGCCGGCAGTATTTGGTCGGCACGGGTTTCGCTATAGAGGTTGTCCGGGTCTAGCACGGCGGCCATGCCGGGCACGGTGTTGATCACCGCTTTGGCGCTTGCCGCGGCGGCGGGCGTGGCGGTGGCTTCAAGACCGGAAACTGCAGCAATCATTAGGGATGCACAAGCGAAGGCGCCGATTTTTTTAATTTTTAAATTCACGACTGGTCTTTCTAGGGTTTATCGAGAGGCATGCTGTTTGACAGCTTCTTGTATGGCTTGTACCGACTTGTCCACAATGCCGCGTATGCCGACCTGCCCCAGCTCGGCCGAGGCCTTGCGGGGGTCGCCGTAAACGCCATCGGCGGGGCCGGTCTTGGCGCCTTCTGCCAGCAGTTCGGTGCGCACCAAGGACTTGTCTATGGCCAGCAACATCGAGGTGTCGGCCAAGCCGGCATGGGTACCAATTTCCGCGTCTGAGTAGCCCTTGCCGCGCAGGAACTGGATGTAGGGCGCCTGCGACGCGTCGTAATACGCCGTCAGAGCCAGGGCACGGCAACGTTTGTCGGCAGCCCATTCCTTGTTAATGGCTTCAGCGGCACGCAGCTCGCTCTTCTGGTAGCCACCGTGGTCTCCCAGAAATACGACATCGTGAAAACCATGCTGCTTGAGGCTTCTGGCGGTGGACTCCAAAATCGCCTCGAAGGTGGCGTCGGCAATCGACAGGGTGCCGCTAAAGCGCATATGCGCCACCGGCGGGGATATGCCGCCCTCCGGCACATAGGCCAGCACCGGTGCCACGATGGCGTTGCCCAGTTTTTGGGCAATTTGCCCGGCCAGGACCTTGACGCGCAGATTGTGCTTACCCAAGGCCATGTGCGGGCCGTTTTGCTCGGTGCCGCCAATGGGTATCAAGGCGGTGGTGTTGCCGTTGGCGATGGCGGCGCGCAACTCAAATGACGTTAGCTCTTCCAGATAGACCGAGCCAGCAGCAAAGCAGCTGGTGCCTAGAATGCACAGCAACGATGTTGCAATGAGGGTACACAGTGAGCGTATGTGTTTCGGGGTGCGGCGCATTGAAAATTTTGCAGAGATTGGAGCCACATTTTACGTTGTGCGCTGCAGCGAAAGCCATTTAACGCGGTCCCGCCGCAGCAATGGCCCACTATCTCAAACGATCTTGCAGTGGATC
>CAIMZI010000007.1 GCA_903845935.1 uncultured beta proteobacterium | reverse complement strand
TCGGGTGCCACCAACAAGGCACCAAAAGGGTGTCGTCCCAGGGATGCGGCGCGTTGGGCCACCGCGTTGGCACGGCGCAGATGGCGCAGGGATTGTTCGTGGTTCATGGTGTTTTGGGCAAAAAAAAGGCCACCCGGGGGCGACCTTTTTTACTTGCAGCTAATTACTTGCCGTTAGGAACTTTGCCTTCCACGCCCTTGACGTAGAAGCCCAGACCTCCCAGGAACTTGTCGTCGGCGACTTCGTCCTTCTTGATCTGCACCTTGCCGGTGTTGTCCACAATGGGGCCCTTCCAGATGGCAAAGCTGCCGTCCTTCAGACCGGCCTTGACTTCGTCGATCTTGGCCTTGGTTTCAGCGGGCACGTCATCGGCGATGGACACCAGGTCAATCGCGCCTTCCTTCACACCCCACCAGCTATTGCCGCCGCCCTTCCAGGTGCCGTCCATGACCTCATGGGTGGCCTTGATGTAGTACGGTGCCCAGTTGATGGCGCTGGAGGCCAGGTGGGCCTTGGGTGCATAGGCCGACATGTCGGAGTCCCAACCGAAGGCGCGCTTGCCCTTTTCCTGCGCCGTCTTCAGCACGGCGGGAGAGTCGGTGTTCTGGAACAGGATGTCGGCGCCGCCGTTGATCAGGCTGGTGGCCGCTTCGGTTTCTTTGGGTGGGTTGAACCACTCGCCAATCCACACCACCTTGGTCTTGATCTTGGCGTTGCTGGACTGAGCGCCCAGGGTGAATGCGTTGATGTTGCGCAGCACCTCGGGGATGGCCACGGAAGCCACCACGCCCAGCACATTGCTCTTGGTCATCTTGCCGGCGATCACGCCTGCCATGTACGCGCCCTCATACGTGCGGGTGTCGTAGGTGCGCATGTTTTCCGACTGCTTGTAGCCGGTGGCATGTTCAAAATACACGCCCTTGGTGTCGGCCGCCACTTTGAGCATCGGGTCCATGTAACCAAAGGTGGTGCCAAAAATCAGCTTATTGCCTTGGGACGCCATGTCGCGGATCACGCGTTCTGCGTCGGCCGACTCGGGCACGTTTTCCACAAACGAGGTGGAGATCTTGTCGCCGAATTCCTTTTCCAGCGCCTTGCGGGCGTTGTCATGGGCAAAGGTCCAGCCGCCGTCACCCACAGGGCCGACGTAGGCAAAGGCGATCTTCAGGGGTTCGGGCTTGGGCGCCGGTGCCGAGGCAGCGGGTGCCGGTGCGGCAACGGGCGCCGGCTCTTCCTTCTTGCCACAGCCAACCAGGGCCGCGGAAGCGACCGCGGTCAGGGCCGCGATCTTGAGCAGCGAACGTTTTTGCAGATCTGTCATGTCTAGTCCTTTATGTAACGAGGTGAGAAAGCGTGAACGGAGATTATGGCGGGGAAACTCAGGAGCCCGGATAGAACGGCTTGCCAATGGAGGCCGGCATATTGATGCGAATCCATTGTGGGTTGCGCGAGATGACGGCCAGCACCACCACCGTCGCCACATAGGGCAGGCTGTTGAGCAACTGGCTGGGAATCTGCACCCCCAGCGCCTGCAAATGCAGCTGCAGCATGGTGACGCCGCCAAACAAATAGGCGCCCAGCAGCACGCGGCCCGGACGCCAGGTGGCAAAGGTGGTCAGGGCCAGCGCGATCCAGCCCTTGCCGGCCACCATGCCTTCGGCCCATAGCGGTGTGTAAATCAGCGAGATATAGGCACCGGCCAGGCCGCACAGCGCGCCACCGGCCACCACCGCGCCCAGGCGGATAAAGCGTACCGGATAGCCCAGCGCATGGGCCGACTCCGGGCTCTCGCCGACGCTGCGCAGCACCAGGCCGGCACGGGTTTTGTACATAAACCAGATCATCGCGCCGGTCAGCGCCATGGTGATATAGACCAGCGGATGCTGGCGAAACAGGGCCACGCCCAGCCAGGGGATATCGGAGAGGTAGGGAATGGCAAAGCTAGCTCGGTCCACCAGCTTTTCCTGCACATAGGCGGTGCCGACAAAGGCCGACAGACCGGTGCCAAACAGCGACAAGGCCAGGCCGGTGGCGAACTGGTTGGTGTTGAGCCAGATCACCAGCACGCCGAACACCGCAGCCAGCAAGGCGCCGACCAGAATGCCGACGCTAAAGCCCATCACGTCGCTGCCGGTATGCACGGCGGTGGCAAAACCGGCGATCGCTGCGCACAGCATCATGCCCTCGGCACCCAAGTTGACAATGCCCACCTTCTCGTTGACCAGCAGGCCCAGCGAGGCCAGAGCCAGCACGGTGCCCGCATTCAGCGTGGCGGCCAGCAAGAGCGCATAGGAATCCATTAGGTGTTCCTCCTGAATTTGACGGAATAGTTGACCAGCGTGTCGCAGGCCAGCAGGCTGAACAACAGCAGGCCCTGGAACACGCCGGTGAGAGACTTGGTCAGCCCCAATCGCGACTGCGCCATCTCACCGCCAATATAGAACATGCTCATCAGTATGGCCGAGAACACCATGCCTATGGGGTGCAGCCGCCCCACATAGACCACGATGATGGCGGCAAAGCCGTAGCCCGCAGGCAGAAAGCTCGAAAGCTGCCCGATCGGCCCGGCCACTTCCAGCGCACCGGCCAGCCCGGCCGCACCGCCCGAAATCATCAGCGCGGTCCACAGCGCACGGCGCGAGGAGAAACCGGCGTAGCGCGCCGCCGCCGGTGCAATGCCACCCACCTGCAGGGCGAAACCGGCGCGGGTGCGAAACAGAAACACCCAGAGTGCGGCCGAACCCAGCGCGGCAATCAGCACGCCAATGGTCATGCGCGAGCCCTGGAGCAGACGCGGAATATGCGTGGCCGCTTCAAACAGCTTGGTCTGCGGAAAGTTGAAGCCCTGCGGGTCCATCCAGGGACCGCCCACCAGGTAACTCAGCACCTGCAGCGCCACGTAGACCAGCATCAGGCTGACCAGAATTTCGTTGGCGTTAAACAGATCGCGCAGCAGCGCCGTCAGCGCCGCCCAGGCCATGCCCCCGGCAATACCGGCCAGCAAAATGGGCACCACGATCCAGCCGCCCGTGCTCTTGTCGGCCAGCAGGGCCACGCCCGAGGCGAAGATGGCGCCGATCACATACTGGCCCTCGGCGCCGATGTTCATCACATTGGAGCGAAAGCAGACCGACAGGCCTAGCGCAATGATCAAAAGCGGCGTCGCCTTGACCATCAGTTCGCCCAGGGCGTAGCTGCTTCTAATGGGCTGCCAGAAAAACATTTCCAGGCCACGCAGCGGGTCCTTGCCCAGCGCCACAAACAGCAGCACACCGACCAGCACGGTGATCAGCAACGCCAAGAGCGGCGAACCATAAACCCAGATGCGGGAAGGTTGTTGACGCGCTTCGAGCTTAAGCATGATGATGCCCCCCATGCTGCGCCGCTGCGCGGGTCGCAGCCCCGGCGTCGGGACCCTCCTCTACTGACCACAAGCCGCTCATCCACTCGCCAATCTTTTCCACCGTCGCCTGCGCTATCGGCACCGAGGGCGAAAGCTTGCCGCGCGCAATCACATGCAGGCGGTCGCTGACCTCGAACAATTCTTCCAGCTCCTCGCTGACCACCAGCACGGCGCAACCGGCATCGCGCAGGGCCAGAATCTCGCCACGAATCTGCGCGGCGGCCCCCACGTCCACACCCCAGGTGGGCTGCGAGACGATAAACAGCGTGGGATGCGCGTCGATCTCGCGGCCGACAATAAATTTCTGCAAATTACCGCCGGACAGGGATTTGGCCAGCGCCTGCGGGCCACCGGCCTTGACGTTAAAGGCCTTGATGATCTCGGCCGCATGGTCTTCGAGCTTATTTACCTGGATCCAGCCACCGGCAAAGCCGGGATGCTTGATGGCGCCGGTGCGCGTCAGCAAGAGGTTGTGCGCCAGGCTCAGCGTGGGCACGGCTCCGCGCCCCAGGCGCTCCTCCGGCACAAAGTGCAGACCTAAGCTGCGCCTGGCGCCGGGGTGCAGTTTGGAGACATCCTTGTCGCCCATGCGGATGCTGCCGACAGGCGCGCGGCAGTCTTCACCCGACAGCGCGTAGAGCAGTTCTTTCTGGCCATTGCCCGAGACCCCGGCAATTCCCACCACTTCCCCGGCGCGCACCTCCAGGCTGATGCCCTCCAGATCGACGCCAAACTGGTCTTCTCGCTCCAGGCTCAGGTTGGAAACCTGCATACGGCGCTCGCCGGGCTTGCGGGGCCGGTGCTCCAGTTGCGGTGGCTCGGCGCCAATCATCAGGCGCGACAGCGACGCATTGGACTCTTCCTGCGGGTTGCAAACGCCGGTGACCTTGCCGCCGCGCAGCACGGTGCAGGCGGTACACAGTTCGCGGATTTCATGCAGCTTGTGCGAGATGTAGAGAATGCTGCAGCCTTCCGAGGCCAGCTTCTTCAGGACGACGAATAGTTTTTCCACCGCCTGCGGGGTCAGCACCGAGGTCGGCTCGTCCAGGATCAGAAGCTCGGGCCGGGTCAAGAGCGCACGGATGATCTCCACGCGCTGCATTTCACCCACGCTCAAGGTATGGACCGGGCGCGCCGGGTCTATGTCCAGGCCGTATTCATTGGCCTTGGCGATGATGCTGGCCGTTACCTGCTCCAGAGATTCGCGCGCCAGGCCCAGCCAGACGTTTTCGGCCACGGTCATGGTGTCAAACAGGTTGAAGTGCTGGAACACCATGCTGATGCCGTTGGCGCGCGCCTCTTTGGGGTTGTGAATGACGATCGGCTGGCCGTTGAGCCGCATCTCGCCGGCGTCGGGCTTGATGGAGCCGTAGATGATCTTCATCAGCGTGGACTTGCCAGCGCCGTTTTCACCCAGCACGGCATGGGTTTCACCGGGCATCACGGTCAGCGACACATCGCTGTTGGCCACCACGCCGGGGTAGGCCTTGGTGATGCCGGTCAGTTGCAATCGAGGCAGTGTCATCGTGTCGGGATTCCGTTCAATTTTTTCAACGAAGCAGCGCCGGACTTTACACGCTCACGCAGCCAGAGGATGGACTCCGGACTGTGGCTGCGCTCCTGACTTGGCTTGTGGTGCATCATTGTGGGAAACACCAGCAAGCTTGATGCCACATTGGCGACGCCACAGCGCACCAAAAGCGGCTCCAGGGCCATCCGATCAAAATCAATCTTGTCAAAATGTGGGGGTACTCCTACGGGGACTTGTTGTCTGCCCTATGCTAATGCGTATGGCCGAGCGCCGAATCCCGATTTACCCTCCCGTACGAGGAAACCCGAATGAATACCCAAGCCCTGCGTTTTTTCCGATGCGGCCAGGTCGTCACCCTGAGTGGTGTGGCGACCGACCGCACCCTTTTGGATCTGCTGCGTGAAGACCTGCATTGCAGCGGCACCAAGGAAGGCTGCGGCGAGGGCGACTGTGGCGCCTGCACCGTGGTGGTTGGCGAGGAAAAGCAAGGCAAACTCGAGCTAAAGGCCATCAACAGCTGCATACGCCTGGCGCACTCCATCGACGGCATGGCGCTGTGGACGGTGGAGGATCTTAAAAATCACCCGGCACAAGAAGCCATGGTGGAGTGCCACGGCTCGCAATGCGGTTTTTGCACCCCAGGCTTTGTCATGAGCCTGTTTGCGCTGTACGAAAGCCGGGCCAGCGGCCCGATCTCGCGCCTGCAGGCCCAGGGCGCGCTGTCCGGCAATCTGTGCCGCTGCACCGGCTACCGGCCCATTCTGGATGCGGCACAAGCCATGCAGGATCTGCCAGCCATGCGGGTGGATCAGGATGCCGTGCTGGCCGGTTTGCGCCAACTCGCCAAGCCGGAGCGCCAGCAAGCAAACACGGCCATCGCAGCGCCCGATGCCAGCTACCTTAGCCCAAAGACCTTGAAGGACTTGCTGAGCCTGCGCGCCCAGCACCCGCAAGCCCAGTTGGTGGCCGGTTGCACCGACGTCGGTCTGTGGGTCACGAAGATGCACATGCAGTTTGCGCGCATCCTGGATCTGACAAGGGTGAAGGAGCTGCGCCGTGTGGAGCAATACAAGCACCACATCGCCATCGGTGCTGCCGTCAAGCTCACTGATGCCTTTGCCGCCCTGGTGGCAGACCGGCCGCAGCTGGCTAGCTTTGCCCACCGTTTTGCCGGACTGCCGGTGCGCAACTCCGGCACCCTGGGTGGCAATGTGGCCAATGGCTCTCCGATTGGCGACTCCATGCCGCTGCTGATTGCGCTGGGTGCCAATGTGGTGTTGATGAGCGCAAGAGGCCACCGCGAATTGAAGCTGGAAGACCTGTACACCGGCTACCGCAAGAATGTGATGGCCAAAGGCGAGGTGCTGGCTTGGATCAAGGTGCCCCGCGCGGCGCCGCAGGAGTTCAGCCGCGTCTACAAGATTTCCAAGCGCTTGGAGGACGACATCTCGGCCGTCTGCCTGGCGCTGAATCTGCACATCACCGACGGCATGGTGGCACGGGCCTCTATCGGCGTGGGCGGTGTGGCTGCCACGCCGGTGCGAGCCATCAAAACGCAGGCCGCGCTATTGGGCCAGCCCTGGAACCCCGCAACGGTACAGGCGGCGGCGCAAGTGCTGCGTGCCGAATTCAGCCCCATCAGCGACATGCGCGCCAGCGCCGCCTACCGCAGCGAGGTGCTGGGCAATCTGCTGCAGCGCTACTGGCTGGAAAGCCAGGGCGCAGCAAACAGCTCATTGGAAACCCTGGTGCTTGAGGGAGATGCCGCATGAGCCAAGCACCCTACTCCACAACGCAAGCCACCTCCCCCGCTGCGGGCGTCTCGGTGCACCATGAAAGCGCAGCCGCCCAGGTGGCAGGTGCCGTGCATTACATCGACGACCTGCCCGAGCTGCGCGGCACCCTGCACGCCGCACCGATTCTTTCCACGGTGGCCCATGGCCGCCTCAAGTGCGTGGACGCCCGCATCGCTCTGGCAATGCCCGGCGTGGTGGATGTCATCCTGGCCCGGGACATTCCCGGCGACCCTCAGCTGGCCGCCTTTGCCGGTGACGAGCCGGTGTTTGCAACGGATACGGTGCAGTATGTCGGTCAGGTCATCGGCCTCGTGATTGCCCGCACTGCCCTGCAGGCCAGGCACGCGGCGCGCCGGGTGTTGCTGGACATTGAGTCGCTTCCCGCCATCCTGAGCGTCAAGCAAGCCTTGGCAACGAAGAGCTATGTGCTGGCGCCGGTTCATGTGCGACGCGGCGATGCAGCGGCTGCCATGCACAATGCCAAGCACCAGCTCACCGGCACGCTGGAGGTCGGCGGCCAGGAGCATTTTTATCTGGAGGGCCAGATTGCCTATGTGATGCCCCTGGAGCAGAACCAGTGGACGGTGTACAGCAGCACCCAGCATCCCGGCGAGGTGCAGCATTGGGTGGCGCACGCGCTGGGAATCGACAACCACGCGGTGCGCGTCGAATGCCGCCGCATGGGCGGCGGTTTTGGTGGCAAGGAAACCCAGGCCGGCCATCTGGCGGTATGGGCGGCGGTGGCAGCCAAAAAACTCGGCTGCGCCATCAAACTGCGGCTGGACCGCGACGACGACTTCATGATCACCGGCAAGCGCCATCCGTTTGAATACCAGTACACCGCAGGTTTTGACGACAGCGGGCGCCTCACCGCCCTGCAACTGATGATGGCCGCCAACTGCGGCTGGAGCGCCGACCTGTCCGGCCCGGTGGCGGACCGCGCCATCTTCCACAGCGACAACGCCTATTACCTGGAGCATGTGGAGATTGCCTCCTACCGCTGCAAGACCCACACGCAAAGCCACACCGCCTTTCGCGGCTTTGGCGGCCCACAGGGCGTCATCCTGATCGAGGCCATCATGGGCGACATCGCGCGTCGGCTGAAACTGGACCCGCTCGATGTGCGCCTGCGCAATCTCTACAGCGAAGAGCCGCTTACCGATGGCACAGGCAAACGCGACACCACGCATTACCAGATGCGGGTGGAAGACAACATCCTTCAGCCGCTGATCAGCGCGCTCGAAGCCAGCAGCAGCTACCGCATGCGCCGCGCGGAAATCGAATCCTGGAATGCTAAGAGCGCGGTGCTCAAACGCGGCATTGCGCTCACGCCGGTGAAGTTCGGCATCAGCTTTACCGCCACCCTATTCAACCAGGCCGGTGCCCTGGTCCATGTCTACACCGATGGCAGCGTGCAGGTGAACCACGGTGGCACCGAGATGGGCCAGGGACTGCACACCAAGGTCTCGCAAATCGTCGCCGACGAGCTGGGCATTGCATTCGAGCGCGTGCTGGCCACGGCCAGCGACACCAGCAAGGTGGCCAACGCCTCGGCCACCGCCGCCTCCGCTGGCACCGACCTGAACGGCCGCGCCGCGCAATATGCCGCACGCCATGTGCGCGACAACCTGGCCGCCTTTGTCGGTGGTCTGGACGGCTGCGGTGCCGGGGCCATCCGCTTTGAAGGCGGCCAGGTCGCGTCACCCACAGTAACGCGCAGCTTTAAGGAGGTGGTGGCCATGGCCTATGCCAACCGCATCCAGCTCTGGAGCGACGGCTTTTACCGCACGCCCAAGATCCACTACGACAAGACGACGCTGTCCGGGCGGCCCTTCTACTACTTCGCCTATGGCGCTGCCTGCACCGAGGTGGCGATCGACACGCTCACCGGCGAAAGCAAGGTGCTCAAGGTCGACATACTGCACGACGTCGGGCACAGCATCAACCCGGCCATCGACATCGGCCAGATCGAGGGCGGCTTTGTGCAGGGCATGGGCTGGCTGACCACCGAGCAACTGGTGTGGAACGATAAGGGCGTTTTATCCACCCACGCGCCCAGCACCTACAAGATTCCCACGGCCGGTGATGTGCCGCAGCACCTCAAGGTGGCGCTGTGGCCCGAGCCCAATCGCGAGGACAACGTGTTTGGCAGCAAGGCCGTGGGCGAGCCGCCCTTCATGCTGGCCATCAGCGTCTATGAGGCGCTGCGCGATGCCGTTGAAGCCGCACGCGCTGACGCAACACCGGTGCAGCTGACGGCGCCCGCAACGGCAGAGAACGTATTGGCGGCCATCCATCGCTGATAGAAAATCCGCCAACTCAACACCGAAAGCTGTTAGCAAGCCCTGCCCGATCAGGGCGGTGAAGGCGTAAGCTCGCAGGCATGTCAAAAAGCAAGCTCAGGCCGGGTCCATGGAACAAAGCACCGTAAAGCGCTACCTGCCCTGGGTCGTGGCGACAGCGCTTTTCATGGAGCAACTGGACTCGACCATTGTCAATACGGCGGTGCCGGTCATGGCTGCCAGCCTGAACGTTTCTCCGCTCAGTCTGAAGGGTGTCGTGGCCAGTTACATCCTGAGTCTGGCCGTTGGCATACCGGTGAGCGGATGGATGGCAGACCGGTTTGGGACCCGACGCGTGTTTGCCTGGGCCGTGGCCCTGTTCACGTTTTCATCCGTGCTGTGTGGTCTGTCGGTCAATGTGCCCATGCTGGTGGGCGCGCGGATATTGCAGGGTATAGGTGCCGCCATGATGATGCCGGTTGGAAGGCTGAGCATCATCCGCACCTATCCGAAGTCGGAACTGCTGGTGGCGATGAATTTTGTGATCATTCCCGCACTGATTGGCCCCTTGCTCGGCCCCACCATAGGCGGGCTGATTGTTCACTGGCTTTCCTGGCGCGACATCTTCTTCGTCAACATTCCGGTTGGTATTGCCGCGCAGTGGCTGATACACCGCCATATGCCCGATTACCGGGGCGAATCGCAGCGTTCATTTGACTTGGTGGGATTCGTTCTCTTTGGCACCGGTACCGCACTGTTGTCCTGGCTGCTGGAGGTCTTTGGTGAGCACCGGATAGATGGAACTATGGCGTCTGTCTTGTGCGCCATTGCGATTCTGCTCCTGCTGGGCTATGGCTTCCATGCCGGACGCACCCCGTCCCCGTTGCTGCGCCTATCGCTGTTCCAGGTACGCACCTTTCGCATTTCGGTTCTCGGGGGATTTGTCACGCGACTGGGCCTGGGCGGAATACCGTTTTTGCTGCCGCTGCTGTACCAAGTCGGGCTTGGCATGACGTCCTGGCAATCCGGATTGCTGATGATGCCGGTTGCCGCAGCGGCCATGTTCATGAAACTGGTTGCGACCAGGATTTTGGCGCGGTTCGGCTATCGCAGGGTTCTGGTCGTCAACACCGTGTTGATTGGCCTGACGATCAGCCTGTTTTCTTTGGTCGCAGCCAACACGCCCCTGTGGCTGATCGTCGGTTTGAGTCTGGTCCAGGGTTTCTTCAATTCCCTGCAGTTCACCAGCATGAACTCCATGGCGTATTCGGACATTGAAGCCCAAGATTCCAGCATGGCAAGCACCATCGGAAGTTCCATGCAGCAGCTGTCCATGAGCTTTGGTTTGGCCTGTGGCACGCTGGTGACGGCCTGGTATCTGGGGGACATTCCACAAACGAACAGATTCGCTGTAACCCAGGCACTGCACCACGCATTCCTGCTGTTGGGCGCCATCACGCTGCTATCGTCTCTGTCGTTCTGGGCCTTGCGACCCGGCGATGGAAGCGCCGTCAGCCAAGGTGCGGGCGACCAATCTGAATCGTTGTAAGTCAGCTCCCTCTGCTGAGCTGAATTTGGCTATTTCCGTTTTCTCTAGGTGGGGCACAGAGGCAGAGATAGACGTGCCGCACCGCCGCCATGGCGACACTTTGCCAAGCCGCTTCAACTGACATATAGTCGCCTTATTCATACATTTCAATAAACGACTTCGGGGTGGGTTTTATGGCAGAAGTTGCTGTTGCGCAAGCCGCGCATCCGGACCACGCGGCCTGGAAGATTCTGGTGGTTGACGACGAACCTGCCATTCACCAGGTCACCAGACTGGCGCTTCGCAATTTGTCGGTGCTGGGCAGGCCCAGCCAACTGATCAATGCCTTGTCGGCCAAGGACGCACGCGAGCAACTCGAAAAACATCCAGACATTGCCGTCATCCTGCTCGACGTGGTGATGGAAACCGAAGTCGCCGGCCTGGAATTCATACAACACGTCCGCGAGCGAGCCAACAATCCCTTGGTGCGCATCATTTTGCGAACCGGCCAGCCGGGCCAGGCGCCCGAGCGCCAGGTGATGGTGGACTACGACATCAACGACTACAAGGAAAAGACCGAGCTCACCGCCGCCAAGCTGTTCACCACAGTCATGGCCAGCATACGCACCTTCAGCCACCTGCAGTCCATGGAGAGCAGCCGGCGCGCCCTGGAGGTGTTGGGCCGCCTCAACGCTGCGGTGTTTGCAGCCAGAGACAGAAGCGCCCTGGCCCAGGCGCTGGTGGCGCAGCTTGGCGACTTGCAGCTGTTTAGCGGCATCCACTGCAGTACCGACGGCGGTGTCGTCGCCAGCACGGCCCCTGGCAGCGCGCAAGCCTGGCACAGCATGCTGCTAAAGGCACTGGAAAAACCGGGAACCTTGATGACCGAGGATGCGCTGGTTGCCGTGTCGCTGACGCTGGCCAAGGGCCAGGCGCTGACGCTTTGCATGTCGGCGTCGCAAGCGCTGGCAGGCCCTGAGCTGCACGTGCTGAAGCTGTGGCTGGGCAGTGCCGGCGCCGCGTTGGCGCATTGGGCCCCGGCCCACTGAACGAGGAGGCCGAGCATGCCCGACAGCACCGCCCCATCCGATCTGGCCCTGCGCCGACTGGTGCACGAGCTCAACACACCGGTCGGTGTCTGCGCCATGGCCACATCCATGCTGCCGGCCCAAATCGACGCCATCCTGGCCGAACTGGACGCCGCCTCCCTGCACAAGGCCATGGCTCAGCTGGAGGAATGGCGCGAGACGGTGGCACTGTTGCAGTCCAGCCTGCAACTGAGCGTGCAAATTCTGACTCGCAGTACCAGCCCAGCGGCATCCGTCTGCACGCTGCCGCTGATCGACCTGGCGGCCACACTGCAAGCCGCAGTCAAGCTGCAGGCAACGCGGCGACCGCAGCTGCGGCTGACTTGCCAGGTACATTTTGCGCAAGACCTGCTGGTGCGCGCGGACAGCGCGGTCTGGCAACAGGTGATCGGCAACCTGGTGGCCAACTCGATGCTGCATGGCTTTGACGGCCGCGGCCAGGGCGTCATCCACCTGGTCGGCACGCTGCTGCCGGGCAATCACGTGCTGGTGCACTACTACGACGATGGCATGGGCCTGAGCGAAGAGGCCTACGCCCGTTTATTTGATGACGGCTACAGCACCCGCAGCGAACAGGGCGGCAGCGGTCTGGGCATGGGAATCGTGCGCAACTTGGTGCGGCACAAGCTGGGCGGCCACATCGACATACACCGCGCAGCCAAGGGCGTACACATCAGCATAGAAGCCCCTTGCTGAGCTATTTCGGATTTTTAACCACCCAGGAGAGCGCATGCAACGATACACACTGACCTCGTACGAACAGGCCGAAGCCGGCACCCGCGCGGTATACGACGAATTTCTGCGTCTGAGTGGCGCGTCCGAACCGCCGGTCTGGATGACCAGCCTGGGCCACAACCCGACCCTGATCCGGGCCTATTGGGAAAAAACCCGGGGCTGTCTGCTGGAGGGCGAGTTGCCCGTGGCCTTCAAGGAAATCGTGGTGTTTGTGGTGTCGCGCATCAATGGTGCGGCGTATTGCAGCGCCTGCCACGCCCACGCGGCGCTGCAGATGGACCCCACCCTGAGCTACCAGGACCTGGTCACCATACTCGACCCGGCCAGCAGCGTGCCCATGCCCGCATCGCACCGAGCGGCCTTGCAATTCGCTGAGAAAATGACCTACGACGCCAACTCCGTCACCGATGAAGACTTCGAAGCACTGCAGGCCGCCGGCTTTAGCGACAGTGAAATCAAGGAACTGTTGGGCGTGATTGACCTGGCCATGATGTTCAATTGCTATACCAGCGGCATGCGCTTGCCGCTGGATCCGCAATACAAGGCGCTTGTGGAGCCATGACAACTTCCACACCGGGCGACTGTTTCACGCCTCTCGTAGGCAGCAGCCCGGAGAGACGCGCGCTGGACGCGCACCGGGCGGTGCGCTTTGACGGCTTGCTGCAGCTGATTGAGGAAGTGCAGCGCCGCCGGTCTATTGAAGAGGTTGCCAGGGCCGTGGCCGGGCGCTGGAAACACTGCTCCAGCGTCCAGCACTGGCGCCTGCTGTGCGTATTCCAGCAACGCTGCGCGCTGGTGGTGGCGCAGGGGCAGGCGGTCGAGGTCAGCGAACTGGAGCTGGACCAGTTGCAGGACTTTGATGCCCTGATGTGGACCCGGCGCCTGCCGCGCCATCTGTCGGCACAAGGCTTGGAGGCCGAGCGCGCCAGCCTGCCGTCTGAGCTAGCCGATTTGCGCGGCGTGGGCTTGAGCATTCTGCCGGTGCAGCAGGGTCTGGCCACCATCGGCATCGTCAGCGTGCTGAGCTTTGAGAAGCCGTTTGACAATCTGGACCGCAAATTCAACGCCCTGGTGGCCAGCGCGATGGCCACTCGCATGGTCGCCATACTCACAGAGCAAAGCCTGACTAGGGACCTGATGCAGGCACAGCAACAGCTGCTGGAGCAGCGCCAGGCCGCCATCATGGGACGCCTGGTCAACGGTGTGGCGCATGAGCTCAACACCCCGCTGGGCGTGCAGATTGCCTGCTGCGATGCGCTAGCCGCCATGGTGGCAGACAGCGGCTCGGCGCAGGAATTTGCACAGGACATCCAGGAAACCGTCGTCCTGATCGACCAGCAGGCACGCCGCGCCGCCAAAATGGTCCAACGCCTGAAGCAGATTTCCGCAGCGACGGCGCCCAGTGCGCCACTCGCCACGCCGCTGATCGAAGAGCTGGAGCTGATTGCTCAAGGCTACCCGGACCTGGACATTCGTTGCGCTTGCCCCGTGGGCCTTTCGCTGATTCTGGACCGCAACGCCCTGGCCACCGTGCTGGGCGAGCTGCTGGACAACGCTCGCGCCCATGGCCGCGCAGCCAATGGCGAGACATCCTTGCTGCTGAGCGCCACCGAAAGTGCTACCGAAATACGCATCAGCGTGAGCGACTCAGGTGCAGGTTTCGTGACCGAGCAAGTGGAACATTTCTTCGATCCATTTTTTACCAGTAAACTCAATCAGGGGCACATCGGCATTGGCGCTTACATTGCAAAAAGCGTGGCGCGCGATGCACTGGGCGCATCCCTGGCATTGCACACCGCCACCAGCGGCACCACGGTCAGCCTGCACCTTCCCAAACCATAAAACCTTTGCCATGACCTCCCAACTTGACTACCGCGGGCTGTTAGAACTCTCACCCGACGGGGTCATCGTGGCGCAGGGTGATGGCAGCATCTTGGCGGTCAATGACCGACTGGTACACCTGTTTGGTTTCAGCGCCGCCGACCTGGCCGGCGTACCGGTCAGTTTTTTGCTGCCGGCCATAGGCGAGGCCCTGGACGCGGTGCTGTCCCCTGTGGCGCCGAGTGAGGCACATGAGGCAAACAGTTATTGGGTGCAAAACGCCAGCGGCAACACCCTGGCCGTGGAGGTCACCCTGGCGTGCATGCCTGGAATCGGCACGCAGCCGCCACGGGTCTGCCTGGGCGTGCGCGACGTCAGCCTGCGCAAGCGAAAGGAGCAGGCGCAGGAAGAGGCCAGGATCAAAAGCGAACGTTTTCAACACGACCTGCTCGATCTGTCCAATACGCTGCCGCTGGCCATCTTCCAGGCCGAGGGCGATAGCTCCGGCCTTGTGCGCTACACTTTTTTTAGTGCGCGTGTGCAGGAGCTGCTGGGCCTAGAAGCCAGCGTGATCCTGGCCGATCCGAATCAATTTACCGCGGCACTGGAGCCCGAAGACGGGCGTACATTCAGGGGCCTGGCGGCGCAGGCGCAAGAGCGGGTGCGCCAGGGCCAGCTCGACGCTTCGTATTCGCTAGCGGTGCGCGCCAGCGTCCATGGCGAGGTGCGCTGGTTGCGCGTGGCCGCCGTATACGGTGGGCAGCGGGTCGATGGACGCAGTATCTGGAACGGTTATCTGGAGGACATCAGTCGGCGCAAAAGGATTGAGGAAGACAAGGAACTAGCCACCTTGCAATTCAAAACTCTGTGGGAAAAGTCGCCCGACACCTACTTGTTTCGCGGCCCCAAGGGCATTCTCTCCAGCAACGCCCCGGCACTGGAACTCTTTGGTCTGGATGGACCCGAACAATTGCTGGGCCACTGCACCGGAGACAACAGCTTCTCGCCCGCGCTGCAGCCCAACGGCCAGTGCAGCGCAGCGCTATTCGGTCAAATTCTGGCCTATGCCTCGGCGCGCAGCGAGGACAAGGCGCTGCTGCCGCCCGAGGGCATCGCGCTGCGCGTGGTACGAGGCTCGGTCAAATTCGAGTGGGTGTTATTGCGCCATGGCAAGACACCGTTTGTCGCCGATATGGTGGTCACGCCCATGCAGTTCGACCTGCAGGATGGGCATCTGCTGATCTGCCAGGACATCAGTCTGCAAAAACAGGCCCAGGCCGAGTTGCTCAACGCCAAGCTGGCGGCAGAGGACGCAACGCGCATCAAGGCCGACTTTCTGGCCAATATGAGCCACGAAATCCGCACCCCCATGAATGCCATCGTCGGCCTCTCGCACCTGGTGTTGCAGACGGAGTTGACCCGCACCCAGCGTGACTTTCTGGGCAAGATTCAGGACTCGGGCAAGCACCTGCTGGGCGTCATCAACGACATCCTGGACTTCTCCAAAATGGAGGCCGGCAAGCTGACCGTGGAGCACCGCGACTTTGACCTAGGCCAGGTACTGGACAAGCTCACCAACCTGATGGGCGACAAGGCCCGGGCCAAGGGCCTGCGGCTGGTGTTTGACATCCAGCCGGGCGTGCCGGAGCGACTGAACGGCGATGCCCTGCGCCTGGGCCAGATCCTGATCAACTTTACCAATAACGCCATCAAGTTCACCCCCGGCGGTGAAATCTGTGTGGCCGTGTTTCCCGTGGCCGAACAGAGCCAGCAGGTGACGCTGCGCTTTGAGGTGCGCGACACCGGCATAGGCCTGAGCCAGGAGCAAATGGACAAGCTGTTCCAGAGCTTTCAGCAGGCCGACAGCTCCACCACCCGCAAGTACGGCGGCACCGGTCTGGGCTTGGCCATCTGCAAAAACCTGGCCAGCCTGATGAACGGTAGCGTGGGCGTCGAGTCGCAACTCGGCCGCGGCTCCACCTTTTGGTTCAGCGCGCCTTTTGCCAAGGGCCGCAGCGGCGCCAGCAGCGCCGAACGGACAGCGGCACCCGAGGTTCGGGCGCAGCAGCTGGCGGCGATTGCCGGTGCGCGCGTGTTGCTGGTGGAAGACAATGACCTCAACCAGCTGGTGGCCAGCGAACTGCTGAGTGCGGCCGGTCTGGAGGTGGACATTGCCGAAAACGGGCGCGTCGCCGTCGATCGCATTCTGCAGACGCCCAGCCACTGGGACCTGGTGCTGATGGACATGCAAATGCCGGTGCTGGACGGCGTCGCCGCCACCCAGGAAATCCGCCGCACTTTGGGCGTGGATTTTCCGGTGATTGTGGCCATGACCGCCAATGCCATGCAGCAACACCGCGACACCTGTTTGCAGGCCGGCATGCAAGACTTTGTGACCAAACCCATAGAGCCCGACGAGCTCTGGGCCAAATTAATCCAATGGATTGCGCCCCGCACAGCGAGCCCAGCCGTCCTGGATATTCCACGGCCCCTGTCATACCAAGCTGCGGTCTTGCCGCAAGCCATTTCGGGGCTCGACATGGCGCAGGGCCTGCGGCGCGCGATGGGACGGGAGTCGCTCTACCAGGAGCTGCTGCGCTCTTTCGTGCGCGGACAGAGCGACGCCATGGACCGCGTGCACGACGCACTGGCGCAAGGCGACTTGGCCACAGCAGAACGCGCCGCACACACGCTCAAGGGGGTGGCCGGCAATATAGGCGCAAGCCGGGTGCAATTGGACGCGGATGCACTGGAACAGGCCATCCACCAAGGCCTGCCCTCCGAGCGCATCGAGGCCCTGAGCGAGGCCGCTGGGCAATCCTTATTGGCCTTATTGGACGCGCTGGCCGTCAGCCTGCCAGAAGCGAGCGCGCCGCCAGTGGCCTCGGGCGCGGATCTTGCCAAGTTGCGAAAGCTGCTGGACCGGCTGGAACAGCTGATGAAGGACGATGACGTGGCCGCGCTGGACCTGTTCAACGACAACGCGGCCTTATTGAGATTCGCGTATCCCTCGTGCTTTGGGGACATGGAGCAGGCTCTGGAGGCGTATGACTTTGGCGCCGCACTGGAACTTCTACAAGCGGCCCAGGTATAACAATTTCACGCCGCGCAGCATGGCTCTAGACGCCAGCGAGTGAGCGCAGACCGCCCGGATCCACCAGATTGACCACCCGGCCCGAGCCACTGATCAGGCTGCGCTCACGCAGGTGACGCAGCACCCGCGACAGGGTTTCCGGGGCAATGCCCAGTTGTGCGGCAATCAGGCGCTTGCGTTGCTGCAGCTTGACCGAGCACACGCCCTTGTCGCTGGACTCGGCGTGGCGCAACAGCCACTCGGCACAGCGTGCCTCGGCATCCTTGGCCAGGCGGCTGACCGCCAGCTCGGTTTGCTGGCGATGGGCACGCGCCACATCATTCAAAACAGCCAGAGCTACCAGCGAACTGCCGCACAGCGAGGCCTTGAAATCGGCCAGTGGAACCCGGCGCAACACCACATCGGTCTCGGCCACCGCGTCCATGGCGCTGGGTAGCTCCAGCACCGATGCATTGGCCTCCAGCCAGGCCGGACCAATCACTACACCGAGCTGGTGTTCCATGGATTTGGTGGCCTGACCAGCAACACCGGCCTCAGAAATCAAGGCCGGTGCGGCAATGCCCAGGACGACGCGACCGGACTCAACAAATACAGCCGTACCCGCAGGTACTGCGCGTTGCAGCAGCACCGTTCCGGACAACACGGTTTGACTAGGGTACGCGGCGATGAATGCATATTGACTGACTAACATGGAGGGCACTTTGCCGCCTGGCCCTCATTTTCACTTTGAGGAAGATCAAACATTGCGGCATGAGCGGCTATGATGGCGCTGCACAGCCCGGTACGCACGGCAACGCGGCGCTCGCCTCTGGAAACTCCATCGTTTCAGCGGGATTCGGCCTCGATGATTTGGACCTCCAAACGATTGAGTTCGACCCTATGCACACGCTGCTGATTCACAACGCCCATACCATTGCAACTCAGGACGACGCGCGCACCGAGTTGCGCAACGCATCCGTCTTTATTTGCGACAACACCATCGCCTTCATCGGTCCGGCAGACGAACTGCCGCCCGAGGCCTTGCAGGCCGACGCGGTGATTGACGCCAGCCACCATCTGGTGACACCTGGCCTGGTCAACACCCACCACCACATGTACCAGAGCCTGACCCGGGCCATTCCAGCGGTGCAGAACGCCGAGCTGTTTGGCTGGCTGCGCGGCCTGTACCCGATCTGGGCCGGTCTCACGCCCGAGATGGTGCAGGTCTCGACCCAGGTGGCCATGGCCGAGCTGCTGCTATCGGGCTGCACCACCAGCAGCGACCACCTCTACCTCTACCCCAACGGCGTGCGCCTGGATGACAGCATCTTTGCTGCGCAACAAATCGGCATGCGCTTCACGGCCACGCGCGGCAGCATGAGCATGGGCCAGAGCCAGGGCGGCCTGCCGCCCGATAGCGTGGTGGAAAACGAAGCCTTCATCCTGAAGGACACACAGCGCGTCATCGAAAACTTCCATGACGCCAGCTTTGGCGCGATGACCCAGGTGGCGGTGGCGCCCTGCTCGCCTTTTAGCGTCAGCCGCGAGCTGATGCGCCTGTCGGCCGAACTAGCGCGCAGCCAGGGCGTGCGCCTGCACACCCACCTGGCCGAGAACGACCACGACCTGGCCTATTCACGCGAAAAGTTTGGCTGTACACCGACGCAATATGCCCAAGACCTGGGCTGGCTGGGGCCCGATGTGTGGCACGCCCACTGCGTCAAGCTCGACGACGCGGGCATCAGCCTGTTTGCCGCCAGCAAGACCGGAGTGGCGCACTGCCCCTGCAGCAATATGCGCCTGGCCAGCGGCATTGCACCGATTCGCCGCATGCTGGATGCCGGTGTGCCGGTGGGCCTGGGCGTGGACGGCAGCGCCAGCAATGACGCCGCCCACATGGTCAACGAGGCGCGCCAGGCCCTGCTGCTGGCCCGTGTTGGCCGCGCCCTGCAGCCGACCGAGGACCGCATACTCCCCAATGGCGAGCGCAAAACCTTTTTTGGTTGCGACCTGGGTCCGGCCGAAATGACGGCGCGCGACGTGCTGCATATGGCCACCCGCGGCGGTGCCCAGGTGCTGGGCCGCAGCGACATCGGCCAGATTGTCGTGGGCATGTGCGCCGACCTGGTGCTGTTTGATCTGAACACCCTGAGCTTTGCCGGGGGTGCCGTGCATGATCCGGTCGGTGCGCTGCTGCTGTGCGGCAGTCCGCAAGTGGACACCAGCATCGTCAACGGCCGGGTCGTGGTGCGCCGGGGCCAATTGACGACGCTGGATCTGGGGCCGCTGATCGAGCGCCACAACCGCCTGGCGCTGCAGTTGGCAGGCGCGGCCTGAGCCGCTCACCGATTCAGTGCGCCAGTGCGACGCGGTGGCAGGTATCCAGCAACGATTCGATTTTTTGCACGATGGAGGCATCCAGCTTTTCTGATCGTGCCTGCTCCTGCAAGATGGCCAAAATCTCCAAGGGCGGCAAGGGGCCCCGATAGGGACGGGTCTGCGCCAGGGCCTGAAACACATCGGCTGCTGCCACAATCCGGCTCTCAAACGAAATATCTGCACCCGCGTGGTGATACGGGTAACCACTGCCGTCCACCCGCTCGTGGTGCTGCCCGGCCCATAAAGCCACCTCTTCCAGGCCGTGGATGTTGCGCAGGATGTTATAGGTATCGAAACTGTGGCGCTGCACGCTGGCATATTCCGGCGGCGTCAGCTTGCCATTTTTTTCCAGCAGCTCATCCGGAATTCGGAGTTTGCCCAGGTCGTGTAGCAGGCCGGCCAGCTCCAGCATTTCGCAGCTTCGCTCGGGTAGTCCGAACTGCTCGCCCAGGAAACGCGCCAGGGACGCCACGCCCTCGGAGTGCTCGCGTGTGAAGGCACTTTTGGCATCCACGATTCGGGAAAACACCCGCACCAGGCTTCGGAGTTCCAGAAAATCAATCTCCACCTCAGCCGACTCGAATATCCAGCGTGACACATAGCCGCTCACGTGCTCATTTTCAAGCGTGAACCAGAAGCCCTCGGAGGCTGAGACTTCCATAAAACAGTCCACCAGGCCGGGCTCAAACCACTCGCCACGCTTTTCAAAAATTTGCGCACGCACCGCGTCCCTCGAAAGCAGCAGGTTGCCGGAGGTCCCGCGCATGCTGAGGCAGGAAATGTCGACGCGATCGGCCAGGTAAATGCAATTAGCCGCCAGCCTGCGCTCCCTAGGAAGGTGCACGGCATCCACGGAATTCCAATGCGTGTGGTGGTGGCGTACCAGGTCGGAGAGCGGGCTCAGCAGTGCGCAGGAGTTCATCAGTTCGGCGCCCTGCGCACAGTGCTCGGCTTCATTTTCCCATTCAAACTGGGCCAGCCTGGCATGCACCAGGGTCTTGGACACACCGCAGTCGTGCAGGATGGCCGCCTGAAACAGTTCATCCGTACGCACCCGTGACCACCCAGCCCGCTTGGCAATTTCGGCGGCAATATAGGCCACGCGTTTGCCATGGTGAATGTGGGTGACGCCCACCAGATCCAGCGCATCCGACAGCGAGTAGATGGCCTCGTGCTGATTGATCTTGAAGCTGGACATGCGGACCCCTGTTGGCGAAGCGGATTTCAGTATATGTGGTTCTGAAACGCCTTCGCTTCGCACTACACTCGGGTGGCTAACCTTGTTATAGGTCAAAATCAATCTCGAGGAGTGCAAGCATGCAGGCAAGAGATTCTTCGTTCTGGTCCGGCTGGACCATGCGGTGCTGCGTGTTGCTGACTTGGTCGGCACTGGCCCTGATGGCGGGTTGCGGCAAGGAAAGCCCGGTGCCCGCCATCCGCTACGACAGCAAGGCCGCCGCCGTGGACGGCAAAACGCATTGGGTCTTCCTGGTGCATCCGCTCTACAACCCCCAGTTGCTGCAGCAAAAGTTTGAGCCGCTGATGGAGTACCTGGATAGCCAGATGCCGGGCAATCTGTTTGACCTGGAAACCGCCAATGATTACGCCGACTTTGAGCGCAAACTGAAGCAGCACAGCGCGGACCTGGCCTTGCCCAACCCCTACCACGCCACCCTGGCGCAGGACTGGGGCTACCACGTGATCGCAAAAATGGGCGATGACAGTGTCTTCAAGGGTATCTTCATTGTGCGCAACGACAGCCCCGTCCAACAGCCCAGCGACCTTAAGGGCAAGGTCGTGGCCTACCCCGCCCCCACCGCTTTGGCCGCAGCCATGATGCCGCAGCTGTATCTGCAAAAGCATGGGGTGGATGTGCAGACCGACATCCACAACATTTATGTAGGCACACACAACTCGTCGATCATGAATGCCTACCTGAAGCAGAGCGCCGCCAGCGCCACTTGGCCGACGGCCTGGAAGGCATTTCAGCAATCCAATCCGGGCGAGGCCGCAGAACTGCGGGTGATTTGGGAGACCCCGACCCTGATACAAAATGCCATCATCGTGCGCAATGAGTTGCCGCAGGCGATCGGCACGCGGGTACTGGAATTGCTGACCACGCTGGAACATTCCGCGCAAGGAAGAGAACTGCTGGCGGGCATTGATACGCAAAACTTTGTAGCTGCCAGCAACCAGGACTATGAGGTGGTGCGCCGCTTCCTGAAGGAATACAAGAGCTCGGTGCTAAAGCAACCATGAACAACTGGCTAAAAAAGCTCACTGGCCTGTTTAACGGATCGGTACAGCGGCAACTGATCTGGGGTGTGGCACTGGTGCATGCCGTCATGATGACGCTGTTTGTGTGCGACCTGTCCCAGCGCCAGAAAGAGTTCCTGATTGAAAGCCAGACCAGCCAGGCCCTCAGCCTGGCCAAGAACCTGAGCCTGATTGCCACCACGCCCCTGCTGTCATCGGACCTGGCGGGCTTGCAGGAGCTGACACTGGCCATCAGTCGCTACCCGGGCGTGGTGCATGCCATGGTGCTTGGACCTGACGGCAAAATCTTGGCCCATGGTGAGCCGGACCTGCGCGGCAAATATCTGGCAGATTTTTCACGCTTTGCCGAGCTGATACAGCCGCAGCAAATTCTGTTGCGGAATGCCGCCCAGGCCGACGTGGTGAATGCCATTGCTATCCATGGCAAGCGCATAGGCTGGGTGCGCCTGGGCGTCTCCCAGGACGAGACCGCCTCCAGGCTCGCCGCCATTGTGCAAACCGGCCTGTTCTACACCACCGCAGCCATCGTGGTGGGCATCCTGCTGGCCTGGTTGCTGGCCAAACGCCTGACGCGCCGGCTTCAGGCACTGGTCCGGGTGGCCGACGCCGTGCGCTCCGGCGGGCTGGATAGCCGCGCCCAGGTCAGCGGCCGCGACGAGCTCAGCCATCTGGGCCGCGCCTTTAACTTCATGCTCAATTCCCTGGCCGCACGCACCCAGGATGAGCAGGCCCTCAAGGTCGCCTTACAGGAGGAAAAGGAGCTGGCCCAGGTGACGCTGGCGTCCATTGGCGACGCCGTCATCACCACCGACCCATCGGGCGCGGTGACCTTTATGAACGCTTCGGCCTGCAGCCTCACCGGCATGCGGCACGCCGAGGCGGTAGGCAGGTCGGTATCGGAGGTCTTCCCACTGGTGGGCCTGGGCACCCAACTGCCGCTGAACAACCCGGTGCTAGCGGTGCTCAAGCAGCTGCCCGAGGCCGGTGCCGAATTCCATGGCGGCTTGCTAACGCCGCAGGGCATCACCGTTCCGGTAGAAAGCCTGGCCTCTCCGATCTGGTCGGTGAATGGCACGCTGATCGGCTGCGTGCTGGTGGCGCGTGACGTGTCAGAGAACTACAAGATTCAGGACCGGCTGCAATGGCAGGCTGGCCACGACGAGCTCACCGGGCTGCCCAACCGAGCGCTGCTGGCGGACCGCTTCGACCGCGCGCTGGACAAGGCCAAACGCAATGGCAGCAAGCTGGTGGTCTGTTTGCTGGACCTGGACCACTTCAAACCGATCAACGACACCCACGGCCACGATACCGGCGACAAACTGCTGATGGAGGTGGTGACGCGCCTGAACCAGCAACTGCGCGAAGTCGATACCCTGTCGCGCCTGGGTGGCGACGAGTTCGTGATTCTGCTGGAAGATCTGGACCAGATCGAGGACGTGGATGCGTTGATGCAGCGCCTGCTGCAGATACTCTCGGAGCCCTTCACCATCGGCGGCTTCAGCCTGAGCGTGACCGCCAGCATTGGCCTATCGATATTTCCCATCGACAACTCGGACTCCGATGCGCTGCTGCGCCACGCCGACCAGGCCATGTATGTGGCCAAGCAAACCGGGCGCAACTGCTATCACCTGTTTGACGTGCGCCAAGACCTGGAGCGCGAGTCCACCCATCAGACCCTGCAACGTGTGCGCCAAGCGGTAACTCAGAATGAATTGCGCTTGCATTACCAGCCCAAGGTCAATCTGCGCACCGGCGCGGTGGCTGGCTTCGAGGCCTTGCTGCGCTGGCAGCATCCGCAGGACGGCATGATTCCACCATTAAGCTTTTTGCCCTTGGTGGAGCAAACCGAGGTGATTGTGGAAATCGGTGAATGGGTGATTGAGCAGGCGCTGCAGCAAATTGTGCGCTGGAAGGCCCTGGGCCATGTCTGGCCGATCAGCGTCAATATCGCCGCCAGACACTTTCAGGGAGCAGATTTTCTGGAGCGGCTGGTGGCTCTGCTGGCGCGGCATCCGGAAGTGTCACCCGCGCTGCTGGAGTTTGAAATTCTGGAGTCGGTGGCGCTGGGCGACATCCACGCCATGAACGCGCTGATTGAAAGTTGCCGCAATCTGGGCATCAGCTTCTCGCTCGACGACTTTGGCACCGGCTACTCCTCGCTCAGTTACCTCAAACGCATTGCGGTGCAAACGCTGAAGATTGACCAGTCGTTTGTGCGCGACATGCTGGAAGACCCGGACGACCTGGCCCTGGTCGAGTCGATTATCAACATCGCCAAGCTGTTCCGACTGGAAGTGGTGGCCGAGGGAGTGGAGTCGCAAAGGCAGGGTTTGCTGCTGCAGCGCCTGGGCTGCGACACGGTGCAAGGCTACGGCATCGCCCGCCCCATGCCCGCCGACCAGTGCATTGCCTGGGCCATGCGCTACATCGCAGGTGCGCACTGGGCATGAGTGTGCTTTTTCCGGCTCACTCGGTGTGCGCGCCAGACTCAAACCACTGCTTGATCAACGCGCGCTCGGCCTCGCTGATGCCGGTGGCATTGTTCATGGGCATGATGCGCGTGACCACTGCCTGCTGGTACAGCATTTGCGCATGGCCGGCCACGCCCTGGGCTGAATCTAGGCGCACGTTTTTCATCTGCACCAGGGGGCCGTGGCACAGATAGCAGCGCTGCTCCAAAATCGGCTGCAGGGTTTTGTAGCTGATGGGACCACCGGGCAGACCGGCAGCGCCCGTGGCCGCCGGGGCCGCTGAGACCAGGCTTGACGCTACTGGCAAGGGCTTGAGCCAGACCAACAGCGCCAGAATGACCACGATGCCGGTCGCCGCGTAGGGCCAGGGGTGGGTATTACGCCCGAGCTTGAAACCGTGGCGCATGACAAAGAACTGGCGTATGGCGGCACCGGCGAACATCATGGCAACCAGCACCAGCCAGTTTTGCGGATGGCTGTAGGTAAAGCTGTAGTGGTTGCTGAGCATGGCAAACAGCACCGGCAGCGTGAAGTAGGTGTTGTGCACACTGCGCTGTTTGCCGCGCTTGCCGTGAATCGGGTCCACCGCCTGACCGGCCTGGATACTGGCCACCATGGCGCGCTGCCCCGGGATGATCCAGAAAAACACATTGGCGCTCATGCTGGTGGCAATCATGGCGCCCATCAGCAAAAAGGCGGCGCGCCCGGCAAACCAATGACAGGCCAGCCAGGCCGCTGCACACACCAAAATCAGCACCAAGGCACCGACGATGGCGTCGCCATTTTTGCGCTGCGCAAACACGCGGCAAATGCCGTCGTAGGCGAGCCAGAACAAAACCAGAAAGGCCAGAGCCACAGCCACGGCAGCGGCCGGCGACCAGTCCATCACCGCCTTGTCAATCAGATAGGTGCCCGCACTCCACAGATAGGACACGGTGAACAGCGAAAAGCCGGTCAACCAGGTGCTGTAGCTCTCCCAGTAAAACCAGTGCAAATGCGCGGGCAGCTTGGGCGGCGATACGGCAAACTTGACCGGATGGTAGAAACCGCCGCCATGAACGGCCCAGAGTTCACCGCTGACACCCTGGCGTTTCAGGTCCTCATCCAGCGGGGCGGTGAGGCTGCTGTCCAGAAAAACAAAATAAAACGAGGACCCGACCCAGGCGATGGCCGTGATCACATGGACCCAGCGCAGCAGCAGATTGGCCCAATCCAGTAAATAGCTTTCCATCTTTTGAGGTCTCCTGCCGAAAATTGTATACAGTTTTACAGACTAGGCTGTTTTCTGCAAGAGCAAGAGTTGGGCCGCCACGGCAATTGCGATGGCTTCGGGCCGTTTGTCGGCAATTCCGGGAATGCCGATCGGGCAGGTGACCTGGTCCAGTTCGGCGTCCAGAAAACCACGCGCCGCCAGCCGAGAGCGGAAAGACGCCCATTTGGTCTTGCTGCCAATCAGGCCGATATAGGGCAGGTCCCTGCGTTCGCGCTGGCGCTGCAGACAGGCCGCCACAATATCCAGGTCTTCGGCGTGGCTGAAGCTCATGATCAGCACCTGGCTGCCGCTGGCAAGCCCCGGCACGGCGGCCTGCACCGGATCGGAGTGTTCCGCATGCACCATATCGGGCACCAGTGCGGGGAATATCTCGTCGCGGCTATCGATCCAGTGTATGGATAGGGACAAGCTGGACAAGACCTGCACCAGGGCGCGCCCCACATGGCCGCCACCGAACAGGGCCAGCGGAACATCGTGTCTGGCAAGACGTGATCGTACATCCGGTGCATCCGCCGCTGTCAGCACTTCATAGTGCAACTGCACCTCGCCGCCGCAGCATTGGCCCAGGCCCGGCCCCAGGCGATAGAGCAGCGTCTGCGCGTCACGATCGGTGCCCGCAGACCGCAACATGGCACGGGCATGGGCCAAGGCATCCAGCTCCAGACGCCCACCACCAATGGTGTCTACCACCGTATCGACAAACACCGCCATCCAGGCCCCGACCTCGCGCGGAACCGAGCCGCGCGCAGACTGCACGCTGACCAGCACGGCCGGACGGGTCTTTAGCTGGACCATCAACTCTGCCAGAGCGTTCACAAACAGAAACCTTTTTTATATGGGATGGAAGGCGCCAAAGGGCGAAAATTGAGGCACAGTATGCCTGTCCAAAACAATCGGAGACGCAATGGCCAATCGGCACTCATCCCTTGGCCGGTGCACGGTCGTTGGCCTGCGCTGGTATCAGCCATGGGTTTGCATCGCTGCCCTGGTGGCCGGCTGCTCCACGCCACCGCCGCCCCAAGCGCCACCACCACCGCCACCACCACCCGCCCCCATTCCGTTACCGCCGCCAGTCGCCGTGGTAGTGCCCCCCGTGCCGGACAAGGTGTCGGATGCAAAAAATCCCAAGGACTACCGCAAGGATGCTGCCAAACATCTGTACCAGAAAAACGTGGGACGTATCTTTGCTGGAAAAATGCCGCCGCTGTTGTATGCAGTGGGCGTGCTGCAAGTGGACATTAACGGCCTAGGCTTCGTGACCGATATCCGCTGGATGCGCGCACCAAGCCAGGCACCAGAGGTGATGGCGGATATCGAGCGTTCGGTGCGCGCCGCAGCACCCTTCCCGGCTCCAGTTAAGATGGGCCATGTGACCTATACCGACACCTGGCTGTGGCACAAGAGTGGACGCTTCCAGCTCGACACCCTGACCGAAGGGCAAATGTAAGCAGGATGTGTACGCCGCTGTCAGTGGGGTAGACAGTTCCGTCGCTGTCCCCCGGGCTGCGCCCTCCTCCTTTTACCTACCGGAACCATCCACCGCACTGCCCCGGCAGCCTGCAGTGTTGTGTGCAATGGTGCAAGCACTTGCTCAGGATCCTCTGTACGTGGAGTAGCTCCAGGGGCTGACCAGCAGGGGAACATGGTAATGCTGGTCGGTATGGGCCACGCCAAAATCCAGGCTGACCTGGTTCAGAAAATTGGGTTCGGGCAGGGACACGCCGCAACCCCTGAAGTAGCCGGCCACGTCAAACACCAGGCGGTAGGTGCCGACCTTGAGACTGTCGTTGTCATACAGCAGGCCACCCGGATTGCGACCATCGGCATTCAAGGTAAAGCTTTTAACCAGGGTGGCCTGCTGGCCCTCGGTCGTGTAGAGGGCCACCTGCATGCCGGCCGCTGGTGTGCCGTGCATGGTGTCCAGCACATGTGTACTCAGGCCCATGGAAAACTCCTTGTTGCGGGGTCTATGAAGTGGATGCAAAGTGTATACACTTTTGGCGCTTGCCGCTATCATTCGGGCATGGATACTAGCGCCACCAGTTTCATTGTGGACTCTCTCACCCGGGCCATTGTGGAGCACCGTCTGCAGCCCGGTGCCAAGCTGGTGGAGCAGAAGCTGGCCGACCAGTTTGGCGTGTCGCGTACCCTGGTGCGCCAGGCACTGTACCGGCTCTCGCAAAACCGCCTGATCAAGATTGAACCCGCACGTGGCGCCTTTGTCGCATCCCCGACTGCCGACGAAGCCCGGCAGGTGTTTGAGGTGCGGCGCATGCTCGAAGCGGGCATGGTGCGAAGCTTTGTGCAGCATGCCAAGGCGTCCGACATCAAGACGCTGCAAACCCATATGGCGCAAGAAAAGCTGGCCGTGCAGGAGGGTGACGTGCCGGGCCGCACCGAGCTGCTGGGCGACTTCCATGTCTGCATGGCACAGCTCATGCATAACGACGTGCTGGCCCAGTTATTGTCCGACCTGATTTCGCGCAGCGCCCTGATTACCCTGATGTACCAAAGCTCGACAGCAGCCGCCCATTCGCATGAAGAACATGAAGCCATAGTCCGGGCCATCAAGGCGCGTGATGCAAACGCGGCAGCCGTGCTGCTAGACGCACATCTGTGCCATGTAGAAGATGCCCTGAATCTCAGCCAATACCACTCTGTAACACCATGAAGTATTACGACAGCACCCTGCCCTATCCGCGCGACCTGGTCGGCTACGGACCCAAACCACCGCATGCGCAATGGCCGGGCCAGGCCCGCGTGGCGGTGCAGTTTGTACTCAACTACGAGGAAGGCGGCGAGAACAGCGTGCTGCACGGCGACGCCGGCTCCGAGCAGTTTTTGTCCGAGATGTTCAATCCGGCCAGCTACCCCGAGCGCCACATCAGCATGGAGGGCATTTACGAATACGGCTCGCGTGCCGGAGTCTGGCGCATCCTGCGCGAATTTGAAAAACGCAATCTGCCGCTCACCGTGTTTGGTGTCGGCATGGCGCTGGAACGCCACCCCGAGCTCTGCAGCGCGCTGGTAGAACTGGGCCACGAAATTGCCTGCCACGGCTGGCGCTGGATCCATTACCAGAGCCTGCCCGAAGAAGTGGAGCGCGAACATATGCAGCGTGGCATGGACGCACTCACCCGCCTGACCGGCAACCGCCCCCTGGGCTGGTACACCGGGCGCGATAGCCCCAACACGCGCCGCCTGGTGGCAGATTACGGCGGCTTTGAATACGACAGCGACTACTACGGTGAAGACCTGCCATTCTGGATGCAGGTGAAGAAGACCTCTGGAGACGTGGTGCCGCAACTCATCGTGCCCTACACCCTGGACTGCAACGATATGCGCTTTGCCCTGCCCCAGGGTTATTCATATGCCGACCCGTTCTTCCAGTATTTGAAGGACACCTTCGACACCCTGTATGCCGAGGGCGACCCTGCGGGTTTGAACCAGCCTTCCATGATGAGCATAGGCATGCACTGCCGCCTGCTGGGGCGACCCGGACGCATCACGGCGCTGCAGCGCTTTTTGGACCATGTCCAGCAACACGATAAGGTCTGGGTCGCCAAGCGCCTGGACATTGCGCGGCACTGGAAGACCACGCATCCCTTTAGCGAGTAAGCACTGACATGGACACTCTGACACTGGAGCAACTCAACGCCGCCTCGCTGGATGAGGCCTGCACAATGCTAGGCGGGCTGTACGAACACACGCCCTGGATTGCGCGGACCGCCTTGCAACAGCGCCCATTGCATTCTCTGGCCCAGCTCAAGCACCGGATGGCGCAGATCGTGACGGCCGCGAATATGGATGCGCAACTGGCGCTGTTGCGCGCCCACCCGGAACTGGCTGGCAAGGCCATGGTGGACAAAAGCCTGACGGCCGAATCAACCAACGAGCAAAGCAAGGCGGGGCTGACGCAATGCACGCCGGCCGAGTTTGAAAAAATCCAGCGACTCAACGCTGCCTACAACGCCAAATTTGGTTTCCCGTTTATCGTGGCGGTGCGCGGGCCGCGTGGCCTGGGCATGCAAAAGGCCGAGATCATCGCCGCCCTTGAGCGCCGCCTGCTGGGCCACCCGGACCATGAGTTGCAGGAGTGTTTGCGCAATGTCCACCGTATTGCCGAGATCCGTTTGAATGATAAGTTTGGCGCGTCCATTGAACGCGGCAATCGGGTCTGGGACTGGCAGGAGACGCTGGCGCAATACAGCGACCCGGGCTTTGCCGAGCAGGGCCAGCTCACCGTCACCTACCTGACCGAGGCGCACCGCGCCTGTGCCCAGCGCATCCAACAGGACATGCTGGATGCCGGTTGCGACAGCGTGACGATAGACGCCGTAGGCAATGTGGTGGGCATCTACGAAGGCAACGGCACCGAGCAGCGTCGGCTGATGACCGGCAGCCATTTTGATACCGTGCGCAATGGTGGCAAGTACGACGGGCGTCTGGGCATCTACGTGCCGCTGGCCTGCGTTGAACAACTCAAAGAGCAGAACAAGCGCTTGCCCTTTGGTATCGAGCTCATTGCCTTTGCCGAAGAGGAGGGCCAACGCTTCAAGGCCACTTTTCTGGGTTCGGGCGCGCTCACAGGTGACTTCAAATCGGAGTGGCTGGAGCAGGTCGATGCCGATGGCATCAGCATGCGCGAAGCCATGCAGCAAGCCGGGCTGCGCGTTGAAGGCATTCCTGCCTTGAAGCGCAACGCCAGCGACTACCTGGGCTTTGTCGAGGTGCATATCGAGCAGGGGCCGGTACTGAACGAACTCCATCTGCCCCTTGGCATCGTCACCTCCATCAACGCCAGCGCGCGTTATAGCGGCGAGATGGTCGGAGTGTCCTGCCATGCCGGCACCACGCCCATGTCCATGCGCAGTGACGCCGCCGTGGGTGTAGCCGAACTGATGCTGTACGTGGAGCAGCGTGCCGCCGCCGATGGCGATTCGGTCGCCACCGTGGGCATTCTGAATGTGCCCAACGGTTCCATCAATGTGGTTCCGGGGCGCTGCCAGTTTTCACTGGATATGCGCGCGCCCACCGATACGCAACGCGATGCCCTGGCTGCCGATGTGCTGGCCAGGGCCCAAGCAATAGCCGAGGTTCGCGGTCTGCAGCTCCACTTGACCGAAACCCTGCGCGCCAGCGCCGCACCCAGTGCACCCGCCTGGCAACAGCGCTGGGAAGCCGCCGTGGAGGCGCTGGGCCTGCCGCTGTATCGCATGCCCAGCGGGGCGGGACACGACGCCATGAAGCTGCACGAACTGCTGCCCCAAGCCATGTTGTTTGTGCGCGGCCAGAACGCGGGTATCAGCCACAACCCGCTGGAGTCCACCACCAGCGACGACATGCAATTGGCGGTGGAAGCGTTTGATCATCTGCTTGAACGGTTGGCGACAGAACTGGACCACGGCAGCTCCGGCGCTGGGAACTAGCGGCGCCAGCGCTGGGCAAGAAAAACTTTTCAACACACAAAACACCATGAACTCCTACGCACAACTAGACGCCTGGATCGACGCCCACTTTGACGAACAGGTGGTGTTTCTGCAACAACTGATCCAGGTTCCCACCGACACCCCGCCCGGCAACAACGCGCCGCATGCCGAGCGCGCCGCCGACCTGCTCGACGCGATGGGCCTGCAAACCGAGCGCCATGCGGTACCCGCAGACCTAGTCAAGGCCGCGGGCCTGCAAACCATCACCAACCTCATCGTGCGTCGCAAGTATGGAGAGGGCCGCACCATCGCGCTGAATGCCCATGGCGATGTCGTGCCTCCGGGAGAAGGCTGGACTCACAAGCCTTACGGCGGCGAAATCGACAAAGGCAAAATCTACGGCCGCGCTGCAGCGGTGAGCAAGTGCGACTTCTCTACCTACGCCTTTGCCGTGCGCGCGCTGGAGTCTCTGGACGCCAAGCTCAATGGCAATGTGGAACTGCTGTTCACCTACGACGAAGAATTTGGCGGCGAGGTCGGCCCGGCCTGGCTCTTGCAAAACAAACTCACCCAGCCCGACCTGATGATTGCCGCCGGTTTTAGCTACCAGGTGATCACTGCACACAACGGTTGCCTGCAGATGGAGGTCACGGTGCACGGCAAGATGGCGCATGCGGCCATTCCAGCTTCGGGCATCGACGCGCTGCAGGCTGCGACCAAAATTCTCACCGCGCTGTATGCGCAGAACAGGCTGTACCAACAGGTCACGTCGAAGGTAGAGGGCATCACCCACCCGTATCTGAACGTCGGCATGATTGAAGGCGGCACCAATACCAATGTGGTGCCGGGGCGTGTCACGCTCAAGCTGGATCGCCGCATGATTCCGGAAGAGAACCCGGCAGAAGTGGAAGCCAATATCCGCCAGGTCATCACGGAGGCCGCTGCCCAGACCCCGGGCGTTAGCGTGGACATCAAGCGCATCCTGCTGGCCAATGCCCTCAAGCCCCTGCCTGGCAACAAGCCGCTGGTAGATGCCCTGCAAAAGCACGCCAGCGATGTGTTTGGCGAGGCCATTCCCGCCCTGGGAACACCGCTTTACACCGATGTGCGCATCTTCTGCGAGGCCGGCATTCCCGGCGTGATTTACGGTGCCGGTCCGCGCACGGTGCTCGAATCCAACGCCAAGCGCGCCGATGAAAATCTGGACCTCAACGACCTGCGTCGCGCCACCAAGGTCATCGCCCGCAGCCTGCTAGACCTGCTGAGCGCCGCTTAGGGTCTGGCCTATGGCTTCAGGCAGTTATTCATAGGAAGCGGTTGGATCAGGCGAGTGAATAGGCCGTCTTTACCGTGGTGTAGAACTCCTTGGCGTAGCTACCCTGTTCGCGCGGGCCATAGCTGCTGCCCTTGCGACCGCCAAAGGGAACATGGTAATCCACGCCGGCCGTTGGCAGGTTCACCAAGACCATACCGGCCTGGGCGTAGCGTTTGAAGTGCGTCGCATATTTCAGTGAGCTGGTGGCAATGTGGGATGAAAATGCGCTGCAATGCCTGGTGGGTGACAACTTGGCAACCCAGGATCGCTTGCTGGAAAAGTACCTACTGACAGCGGTTGCAATGGTGGAAGCCATCCGCAAAGCCGCCATCGCCGAGTAGGCTACAGTCATTACCGAACTTGCTCACAAACTCAAATCCTCATCGCGCGCGGTCGGAGCCATGCAACTGGGGAGCTTGTGCGAGGCCTTAGAGCATGCCGAATCCGAAAGCATCTGCCTCAAACTGGCAGCCTTGGTGATTCAGGGCTTTGCCGAAGCGCAGGCGCGCATACAGGCAAGGCAGCGTTAAACCATCAGACTGAACCACTGTTCACAGCGTGAGCCCCAAGCCAAAGCCTTTAACTCTCTGCCGTGGCATTTTCAAGCCAAAAGGAACCGCGGATAGCCTCTAGCAGGGTGGGCATATGCACGGGCTTCAGCAAGAGTCCTTCAGCGCCCACAGCGCGAACGCGTTGCCCAAGCTCTTCGCTGTAATCACCCGATATCGCGATGATTCGAATGTGACAAGTGGCGGCATCCGCCTTCAGCATTTTGCAGACCTGAAAACCATCGAGGCCAGGCATGCGCAAATCCAGCAAGACGAGTTCCGGCGTCTTTCCCCTTGCCAACATCCCACCGCTAAATCCATCTGCAGCAACCATAACCAAGGCCTCGGGCATGGCCTGTTCAAGGCCCAGCGTCAGAATCTCTGTGAACACCTCGTCGTCATCGATGATCAGAATCCGCGAGACGTCTGGCTTTTCCCGGTTGGATCGCGTTTGCCGCTCATCCACCAAGCGCTCGATCTCGCTTCGAGGAAAGCGACGATGTCCACCCAAGGTCAACTCGGTTTTCAGCATGCCTTTGTTGGACCACACGCGAACACTGTTGGTGCTCACAAGTAGCAGGGCTGCCACTTCGCTGGCCGAAAAATAGGGCTTGTCCGGAATCTTTTTCATGGTCTTCCCTTGGCACTAAATAAAGCCAGTTGAGTTGTGAAATTGTAGCTTTGTTTGTTAATATTGAGTTGATTCACAAAATTGACGCGTGTCAGATCAGCGTTTTTGAGCCCTTCAGCGGCATCAAATAATGGCCCGATGAAGTCTGATCAACCATACACAAAAATAAGGGATACACATGCGCAGCAACCTTCCGGTCACTCAACGTGAGTACCATTTTGCCAACGAACAGACCCTCGTATCGGTTACCGACCTCAAGGGACGCATTACCTACTGCAACCGTGCTTTTGTCGAGGTGAGCGGATACACCACCGGTGAACTGCTCGGGCAAGCCCACAATGTGGTGCGACACCCCGATATGCCGGAAGAGGCCTTTCGCGACATGTGGGCCACCATTCAATCCAAGTTGCCCTGGACCGGTTTGGTCAAAAATCGGCGCAAAGATGGTGATCATTATTGGGTCCAGGCCAATGCAACACCGATGCTGGATGGCGAGCAAATCACAGGCTATCTATCGGTTCGAACCGTTCCCAGCCTACAAGCCGTGGCGGCCGCGGAGAAGTTGTACGCGCAAATGCGCAATGAACAAAATGGGGGCACGCGCAGCGTCGGCTTGAAGCATGGTGAAGTGGTACGAACGGGAATGGCAGGCCAAGCACGGCGCCTTTTCCAGCCTGGAATGATCGCCAGACTGGCCTGGATTCAAGTTCTGCTGGGTGGATTGATTATTGCCATGGTGGGCACGGGCCTGTCCTTGCCGTTTGTTGCGCTGGGCGTGATTTTTTCGGTGTGTGTGGCCACGCTGACCACCTGGTCGTTGACGGTGAAGCCCTTGGAAGCGCTGGTGTCAGACGCCAACCACTTAGCAGCAGGAGATTTGTCGCATACGGTAAAGACAGGGCACTCTGGGCAAGTCGGCCAGCTGCAGCAGGCGCTCAAGCAAATGTCCGTGAATTTGCGTACCGTGGTCAGTGATGTTCGCCAGGAAATGGACCAATTGGGCATGTCGGTTCAGGAAATAGCCGACGGCAACCAGGACTTATCAGAAAGAACCGAATCACAAGCCAGCAATCTGGAGGAAACCGCCGCATCCATGGAACAGATGCACGGCACAATTCAGCAAAGCGCGGAGTCGGCACAGCGCGGTTACCTTCTGGCAGACGACACCAAGGAGGTCACCCACCGCAGCAATGAAGCCGTGTCTTCGGTAGCCAAATCCATGCAGGAGATTTCTGACTCCTCCAAAAAAATTACGGAAATTATTCAACTCATTGAGGGCGTAGCATTTCAAACCAACATCCTGGCTTTGAACGCAGCGGTGGAAGCCGCCAGAGCCGGAGACCAGGGGCGCGGGTTTGTGGTGGTGGCAACCGAAGTGCGTGCATTGGCACAGCGCACTACATCGGCGGCCAGAGAAATCAAGCAATTGATTACCACGTCCAATGAACGCATTGACGCGGGCAACAACCAGAGCACTATCGCCTTGGAGCGAATGAATGTGGCATTGAGTGCGGTTGACAAAGTCGCAGTCGTGCTGGAAGAAATCAGGTCCACGTCAAAAGAGCAAACGATGGGGGTCGCACAAATCAATGAAGCAGTCGCCCAGATGGACACCATGACCCAACAAAATGCGGCCATGGTGGAAGAGCTCGCTGCAACGGCACAGTCGCTGAGTAGCCAAGTCAAGGAGGTCGGTAATTCGATGCGGCTGTTCCGACTCAAGACAGGCGAGTTGACGGTTTCGCAAAACGACGCGGTTGAAATGCGGCGTAGCTATCTGCCCCACCTCGAGCCGACCTGAGCGGCACTCTTCTTGCTTTAAACTGGTCATCTCTCTTTTGGGAACTCCGCCATGAATAAACGTTTTGTGCTCCAGGCCAGCGCCCTGTCTTTTGCCCTGTGGTTCGCCGGTCTGGCGTCGGCCCAAAACACACCGATCAAGTTCCAGCTGGACTGGCGTTTTGAAGGCCCCTCGGCCCTGTTCCTGACGCCGGTCGCCAAGGGCTATTACAAGGACGCCAAGCTCGACGTCACGGTGGACGCGGGCAATGGCTCCGGCGGTGCGGTCACCCGTGTGGCCTCAGGCGCCTACGACATGGGCTTTGCCGATCTGGCCGCACTCATGGAGTTCCACGCCAACAACCCAGACGCACCCAACAAACCGGTGGCCGTGATGATGGTCTACAACAACACGCCGGCCTCGGTCATGGCGCTGAAAAAATCCGGCATCAAGACGCCCAAAGATTTGAATGGCAAGAAGCTGGGCGCACCGGTGTTTGACGCCGGGCGCAAGGCCTTCCCGGTGTTTGCCAAGGCCAATGGCATTAGCGGCTTCCAGTGGACCTCGATGGACCCACCGTTGCGCGAGACCATGCTGGCGCGCGGCGATGTCGATGCCATCACCGGCTTTACCTTTACCTCGCTCTTGAACCTGGAAGCGCGCGGCGTCAAGGCCGCCGATGTGGTGGTGCTGCCCTACCCCGACTTTGGCGTGAAGCTGTATGGCAATGCCATCATCGCCTCACCCAAGCTCATCAAGGAACATCCCGAAGTCATCAAGGCCTTTCTGGTCGCCACGGCCAAGGGCATGAAGGACGCCATGGCCAAACCGGCTGAGGCGATTGAATTCGTCAAGCAGCGCGACGGCATCATCAATGTCGAGCTGGAAACCCGTCGCCTGCAGCTCGCCATCGACACCGCCATCAACAGCCCGGACGCCCGCGCTGAAGGATTCGGCCAGATCAAGGCACCGCGCCTGGCGCTGATGGCCAGCCAGGTATCGGACGCCTTTGCCACCAAGACCCGCGTCAACCCGGAGGCGGTGTGGAACGGCAGCTTCCTGCCCAGCGCAGCCGAGCTCAATGTGCTGCCGGCCAAGAAGTAATGGCGGCAACTGAACCATCAAACGACAAGCCCTTCGTCGATTTCAAAAACGTCTGGCTGGCGTACAACGCCGAGCTGGCGGCTGCGAACCACTTTGCGGTGGAAGCGATTGACCTGCAGGTGCGACGCGGGGAGTTCATCGCCATCGTCGGTCCTTCGGGCTGCGGCAAGTCCACCTTCATGAAACTGGCCACGGGCCTGAAGATGCCCACGCGCGGCAGCATTCATATCGATGGGCAAGCGGTCACCGGCCCGCTGAAGATCTCCGGCATGGCGTTTCAGGCGCCCAGTCTCTTACCCTGGCGCACGACGGTAGACAACGTGCTTTTGCCGCTGGAAATCGTCGAGCCCTACCGCAGCAACTTCAAGGTCAAGCGCGCCGAATATGTGGAGCGGGCCCGCAAGCTCTTGCAAAAGGTGGGCCTGGCCGGCTACGAGGACAAGTTTCCCTGGCAGCTTTCCGGCGGCATGCAGCAGCGCGCCAGCATCTGCCGCGCCCTGATCCACGAGCCCAAGATGCTCTTGCTGGACGAGCCCTTTGGCGCGCTGGACGCCTTCACGCGCGAGGACCTGTGGTGCATCCTGCGCGACCTCTGGACCGAGCAGCAGTTCAACGTGATTCTGGTGACGCATGATCTGCGCGAGAGCGTGTTCCTGGCCGACACGGTGTATGTGATGGGCCCGGGCCGCTTTGTGGTCAAGAAACACATTGACCTACCGCGCCCACGCGACCTGGAGCTGACCTATACGCCGGCCTTTACCGACATCGTGCACGAGCTGCGCGGCCACATAGGCGCGCACCGCACAGCAACCCAGGCCGCGACCAGCAGCACATCCCCATGAATAGCAAACAACTACAAACCTGGTCGCCCTGGATTCTGCTCATCGTTCTGGTGCTGCTCTGGCAGCTTGCCTGCAGCGCCTTTGACGTGTCGGAATTCATCTTCCCCAGCCCGACGCGCATTGCCGCGCAGTTCTGGGAGTTCAAGCTCATCATTGCCGCGCACGCCTGGCGCACCTTCTGGGTCACCATGACCGGCTTCGGCATTGCGATTGTGGTCGGCGTGCTGCTCGGCTTTGTCATCGGCAGTTCGCGCCTGGCCTATGCCGCCGTGTACCCGCTGATGACCGGCTTCAACGCCCTGCCCAAGGCGGCCTTTGTGCCGATTCTGGTGGTGTGGTTCGGCATTGGCGTGGGCCCGGCCATCCTGACCGCGTTTTTGATCAGCTTCTTTCCCATCATGGTGAACATCGCCACCGGCCTGGCCACGCTGGAGCCGGAGCTCGAAGACGTGTTGCGCGTGCTGGGCGCGCGTCGCTGGGACGTGTTGATCAAGGTCGGCCTGCCGCGCTCACTGCCCTACTTTTACGCCTCGCTGAAAGTGGCGATCACACTGGCCTTTGTCGGCACCACGGTGTCGGAGATGACCGCCGCCAATGAGGGCATTGGCTACCTGCTGATCTCGGCCGGCTCGGCCATGCAGATGGGGCTGGCCTTTGCCGGCCTCTTGGTGGTAGGCGCCATGGCGATGCTGATGTACGAAATCTTCAGCGTGCTGGAACGCCGCACCACCGGCTGGGCCCACCGCGGCGCGCACAACAGCTAGAGGCCGAGGCGACGCATGGCCTGGCAGGCACATCTGAATCTGGCCTATGAGAGGCATGGCGAACGCGTGGTGGCGCGCCACGAACACAGCGGGCCGCTGCGCATTCTGCAAAGCCTGTATCCGGAAGGCGATGCCATCTGCCACAACGTGCTGGTGCATCCGCCCGGCGGTCTGGTGGGCGGCGACACGCTGGACATTGCGGTGCAGGCGGCCACTGGCACACACGGCCTGGTCACCACACCGGGGGCTACGCGCTTCTACCGCTCGGACGGCCCGCTGGCGCTGCAGACCACGCGCATTGCCATGCAGGCCGACTCCCGCCTGGAATGGCTGCCGCTGGAGGCCCTTTGCTACAACGATTGCAATGCCGAGAACCGCCTGGTCATGAACCTGGAACCCAGTGCCGAACTGCTGGGCTGGGACCTCACCGCCTTCGGCCTGCCCAATGCCAATCTGCCTTTTGTGAAGGGCAGTTTTGCCCAGCACATTGAGGTCCCCGGCGCCTGGCTGGAACGGGGCCGCATCGCCGCAACAGACACGCGCCTGATGGACGGCCCCACCGGCTTGAATGGCGCACGTTGCATGGCCAGCCTGTTTTTTGTCACCGGAAGCACGCTGGACCGTACACGCAAGCAGCAAGCCTTGGACATGGCCCGCGACTTGATTGCAGGCAGCGAACTCGCCATGACTGCCGGTGCCACCAGCCCCAACAAGCAGGTCGTCGTGGTGCGCGTACTGGCCCCGCTGGTGGAGCCCGCCATGCACCTTCTGCGAGCGGTTCGCAACGCCTGGCGTCAAGAGCTGTGGATGCTGCCCCATTGCAACCCGCGCATCTGGGCCATGTGATCAGGCAACCGGGGAGCGCTAAATGGCGACCAGGGAGCGCACGCCGTCCACTTCCATGTTTGCGCCCTTGCCACGGGCCAGCACGGCGCCGCGCTCCATCACGATGTAATCGTCGGCCAGTTCCTGGGCGAAGTCGTAATACTGTTCCACCAGCACAATGGCCATGTCGCCCCTGTCGGCCAGCATGCGGATGACGCGGCCTATGTCCTTGATGATGCTGGGCTGAATGCCTTCGGTGGGCTCGTCCAGTATCAACACCTTGGGCTTGGCCGCCAGTGCGCGGGCAATCGCCAACTGCTGTTGCTGCCCGCCCGACAGATCACCACCCCGGCGACCCAGCATCTGTTTGAGCACGGGAAACAGCTCATACAGTTCCTCGGGAACCTGCGTGCCGGCCTTTTTGTAGGCTAGGCCCATGTGCAGGTTTTCCAGCACGGTGAGTTTGGAGAAGATTTCTCTTCCCTGCGGGACGAAGCCGATGCCGGCCCTGGCCCGCTCATACGGTGTGGCCTTGTGGATGTCCTGTCCTTCGAGTTCAATGGAGCCGTTCTTGATCGGCACCAGGCCCATCATGGATTTGAGCAGCGTGGTTTTGCCTACGCCGTTGCGACCCAGGATCACGGTGATCTTGCCGAGTTCGGCCGACAGGCTGACATCGCGCAGGATGTGGGAGCCACCGTAGTACTGGTTGACGTTTTTTACTTCGAGTATGGACATGGCTAGCGACCCAGATAGACTTCGATCACGCGTTCATCGCTTTGCACCTGCGCCAGAGTTCCCTGCGCCAATACCGAGCCATCGCACAACACCGTCACGATATCGGAAATCGTGTTGATGAAGCTCATGTCATGCTCCACCACCATCAGCGAATGCTTGCCCTTGAGGGACAGAAAGAGTTCGGCGGTGCGCTCGGTTTCCTCGTCGGTCATGCCGGCCACCGGCTCATCCAGCAGCAGCAGCTTGGGGTCCTGCATCAGGAGCATGCCGATTTCCAGCCACTGCTTCTGGCCGTGGCTTAAATTGCCGGCTTGGCGTGTGACGCTGTCCGCCAGATGGATGGTGTGCAGCATCTCCGCCAGGCGGTCGCTCTGCGAGGAATCCAGCTTGAAGAACATGGAGGCAGGCACGCGCTTATCCATTTTCAACGCCAGCTCCAGATTTTCGAATACGCTTAAATTCTCGAACACCGTGGGCTTCTGGAACTTGCGGCCAATGCCGAGCTGGGCAATCTGCGGCTCGGTATAGCGCAAGAGATCAATCGTGCTACCGAAGAACACCGTGCCCGAGTCGGGCCTTGTCTTGCCGGTGATGATGTCCATCATCGTGGTCTTGCCCGCGCCGTTGGGGCCGATGATGCAGCGCAGCTCGCCCGGTGCAATGTCCAGCGACAGGTTGTTGATGGCCTTGAAGCCGTCGAAGCTGACGTTGACGCTTTCCAGATACAAGATGCGGCCGTGCGTGACGTCCACCTCGTTGTCGAGCTTCAGGCGCGAGAAGCCTGCGCTGCGGCCACCGGATGCGGTATTTCCGACATTGGCAGCAAGTGCCGCCATGCGCGCTTCCACTCTCTTCGCACCTTGTTCCAACAGATCGGGCGTCATTTGGCGCCTCCCTTCAATTTCTTCACCAGGCCCACCACCCCATCGGGCAGATAGAGCGTCACACCAATAAACAGCGCACCCAAAAAGTACAGCCAGAATTCCGGATAGGCCACCGTCAACCAGCTCTTGGCGCCGTTGACGATAAAGGCGCCGATGATGGGGCCGATCAGTGTGGCGCGTCCACCGACTGCCGCCCAGATCGCGATCTCAATGGAGTTGGCCGGGCTCATTTCGCTGGGGTTGATGATGCCCACCTGCGGCACATACAAGGCACCGGCGACGCCGCACATCATGGCCGACAGCACCCAAATGCTCAGCTTAAACCCAAGGGGCGAATAGCCGCTGAACATGACGCGGGTTTCCGCGTCACGGATGGCCTGCAACACGCGGCCGTATTTGCTGCCGACCAGCCAGCGCCCCAACAGAAAGAACAACAGCAGCGTCAGCGAGGTCAACACAAACAGCGTCATGCGCATGCTGGGCGTGGCTATCGGAATATTCAAAATGCGCTTGAAGTCGGTAAAGCCATTGTTGCCGCCAAAGCCGGTTTCGTTGCGGAAGAACAGCAGCATGGCAGCGAAGGTCAGGGCCTGGGTGATGATGGAAAAGTACACGCCCTTGATGCGCGAGCGAAAGGCAAAGTAGCCAAACACCAGGGCCACCAGGCCGGGCGCCACCACCACCAGGATCAGCGTGGACCAAAAGCTGCCACTAAAGAACCAGTGCCAAGGCAGCGTCTTCCAATCCAGAAACACCATGAAGTCCGGCAGCTCGCTTTTGTAGTTACCGTCCAGGCCGATCTGGCGCATCAGGTACATGCCCATGGCATAGCCGCCCAGCGCGAAGAACAAACCATGGCCCAGCGACAAAATCCCCGTATAGCCCCAGATCAGGTCCATGGCCAGGGCGCAGATGGCATAGCACATGATCTTGGCAATCAGGCCGACCGCAAAGTCGCTCATGTGGAAGATGCTACCAACCGGAATCACCAAATTGAGCAGTGGCACCAGCGCGCACAGAATGGCCAGCGCAGCCAGCCAGGCGCTCCAGCCGCGTCCACTCAATAGCGGCGCCTTGGTAGGCATTGGGATACTTGTTTTCATGCTTCTCTCCCCTTCACTGCAAAGATGCCTTGGGGACGCTTTTGAATAAACACGATGATGAAAATCAGCACCGCAATCTTGGCCAGCACGGCACCGGTCCAGCCCTCCAGAAACTTGTTGAGAATGCCCAGACCCAGCGCCGCATAGACGGTACCTGCCAGCTGACCGACACCGCCCAGCACCACCACCATGAAGGCATCGACGATGTAACCCTGACCCAGATCGGGGCCGACATTGCCGACCTGGCTCAAGGCGCAACCGGCCAGGCCTGCAATGCCTGAACCGAGTGCAAACGCATAGGTGTCAATGCGGGCGGTGTTGACGCCCATGCAGGAGGCGATGGCGCGGTTTTGCGTGACGCCGCGCACAAACAGCCCCAGGCGCGTCTTGCCGATCAGAAAGGAGACGGCACCCAACACAAACAGCGCAAAGCCGACGATCACCAGCCGGTTATAGGGCAGCGAAAGATTGCCCATCAACTGCACGCCGCCGCTCATCCAGCTGGGGTTTTCCACGCCCACGTTTTGCGCACCAAAAATCGTGCGCACTGCCTGCATCAACACCAGGCTGATGCCCCAGGTAGCCAGCAGGGTTTCCAACGGGCGGCCATAGAGGAAGCGGATCACGCTGCGCTCCAGCGCTGCGCCCACCAGGGCCGACGCCATGAAGGCCACCGGCACCGAGGCCAGCAAATACCAGTCAAAGGCGCCGGGAAAGTATTTCTGGAACACGCCCTGCACCACATAGGTGGCGTAGGCGCCAATCATCATCAGCTCGCCGTGGGCCATGTTGATCACGCCCATCAGGCCGTAGGTGATGGCCAGGCCGAGCGCCACCAGCAACAGAATGCTACCCAGGCTGATGCCGCTGAAAATAGCGCCCAGGCGGTCGCCCCAGGCCAGGTGCGACTCCACCTTGGAGAGACTGAATTGCAGCGCGCCCTTGACGTCGGGCTCGGTCTCAAGCTGCAGGCGTTCCACCAGCAGCGTCTTGGTGGCGGCCTGTGCGCTCTGGCCCAAGAGGGCAGCGGCTTGCAGGCGCTTGGCCTTGTCGCTGCTGCTCAGCAGGGCGGCGGCGCGCAGCAGGCCGATTTGGTCCTTCAGGTCGGCCACGGCTTCCTGCGCAAAGGCCTTGTCGAGCAGCAACAAGCTGCCTTCATCCACATTGCCCTGCAGCGTCTTGATGGCAGCACGGCGCACAGATTCTTCAGGCGAGAGCAGCTTGAGTGCGGCCAGCGCATTGTCGAGTTCGCCGTGCATGCGGTTGTTATTCATCACGTCTTCGGCGCTGTCGGGCAGAGGCACGGTCAGGCCGCTCACCGGGTCTTGCCCCTTGTCACCATTGACGATGACGGGTTTGCCCGCGACGACTTTGACGGCGTCTTCGGAGAGCGCCTGTAGGAAGGCGACGGTTTTCTCATCCGGCTTGGCGGCTGCAGCATGCAGCGCCTCAATCCGAGCATCGCCTTCGCCAATGGCTATTGCCTGCGCTTCAACAGCAGTCAGTGCGTGGGCACTGGCGCACAGCAGCAAGGCGGCGATGGCTAGG
>CAIMZI010000006.1 GCA_903845935.1 uncultured beta proteobacterium | reverse complement strand
GATGTCCACACCCGTCACCACTTCGGTCACCGTGTGCTCCACCTGAATGCGCGGATTCACCTCGATGAAGTAGTACTTGCCGGTGTCCACGTCAAACAGGTATTCGACGGTGCCCGCGTGGGTGTAGTGGGCGGCGCGCGCCAATCGCAATGCCGACTCGCACAGCTCGGCGCGCGTGTCAGGGTCCATGTAAGGCGCGGGGGCACGCTCCACTACCTTCTGGTTGCGCCGCTGCACCGAGCAGTCGCGCTCAAACAGATGAACCAGGTTGCCATGCTTGTCGCCCATCACCTGCACCTCGACGTGGCGGGCACGGCGCACCAGCTTTTCCAGGTACACCTCGTCATTGCCAAAGGCGGCCAGGGCCTCGCGCTTGGCCAGCTCCATCATGGGTGCCAGGTCGGCCTCGGTCTCGATCACGCGCATACCGCGGCCCCCGCCGCCCCAGCTGGCCTTGAGCATCAACGGGTAGCCCACTTCCAGCGCCATTCTTTTGGACACCTCGATGTCATCGGGCAGCGCAGTCGTTGCGGGCACCACCGGCACATTCGCCGCCACGGCCACGGCGCGAGCCGCCACCTTGTTGCCCAGCGTACGCATCACATCGCCATTCGGCCCGATGAAGGCCACGCCGGCAGCGGCACAGGCGTCGGCAAAGTCCGGGTTCTCTGAGAGGAAACCGTAGCCGGGGTGGATGGCGTCCACCTCCGCCTCGTTGGCAATGCGGATGATGTCGGTGATGTCCAGGTAGGCCGAGATCGGCTTCTTGCCCTCACCCACCAGATACGACTCGTCTGCCTTGAAACGGTGCAGGGCGAAGCGGTCTTCGCTGGAATAGATGGCAACCGTGCGTATGCCCATCTCGGAGGCTGCGCGCAGCACGCGGATGGCGATTTCGCTGCGGTTAGCGACCAGGATGCTGCGGATTTTTTTCATGGCGGTAAGAAGCGGAGGTTAGGGGACCGGTGACTTGCAGGCAAGCGCCGGTGGGTGTTCCCGGGGCACGCAAAATCCGTGCCCCGCCCGCCCCAAGCCGGGTTAGTGCTTAGCCTGCCAAGCCGACGTAGACCTCTTGCACGTCGTCATAGGCGTCGATGGCGGCCAGAAACGCTTCCACTTCTTCCAGCGCCTCGGGGCTCAGGCTGGCCGGGTCCACCGGATTCTTGGGCTTGTAGCCCAGCTTCATCGACAGCACGGTAAACCCTTGCGCCGGTAGCGCCCGGCTAACCAGATCGAGTTCGGCCGGGTCGGTCAGAAACAAGGTGTTGCCCTCTTCCTCGCCGGGCTCCAGGTCCTGTGCACCAGCCTCGATGGCGGCGGTTTCGGCGTCTATGCCGGGCTTGGTGGGTGCGGCCTCGATCATGCCCAGATGGTCAAAGTCCCAGGCCACCGAGCCGGAGGTGCCGAGCTGGCCCTTGCGGAACAGCACGCGCATTTCGGGCGCCGTGCGCTTGACGTTGTCGGTCAGGCATTCGACCATCACCGCCACCTGGTGGGGGGCAAAGCCTTCATACATGACGCGCTCGTAATGCGTGGCATCGTCGCCCACGCCCGAGCCCTTTTTCAGGGCCCGGTCCAGGGTGTCCTTGGGCATGGAAACCTTGCGGGCTTGTTCCACCACCAGACGCAGGCGGGCGTTGCTGGAGGGGTCCGCGCCATTGCGCGCCGCCACGGTGATTTCCTTGACCAACTTGGTAAAAATCTTGCCCCTGGCACTGGCTGCCAGATCCTTGCCCTTTGCTTTCCACTGCGCGCCCATGGTAAATCTTCCTTGTAATGCTTGCGCCGGTTGGCGCTGTAGGTAACAGGGGATGATAGTGCGGAACGCGGTAGTCGCCTTTGATCTGGCCTGATCTTTGGTGTGGCGCTAGGTGGCATTGCGCCGTGTAGGCGCTTGCGGGCGCAGGAACAACAGTGCGATGCCGGCTGCCAGGGCCTGGAACAGGATGATGACCAGAACCGCGCCGCCCCAGTTCCAGCTCTCAAAGGCCAGACCGGCCAGCCAGGTGCCTGCCGCGCCACCGGCGTAATAGCTCAGGTAATACAGGCCGGTGGCCAGGGATCGGCCCTCGGTGACGTTGTCGGCAATGTGGCTGATGGTGGCGGACTGGCAGATAAAAACGCCGCAGGAGCAGACGGCCAGGCCGGCAATCACCGCCGCCAGCGTGGGCAGCAGGGTCAGCAGTAGGCCGCAGGCGGACAGCGGAAGGGTGCTCAGCACGGCGCGCAAAAAACCATGGCGCACGATCAAGCGCCCGGCCATGGGGGTGACCACCACACCCAGCAGGTAGACGCAGAACACATTGGCCAGGCCGGCCGTGGACAGGCTGAAGGGCGGCTGTGCCAGGTACAGGTTGACGTAGGTAAAACTTCCTACCAGCGAAAACAGCACGCAAAAACCCAGGGCGCAAATGGCGACAAAGCGGCGGTTGCGCAGATGCCGCCCCAGGATCCGCAAGGCGCCTGGGACGTTGCGGTGCGGCACAAAGTGGCGGGAGGCGGGTAGCGCCCATAGCACCCACAGCGCTCCCAAAAAATTCAGCAGTGCCAGCGCCACAAAGGCGCCGCGCCAGCCCAGCACATGACCGGCGTGGCCGGTGATGAAGCGTCCGCAAAAGCCACCCATGACGGTGCCGCCCACATAGGTACTGGTCATGCGCGCCACGCCACCGCCCTTGAACTCTTCCGACAGATAGGCGATCAGCACCACCACGATGCCGGGCACGGCCAGCCCCTGGACAAAGCGCAGCACGACGATGACCTGCAGGCTGTCTGCCAGGGGAATCAGCGCGGTGGGAAGGGTCAGCGCAAACAGCGATGTGCAGAGAATGCGCTTACGCCCCAGCGCGTCCGACAGCATGCCCATAAAGGGCGAGACCAGGGCAATCGCCAGCACCGTGGCGCCCACGGTGGCACCGGCCTGCACCGGCGTGGCATGGAAGTCCTGCATCACCATGGGCAGCACGGCCTGCATGGAATACACATTCAAAAAGGCAAAAAATCCGATCACCCAAACCACGGGCCGCGAGGCCTGCAGGCCGTCACCCAGAAAGAGCAGGCGCAGTTTGGCCCCAAGGGTGACAGTGAGGTACGTGGCTGGGTGTGGCATTCAAAGCCATGATGCTACCGCGCTTGGCTGCATGCCCCACAGCAACAGGGTTTGACCCACCGCGTTGGCTGCCACGCGGGGTTGCGATTGCGTCATCGCCGCCTTGCTTCCCATGGCGGCAAACACCTGCGCGTCGGCCCATCCACTGCTTGGTTGGTAGTGGCTGATCATCAGGTCGATCGCATTGGTGGGAGACCAGCGGTACCAGACCACGGTGGCATTACCGAGAGCGTCGGTGGCCACGCTGGGCATAAAGGCGTCGCCCAGCTTGGAGTCCACAAAGTGGCCCGCCGTGCCCCAACCCACACCCGCTGTATAGCGGTTGCTACCGCCATAGGCACCGTAGTCGGTTTGCTGTTGCCAGACGGCAATGGCGTTGCCCGCATCGTCCAGGGCCACGGCCGGTTCGTGACAGTCCTCCGTCGAATCCAGAGTGACGCTGGTGGCCGCTTGCCAGCCGCTGCCAGCCTTGAACAGGGCCGCCTGCACCTTCATGGGAAGGGATGGAAGCAGCCGTTGCGACCAGAGCAGGGCAGCATCACCGGCGACGTTGACTGCCAGCGCTAGTTGACCGTAGACATAGGCGGTGTGGTCCAGACCGCCGCTGACGATGCTGCCCTTGCCCCAAGTTCCCAACGCTACAGCCGTGCTGGCGGGACGCGCCCAGACATCCACCGGTTGGCTCTCGGTGGCACCGCCGTCGCCGCGTTCCTGCTGCCAGGCCATAAGGCCTTGGCCCGCGGCATTGAGCACCACGCGCAGGCCGGTGGCGTTGTTGAATCCGTCGGTCACCAGAGTGGGGGCGGACCAGCTGTCCTGGTCTACGGCATACTGCGCGGCCCAGCCGTCGCTGTGGTAGCCGCGACCGTCGCCCTGGTACCACGCCACCAGTGCATTGCCCGCAGCGTCCAGCGCCAGGTCCGGCAGATGGGCGCTGGCCACGGCGCTGCTGGAAGACAGTAGGCGAGGTGCGCCCCATTGCAAGGCCGATGCGCTGTAGCGCCTGGCCCAGATTGCGCTGCGCTTGGCGCTGTACTCGGCCCACACCACCAGGGCGTCGCCCGCCGCATCCATGGCTACACGGGGCTCGGCCGCATCGCCGGTGCCGCTTAAGACCAGCCCGAGGTCTAGGCCATTCATCCAGCGCGCCTTGAGCACCTGCTGCGTCGCCGCCATTTCCGACCAGACCGCCAGGCCCTGGCCCTGGGCGTTGATGGCCACGCCCACATCGGCGGCCCGCACCGCGTCGGCAATACCCCAGGTGGCTGCGCTTACTGCGGCCAACAAATTGCTCAGCGGCGCCGACAACAGGGTGGCGCCAGTGGCCTTGTCGGACAGCAGCACGCTATTGCCGACGTAGCTGAATAGCACCTGGTCCAGCAGCGCGTCCATGCCGGTGCTGTCGGGCAAAAAGCTGGAGCTGATCGGGTTGGTGTTGGCCACGCCGTAGCGGGCCATCAGTGGCTGGAGCAAGGACTGCAGGCGAGAAATTGTGACCGGCATGGCGCCTTGCAGTACGGCAAAACTGCTGGCACTGGGTGCAGAATACAGACTGTCGGGCGAGGTGGCGCCGGAAGCGGCCAGCACCGCCAGATGGGTCAGGGGCGTGATGTTGACCACGCCGTCGGCACTGGCAAAGGAATACAGATGCTGGCTGCCGCTGGCATTGGTCCACTGGGCCTTGAGCAACACGGGGGACTGCATGCCGGTCAGCTTGAAGCTGAAGTGGCCGTCGGTGGTGTCCACATAGCGCGTTTGTCCGCTGGAGTCCACTAGGAAGATGCGCCCGCTGATTCCAGCGCCTATTGCGGCCACGCCGCTGACCGTGCTCATCGTGCTCGCCGCGCTCACGGTACTGGCGGCACCGACGCTGCCAATGATGCTTGCGCTGCCGGTTCCACCGCCTCCTCCGCCACAGGCCGAAAGTGTTAGAAGCACCAATAATGATACAAAACACCGCATGGCGTTTCTCCTGAATTTATTTAGTTGGTTTTTAATCGACCAAAGTCCTTAAAAACTTAAACGAATCATCCATTTGTATTGGTAAAGACCCAACAAAATACTATCGAAAATCGAACTCGGCCGCCACCCCAGCGGTAGCCCTTCGAGGCCAATGGGGGCGATGGAAGCCGCAATAATCAAGTCCTTGTGTGGAAAGGGCCTATGGACCGTTTGCTGTCAATGCGGGTGTTTCAAAAAGTCGTAGACGCGGGCGGCTTTGCCGCTGCCGCACGCTCGCTGGATCTGTCCCCTGCCGTGGTGACGCGTCTGGTGGCCGACTTGGAAGAGCATCTGGGCACGCGGCTGCTGCACCGCAGCACAAGGCGCCTGTCCCTCAGCGCGGCAGGTGAAAACTATCTGAGCCGGGTGCGCGTCATCCTGCAGGACATAGACGAGGCCGACCGGGCGGTTAGCTCCCAAACCCACGAGCTGGCCGGTGTGCTGCGCATCCTGGCACCGCCCGTGTTGGCCACCCATGTGCTGGCGCCCTTGATTGCGGGCTTCAGGCAACTACATCCCAAGATCGTGCTGAACATCGAGGTGGCCTCCTACAAGGAGCCACCGATCGAGGACTATGACATCACGCTGCTGCCCACCAATGACGGCTTTGACGGAAATGTGGTGGCGCGCAAGGTTTCCAGCACCGAGGCGATTCTGGTGTGCTCGCCCGCCTATCTGAAGAGCCGTGGCCTGCCGTTCCAGCCGCAAGACCTGTTGCTGCACGACGTCCTGCGTCTGAAGTCGGCAGACGCCCGCTCCCACGCCTGGCGCCTGATCAATCCCGAGCAGCACGACGAGGCCGTGGACGTGGCGGTGGAGCCGGTGCTATGGGTCAACCACAGCGACACGCTATTACGTGCCACCCTGGACGGCGCCGGCATCACCTCGGTGGCGCTGGATCTGGTGGCGCCCTACCTGATGCGCGGCGAACTGCTGCGTGTGTTGCGGCCCTGGATTGCCGGGCGGCTCACGCTGTACGCGGCGCTGCCCAGTCGCCAGTTCATGCCCGAGCGCAGCCGCGTGTTTCTGGACTATCTGATTGAGCAGACGCGCATCAAGGTGAACAGCGCCGTCGCGGCCTGCAATGCCTGCTAGCTAAACCGTTTCGGGCATGCCGCTGGAGAGTGGCCGCGTGATGGCTTAGAACAGCACCGGCTGGCCGCTGTTGGCGCTGAGCGTGGCGGCATCGGCCAGCTTTTGCGCGGCGACGCCGTCGGCGACGGTGGTCTTGAAGGCTGCACCGCTTTGCAGGCATTCGAAGAAGTGTTCGATTTCCAGACGGTAGGCGGCGGCGTAGCGCTGCAGGAAGAAGGCTTCGGGCTTGTCGGCGGTGATGCCATTCGCATTCCACTGCACCACTTCGGTGGGCGTGTGGTTGCCGCATTGAAGAAGGCCGGTGGAGCCCAGCACCTCAAAGCGCTGGTCGTAACCGTAGGCGGCGCGGCGGGTGGTGTTGATCTGGCACAGGCGGCCCTTTTGTGTGCGGATCGTCACGGCGGTGCTGTCGTAATCACCGGCAGCCTGGATCGCCGGGTCGGTCAGCACCGAGGCGGTAGCGCTGAGCCAGGCGGCTTCGTCGCCGTCGGCGCACAGAATCCAGCGGAATACGTCCAGGTCATGAATCAGCATGTCGCGGAATATGCCACCCGAGGCCTTGATGTACTCCACCGGAGGCGCGCCGGGGTCGCGGCTGGTGATGATCAGCATTTCGGGTGTGCCGATTTCACCAGCAGCCAGACGGCGGCTGGCGTCGTTGAAGGTGGGATCAAAACGGCGCTGAAAGCCGATCATGCAGGATACGCCCGCGGCCTTGACGGCTTCGCCGCAGGCAATGGCGCGTGTCACCGAAAGGTCCACCGGCTTTTCACAGAAGATGTGCTTGCCGGCAGCGGCGGCGCGGGTAATCAGGTCGCTGTGGGTGTCGGTGGACGAGCAGATGGCGACGGCGTCAATGCTCTTGTCGGCCAGTACGGCCTCGATGGTGGAAACTTCGGCACCATGCTTTTGTGCCAGCTCGGCAGCCGCTGCGGGTACCGGGTCGCACACGTATTGGAGCGTCACGCCGCTCAGGGCGGCCAGGTTGGAAGAGTGGATGCGACCAATGCGGCCGGCGCCAAAAACTGCAACATTTTTCATGGAAATTCCTAAGGGCTGGTGTTTTTTGCTTGCGCCAAAGCTGCGGCGACCCAGCGACTATAGGGGCAGTTGTTGAATATGAAAAGAAATTTCTAACATTTTTCGCATTTGAATTATGTTTCAATTAAACTGCCGAAAAGTGATCTTTTTTGATCAAGAAAGTGGCTGCTACGTGGCGCGAATCTCCCTACAGTAGCGCCCAGTTCCATCCACAACGGAGATTTTCCCCATGAGCCAGAGCATCCAGTTTTCCATCAACCGCATCAGTGCACCGCGCATTGGCTTTGCCGAATTCGCGGCCCTGACCCAGCGCCTGGGCGTGCATGCGATTGAAATCCGCAACGACCTGGCCGGTGTGGAGATGGTGGACGGCACTCCGGGCAAGGACATAGGCGCCATTGCCAACGCGCACGGCCTGGTCATTCGTTCCATCAACGCGCTGCAGCGCTTCGAGCAGTTTGACGACACCCGGGCGGCCGAGGCCTGCGACATGATTGCCTACGCCGTGGCCTGCGGTGCCGAAGCCCTGGTGCTGTGCCCCACCAATAGCCTGCGTGATGCCCGCTCCGCCGATCAGCGCCACGCCGATCTGGTGAACGCGCTGACGCAACTCAAGCCGATGTTGGATGAGGCCGGTCTGGTCGGTCTGATCGAACCCCTGGGCTTTGAGGAATGTGCCGTGCGCCGCAAGTCGCAGGCCGTGCGCGCCATCCAAGCGTTGGGTGACGGCAGCACCTTCCGCTTGGTCCACGACACCTTCCATCACCACCTGGCGGGCGAGGACCTGTTCTTCCCAGAATTCACCGGTCTGGTCCATATCTCGGGCGTGGAAGACACGAGCCTGGCGGCGTCACAAATGCGCGATGGCCACCGCGTTCTGGTCGGTGCCGCCGACCGTCTGGGCAATGCCGCCCAGCTCGCCACCCTGTTCAAGGCGGGTTACAAGGGCTACGCCTCGTTCGAACCCTTTGCCGAAGAAATCGCCGCAGCCACCGACATCGAACAGCGCCTGGCCTCCAGCATGGCCTGGCTGCAAAGCGCCGTGGCCAGCGCTGAAGCAGTGGCAGCCTGACCCATGCAGACTGCGGCGCCACTACGTCGCAAAACCACGCCGCGCCTGATTGACATTGCGCAGGCGGCTGGCGTGGGCATTGCCACCGTCAACCGCGTGCTCAACGACAGCGGCAAGGCCTCGGCCTCTACCCGAGAAAAAGTCATTATCGCCGCACGCCAGCTCGGAGCCCGGCGGTTGATGCCCGAGGTGCACCGTGGCCTCACGCGTTTTGACTTTGTCTTTGCGCGCAGCCAGACGCCGTTCTTTGCTCGGCTGGAGCTGGCGCTGAATCGCCACATGCAGTTGCTGGATCGGCGCATTGCCGTGCATCGCCATGCCTTTGATCCCACTGATGAAAAGCAGATTGCCGCCTTTATTCGGCGCCCACCGCACAAACGCGACGGCTTGATCGTGGTGGTGCACGACACCCCGACGCTGCGTGAAGCCGTGCAGCATGTCATCAAAGTGGGTGTGCCAGTGGTGACGCTGATGAGCGACCTGAGCGATGTTGGCAGTTTGCATTACGCCGGCATCAACAACCTGCAGGCCGGGCGCAGTGCCGCCTATTTTCTGGGTCGCCTGTGCCCGCAAGCGGGGCGCGTGCTGCTGCTGAGCAACGATCTGCACTACCGCGCGCACAGGGATCGCAGCAACGGCTTTTTGTCGGTGTTGCAGCAACGCTTTGCGCATTTGGACTGCCTGCCAGTGGTGCAAACGCATGACGATGCCGACCAGGCCTTTGCCGCCGTGGACAGCGCCCTGCGCGTCAAGAACGCGGCGCCCTTGGTGGGGATCTACCACAGCGGTGCCGGCTCGCTAGGCATCGCCCAGGCGCTGGACAAACGCGCAGCCAAAGCCGTCTGGATCGGCCATGAGCTCAGCGATGAACACCGCAATCATCTGGTGCGTGGCGCCATGGATCTGGTGATTGATCAGGACCCGGACGGGCAAATCCTGTCGGGCATGCAATACCTGCTGCATGCCAATAAATGGCTGGATCAGGCGCCACTGAACCGGCCCACCGACTTTCGCCTGTACTGCGCCGAAAACATCACGCACCAAAGCTATTTGCCCGCCATTGAGTAGCGAACGCAGGGCCGTTAAGTCGTCGGCTTGTAGGGCAGTTCCAGCGTATAGGCCAGGGCGATGAACAGGCTTTGCGCCAGGCCCATGGTGCTGGAAAGCGAGCGGAAACCCAGGGTGGAGTTGTCCTGCACTACCAGCGTGACATGGGCCAGCTTGGCCAGCGGGCTCATGCGGCTATCGGAAATCGCCACCAGCTTGGCACCTCGTTCGGTCGCGGCCCGGGCCACCGCAATGGTCTCCTCGGCGTAGGGTGAGAACGAGATGGCAATCATCACATCGCCCTTGCGCACCGAGCGCATCTGGCCCTGGTGCATGCTGCCCAGGCCGCTCACCAAGCAGATGCGCTTTTCGGTGTGTTGCAGTGCGTAGTCCAGGTAGGCGGCAATCGGGAAGGAGCGGCGCGAGGCCGCCACCCAGATGCAGTCTGCCTCGGCCAGCAGGTCTACCGCCTTTTTCAGCGCGGCTGCGTCCAGGCTGCTCTCTAACTCATGCATGCCGGCCACGCTGCCGGCCAGAAATTCCCGGGCAATGTCCACGCTCGACAGGTTGTTGGAGCCGGACTCAATCAGGTCGCGGATGCGCGCCTTGTAGTTGCGACTGGGAGCCAGCTGGCGTGATAGGTTGTCGCGGAAAATGGCCTGCAGCTCACTGAAACCAGAGAAGCCGAAATGTTTGGCAAAGCGCACCACGGCCGAGGGCTGAACGCCGCATTGACGCGCCAGCTCCTGAATCCCCTCGATGCCCACATGGTCGCGGTTTTTTTCGATGTGCAGGGCAATCACCTTGAGCTGCTTGCTTAAAGCGTCGTACTCGCCGGATATGCGCTTGATGGTCTGGTCCGCAGTGGGCCGTTGGGGGGGTGCAGTTGCCATAGTGATCTATTGAGGTCTTAATTGCAGAAATTTTTTTCTTTATATATCAAATGACGGAAAATGGTTTGCATTGCAATGCGCAAATTTTTTAAAATCAGCGCTTCTCCACACTCAGTCAACATAGTATGCACTCCTCCAAATCCCTTTCGATTCTCGTCGTTGGCGCCGGCCATTGTGGCGGCCGCACGGTGCAGGCCTTGCGCGAGCTCGGCTGGCAGGGCGGCATTGACCTGGTCGGCGAGGAACCGGGTTTGCCCTATGAGCGCCCGCCCCTGTCCAAGGAGGTGTTGAGCGGCACCAAGATACCCGAAGCGCTGGACCTGATGGGGCAGGATGCGTGGCAGGCGCTGGACCTGCGGCGCCACCATGCACGCGTGACAGCGGTGGACACCCAGGCCCAGAGCGCCACCCTGTCAGATGGCAGCATCCTGCACTACAGCAGTCTGTTGTTTGCCAATGGCGGCAGTCCGCGGCGGCTGGACATCCCGGGGGCCGATTTGCCCGGCGTGCTGGCGCTGCGTACCCGCGCCGATGCCGCACGGCTGGCGCCTCAGCTTGCGCCAGGCAAACGGCTTGCCATCATTGGCGGCGGCTTTATCGGCCTGGAAGTGGCGGCATCGGCGCGCAAATTGGGCTGCGCCGTCAGCCTAGTGGAGGGTGGGCCGCAACTCATGGGTAGGGCCGTGCCCAAGCTGTTGGCCGAGCGCGCCCTGGCGCTGCACATCGTCCGCGGTGTGGACATGCACCTGGGTGTCAGCCCATTGCGCATCACCCAGGGCGAGGCCGGGCTGGAAGTGGAATTGTCCAGCGGCGTGACGCTGCAGGCCGATGCCGTGCTAATTGGTATCGGCATTCAGGCCGGGACGGATGTGGCCCAGGCCGCGGGGATTGCTGTGGCGCGTGGCATTCTGGTGGACCGTCGGCTGCGCACCAATGTGCCGAATGTCTATGCCGCCGGTGATGTCGCGGAGTTTCCCAGCCATCTCAGCGGCGCCCTGCTGCGCCAGGAGACCTGGCAAAACGCCGAATCCCAGGCCAGGGTAGCAGCGCAGAACCTGATGGGTGGCAGCGTGGAATTTGCCGCCTCGTCCTGGTTCTGGTCGGATCAATATGACTATCAGTTGCAGGTGTCGGGCGAGCCCGCTGCGGCCAGCCAAACCATCGTGCGTGAACAAGAAGACGGCGATGTGTTGGTTTTCTATGCCGACGGGGTGAACAAACTGGTGGGCGCCTGCGGTTGGGGCCTGACATCGCGCATTGCCAAAGATTTGAAGCTGGCTCGCACCCTGGTGGAGCGCGGCGTGATTGCTACAGCTGCGGTCCTGGCCGACCCGGCCACCAAGCTCAAGTCCCTGCTCAGATAAGGGCGCCGGGCACGCTGCAGTTACACACGCCAGGCTTGAGTTGCATCAAACCAAGCCCTGGCAGTCGGCGGAAGATGGTGGGCTCTCCACACCCATAAGAAGAGGAACCACCATGACCATCCCAAAAAAATACGTCTATGCGTTCGGCGCCAGCCAGACCGAGGGCGACGCCAGCATGAAAAACCTGCTGGGCGGCAAGGGCGCCAATCTGGCCGAAATGTGCCGCCTGAAAATTACCGTGCCTTCTGGCTTCACCATCAGCACCGAGGCCTGCACCGAGTTCACCAGCGGCGGGCGCGAGCACGCGCTGGAGCTGATACGCGACGAGGTGCTGGCTGGCATCCGCTTTGTCGAGCGCGAGATGGGCAAGACCTTTGGCAACGCGGCCGACCCGCTGCTGCTATCGGTGCGATCCGGCGCCCGTGCCTCCATGCCCGGCATGATGGATACGATTCTGAACCTGGGCCTGAATGACGAAGCCGTGGTCGGTCTGGCGAAGAAGGCCGGCGATGAGCGCTTTGCCTGGGACTCGTACCGGCGCTTTGTGCAGATGTATGGCGATGTGGTGATGGGCCTCAAGCCCGTCAGCAAGGAAGACCACGACCCCTTCGAAGTCATCATCGACATGGTCAAGGAGCAGCGCCACGCCAAGCTCGACACCGAGCTCACCGTGGAAGATTTGAAGGAACTGGTGCAGCGCTTCAAGTCGCTGATCCGTGCCCGCATCGGCCGTGACTTTCCGACCGACCCGTGGGAGCAACTCTGGGGATCGGTGGTGGCCGTGTTCGAAAGCTGGAACAACGAGCGCGCCCGGGTCTACCGTGAGCTCAACGACATTCCGCAAAGCTGGGGCACTGCCGTCAATGTGCAGGCCATGGTGTTTGGCAATCTGGGCAACAGCAGTGCCACAGGCGTGGCCTTCTCGCGCGATGCCGGCACCGGCGAGGACCTGTTCAATGGCGAATTCCTGATCAACGCGCAGGGCGAGGACGTGGTGGCCGGTGTGCGCACGCCGCAGCAAATCACGCTCTTGGGTTCGCAACGCTGGGCCCAACTGGCCCTGGTGGATGAGGCCACGCGAGTGCGCGATTTTCCGTCGCTGGAAGAGCTAATGCCTGCCATCTTCCAGCAACTGCTGACGGCCGAGACCCTGCTGGAAAACCACTACACCGATATGCAGGACATGGAGTTCACCATTCAGGAAGGCAAGCTGTGGATGCTGCAAACCCGCAACGGGAAACGCACCGGTGCGGCCATGGTGCGCATCGCCATGGAGATGCTGGACCAGGGCATGATTGACGAGAAGACCGCTTTGGGACGCGTCAGCCCGGAGCGCCTGAACGAGCTGTTGCACCCGGTTTTTGACCCCAAGGCCATGACAGCGGCTAAGGTGATCGCGCGCGGCCTGCCGGCTTCACCGGGAGCTGCCACCGGGCAGATCGTGTTCTTTGCCGACGAGGCCGAGGAATGGGTCAAGCGCGGCCAGGCGGTGATTCTGGTGCGACTGGAAACCTCGCCCGAAGACCTGCGCGGCATGAGTGTGGCCAACGGCATTCTCACGGCGCGCGGCGGCATGACCTCGCACGCCGCGGTGGTGGCGCGCGGCATGGGCAAGTGCTGTATCTCCGGTGCCGGTGCCGTGCACGTGGACACCAAGGCGCGCACGCTCAGCATTGGCGATCTGGTGCTGAACGAGGGCGACTGGTTGAGCCTCAACGGCTCCAGCGGCGAGGTGTTTGAAGGCCAGATCCCTACCCTGGCGGCCGAGCTCAGCGGCGACTTCGGCACGCTGATGGCGTTGGCCGACAAATACAAAAAACTGGAGGTGCGCGCCAATGCCGACACCCCCACCGACGCCCGCGTGTCGCGCAATTTTGGCGCCACCGGCATAGGGCTGTGCCGCACCGAGCACATGTTCTTTGAAGGCGAGCGCATTGTCGCCGTGCGCGAAATGATTCTGGCCGATAACGAGGCCGGCAGACGCAAGGCCCTGACCAAGCTGCTGCCGATGCAGCGCACAGACTTTGAGGGTCTGTTCAAGGCCATGAACGGGCTACCGGTGACCATCCGCCTGCTGGATCCGCCGTTGCACGAATTTGTGCCACACGACGAGGCGGCTCAACGCACCATGGCCGCCGACATGAAGGTGTCGCTGGGCAAGATCAAGATGCGTGTGGAAGAGCTGCACGAGTTCAATCCCATGATGGGCCATCGTGGCTGCCGCTTAGGGATAAGCTACCCCGAGATTACCGAAATGCAGGCCCGCGCCATCATCGAAGCCGCTCTCAACGTGCGTCATTTGGGGCTGACCGTCAAGGCCGAGATCATGGTGCCGCTGGTGGGCTCGGTGCGCGAGTTCAATGCGCAGGCCAAGGTCATTCGAGCCACCGCCGAGGACGTGTTTGCCGAGCGCGGTGAACGCATCGCCTATATGCTGGGCACCATGATCGAGACCCCGCGCGCGGCGCTGATTGCCGACAGCATAGGCAAGCAGGCCGAGTTCTTCTCGTTCGGCACCAACGACCTGACGCAGATGACTCTGGGCTTTTCGCGCGATGATGCCGGCAAGTTCCTGCCCGAGTACCTGAAACGCGGCATCTACGAGCGCGACCCCTTCCGCTCCATAGACCAGAAGGGCGTGGGCTTGCTGGTGGAGATGGCGGTAAAGAAAGGCCGCGAGGTGCGGCCCGACATTGAGATGGGCATTTGCGGAGAGCATGGCGGCGACCCGACCTCGATTGGTTTCTTCCACCGCGCCGGTCTGGACTATGTCAGCTGCTCGCCGTTCAGGGTGCCGATTGCGCGGCTGGCTGCGGCGCAGGCTGCGATTGGGGTGAGCGCCTAGCGGACCCACCTGCCGGAGCGCTACAGCATCCGGTCTTTGGCTTGGAAATATTTGCGCGCATAGGCCACCAGTTGCGCGTCGGATGGATGGTCGACGGTTTCCACTCCCACCACCTTGCTCACCAGCGCTGCGTCGTGGGCGTGGATGTGCTTGATCAATTGCAGCTTTGCCTGCGCCGGGCCTACGACTAATATTTCGCTGGCACCTGCCAGCGCCTGGGTCACACGATGATAGTAGTCCTGATCCTCTGGCGCACGACCGTCTCCCAGTGTTCCTACCTTGGAGTGCAGCTTGTGGTGCGGACTGCGCGGTTGGATGACGGACTGTTCAACGTCGCTGGGACTGATATGCATGACGTGGGCCTCCACGTGGTCGATCCAAACGAGGGCATGGTAATGGGACATGGTGCGCTCCTTGCGTACTGCAAGCCATGCGGCGCTCCCCTTATTAACGCTTCGCGTTTCATTTCAGTGGCCGCATACTTGCAAGACCATCATGCGCTTTTGGTGTCCATTTGGATGCGCGAAATCGCAAACTAAGGTATCGCGGACCGCATCCACTGATGCAGGTCAACGGCCTTACAAATACAGGGATGTGCCTTAAACGGCAACCAGGCGGCGACAAGGCCGACGCAGCTACGGTGTCTGCCTGGTTTTCTCCAATTGCTCCAGCGTGAATCCTTGGCGCTGGAGCCGGGCCAACAGGTCGGCGTATGTCTCAGCACTCACTTCCGGTGAGCGCGAAAGCACCCACAGGTATTTGCGCGAGGGCTCGCTCACCGCCACCAGTTGGTAGCGTTCATCCAGGTCGATCACCCAGTAGTCGCCCCACACCAGCGGCAGCCAGGACATCCACGCAGGCGCAAAGCGCACCTGCAGCCGGGGCGATGTGGCCACACCGATCTGTCGTGCTTCGCCAATGGCCTGATCCACTTCCCCGTTCTCCTTGCGGCAGCGGTTGACGACCTGCACCGTGCCATCCGGCTGCAGGCTGTACGTGGCGCGGGTGTCGGCCACGCATTTTTTCTGGAACCAGTTGGGGAACTTGGCGATCTCGTACCAGGTGCCCATGTAGCGCGGAACATCTAGCGCGGCGATGGGCTTCAACGCAGCGGAAGCCTGCACTGTGGGCTGCGCCTGGGCCGCCGAACAAACCAGGCAGGCGGCAATAAATAAATTTTTCATGACAAACCTCATGCTGCGGATAAATCGGGCTCGGGGAGCATCGGGTGCTGCAAGCTGCAGTGGACCACCGCTATGCCGGCGCCATCGAGGTCCAGAATAATGAAAATGTGATTCAACACAGTTGTGTCCTTTGGTTGGGGTCGCAGTCAAATTTTGCTTGCGCCAGGTTCACGGCCTTACTGAAACCGGCCCAAGGTCGACACCTGTTCCATGGCATGGCATAGGGCCATGTAGCAATCCGGGTCTATGGCAGTGCCCACCGTCTTCTTCATCATCGCCAGGGTCTGCTCCACCGGCACCGCGCCGCGGTAGGGGCGTTCCGCGGTGATGGCGTCGAAGATATCGGCGGTGGTGATGATGCGGGTTTCCATGGTGATGTCGGCTGCCAGCAAACCGCGCGGGTAGCCGCCACCGTCCAGCCGTTCATGGTGGGCACCGGCAATGCGCGCGAGTTCACTGAAGGCGTGGATGCGCGACAGGATGGATTCGGTAAGAGCCGCATGGTTGCGCACCTCGGCCCACTCGGCGGCATCGAGCGTGCCGGCCTTGTCCAGCACGCTGTTGCTCACGCCGAGCTTGCCCACGTCATGCAATAGCGCGCCGCGCTTGAGCCAGCGTCTGCGCTCCGCATCCAGCCCCAGGGATTCGGCGATCAGGTCGGTGTAGAGCGCCACGCGGGTGCTGTGGCCGCTGGTGTAAGGGCTTTTGGAGTCCACCACCTGGCCGAAGGCGGTGGCGATGTCGTCCAGGTAATCCGCGTCCAGTGGCACCTCAAATTGGCTGGGCTCCAGGCGCCCCACGGCCTTGTCAATATCGGCCGACCTCAAGGTGTTCCAGAACGCCTCCTGCGTGCCCAAGCGCTGGAGCGCTGCGACCAGCGCCGGGTCAAACCACTGGCCACTGCGATTGACCGCTTCTGCCAGCGCGGCCTCTCTGCTGCCACCCGTAAAAAACACGTCGACCACCTGGGACAGCAGGGCAATGCGGGCATAGACTGGGATCGCTTCAGCGCTCACCCCGCTGGGCTTGCCCGAGCCGTTCCAGTGTTCATCCAGGTTGTAAATACCCTGCGCAATGCCTTCAGAAAATCGCAGCAGGCGGGCAATCTCGGCACCGCGCTGGCATCGGGTCTGGATCAGCTGCCGCGAGATCTCCGGCCCGTTCTTGAAGATGTTCAACACGCTCTTGAAACGCTCGGCCAGGCCGGCCTTCAGCCCGGTGTGCTGCAGCACAAAGCGCACCACCTGCGGCAGGCTGTCGCCGACCTGTTTGAAGTCGCGCTTGAAATCCAGGTCGTCGGTGAGGTACAGCTCGCAGATGCGTGCAGCGTTGCTGCTGCAACCCAGGTCCTTGAGCAGCAGGGTGTAGTACAGCTCCCAGAGCTGGTGCTCATCCAGGCCGATCTCGCGTCCGATGTGCATGCCGATCCAGCAGCAGCGAACGCAGTGGCCCAGCGGTTGGCCCTCGGTAATGTCCAGCGCGTGGCTGAGTGCGCTAATCAGTTCCGAGAGTTTGAGCGCCGTGCCTTGTTGCGCAAATTGCACCATCGCTTGTGGCATAGGTTTGTACCTGCTGGTGTATTTTCTTAGACCATTAGAAACCAAACTGAATAGGCCTACGCGCCTGTTGGAGAACCCATTCCAGTTTTCAAGTTTGGTGGCGCGCGGCATGCAAGGGCCGGTGGATCGGCGCAATGCACGGTGGCCGTGTCAATGAAATTACATGAAATTGCGCGTGTGCAGGGACGACAGTTGCTGTGCCTCGGCCTCACCAAAACCGAGCTTTTCCAGCCGTGCCTGGCGGCCCTCGGCCATGTCGCGCATCAGTTGCTGCACGCGCAGATAACCCTGGGCTATTGCCGTGGCTGTGAACTCCCCGGCGGCCAGCAGGATCAGCGCGTCAAACACTTCCTCGTTCAGGCCGGAGGTGCCGGCCAGCGCATCGTTGCGCGCCTGCACCGCCAGCGCCAGGCGGGTGCGGAATTCCGGCTCCAGTTCGAGCCTGGCCATCAGGTGCGTCATCCCAAAGGCCACATGGCGGGCCTCATCGCGCGCGGCCAACATGGCAATCTGGCGCGTCACCGGGTCGGGCGCATGGGCGTGCAGGAACAGCAACAGGCTGACAAAAGTGCCCTCGCCCAGCACCGAGAGCAGGAACTCGGCCACCGAGAAATCGGGCTCGTCGAGCAAACTCTTGAGCGAGGCCTGACCTCCCGCAGTCGATAGCGCCGGTTCGCGCCCCTTGAGGCGCAGGCGCCGGGTGAAGACGTCGATATGGCGTGCCTCGTCGGCCACCTGAATCGCCAGCAGGGCCTGCACCTCGCGGAAATGCGGATGCAGCTGGCCCAGAAAACGTGCCGGTACCACCAGCGCCGCCACCTCGTTTTCAATCATGTAGGTCAGCACCTGCACCACGGCGTTTTCCACCACCTCGGGTAAGTCGAATTCGGCCTTCCAGTCGATGACCGCATCCGGGTTCCATTGCGCGGCCACGGCCTGCGCATAGAGGTCGGCAGCGCTTTCGGACCAGACCTCGCTCTTCTGGTCGAGGCGGAAGTGCATGGGGGGTGAACCGGCTTCTACCGTGGCACCGCGTGCGGCCAGACCCCAGGCCGGCAAGGCCTTGTCCGCCACCGCGCTAGTCTGTGCAGCATCGGCGTGACCAGTGTGAAGCGCACCGCGCCAGCGCCCGGCGTCATAGCCGCCGCGCGTGACCTGCGCCTGCAGTCGCCCGTTTGCTTCGCTCAAGGCAATCGGGTGGCCCTGGCTGCGGCACCAGGCTGACAGTTGCCCATCCCAGTCTGGGCTGTTGCCGACCACGGTGATGCTCTCCCCCGGCGCGACGCCCAGCAAGCCATGCTTGATGAGCAGGTGAGCGCCGGCGTCCAGCCCCAGGTCTTCAATATCGATAGTCGGTGGCAAGAATGTTTCCTTGGGCGTCGTAAAAGGCCTCGTCGTCGGTGGCGCGTTCCAGCAGCGCGTAGCCGCTGGTGCGGCCGGGCAGCCAGGTCTTCAGGCCTTCGAGTTCCAGCAGCGGGCGCACCTGCGGGTCATCCCAGCGCATGGCCAGAAGTAGCTCGGTAAAGCGGGCGATCTGCGCGGCCGGTGCACCGGGGCTGACGGTGAAGTTGCAGTGGTCATAGAGGCCGGTGCGCGCCGCAATACGGGTGGCGCCCGCGGGCAGAACGCCCTCGCGCGAGAAGGCCTGGTGGTTGCCGTCAATCATCCAGGCGGCGTCGATCTCACCGGCCATCAGGGCCAAGGCCGCGTCACGCTCGCCACCGATGTGGTCGCCGTGCTTGCCGCCCAGCACATCAAAGCGCTTGGTGGTGAAATCGCGACCGGCCACCAGGCCGTTCTGGCGCAAATGGTCCAGCGGAATCAGGTGGGCCTGGGGTGAGTCGATGGCGCCAAAGCCAATGGTCTTGCCCTTGAGTGCAGCTAGGTCCGTGCCGACGGCGGAATCGCTGCGCACCACCAACACCGAGGTGAGATCGCAATCGGTGTCGCGCATGGCAACGGCGCTTGCCACCTGGCCACGCGCACGGGCCATGCGGTCGGCTCGCACCCAGGCGAGCGGCGAGTTCCAGGCCAGCGCAATGCCGCCGTCAAACTGCGCCTGCACCTGGCGTTCGTAGTTGGAAAACAGCACGTAGTCGAATTCAAAGTCGTGGCGGCGGAAGTACTCCTTAAAGCCCTCCCAGATCGTCACCACCTTGGGCGCGTAGGCCACGGCGCCCATCATCAAGGGGCTTTTCAAGCTGTTGCTCATTTTTTGCTCCTTAACCGAACACCGGCATGCTGCAGACGGCCTTGCCAATGAAGTCGTACAACACGTCCGAGGTGGGGGCCATGATGGAGGCGGCACGCGCATCGCGGAAGAAGCGTTCCACGCCCACGTCCTTGCGGAAGGCAGCACCTCCGCAGACGCGCATGGCGATGTCGGTCACTTCCAGGGCCGACTCGGCACAGGCCACCTTGACCTCCATGACGCGCAACATGGTGTCGGGGCGTCCGGCGGCCATCGCGGCCAGGGTGTCGTCGCGCAGGGTGCGGGCCATGTCGGCACGGATGCGACCGCGGGCGATATAGGCGCGGATGGTGGGCAGCTCGGCCAGGGCGCTGCCCAGGTGCTCGAGCTTGCTGCCGCTCACATGCGCAATCGATGCTTCCAGCGAGGCTTCCATCAGGCCGACCGAGCAGGAGGCGATCAGGGTGGCAAACACCGGCAGCACGGTGCCAATCATGATGTCAAAACCGCCACCATCGGTGCCCAGCATGGCGCTGGCCGGCACGCGCAGGGACTTGGCCAGCATGGGGGAGGATCGGTTGCCGCGCAGGCCCATGCCGTCAAAGAATTTGGGCTCGCTCAAACCGGCCAACTTGCTGTCTACCTGCCACAGGGTGCTGGCGCCTTCGGCCGCAGCCGGTTGGGTGGACCAGACATAGGAGTCGGCTTCACCGGCCGAGGTGACCATGGTCTTGCTGCCGTCCAGCACGGCCTCTGCGCCCTCCAGCTTGGCCGTGCCGCAAGGGGCCCAGAAGTGGCTGCGCGAGCCGGTGTCGGACCAGGCTAGGGTGGTCAGGTGGCGACCGGCGGCGATCTCGCGGCGCGTGGCCTCGCTGCCCAGCTTTTCAATCACGGTGGTGCCGCAGAAATGCATGGTGACCACCATGGCCGTGGAGGGGCAGACCTTGGCAATGCGCTCCACCACCTGAGCGGCTTCGGGCAGGCCCAGACCCAATCCGCCCATCTCCTTGGCACTGACCAGGCCCAGCAGACCGGCTTCGCCCAGTGCAGTGATGGCGGCGCGCGGAAAGGCGCTGTCGCGGTCGGTGGCAATGGCGGCCGGGGCAATGGTGCGGGTGACGATGGCGTCTAAGGTTTGGAGATAGGTCATGGCATCCTTTTGGGAGAATTTAAAAGGCGGGGCCAGACAAGGGGGCAATAGACGCAGAGAGTGGCGTGCGAACAAGCTCCCGCGCAGCAAGCTGCTGCAGGACTTTAGACAAGTCCTGGGACGGCGCACCTCTCAAAAGTCTGCTGACCTGCCTGCTGGCAGCGCTTGGAACGGTACATACCTTCGTGCAGATGCATCCCGCCAGCCACGCGCTGGCCGTCAGACCCGCGCATCACCTTGAAGGGCAATGCATGCGGCGTTACGGCGAACCAGAGGGAGCCCTGCACAAGGGCGGAGCAAGCTTACCAGAGTGGCATGAAGGAAAACGCGTTGGTCAGCACAGACAGGACTTTGTTTCGGTTGGATAATTGCGCCACCGCCATGACCGATTTTCATTCATTTCCTCCTGGCCTGACTGCCGTCACTGGCGCTGAGCGCAGCGGCAAAACCAGCTTGTTGCGGCGCCTGTGTGGCGACCTGCCGGCATTGTCCGGTGAAGCCGTGCACCCGGACGCGCAATGGCTGGACTTGAGTCTGCCCGCGCAGGACCAGCAGACACCGCGGCAGCTATGGGCCAGCGTGCATGCGCGCAGCCCGAACTGGAGCGCCGAGTTGCATCAGGAGCTGGTCGATGCCTTGTCCTTGAGCGCACACCAAGACAAAAATCTCTTCATGCTCTCGACCGGCAGTCGGCGCAAGGTGGCGCTGGTGGGCCTGCTGGCCTGCGGCGCGCAGCTCACCTGTCTGGATCAGCCCTACGCTGCACTGGACATGGCCTCCATCAAGCTGATTCGAGGTTTCCTGCAGGACATGGCCGAACACGCCAGCCGCAGCTGGGTGGTGGCCGACTACGAAGCGGACCCGCAGTTGCCCTGGCGGCGCGTGATCGTGCTGGATTGAGCTTGGCCTCGCTGCCTACCCTGACACGCAGCACTTGCACCGCGTATTACACAAGCGGCAGTGCCATGCGCAGCCGCAGCGTGAGCGATAGGGTGCTGACCGGCAGGGTTGAGGTGCCCGCGCCGCCACCCGGGCTGCTGGCCGACTGGCGAAGGGATATTGAGCTGCGCTTGGGCCTGGAGCCTGGCGACGTAGAGTGTTTGTCCTTGCCCAGGGCGCGCAGGCGCTGGCCGGACTATCCGCTGTGCCTGCAAGCCGTGGCGGACTGGACGCGAAGCCTTGGCCTGCAAGAGGTGCTGGCCAATAGTGACGTGGCGCTCATGGCCTGCCGCGGCGCCAAGTACCACCATGACGGCGCGCAGTATGGCGGCATGGCCTTTTGCAATCTCTTTTTGAGTGAGGACCGGGGCCTGGACCTGCATTTTGCAGTCACCGGAAAGCGCATTCCCTTGACCCTGGGTACCGTGGTGGTGTTTGATACAGGTCAACCGCATGCCGTGATTGCACGCCAGCGCAGTGGCTTTAACGCGGCGGACTTCCCGCCCGACCAGGACTGCAGCCAGGTATTCCTGAGCTGGGAGCTGCCGATTGAAAATGCACCGTTGGCGCAGGTGCTGCATATAAGTTTCGACACCGACCCGGCTGCTGCCTTGTTGCTGGATCAAGAGCAGCTGCTGATACAGGGCGAAGCGGCTTACGTCTGCCCGGATTCGGGCCGCTGGTGCCGGGTTGACCGACCGATCGACGAGCACAGGCCTGACGGAGGCCGAGCTAAAAACTAAAAAGCCCGCATCGCGCGGGCTTTTTATATCAAGGTTTAATCCTTACTTGATCAAAAATTCGGCTTTTTCACGGCCTTGAAGCCACTTGGGAGCCAGGCCGCGGCCGGACCATTCCTTGCCGGAAACTGGGTCACGGTATTTTGCCGCGACCTTGGAGCCTTCGGCCTTTGGCTTTTTCGCGCCACGGACGGCTCCGAAAATATCTTCTTGCGTCAGTCCAAAATCCGCAATCAAACCCTTCACCTTGTTGATGGCTTCGGCCAGCTCGGTGTGACGGGTGTCTTGAATGAGTTTTTCCAACGCTTCTTTTTG
>CAIMZI010000005.1 GCA_903845935.1 uncultured beta proteobacterium | reverse complement strand
TGGAAATCGTGCACACCGTGTGCGCCCTGCTCGCTGAGTTGAAGCCCCGCGCCGACGGCAAGCCTTATGTGGACCAGATCACCTATGTGACGGACCGCCCCGGCCACGACCGGCGCTATGCCATCGACGCATCAAAAATTGAAAAGGAACTGGGCTGGAAGCCGGCCGAGACCTTTGATACCGGCATCCGCAAGACCGTGCAGTGGTACCTGGACAACCCGGATTGGGTGGCCAATGTGCAAAGCGGTGGCTACCGCGACTGGGTCAGCCAGCAGTATGGCGAAGGCGCTACGACCGGTACAGCAGGTGTGGCCGCATGAAGATCCTTCTTTTTGGACGCGGCGGCCAGGTCGGCTGGGAGTTGCAGCGCAGCCTGTCGGTGCTGGGCGAAGTGGTGGCGCTGGACTTTGATTCGGCCCAGAATCCGCAAGGCTTATGCGGGAGTTTCAGCGATTTGGACGGATTGGCGGCCACGGTGCAGGCGGTCAAGCCCGACGTGATCGTGAATGCTGCGGCCCACACGGCCGTGGACAAGGCCGAGAGCGAACCCGAGTTCGCCCGCAGCCTGAATGCCCTGGCTCCGGCTGTGCTGGCGGCCGAGGCAAAGAAGCTCAACGCCTGGATGATTCACTACTCCACCGACTACGTGTTTGATGGCAGCGGCAGCACAGCTTGGCGAGAGAGCGATGCTACCGGCCCCTTGAGCGTCTATGGCCAGACCAAGCTCGAAGGCGAACAGGCCGTTGCGACCAACCCCAAACACATCACGCTGCGCACCAGCTGGGTCTATGCCGCACGCGGTGGCAACTTTGCCAAGACCATGCTGCGCCTGGCAGGTGAGCGCGAATCACTCACCGTGATTGATGACCAGTTTGGCGCACCCACATCGGCCGAGCTGCTGGCCGACGTCACGGCCCATGTCATCCGCGCGGCAACCGCCAAACCGGAACTGGCCGGGCTTTACCACTGCGTGGCCAGTGGCGAAACCAACTGGCACGGCTATGCGAAGTTTGTGCTGCAAACTGCGCAGGCTCTGGGTCACAGCCTCAAGGCCGGGCCCGAGCAGGTGGCAGCCACCAGCACAGCCAGCTATCCGACACCGGCCCAGCGGCCATTGAATTCGCGCCTGAACACAGCCAAGCTCCAGGCAGCCTTTGGCCTGACGCTGCCGCACTGGCAGAGTGGCGTGGCGCGCATGCTGACAGAAATCACAGGGAAACAATGAACATGCAAGCAAACACCAGTGCGAAACAGCGCAAGGGAATCATCCTGGCCGGGGGCTCCGGCACCCGGCTTTATCCGGCAACGCAGGTGGTCAGCAAGCAATTGCTGCCGATCTACGACAAGCCCATGATTTATTATCCCTTGAGTGTGCTGCTGCTGGCCGGCATTCGCGAGGTGCTGGTGATTTCCACGCCGCAGGACACGCCGCGCTTTGAGCAGCTGCTGGGAGATGGCAGCCAATGGGGCATACGCATTGAATACGCGGTGCAGCCCTCACCGGACGGCCTGGCCCAGGCTTTTCTGATCGGCGAGAAGTTTCTGGACGGCGCACCCAGCGCCCTGGTCTTGGGCGACAATATTTTTTACGGCCATGACTTTGCCACGCTGCTGCAAGGTGCCAGCCAGCAGACCCATGGTGCGACGGTGTTTGCCTATGCGGTGAACGACCCCGAGCGCTATGGCGTGGTGGAGTTTGACGCCCAGGGCCGGGCCATCAGCCTGGAAGAAAAGCCCACCGCCCCAAAGAGCCGTTATGCCGTCACCGGCCTGTACTTCTATGACAGCCAGGTGGTGGAACTGGCCAAACAGGTGAAACCCAGCGCCCGTGGCGAGTTGGAGATTACCGACCTGAACCGCTTGTATTTGGAAAAGAACCAGCTCGACGTGCAGACCATGGGCCGCGGCTATGCCTGGCTGGACACCGGCACGCATGAGTCCATGCTGGAGGCCAGCCAATTCATCTACACGATTGAAAACCGCCAGGGCCTGAAGGTCGCAGCCCCGGAAGAAATCGTCTGGCGCCATGGCTGGATTGACAATGCCCAGCTCGAAGCCCTGGCCAAGCCGCTGGCCAAGTCGGGCTACGGAAAATACCTGCTGCGACTGCTGAGCGAAAAGGTCTACGGATGAAAGCCACACCCACAAAAATCGCCGATGTGATGCTGCTCGAACCCAAGGTGTTTGGCGACGAGCGCGGCTTCTTCTTTGAGAGCTTCAACCACCAGGTGTTTGAGCAAGCCACCGGTGTCAAGACGCAGTTTGTGCAGGACAACCATAGCAAGTCGTCCCAGGGCGTGCTGCGCGGCCTGCATTACCAGGTGCAGCAGCCCCAGGGCAAGCTGGTGCGGGTGACGCAGGGCATGGT
>CAIMZI010000004.1 GCA_903845935.1 uncultured beta proteobacterium | reverse complement strand
TGAGTGATTCCGACAGGTTGACCTGGGGGCCTGCGCCCTGAATGGTCTCGCGTCCCACACTTTGCACCGAGGCGGGTGCGTCAAAGCTGCGCTGTTCGCTGCGTGAGGCGGACACCACCACCTCGTCCAGGGTTTGCGCCAAGGACGCAGTGCTGACGATGTTCAACGCCAGAGCCGACAACAATCCGGTGGAATAAGATACTTTGCGCATGGATTTGGAAATAGCTGGTTGGATGAGGGCCTGAATGCAGCCCGTTTTTACCTGATCAGCAATTTCCAGGCCTGTATCACAGGCAAGCAGCGCAAGGCCTGGCCAGCCAGCGGTTTGACCCGGCGCGCAGCTTGCTTTGGGTTATCCTGCGCATGGCCTTGAGCGCACCCGACCTTACAAACAGTGTTCCAAATTGGAAAAAATAGGGGCGTGTGTAACACCTGAGCCATCACCCTGTGCCATGACTTCCTTCCAATTCTTCCGTAGCCGAAACTTCTCAATTGTTGCCACCGTGCTGCTGCTGCACGCGCTGGCACTGTGGGGTTTGCAGTCCGGCTTGTTGCAGCGGGCGCTGGTGTTGGTCGAGGAAGCGGTGGTGCCGGTGACGGTGCTGACCGAGGCGATGCCCAAACCGCCCGCCCCACAGACTCCGGTTCCAGCGAAGGCTGCCCGGACGATCCAAGCAACGCCTGCTGCAACCGCCGCGTCTCCTGCGCCGGTCATGCCGAGCGCCGCTCAGCCAGCGCCCCTGGCCATTGCCGATGCGACGCCCGCAGCCAATGCGCCAACCGGTGTTCAACAGGCACCAGCGACGACCCCAGCGCCTCTATCTGTTGCGGCGGCTGCGCCCAAGCTCGATTTGCCCTCCAGTGATGCCGACTATTTGCACAACCCCAAGCCCAAATATCCCGGCTTAAGCATCAGCCGCAATGAACAGGGCACCGTCCGGCTGTCGGTTTTGGTGGGTGCGGATGGCAAGGCCAAGGAGGTGAAGATTAAGGTCTCCAGCGGTTTCGAGCGGCTGGATCGCGCCGCTCGTGAGGCGGTGTTAGGCTGGACCTTTGTACCTGGCAAGCGTGCAGGTGTGCCCGAAGAAATGTGGTACGACCTGCCCATGCCTTTTAAATTGATGGAGTGAGTGCAAATGAATACCTCGTATGGATTGGTCAACGTCTGGGCGCAGGGCGATGGCGTGACGCGCAGCGTTTTGCTGATTCTGTTGACCATGTCGCTGGCGTCCTGGATCGTGATTCTTTTGCGCCTGCTGGACCTGCGCCGCCTTGCCGCCCAGTCCAAGGGCACCGAGGCGTTCTGGCACGCCAAGGACCTGGGCCTGGGGCTGAAGGCGCTGGGCCAGGAGTCTGACAGCCCGTTTCTGGCCTTGGCGCTGGAAGGGGTGAAGGCGGCGGCCCACTTGCAGCCGGGCACAGGCAACAGCCAGCCGGAGTTGCACCAGAGCTTTGATTTCAGCGATTGGGTGACGCGCAGCCTGCGCAATAGCGTGGACGACAGCACGGCGCGCATGCAGTCCGGGCTGGCGATTCTGGCCTCGGCCGGTTCCACCGCCCCGTTTGTCGGTCTGTTTGGCACGGTCTGGGGCATTTACCATGCGCTGATGTCGATTGGCATGGCCGGGCAGGCCACCATAGACAAGGTGGCAGGTCCGATTGGCGAGGCGCTGATCATGACGGCCTTGGGTCTGGCTGTGGCCATTCCCGCCGTGTTGGGCTACAACGCCCTGGTGCGGGCTAACAAGAATGTGATTGCCAAGCTGAACCGTTTTGCCCACGACTTGCATGCGTTCTTTGTCACCGGCGCACGGGTGGGTCCAGGCAGCACCGGCGCGAGCGGGGGCTGATATGGCTTTTGGCACCCAGGACGAAACCGACGAGGTGATGAACGAAATCAACATGACGCCCTTGGTGGACGTGATGTTGGTGCTGCTGATCATCTTCATCATCACCGTGCCGGTGATGCAGCATGCGGTCAGCATCGATTTGCCACGCGCCAGCAACCAGCCCGAGAACATCAAGCCCGAGACCATTCGCCTGAGCGTGGACGCCAGCGGCGTCTATTTTTGGAACGATGCGGCGGTGAGCGATGCCGAGCTGAACTTGCAACTCGCGGCCGCCGCCGCCCGTACGCCCCAGCCCGAGCTGCATATACGCGCCGACAAGGCGGTGCGCTACGAACGTGTGGCCCATGCCATGGCCGCAGCCCAGCGCTTGGGTGTGCACAAGATCGGCTTTATTACCGATCCGGAGTAGCCGCTATGGAGTACAGTGCTTGACAAGATTCGAGCCCCCATTCATAAGCCCCAAGGAGACAGCATGAGCAACGCAGACGACAGCGGATTCAGCAAGTTTGTTCCCGGATTTGACTTTTTGCAAAACCTGGCCAAGGGCGCAAGCGCCAGCGTCCCACAAATGCCCGGTCTGGGTAGCTGGGTGGCACCCACTCTGAATGTGGAAGAGCTCGACAAACGCATAGGGGAGCTCAAGAACGTGCAGTTTTGGCTGGAGCAGAACTCACGCGCCTTGAGCGCCACCATCCAGGCGCTGGAGGTGCAGAAGATGACGCTGGCGACGCTCAAGAGCATGAACTTCGATCTGGGCGATATCGCCAATGCCTTCAAGTCCAAGGCGGCCGAACCCGTGGCCGGCAGCGTGCAAAAGCCGGTGGAAAAAGCCGCGGCCGAGACTGTGGCTGATGTTGCCGAGGGTGCCAGCCAGATTGCTGCAGGCGCTCTGGTGGATCCATTGCAATTGTGGGGCTCACTGACCCAGCAGTTCCAGCAAATTGCCGCCAGCGCCTTGCAGGAAGTCAGCAGCAAGACGGCCGCCAATGTGGCCAGCGCGACAAGTGCGGCCAACGACATGGCCAAGGAGGTGGTCAAGGGCGCTGCTGCCGTCGACAAGAAGGTGGCCGCCAAGGCCGCGCCGCGTAAAACAGCTGCAAAAAAGACCATTTAAAAATAAATCGCCCTGCTCGGGGCTGCGGATATGAAACTTTTTCCCTATGGCCATGCCACCCATCCGCAGTGGCAAATGGCCGCCGCCTTGGTGCTGGCACAGCTGCGCGCCCAGATGGCCTTGCATGGCTATGCCAGCAACCCGACGCTGGCGCTGCTCTACATCACCGACCACTACGCGGGGCAGGCGGACGATATTCTGGAGCATTTGGAGGCCGAACTGCCGCTGATCACCGACTGGTCAGGCACGGTGGGCATTGGCATCTGCTCCAACAATGTCGAATATTTTGATGAACCGGCCCTGGCCGTCATGCTGTTGGAACTGCCGACCGACCAGTACCGGGTGTTTTCCGGTGTGGCGCCTCTTGGCCTCGGCTTTGAGATGCACAGCGCCCTGGTCCATGCGGATGGCGCCACGCCGGATGTGGGTGAGCTGATTTACGAGCTGGCGCATCGCACCGATGCCGGGTTTTTGTTTGGTGGACTGTCGTCCAGCCGTTCGGACAATCTGCAGTTCGCCGTGGCCGGCGACGGCAATATCAGCGGCCAGGGTGCGGCCAGCGGTGTCTTCAGCGGTGGCCTCAGTGGTGTGGCCTTTGGCCCCTCGGTTGGCCTGGTGTCGCGCGTGACCCAGGGCTGCAAGCCGGTGTCCAAGGCGCGCACCGTGACGGCCGCCGAGCGCAACCTGATTCTGGAACTCGATGGCGTGGCCGCGCTCGATGTGCTGCTAGCCGATCTGCATATTTCGCTGGATAAGCCTCAGGAGGCCCTGCAAGCCGTGCGTGCCACGCTGGTGGGCCTGGCCGCAGCGGATGGCGAGCCGGTGCGCCAGACCGGTAACTTTGGGAATGACGTCGTGGTGCGCCACATCATCGGCCTGGACCCGGCGCGGCGTGGCGTGGCCATCGCCGATCTGGTCGATAGCGGTGCGCGCATGGCCTTTTGCCAGCGCAATACCCAGGCGGCGCGCTCCGACCTGATGCGCGTCTGCGCCGAAATCCGCGAAGAGCTGGAGCCCGCCGACATGCCGCTGCAAACTGCCGCTGCGCTGGCGGCGTCGGAACTCGAGGCCGCACCGCACCCGGCGCGGCGTATTGCCGGGGCGGTTTATGTCAGCTGCACCGGGCGCGGAGGTCCGCACTTTGGCGGGCCCAGCGCCGAGTTGCAGCTGGTGCGCAAGGCCTTGGGCGATGTGCCCTTGGTCGGGTTTTTTGCCGGGGGTGAAATTGCCTACGATCACCTGTATGGTTACACCGGCGTGCTGACAGTATTCACTTCATAAATGGGTTGGGGAAAGCCATGAACACAAAAGATACCAAGATTTCTACCCTGCTCAAGCTGGGTTTCGGTTTGCTGGCCCTGCTGATTGTGTTGATGGGTTCGCTCAGCTATTTCAAGGCCAGCGGCGCACAGCTGGCCTTTGAAAATGTGGTGGAAAACCGTTATCCGAAGATCAGCGCCCTGCATGCCCTGAACGATCGGATTAAGGATACCGCCAGGCTGCAACGCGACATGCTGTTGCTGTCGGATGCGGATGACATCAAGAATATGGTTCAAAAAATGGGCGAACTGCAAAAGGCCAACACCGATTTGCTGGCTCAGCTGGATCCTACATTCAAGTCGGAAAAGGGACGTGCGTTGTTCAAGGCGCTCTCCGATGTGCGTGCCGAGTACTTGCCAGTGAAGCAGCGCTTTTTGGGACAGGCGTCTTCGGGAGCGCAGGAGTTGGCCAAGATCATGCTGCAGACCGAGATGGCGCCGATTGAGCAAAAGTACTTTGCGGCCGTGGATGCCATGATCAAATTCCAGGAAGAACAAACACAGTCGGCCAAGGCCGAGGCTGCGTCCGCCATCAGCCAGATCCACAACACCTTGTTGCTGTCGGGCGGGCTGGCGCTGGTGGTGGCTCTGCTTGCCGCCATCTGGATCACCCGTGCCGTGACGCATCCTATCAATCTGGCGGTCCAGGTGGCGCGCGCGGTGGCCGGCGGTGACCTGAGCTACGCCTTTGATGCCCAAGGCAAGAACGAAACCGGTTTGCTGTTGCATGCCTTGAAGGACATGCAGATCGGCTTGGTCAAGGTGGTGTCCGATGTGCGCCATGGCTCGGAAAGCGTGGCCACCGCCTCGGCAGAGATTGCCCAGGGCAACCAGGACCTGTCTGCGCGCACCGAAAGTCAGGCCAGCGCGCTGGAACAAACCGCCGCCAGCATGGAACAGCTGGGCGCGCAGGTCAAGCAGAACGCGGACAACGCGCGGCAGGCCAATCAACTGGCCATGAATGCCTCGGCCGTAGCGGTGCAGGGTGGCGAGGTGGTGGGCCAGGTGGTGCAGACCATGCAGGGCATCAACGAGAGTTCGCGCCGCATTGCCGACATCATCAGCGTTATCGACGGCATTGCGTTTCAGACCAATATTCTGGCCCTGAATGCGGCCGTGGAAGCGGCGCGTGCCGGTGAGCAGGGCCGCGGTTTTGCCGTGGTGGCCTCCGAGGTGCGCAGTCTGGCCGGGCGCTCGGCCGAAGCCGCCAAGGAAATCAAATCGCTGATTGGTGCCAGCGTGGAGCGTGTGGAGCAGGGCGCCGCACTGGTGGACAAGGCCGGTGTCACCATGACAGAAGTGGTGGCGTCCATCCGCCGCGTCACCGACATTGTGGGTGAAATCAGCTCGGCCAGCGGCGAGCAGTCGGCCGGTGTGGCCCAGGTGGGTGAGGCAGTGACGCAAATGGACCAGGTGACGCAGCAGAATGCGGCCTTGGTCGAAGAAATGGCGGCGGCTGCCAGCAGCCTAAGGTCCCAGGCCCAGGAACTGGTGCAGACCGTGGCGGTGTTCAAGATCAATGCCGGCGAAGGCCAGTCCGTGCCTATGAAGGCGGATGTACGCAAATCTGCGTCGTTAAGTAAACCCTTCAAGGGCGCCGAGCGCCGACTGGTCGTTCCGCCCAAGCCTAAGCAGCAAGCTGCGGCCGCACCGGCCAAGGAGCCAAGCCGTGCCGCACCACCCACGTTGACCGCCAAGCTTACTGCCAAGGCTACGCCTGCAGGTGGCGACGAGGAATGGGAAACCTTTTAAAAAATCAGACACCTCTCGCGCGGTCGGCGTGGAATTGCGCCACAAAGGCGCCAAAGGTTCCAAAGTCCAGCGCATCGCGGATGTCCTGCATCAGGTTGAGGTAATAGTGCAGGTTGTGCACGCTGGCCAGCATCGGGCCCAGCATTTCGCCGCAGCGGTCCAGGTGGTGCAGATAGGCACGGCTGAAGCCGGCGCGGCCGCCCTGTTCCCAGGACTTGGCGCCCTCAAGCGTCGGGCTGCCAGCACAGGCGTAGCAGGTGCAGGATTCATCGATCGGGCGCGCATCCGTCTTGTGGCGCGCATTGCGGATCTTCAGGTCGCCATGGCGTGAAAACAGCGTGCCGTTGCGCGCATTGCGGGTGGGCATCACGCAGTCAAACATGTCGATGCCGTTCTGCACTCCGGCAATCAAATCCTCCGGCGTGCCCACGCCCATCAGGTAATGCGGCTTGTGCGCCGGCAACTTGGGGCCCACATGTTTCAGCAAACGCAGCATGTCTTCCTTGGGTTCGCCCACCGACAGGCCGCCGATGGCAATGCCCGGAAAGTCCAGCGCCTCCAGGCCTGCCAGCGATTCGTCGCGCAGGTGCTCGAACATGCCGCCCTGCACAATGCCAAATAGGGCGTTGGGATTCTCCAGTCTCGTGAATTCGGCCTTGCAGCGTGCCGCCCAGCGCAGACTGAGTTCCATGGAACTGCGTGCCTCGCGCTCGGTGGTGATCTGCCCCTTGGTCTTGGTTTCCACCGACAGGTAGGGCGTGCACTCGTCAAACTGCATGGCGATGTCGCTGTTCAGAATGGTCTGGATCTGCATGCTGATCTCGGGCGTGAGAAACAGCTTGTCGCCATTCACCGGACTGGAAAACTTCACGCCTTCCTCGGTGATCTTGCGCATCTCGCCCAGGCTCCAGACCTGGAAGCCACCGGAGTCGGTGAGGATGGGTTTGTCCCATTTTTCGAAGGCGTGCAGGCCGCCGAATTGCTTGACCACGTCCAGCCCCGGGCGCATCCACAAATGAAAGGTGTTGCCCAGAATGATTTGCGCGTTCATGTCCAGCAGGCTTTGCGGCGTCACTCCCTTGACCGTGCCGTAGGTGCCCACCGGCATGAAGATGGGGGTCTGCACCACGCCGTGGTTCAGCGTCAGCGTGCCGCGCCGGGCGTGGCTGCCCAGGTAGGAGCCGTCAGGCGTGGCGGGGTCGGATTTCAGCAGGTCAAATTTCAGCATGGTGCGATTTTACGTCGGCCCCGCTTACCTTTTTATTGCTTGGATTTATACTTGGCTTTACTTATAAAAAGTAAAGGATTAAAAATGTCTGAAATACTGGAAGTGGGAGCCATTGTCTCGAGCAAGGGCCAGGTCACCCTGCCGGCCGCCATGCGCGCCAAGCTGGGCATTGCGGCCGGATCGCACATCCGTTTTGAGCTGCGCGGCAACGAGTTGGTCATCAAACCGGAGCTGCCCATGAGCGCCTACCGCGGCATGCTCAAGGGCTATGACCTGGGCAATATCGAGCCCGAAAAAGAGCCGGATCGGGAGTTTGAATGAACGTCGTCGATTCATCGGGATGGATTGAGTATCTGCAAGATACTGAACGGGCCGACCTGTTTGCCCAAGCCATAGAGGACCGCAATCAACTTCTGGTGCCTACCATCGCCTTGTTCGAAGTGCACAAGGTGCTCAGCCGCAGCCTGCCCGCTGACCTGGTGAAGCGCTGCCTGGACGTGATGCGTCTGGGCCGGGTGCTGGATCTGACCGATAGGCGCGCTATTGCCGCATCTCAAGCGGCCGCCAGGCATAGGCTTGCCATGGCCGATGCGGCGATGTACAGCATGGCGCAGGAATTCGGTGCGACCTTCTGGACCCAGGATGTGGATTACCAGGGCTTGGACGGCGTGCGCTATTGCGCCAAGCCGGGTGCCGCTGCCTATTTGCCTTAACCTTCAAGCTGTCGCTCCAGCAGCATGGCGTCGCCGTAGCTGAAGAAGCGGTATTCGTGGGCGATGGCGTGGCGGTACAGCGCCATGATGTGCTCATAGCCTGCAAAGGCGCTGACCAGCATCATCAGGCTGGACTTGGGCAGGTGGAAGTTGGTCAGCAGCAGGTCCACATGGCTGAATGCAAAGCCCGGTGTGATGAAAATCGTCGTGTCGCCGCTGGACATTCCGGTCTGGGCCCAGCTCTCCAACGTGCGCACCGTCGTCGTCCCAACGGCCACGACCCGTCCACCGCGTGCCTTGCAGGCTGCAATCGCCGCCTGTGTTTTTTCCGGTACCTCGTACCACTCGCTGTGCATCTTGTGCTCGGCCAGGTTTTCGGTCTTCACCGGCTGAAAGGTGCCCGCGCCCACGTGCAGCGTGACCTGGGCGCGCTGCACGCCCATGGCATCCAGCTGCGCCAGAAGCGCTTCATCAAAGTGCAGGGCGGCCGTCGGTGCGGCCACCGCGCCGGGGTTCTTGGCAAACACGGTCTGGTAGCGCTGCGCGTCTTCGGTCGAATCGCTGTGCGTGATGTACGGGGGAAGCGGCACATGGCCGTGGCGTTCCATCAGCGTGTAGGGATTGTCGCCCGCATCGTTGCAAAGCACAAAGCGAAATAGCGGTCCATCGGCATCCGGCCAACGACCGAGCAGTGTGGCGCTCATGCCGTCTTCCTTTCCCGACGCGCAATGCAGCTTTACCGTGGCGCCGACCTCGGGCTTTTTGCTGACGCGCAGATGCACCGCCACCTGATTGCCGCCCAGCACACGCTCCACCAACAACTCCAGCTTGCCGCCGCTGGCCTTTTCGCCAAACAGCCGGGCGTGCAAAACCTTGGTGTCGTTGAACACCATCAGGTCACCGGCGCGCAGCAGGCCTGGCAGCTCGCGGAAGATGCGGTCCACCGGTGTCGCCGCGCGGCCGTCGAGCAGGCGTGAGCCGCTGCGCTCGGAAGCCGGGTGCTGGGCAATCAGGCTTTCCGGCAAGACGAAATCAAAGTCGCTCAGCGTGAAGGTGCGGGGTGAGGAGGGCAGGGCTGTGGGGACGATGTGGGGCATGGATGCTTGAGGGTCGAACAAACCCGTACCAAGGTGTAAAGACAGGGCAGAATTGTCCCATGCCAGAGTCCACGCTTTCCATCACCCTGATTGAGCCGCCCAAGGCCGTGGCTCATGGCGATATCAAGTCCGAGGCCAAGTCAGATGCCAGGCCTGTTCCACCTAAGAACGCGATGCAGAAGTTGATGGACAAGCTCGGCCTCAAGCGCGACATCGATCTGGCCCTGCACCTGCCGCTGCGTTACGAGGATGAGACCCGCATTACCCGGCTGCGCGATGCACGTGAGGGCGAGCAGATCCAGATCGAGGGCCAGGTGGTGGACTGCGAGCTGGTCTATAAGCCGCGCAAGCAATTACTGGTCAAGCTCGACGACGGCTCAGATGTCTGCACCCTGCGCTTCTTTAACTTTTATCCCAATCAGCAAAAGGCGATGGGCGTAGGCAACCGCATCCGTGCCCGCGGCGAGGTGCGCGGCGGCTTTCTGGGTTGGACCATGCTGCACCCGCATTGCAAACCGGCTGGTGGTGACTTGCCCACGGCACTGACCCCCGTCTACCCGACGGTGGCCGGCATGCCGCAGGCCTATTTGCGCCGTGCCGTGTTGGGCGGACTGGCGCGCGCCGAGCTGTCCGACACCTTCGCCCCCGGCGACCTGAGCCAATTCAATCCCCATGCGCTGTGGACGCTGCGCCAGGCTTTGCAGTTTTTGCACCGCCCCACGCCCGATGTGTCGTTGGACACCTTGCAAGACCATAGCCACCCGGCCTGGCAGCGCCTGAAAGCGGAAGAGCTGCTGGCGCAGCAACTGTCACAGCTGCAGTCGCGCCGCGCCCGTGCCGAACTGCGCGCACCACCGCTGCAGGGCAAGGTCGGGGACACGCTGCATGCGCGCCTGCTCGCGGCACTGCCGTTTCAATTGACCAAGGCCCAGCAGCGTGTCAGCTTCGAGATCGCCCGGGACATGGCGCGCCATATGCCCATGCACCGCCTGCTGCAGGGCGACGTGGGCGCGGGCAAAACCGTGGTCGCCGCCCTGGCCGCCACCATCTGCATGGACGCTGGTTGGCAGTGCGCGCTGATGGCACCTACCGAAATCCTGGCCGAGCAGCATTTTCGCAAACTGGTGAGCTGGCTGGAGCCACTGGGCATCACCACCGCCTGGCTGATCGGCGGCCAGAAAACCAAGGCCCGGCGCGAGGCTCTGGCTATGATTGAAAGCGGAGAGGCCAAGCTGGTGGTCGGCACCCACGCCGTCATCCAGGATAAAGTGAAATTTCAAAATCTGGCGCTTGCCATCATCGACGAGCAGCACCGCTTTGGCGTGGCGCAAAGGCTGGCCTTGCGCAGCAAGGCCAGCGTGGGGCCTGCGGCTGAAGCCGAGCAGGGCGCCCATCCTTTCGAGCCCCATCTGCTGATGATGACGGCCACACCCATTCCGCGCACCCTGGCCATGAGCTATTACGCCGATCTGGATGTCTCCACGCTGGACGAGTTGCCGCCCGGGCGCACACCCATCGTCACCAAGGTGATTCACGAACACCGGCGTGGCGAGGTGGTGGAGCGCATACGCGCGCAGATCGCCGAGGGTCGCCAGGTCTATTGGGTTTGCCCGCTGATCGAGGAAAGCGAGGCGCTGGACCTGAGCAACGCCACCCAGACCCATGCCGAACTCAGCGCCGCGCTGCAGGGCCCGGCCATTGCCGCTGCGGCTGACAAGGCCACGGCACAAGGTGCTGACGCAGTGCGGGTCGGCCTGCTGCATTCGCGCATGCCGGTCGACGAAAAAAAGGCTGTGATGGCCGACTTTGTGGCCGGCAAGATTGCGGTGTTGGTCAGCACCACGGTGATCGAGGTGGGCGTGGATGTTCCGAATGCGTCCTTGATGGTGGTGGAGCATGCCGAGCGCTTTGGCCTGTCGCAGCTGCACCAGCTGCGCGGTCGGGTCGGACGTGGTGCCGCCGCCTCGGCCTGCGTGCTGCTGTATTCCACCGGCGACGCGCCCCGTCTGGGCGAGACCGCACGCGAGCGCCTGCGTGCTATGGCAGAGACCAATGACGGCTTCGAGATCGCCAGGCGCGACCTCGAAATCCGCGGCCCCGGTGAGTTTCTTGGCGCGCGCCAGAGCGGCGACGCCATGCTGCGCTTTGCCGATCTGGCCACCGACGGCGCCTTGCTGGAGTGGGCACGCAAGGAGGCGCCGATGATGTTGGACCAACATCCGCAGCTGGCCGAGAAGCATGTGCAGCGCTGGCTGGGCACCAAGGCCGAATTTTTGAAAGCCTGATTTCCAAATCGGGCCGTAGCACAATAGCGCCATGACCCTGACCGAACTCAAATACATTGTCGCCGTAGCGCGGGAGCGCCATTTTGGCAAGGCGGCGGAGGCCTGCTTTGTGTCGCAACCCACGCTGTCGGTGGCGGTCAAGAAGCTGGAGGAAGAGCTGGACGTCAAGCTGTTCGAGCGCAGCGCCAACGAGGTCACGGTCACGCCCTTGGGCGAGGAAATCGTGCGCCAGGCGCAAAGCGTGCTGGAGCAGGCCGCCAATATCAAGGACATCGCAAAGCGCGGCAAGGATCCGCTGGCCGGTTCGCTGGCGCTGGGTGTGATCTACACCATCGCCCCCTATTTGTTGCCAGACCTGGTGCGCCAGGTGATCAGCCGCACGCCGCAGATGCCGCTGATGCTGCAGGAAAACTTCACCGTCAAGCTGCTGGAAATGCTGCGCACCGGCGAGATCGACTGCGCCATTCTGGCCGAGCCCTTTCCCGATACCGGTCTGGCCACGGCGCAACTCTATGACGAGCCGTTTTACGCCGCCCTGCCGATGAACCACCCGCTGGCAAGCCTGGAAAGCGTGTCGGCCGAGCAGCTCAAGAACGAAACCATGCTGCTGCTGGGCAATGGCCACTGCTTTCGCGACCATGTGCTGGAGGTCTGCCCGGAGTTCGCCCGTTTCTCCAGCAATGCCGAGGGCATACGCAAGAGTTTTGAAGGTTCGTCACTGGAGACCATCAAGCACATGGTGGCGGCCGGCATGGGCATTACCCTCGTTCCCCGCCTGAGTGTGCCGCGAGAGGCCTTGGAGTCCAAAAAGCGCCGTCAAGAAGACGCCTACGTCAAATACCTGCCGGTCACCGACGCCCACGGAGCTCCACCACCGACGCGGCGCATCGTGCTGGCCTGGCGGCGCAGCTTTACCCGTTACGAGGCAATTGCCGCCTTGCGCAATGCCATCTACGCCTGCGAACTGCCTGGAGTGACCCGTTTATCGTGAGCGCGCGTCTGAATCTGTATCTGGACCTGATCCGCTGGAACCGGCCCGCCGGTTGGCTGTTGTTGTTGTGGCCCTCGCTGTCGGCGTTGTGGATCGCCTCGGGCGGTTTCCCCGGCTGGCATCTGATCGCCGTCTTCACCCTGGGCACCATCCTCATGCGCAGCGCCGGTTGCTGCATCAACGACGTGGCCGACCGCGAGTTTGACAAGCATGTGAAGCGCACGGCCGGGCGGCCGGTGACCAGTGGCAAGGTCTCGGTGCGCGAAGCCTTGTGGGTTGGCGCGGGGCTGGCACTGCTGGCGTTTGTGTTGGTGCTGACCACCAACGAGGCCACGGTATTCTGGTCCATTGCAGCCTTAGCAGTCACGCTGATTTACCCCTATGCCAAGCGCTATGTGTCCATGCCGCAGGCGGTGCTGGGCGTGGCCTTTAGCTTTGGCATCCCCATGGCCTTTGCCGCCGTGCAGGGCCAGGTGCCCTTGCTGGCCTGGGTGCTCTTGGTGGGCAATTTGTTCTGGGTGCTGGCCTACGACACCGAGTACGCGATGGTGGACCGCGATGACGATCTTCGCATCGGCATGAAGACTTCGGCCATCACGCTGGGGCGCTGGGATGTATTGGCTGTGTTGTCTTTCTATCTGGTACAGCTCGTCATCTGGTCCTGGGCCATCGTTCCGCAACCGAATGCCTGGGCCTGGTGGTTGGGCGTGGCGGTGGTGCTGGCGCAGGTGGTATGGCACGCCACGTTGATCAAGGATCGCACGCGCGAGGGTTGCTTCAAGGCGTTTCGAGCCAATCACTGGGTCGGGTTTGCGCTGTTTGCGGCCATTGTTGTGGGTCTGGCCTGACAGGTTTTTGCTTGGCGGGTGTTCGCGGTAGGAATTACTGTTTTGGGCTGGAAGTGATAACCCAATTTAAGTGTAAGAATCTCAAGGAATTGAGTTTGCTCTGAGGGAAGCTGTCGTACACACATAAATAAGTGTCAAATACTCTGAAGCGGTCATTCACGGTGCAAGTACACCTGATGGATGGTTCAGCTCGGATGCATCAGTGCACTCCCCGGTTGGCACGTACGCCGCCACCAACCGCTGTGGAGCAGGTAACGCCGAAATCTCCAGTCACATACCGCGACCCAACACCAATCTACCCCAATAAAACGAAGACATTTGTGCCAACGCATCGTTCACACGAAGGGCGATAAACTTACTTTAAGGTATGACCACCGCTAACGAATGGGGCCGATTCACCGATTTTCCTCCCCTCAACGTCTATGGACTGCTAATTCGTGTTCCCCGCGTGAAAGCCTGGAGTGACGACGTCATGGAGAGACCCTCGGCGACGACGATCTGAAACTCTGCCACACCGACACGCAAAGAGATCGCATCTTGGTAGCCTGGTGAGTCAAAGCAAGCCTGGGCTGCTGCGTAGCTCGGGAACTCGATGACCTAGGGTCGCCCCGGCACCGAACCCTCGACGACCCGGGCCACGTCACCGCGGGCCAAAACGCGACCGCCATGAGTAGCAATTAGTGGCCCCGCCACCGAGGTGTAGTGGCCG
>CAIMZI010000003.1 GCA_903845935.1 uncultured beta proteobacterium | reverse complement strand
TCTTCACCAGCTTTAACGGCAGATTTCTGATCGCAGCAGGCAAGAGCCCCTCCGTCTTGAACGAGAAGGCCGCCGCCCAGCGCGTGTAGGGCCGCAGCCAAGCCGTCGCTTGTAGAAATTCTTTTTGCTCTGCGCTATTCATGAATGGCTTCCTTCTTGATGGAGCGTCTTGCTTCTTTGAGCATAAGCAGCTCACGGCCCGACTTCAACCATACCGTACGATGACCCTTTTGACGGAGCCCAATACCGCATGGCCTTGATCGTTCCCCCATGGCCGCCGCCACGCCTCCGCTCAACATATTTTTTGGATCATTTAGTGAATCCCTTGCATGCACGCTTACTCCGATTTTCGGCTGTTTTCATCAATGCAAGGGACAATTCAGTCGAATATGTCCGCCAAAATCCAATCGGCAGGACTCGATTCACAAATTTGGATCTTATTGAGCGGATTCGACACCCACTTGCAATGGAATGAGCGAACACATCCCACAAGTTGGGCAAAATCCAGCCCAATGACTCAGCAAATCTCCACCCCAAACGGTTCTTTGAAAGCCCAAATGCCAGCGCCTAACAGCCCTGCCCACACCCCCATGATGGCCCAGTACCTGGCAATCAAAGCGGACTTTCCGGACACTCTGCTGTTCTACCGCATGGGGGACTTCTACGAGATGTTTTATGGCGACGCCGAGAAGGCCGCGCGCCTGCTGGACATCACGCTGACCGCACGCGGGCAAAGCGCCGGGCAACCGATTCCGATGGCCGGCGTGCCCTTTCACGCCATGGAGGGCTATCTGGCCAAGCTGATACGTCAGGGCGAGTCGGTGGCGATTTGCGAGCAAATTGGCGAGGTCGGCGGCAAGGGGCCGGTGGAACGTAAGGTGATGCGGGTGGTGACGCCCGGCACGCTGACCGATTCCGAACTGCTGAACGAGAAGACCGAGTCCATGCTGATGGCCGTGCACCAGGGGCCGCGCAACCGCTGCGGCCTGGCCTGGCTATCGGTCACGCAGGGGATCGTGTTCCTGGCCGAGTGCGGGCCCGACGCACTGGGCGCCTGGATCAGCCGCGTCTCACCCAGCGAGCTGGCCTACAGCGCCAATGTGACCGGCGGTTTTGAAGACCGGCTCAAACGCATGCGCATGGGCACGTCCTTGTTTCTGACGGCGCGCCCGGAGTTTCAATTTGACAGCGCCCTGGGCCAGACCAAGCTGCTCTCCGCCCTGCAGGCTGCCAGCCTGACGAGCTGGAATGCGCAAGACCTGGCGCTGGCACATGCCGCCGCCGCCGCGCTCTTGGCCTACGCGGAGCATACGCAGGGCCGCAAGCTCACCCACATCAGCAGCGTGCAGGTGCAGCGCGACGACGCCCTGATCGACCTGCCCGCCACCACGCGGCGCAATCTGGAGCTGGTGCAGACGCTGCGCGGCGAGGACTCCCCCACCCTGTTCTCGCTGCTGGACAGCTGCATGACCGGCATGGGCAGCCGCGCCCTGAAGCGCTGGCTGCTGGAGCCCAAGCGCGAGCGCACGGAAGCGCGAGCACGCCTACAGGCCATCCACACGCTGCACAGCGGCGCCAACACCAAGCTGTGGCAAACATTGCGCAGCCAACTCAAGGGCTGTGCCGACGTGGAGCGCATCACCGCTCGCATGGCCCTGCGCCAGGTACGACCGCGTGAACTGGTGGCCCTGTTGCTGACGCTGCAAAAGACACAGAGCCTGTCGCAGCAGCTGCAGGGCCTGGACGGGCAACTGCGCGACATGGCCTACGCCCTGCTGGCGCCACCGGAATGCGCGAATCTAATTGCCGCAGCAATCGCCCCCGAGCCTTCTGCGATGGTGCGAGATGGCGGCGTGATTGCCACCGGCTTTGATGCCGATCTGGACGAGTTGCGCGCCATCCAGACCAATTGCGACGCCTTTTTGCTGGACCTGGAGGTGCGTGAGAAGGCGCGCAGCGGCATTGCGAACCTGCGCGTGCAATTCAACCGCGTGCACGGCTTTTACATCGAGGTCAGCGCGGCCCAGGCCGCCAACGTGCCGCAGGACTACCGGCGCCGTCAAACCCTGAAGAATGCCGAGCGATTTATCACGCCCGAACTCAAGGCCTTTGAAGACAAGGCACTCTCGGCCCAGGAACGCGCCCTGGCACGCGAGAAGTGGCTGTTTGAACAGGTGCTGGACCAGCTGCAGGCCTTTGTGCCCATGCTGACCCGCACGGCGCAGGCCCTGGCCGCGCTGGACGCGCTCTGCGCGCTGACCGAGCGTGCACTGACACTGAACTGGTGCGCGCCACAGTTTGTGGAGCAGCCCTGCATAGACATCACGCAGGGGAGGCACCCAGTGGTGCAGGCAAGGCTGGCGGAGTTATCGAGCGGAAATTTCATCGCCAACGACACCCGCCTGGGTGCCAAGCAGCGCATGCAGATGATCACCGGCCCCAACATGGGCGGCAAGTCCACCTATATGCGTCAGGTGGCCTTGATCGTTCTGCTTGCCAGCATGGGCAGCCATGTGGCGGCCACAGCCTGCCTGCTGGGGCCGATAGACGCCATCCACACCCGCATAGGCGCGGCCGATGACCTGGCAAATGCCCAGTCCACCTTCATGCTGGAGATGACCGAGGGTGCGCAGATCCTGCACGCCGCCACCGCGCAAAGTCTGGTGCTGATGGACGAGATCGGACGCGGCACCTCCACCTTTGACGGTCTGGCCCTGGCCAGCGCGATTGCCACGCAGCTGCATGACAAGACCCAGGCCTTCACGCTGTTTGCCACGCATTACTTTGAGCTCACCGAGTTCCCGGCCAGCCACCACGCGGCCATGAATGTGCATGTCAGCGCGGCCGAGTCCGGGCGCGACATCGTCTTTCTGCACGCCATTGAGCCGGGCCCTGCCAGCAAGAGCTACGGCGTGCAAGTGGCGCGCTTGGCGGGTATGCCGGCGGCCGTGTTGAACCAGGCACGGCACACGCTGGAGGCCTTGGAGGCTCAGGCTACCGCTTCGCAACGGCAAGTGGATTTGTTTGCTTCTGCTCCGGTGGCGGAAGTGGCATCGTCGTCCGCGCTGGAGGCCGCTGTGCTGGCCATGAATCCCGATGCCTTGAGTCCGCGCGAGGCGCTGGAGGCGCTGTACCTGCTGAAGGGGCTGGTGGCAAAGAGTTGAGGACTACCCACCAATTACACTCCAGGGTTTTCCAGCCATTAGAAAAACATGACTTACTGCGTTGCCATCAAACTGAATGCCGGCCTGGTGTTCCTCTCCGACTCCCGTACCAATGCAGGGCTCGACCAGATCAGCACCTTTCGCAAGATGATCGTTTACGAAAAGGCCGATGACCGTTTCATGGTCCTTCTGTCGGCGGGCAACCTGAGCATATCGCAATCGATCCGCGAAATCCTGCAGACCGAGCGCCTCAAGGACCACGACGAGGACGAGGGCGTCACCATCTGGAACGCCAAGAGCATGTTCGAGGCCGCCCGCGTTCTGGGCGCCACCATTCGCAAGGTGCACGACCGCGATGCCGGCTCGCTGCAGCAATCGGGTGTGGACTTCAATGTCTCGCTAATCTTTGGCGGCCAAATCAAGGGCGAAGGCATGCGCCTGTTCCAGGTCTATTCGGCCGGCAACTTCATCGAAGCCACGCCCGAGACGCCCTATTTCCAGGTCGGCGAATCCAAATACGGCAAGCCGGTGCTGGACCGCGTCATCACCCCCACCACGCCGCTGGACGAGGCCGCCAAGTGCGCCCTGGTGTCGATGGACTCCACGCTTAAATCCAACCTGTCGGTGGGCCTGCCGCTGGACATGGTGGTGTATGAAGTCGACCGCTTCCATACCGACAAGGTGGTCTGCATTGACGAGAACAACCCCTACTTCAAGATGTTGCACGGCAACTGGGGTATCAAGTTGCGCGAGGTGTTCGACAGCATCGAAGACCCGACATGGGACGGCGCCCAGACCTTGGTGCCGCTGATGATGGCGTCTGAGCGCAGCCTGCCGCTCAAGAAGATCACCACGCCAGACGAACGCCTGATTTAGCCATCCCTCTGATCCACATCAAGTGGCACCCAACTTGCTTGCACCCATGGCTTCGCAGAGGGGATTGCTTGCTGCTTATACTGGCGAGCTGGGGCCTAGCCTAGGCTAAAGCCCTATACCCAACTGCAAAAAAGTGGGTTAACGTCTCCTCTGTGGAAAAACGATTCACAATTTTGTTCAACTTAAATACTGGAGTTTGAAACTCATGAAGCTTAAAACCGTTGCTGTTGCTGTGCTGGCCCTTACCTCTGGCTTCGCCTTCGCCCAATCTGTTGTGACCATCGCCCACGTAGGCCCCACCAGCGGCGCAATTGCCCACCTGGGCAAAGACAACGAAAACGGCGCCATCATGGCCGTTGAAGAAATCAACGCAGCCGGCCTGACCATCGGTGGCCAAAAGGTCACCCTCAAGCTGATGATGGAAGACGACGGTGCAGACCCCAAGCAAGGCACCGCAGTTGCCCAAAAGCTGGCTGATGCCAAGGTTTCTGGCGTGATCGGTCACCTGAATTCGGGCACCACCATCCCCGCTTCCAAGATTTACAGCGACGCTGGCATTCCCCAGATTTCGCCCTCCGCCACCAACCCCAAGTACACACGCCAAGGCTTCAAGACGGCCTTCCGCGTGGTGGCTGACGACACCCAACTGGGCGGCACGCTGGGCCGTTACGCTGTCAATACCCTCAAGGGCAAGACCGTGGCTGTGATCGACGACCGTACCGCTTACGGCCAGGGCGTTGCTGAAGAATTCAGCAAGGCCGTGGTCGCTGCCGGCGGCAAAGTGGCTGCCAAGGAATTCACCACCGACAAGGCTACCGACTTCAACGCCATCCTGACCACCATCAAGGGCAAGAAGGTTGACGTCGTGTTCTTCGGCGGTATGGACGCTGTGGCCGGCCCGATGCTGCGCCAGATGAAGTCGCTTGGCATCAACGCCAAGTTCATGGGCGGCGACGGCATCTGCTCTACCGAACTGGTGAAGCTGGCGGGTGACGCGATCACCGACAACCAGGTCTATTGCGCTGAAGCCGGTGGTGTCGAAGGCAAGGGCAAGGTTGGCATGGACGCCTTCAAAGCCAAGTTCAAGGCCAAGTTCGGCACCGAGGTGCAGGTCTACGCACCCTATGTGTACGACAGCCTGAAGCTGATGGTAGCTGCCATGGTCAAGGCCGGTTCGTCCGACCCGGTGAAATACCTGCCCGTGCTGGCTGCTACCAAAGACTACCAAGGCGTGACCGGCCCCATCTCCTTTGACGAAAAGGGCGACATCAAGGGCGGTGCTCTGACGCTGAAGACGATTCGCGGCGGCAAGCTCGAAGAAATCGCTGTGATCCGTTAATCAAACGGTTCATCACGGCAAGCGGTTCTGGCAACGCAAGTTGCCAATCCTGAAAAAGCGCACCTCGCTGGGGAGCGCTTTTTTTATGCCCGTAAAAGGGGCGAATCGCGGCTCAAGCGGGCTCGCAGTGTGGCTTGCACGCCACGTCTAGAATCAGCTACATGAGCACTTCTCCCTCCAATGTCCCAGCCGCTGCAGTCGCGGCCACCGAAGCCGTCAAAGCCAGCAACTTCCTGCGCCAAATTATCGAGTCCGATCTGGAAAAAGGCACTTACGCCAGTCGCCGTTGGGCCGGCAGCCCGGGTGACGCCGCGCACCATGCCGCCGGCCAACCCGACCCGGCCAAGATCCGCACCCGCTTTCCGCCCGAGCCCAATGGCTACCTGCACATCGGCCACGCCAAGAGCATTTGCCTGAACTTCGGCCTGGCGCGCGACTACGGTGGCGTCTGCCACCTGCGCTTTGACGACACCAACCCCGAGAAGGAAGACACCGAGTACGTAGACTCCATCACCGACTCGGTGCGCTGGCTCGGGTTTGACTGGGTGCAACTGGGCCAGGCCGCAGGCTCGGCCGCGCCCTACCAGGCCAGCGACTATTTCGACTTTATGTACCGCTCAGCGGAGCATCTGATAGCAGCCGGCCTGGCCTATGTGGACGAGCAGACCGCTGAAGAAATGCGCCTGAACCGCGGCGACTTCGTCAAGCCCGGCGTGGACAGCCCGTTTCGCGCCCGCACACCGGCCGAGAATCTGACGCGCTTTCGCGAAATGCGCGACGGCAAGCATGAAGACGGCGCCATGGTGTTGCGCGCCAAGATCGACATGGCCAGCCCCAATATAAACATGCGCGACCCGGCCATCTACCGCATCCGCCGCGCCACCCACCACAATACGGGCGATACCTGGTGCATCTACCCGATGTACACCTTCGCCCACCCGATCGAAGACGCGCTGGAACAGATAACCCACAGCATCTGCACACTGGAGTTCGAAGACCAGCGCCCGTTTTACGACTGGCTGATGGAGCGCTTGTGCGAAGGCGGCCTGCTGGCCAGCCCGCCGCCGCACCAGTATGAGTTTGCCCGCCTGAACCTCACGTACGTGATCACCAGCAAGCGCAAGCTCGCACAGTTGGTCTATGACCACCGCGTGAACGGCTGGGACGATCCGCGCATGCCAACCATCGTCGGTCTGCGTCGGCGCGGCTACACGCCGACAAGCCTGCTGCTGTTTGCCGAACGCATTGGCGTAACCAAGAGCGACAGCTGGATTGACTACTCCACACTGGAAGGCTGCCTGCGCGAAGACCTGGAAAGCAAGGCTCACCGCGGCATGGCTGTGCTGAACCCGGTGAAATTGGTGCTGACGAATTGGGACGAAGTTTTTGCGCCCGGCCACCTGGAGCAATGCACACAGCCCGCCCTTCCCCATCCCCCGGAGGGCACCGAGCCGCCACCGGCCCGCCACTTCAGCATCGGCAAAGAGGTGTGGATTGAGCGCGAAGACTTTGAAGAAGTGCCCCCCAAGGGCTACAAGCGATTGATTCCCCCAAGCGTTGACGCCAGCGGCAAGGCGGTGTCAGGGAACAAGGTGCGCCTGAAGGGCGGCTATGTCATCGAGTGCACCGGCTGCACCAAAGACGCCGACGGAACCATCACCGAAGTGCTCGCCACTGTGGTGCCCGACACCAAGAGCGGCACCCCCGGCAGCGACCTGGTCAAGGTCAAAGCCGCCATCACCTGGGTCGGCGTGGCCAATGGCGTCAACGCCGAAGTGCGCATGTACGACCGCCTGTTTCTGGATGCACAACCCGATGCGGGCGGCAAGGACTTTATTGAAAGCCTGAACCCGAACAGCCTGAAGGTGATTACTGCCATCGTCGAGCCGTCACTGGCGAATGCCGTGGCCGGCCAGCAATTTCAGTTTGAGCGCCATGGCTACTTTGTGGCAGACCGGGTGGACCATGCGCAGGGGGTCAAGCCGGTGTTTAACTTGGCGGTGGGGTTGAAGGATTCGTGGGGGAAGTAATTTTCCCGCGTCACCAATGCAATTCGAAAGCGTCCTCCACTTCTGGTTCACCGAGCTAAGCCCCAAGCAGCACTACGCCAAGGACGCCGCCTTGGACGAAGCCATCCGCACCCGCTTCGGCGCCACGCTGGAGGCCGCTGCGCAGTACGAACTGTTTGCCTGGCGCGCAACGGCAGAGGGGCGACTGGCAGAGATCTTGGTGTTGGACCAGTTCTCGCGCAATGTGTACCGCGACACGCCACGCGCCTTTGCACAAGACGCGCTGGCGCTGATGCTCGCGCAAGAGCTGGTCACCAGTGGGCAGGACCGCAGCCTGCCCTTGGCGCAGCGCAGCTTTGCCTACATGCCTTATATGCACAGCGAGTCTGCGTTGGTGCACGCACAGGCGGTCTCGCTGTTTTCGCAGCCGGGTATGGAAGACAACTTGCGGTTCGAGTTGCACCACAAAGCCATCATCGACCGATTCGGCCGCTATCCGCACCGCAATGCCATTTTGGAGCGCAGTTCTACGGCGCAAGAGCTGGCTTTCCTGAGCGAGCCGGGGTCTTCGTTCTAGGGCTGGAGACTTGTTGAAAGACATTGCATATGTCGGCCCAGTGATGCGTGGGCCAGGCTTGATGCGCAAAAATTGGGCAGATTCATGGTCCAGAAGTGCTTGCTTGGGCACTTTGCCCTACTGTGTTGCACAATCCACTCATAGACGCCGCTGCCATCGGTTAACCTAGCAGCAATTACCCAATAGGAATCGCGATGAAAAAACTCAAGGTCAGCATCAAGCTGGACATGTTGGTACCAGACGACTGGGAACTGGTTGAAACCTCCGAGGGCACAACCGTCGTCACGCTGCCGGATGGCCGTTATCTCGACCTTGCCATCGATCCGCTGTTTTCCACCGACCCGGAACAAGAATGGGCCAGTACACAGTACGACGATGTGCTCGATGAGATTCTGGACATGGTCGAGAGCGAAGAAGTGACCTACGAGTTCGTGACGCACTAAGCCCTGCAGTCCGCCCACAGGCTTGCTGCAGCCAGCGACGCGGGCGCTAGCCGGGCAGCCCTAACGCGTGGAACACGCGAATAGCTGCGTAGGCGTCATTGGCCGCGTAGACCAGCTGTGCCTCGGTCAAACGGGTGTTGGCCCAGTTGCTGGTAGCGGCCTTCTTGGATTTGATAAAGCGCTGCTGGAACAGCACCGCCACAGCGCCCTTGACGCCCATGTCCTTGCGGTAGCCGCGCTCCCTGAACACGGTATTGAGTTCCAGAATGCCCTGCGGCTGCACGCCCAGCTTCTGGATGATGCGTTTGCGGTCGTCACCCAGACCAAAACCGGCCTTGGCAACACCGCCCAGCGCCAGCAGCTCGGCGCTGACTTCGCTGCACCGTGGATCCTGAAGTTGAAACACCCAGGCGCGTTCCTGGGTCGCTAATTGCAGAATGTGCGGCCCGTCCGACAATTCTCCGACCTTGAAGGTGGGCTTGGATTCGGTATCAAAACCCCAGGCCGGCGTGTCCCTTAGCTGCGCAAAGGCTTCACGCGCGCCGACGCCATCGATGACCAGTGTGATGCGGTCCAACCCCAGGCGCTCAAACGCTGGCAGCAGGGCAATGGCTTCTTTGTCGGGGGTGGCGTGGTGGGTGTTCAGATGGGTATTCGGGTGGGTGTGCATGTGGGACGTATCATCGCCGCTTAAGGACATCCCCATGAAAAAAACGTTTCCCCTGAAAGCTGAAGGCAAAAACCCTGAGCGTATGCTCGAAGCCACCAAGCACGAAATCCGCAAATACATCAAACGCGAGCGCCGCCGCGACTTGCCCGAGGGCGTGGACTTCTGGGACTTTGACTGCAAATTCGGCACTTCGTCCGAGACCGCCAGCGTCGCCCATCTGGCCGAACTGGTGCCGCTGATCGACGCCCTAGTCAAAAGCGATGGCGAACAGTTTTATGTGGAAATCCTGTCCAAGCACGGCCACCGCCAGACGCGCGTACATGCTGAAAACAGGGCCGAAAGCACGGAAGAATAAGGATGAGGTCCGAACCCGCCTTTAGCCCCGCTGCCGAGCGCAACAAGCAGGCCATTCTGGAACTGCTGCTGCAGTTGCTGCCTGCCAGCGGCACTGCGCTGGAAATTGCCTCAGGCAGCGGCCAGCACGTGGCCTGGTTTGCACAGCGGCTGCCACAGTGGACCTGGCAGCCCACCGACGCCGATGCGCCCGCCCTCAACAGCATAGAGGCACACATCGCGCTGGGCCAGCTTGCCAACGTGCGTGCACCGCTGTTGCTGGACGTGATGAGTCCGGTGTGGTTGCCCGCCGACACAGCGCCGTTTGACGCCATTTACTGCGCCAATATGCTGCACATCGCGCCCTGGCCCACCTGCAGCGCGTTGATGCTGGGCGCAGCACGCCATCTGGCACCGGGCGGAAGGCTGATCACCTACGGCCCGTATCTGGAGGACGAGGTGAGCACCTCGCCCGGGAACCTGGGCTTTGACCGCGATCTGCGGGCACAAAACCCGGCCTGGGGAGTGCGCCGGCTTGAAGAAGTGGCGCAGGAAGCTGCCGGTGCAGGGCTCAGACTGACGCAGCGCCATGCCATGCCGGCCAATAACCTGTTGCTGGTCTGGACCCGCAGCGATTGATTTTGAGTAGACACACATGCTTGCAAATGGACAATCACGCTTTACAAGGTGGATAAGCGCGGGCATAAACATAGTGTCTTATTCATTGAAAGGTTGACTATGAAAAAAATAACTGCCACCGTCTGTGCCATCGCGGCCACTGCCCTGCTGGCCAGCAGCACGTCCTTTGCCGACGATCGTGGTCGTCAGAATGAATACCAACGCGGCGACCGCCACGGCCAAGCCGACCGTGGCCAGGCGTACCGCGGCCAAGAACAGCGCTTTGATCAGCGCGATGGTCGAGCCAACGACCGACGCCCCGATTACAACGCAAGAGGTCCGGAGTACCGCCGCGGTGGGCGCCTGCCCAACGAATACCGCAGTCGCACCTATGAGGTGGATTACCGCGAACACCACCTGCAGCGCCCGCCAGCCGGTCACCACTGGGTGCAAGTGGGTGCGGACTATGTGCTGGTCGCCATTGCCACCGGCGTGATCGCCAACATCATCCTGAACCACTAGGCCATCCACCATGATTTTTTCTGCCCCCAGCCTGTCGCGGCGCGGCCTGCTGCGCTCAATTGCCGGTGCTTCCGTACTGGCATTGGCTGCTTGTTCGCCAGACGCTGGCCTCAAACCGGTGGCGGGCAGCATCAAGCAGGCCGAGTCCTACGATCTGCTGGCAAAGCAAGGAAAAGGCTTTGCGGTGGGTGCACTGATGAGTGCCAACACGGTCTATGTGCTATTTGACCCGCAATGTCCGCATTGCGGTGAACTGTGGCAGCAGTCCCTGCCGCTGCACAAGAAGGTCAAGTTTGTCTGGCTGCCGGTGTCCTTCATCAACGCCAAAAGCGCGCCGCAGGGGGCCGCATTGATGGCTGCTGCCAATCCGCTGGAGGCCATGAGCGCGCATGAGGCCTCCATTTTGGCCGGCAGCGGCGGCACGGCAGCCTCCAGCAGCATTCCCGATGACATTGCTGCTGGCATCAAAAAGAACACCGACATGTTCAACGGCATGGGGGTGGAGTCGGTGCCCTATATCGTGGCCAAGAACGGCACCAGCGGCCAGGTGGTCACCAACGCAGGCTCCCTGGAGACCGCTGCGCTGGCCCAGTTCCTGGGGCTAAACTAGCGGGTAACCAGTACCGGAACGCTAGACTCGGCCACCACCTTGGTGGCCACGCTGCCCAGCATCAGGCGGGCAATGCCGGTGCGGCCATGCGAACCCATCACGATCAGGTCGCAACCCAGTTCCTTGGCACTTTCCACAATGCCGCTGGCGGCCGCCACATCTTCCACCAGACGCGCCTGCAGGGCGATGGCTGGACTTTCGGCCTTGCACAAGGCATCCACCTGCGCATGGGCCTGGGCGGCCAACTGCTGGGCTGCGGCCGAGTAGGCCTGGTAACCCATGGGGTTGACCTCGCCCACACCCAGATAAGGATAGGGGTCGGACACATACAGAGCCGTGAGGGCGGCTCCGTGAATGCGGGCCATGCTGACCGCGAGCTTGGCGGCGTGATCGGAAGCTGCGGAACCGTCGGTTGCCAAGAGAATATTCTTAAACATAAGGGCCTCGTTTTGTGGTTGCTGATGCCCCATCTTGCGCTTAACTGCGTGGAGGGTATTTGACCTTAGTCAACTTCGGCACAGCCGCCGGTTTCCGCACCCAATCAGTCGCTGGCTTCGTCGTCGCCTTCCACCGGCGCACCGCGGCTGCCGGCCTTGGGTGGACGCGGCACTTTTTTCAGACGAATATTGCGGGCCAACTCAATCGCATCTTTTTTGATCTGGCGCTCTGCATCCAGCTTTTCGCCGACTTCGAGCCACTGGGCAAACTCTTGCGGGGTTTCCAGAGTCACCCGTCCCAGAGCGCCGGAGCGGAAGTCGTGGATCACGATCTCAGCAGCATGGTTCAGGTTGACCCGCCCGCCGCCCAGCAAGGCACCGCGCTTGCGACCCACGGCGTCCAACAACTGCTCGTCGCTCAGTGCCGCCGCATCCTGGATCTTGTAACGCGCCTCCAGCGCAGCGGCGTAATGCTGGCGCATATAGTCCAGCAGCTCCAGCGCCACCTCTTCGTCCTCAAAGGCATTGCGGCCCACGGCACCGCTGGCAGCCAGGTTGTAGCCGCTCTTGGCCACGATGATGCGCGGCCACAAAATGCCGGGCGTGTCATAGAGGTAGAAGTCGTCGGCAATGGTGATGCGCTGCTCGATCTTGGTGACGCCGGCCTCATCGCCGGTCTTGGCGGCGCGCTTGCCCTTCAAGGTGTTGATCAGGGTGGACTTTCCCACATTGGGAATGCCGCAAATCAGCACCCGCATCGGCTTGGTCATGCCGCCGCGTTTGGGCGCCAGTGCATGGCAGGCGGCCACCAGGGCGCGCGAGGGCATGGACATGCTGGCATCCAAAGGCAGGGCCCGCATGCCCGGCTGGGCATTGAAGTGGTCCAGCCACTCGGCGGTGCGCGCCGGGTCGGCCAGGTCCTGCTTATTGAGCACCTTGAGCGCCGGTTTGCCCTGGGTAATCTCGGCCAACATCGGGTTGGCGCTGGAGCCAGGCAGTCGCGCATCCAGCAACTCGATCACCACATCAATCTCCTTGATGCGCTCGCCAATTGCCTTTCGGGTCAGATGCATATGCCCGGGGAACCACTGAATTGCCATACCGCTCAACCTATCTGTGTGAATCTGTCAAGGCTGGATTGTCGGGCAGTTCGCTTGCGGGCTTCGATCATGCAGTCGCGCCTTGGGCCTTGGCCACCAGGCGCTTGGGCGACAGGTATTCCTGCAAATAAATGTCAAACGGCATGCTGTCGGCCGCTTCCATATCGGCCTGGTCCCGCAGCGACTGCGCGCTTTGCGCCGCCCAGTCTGCCGCTTGCGCGCCTGACATGGGAAGTTCCAACATCGCTTGGCGGGTCTTCTGCGACTGAGCGCGCACAAACTCTACGAAGGAACCATCAAAATCGGTCTGTATCGCCTTCAACACGCGCGCCGAGGGGGTGGTATCCGGATGCAGCAAGACCTGCTCTGCGGCGAGCACGGCGGCCGAATAGTCTTGGCAGTCGTGAGCTGCGTCCAGCTCCGCCGCTATGGGTTTGAGCTGCTGCACGAGCTCCAGGCCCCAGGCGGTGAGCGTCACCGCGCCCTGCCCTTGTTCCAGCTCCAGACCGGGTTCGCGGCCCCGCTCGGCGGCCCTATGCTGGTTGCGGCCAATGGCGGCAATTTCCTGCGGCGTATCCATCGGGCTTTCGCTTTGCAGGCAGTGCAGCAAAAACACATCCAGAAAGCGCAGCGTCTGCGCCGTAATGCCCACCGGCTCAAACGGATCCAGGTCCATCAAGCGCACCTCAACATACTCCACGCCGCGCTCACGAAGCGCATGCAGCGGGCGCTCGCCGGGGAAGATGACGCGCTTGGGGCGAATGGTGCCGTAGAACTCGTTTTCGATCTGCAGCAGAGTGGTCTGCAACTGGCGGTATTCGCCCTGCGGCCCCTTGACACCCATGGCCTCATAGGCCGCGTAGGGCTGGGTCAGCGCCTGCTGCAGCGAGGCGGCATAGCCCGACAGGCTGTTGTAACTGACCGCCAGCGAGGCCTGGGCATCGCTCTGGTAGCCGAGCCGGCCCATGCGCAGCGAGGTGGCATGGGGCAAGTACATGGTGGACTGATTCAGCGCCTGCAAGGGGTGTTCGCGTCCGGCCACAAAGCTGGAACAGACCGCGGGCGATGCACCAAACAGGTACAGAGGCAAAAAGGCATGGCGGCGAAAGTTGCGGATCAAGCCGAAATAATCCGCGCTACTTAAGCCCGGCAGGCTCCAGTTGTAGTGGATGCCGGAAATGGTCTGCATGCGCCTGCCATAGCGCCAGCCCAGGCCGCTGCGGTACACCGTCTTGGCGCGGCCCACATTCGAGCTGCCATATTGGCCCAGCGGAATCTCGTCGTCTGCAGGAAGGCCGCAGGGCATGCTCGACACCCACAGCATTTCCTCGCCCAGCGAACGCATGGTGAACTGCTGCACAGCCACAAGTTCATCCATGCAAGCCTGCACACCGGTGTGCACACCGGTGATCAGCTCCACCTGCGATTCGCTGAAATCGGTGGTGATGTGCGGATGCGTGAGCGCCGAACCCAGCGCGGCCGGATGCGGCGTCGTGGCCAAACGACCGGTCTCTTGAGAGCGCAAACTTTCCTTTTCCAGACCGCGCCGGATGTCGGTCAGTCGCTTGGCGGGCGCCAACATGGGGCCCTGCGAAATATGGTTCATGGCGGTGGCCCTTTCTTTCATCGGGCGCGAACTTAACACAGGCGCGGGTTTTGTGCTTATTCAAGGGCCGCCCAACAGGACGGCCCCGGCGCTGCACAATAGGGGCAAATGCAAATGTTCGAAACCATGGTCTGGTCCGTGATGCTCGGCGGTCTTATGACCATCGGCACCATGGCTGCTGTCGATGTAGTGATGAGCCGCAGCCTGGCAGCCTGGCGCGGCCTCGCCTTTATGGCGGTCACCGGCAGCAGTTGCGTGTTCCTGTCTGGGCTGCCGGAGGACCTTTTTAGCGCTTTGCCGCTGGCACCGCTGCTGGTGCTCAAGGCCAGCCTGGGGCCGCTCAGCGGCGCCATGGTGCTGATGTACCTGGGCCAGTGGCTGGGCGTAGCGGCGGAAGATCCCACGGTGCAACGCACCATTGTCTGGGGCTCGGCTGCCTTGGTGCTGATGGCCGTCATCATCAGCCTGCTGGCGGCCCTGTTCGCCCACTCATTGGCTACCGAAATTTTGCTGCTGGCCGCTGCCGCCAACGCCATTTCCGTGCTGCTGGCCACCTTCACCTCGCTGCGTGCCGCGCATTTGGGTGACAAACTGGCCCGCACCATGGTCATGGCCTGCCTGTTGCTGGCAATTTCTGTGGCCGGTCTGTACTCGCACCAGTTGAATGTCGAGTTTTACCTGCCGGTGGTCTGGGTTGCCACGGCCTGGAGCACGGTGGCATTCTTCCTGGTGATGGTCTCCCTCAGCATACGGCGCAATCGCCAGGTGCGCAGACTGGAGCGCCTGGCAGACCTGCCCCATGGAACCGATCCGGCCACCGGCCTGCCCAGCGGCTCGGTGCTGCTGTCCAAGGTAGATGATGCCTTCTGGCGCAGCGCCCGTAACAGCGGCAATTGCACGGTGATGTGCCTGCATTTGCGCAACCTGTACGCGCTAGGCGATGAGGCCGGTCACAGGGCGGACCAACAGATTTTGTCCACCATGGCAGCGCGCATTCGCCGAGCGGTCGGCTTTCGCTGCGTGGTCGGGCTCTACCACCCGCGCTGCTTTGTCGTGGTGATATCTTCGGTCAAGCAGGCCACGACCCTGAAAAAGATGACCGACAAGCTGCGACTGCTGATGTGCCAACCGCTGGAGGTGACCGGCAAAGGCCAGAGCACCCATAGCTTCACGCCGCAATTCAGCTTGGGTTGTATCACCGTGTCGGCCGAAACGGCGATCCCGTCGCAGGTGATAGACGAAGCCGAGCAGATGGCCCTTGCCAGCGAGCGTGAGCAGCCGTACTGGACCGCCACCGACAACAGCCCGCTTGACGCCCATTAGGCTTATGCGGGCTTGAGCATGGCCATGGCGCGTCCCACCTCATGCCCGCCCTGGGCCGAGCCATTGGGCGGCACCATCTCGTCCCTGCGATCTCTGACCTGCAGCAGTTGCTCGGCCAGCCGTTCGGGTGACTCCGCATCCAGACCGATCCAGGCGCCCTGCGTGAGCGTGATGTGCGCCGCTTCCACATGGCCCGCACCGGCGCACAGCACGGTGCGCGTGG
>CAIMZI010000002.1 GCA_903845935.1 uncultured beta proteobacterium | reverse complement strand
GAAATCTACGTCCTCTCCAAGGACGAAGGCGGCCGGCACACACCGTTCTTCAACAACTACCGGCCCCAGTTTTACTTCCGCACGACGGACGTCACCGGAGCCATCGAGTTGCCAGAAGGCAAGGAAATGGTGATGCCTGGCGATAACGTGTCGATCACCGTCAAGCTGATCAACCCCATCGCCATGGAAGAAGGCCTGCGTTTCGCTATCCGCGAAGGCGGTCGTACCGTAGGCGCCGGTGTGGTTGCCAAGATCATTGCCTAAGAGTCATTGAAGGGGTATAGCTCAATTGGCAGAGCGTCGGTCTCCAAAACCGAAGGTTGTAGGTTCGATTCCTACTGCCCCTGCCACCTGGCTCCAATAAAGAGGTGGTAATTGAGCCCGCTACGGTGTAGCGGGCTTCAGCGTCTTGAGGCACTGAATTTAAAACCAAAAAGAAGCGCGCGAAGTTAGAGAAATATGGCCACTACACAAGTTCAAACCGTCAACACAGGGGCAGACAAAGCCAAGCTGGGCGCCGCCGCTGCATTGGTGCTTGCTGCGCTGGCTGGCTTTTATTTGTTGGGTAAACAGGGGCAATTCGCGCAGTGGGCGGTTTTCCTGGTTTGTCTGGCAGGTGCCGTGGTGGTATTTTTCATGTCGGAGACTGGTCGTCAATTGGCGGCCTTTGGTCGCGACGCCTGGCGCGAAGTCAAGAAGGTGGTCTGGCCGGCCCGCAAGGAGGCGATTCAGATCACGGCTTACGTGTTTGGCTTTGTGCTGATCATGGCACTGTTCCTCTGGCTCACTGACAAGACGCTGGAATGGCTCTTTTATGACCTGATCCTGGGGTGGAAAAAATGATGACTGACACTGTGGAAAGCCCCGCTGCTGAAGTGACCACTCCGGCCGCTCCGGTAAACCCGGACTTGCGTTGGTATGTGGTGCACGCTTATTCTGGTATGGAAAAGGCAGTTGAGCGCAACATCATTGAGCGCATTACCCGCGCCGGCATGCAGAGCAAGTTTGGCCGCATCCTGGTTCCCATGGAAGAAGTGGTCGAAATCAAGAACGGCCAGAAAAAAACCACCGAGCGCAAGTTCTTCCCCGGCTATGTGCTGGTGGAAATGGTGATGGACGATGAGTCCTGGCACTTGGTCAAGCACACCAATAAGGTCACCGGTTTTGTCGGCGGAGCGAAGAACCGCCCGGCCCCCATCTCCGAGGCCGAGGTGATGAAGATCGTCAACCAGATGCAGGAAGGCACCGACAAGCCTCGCCATAAGGTCGAATTTGTGGTCGGCGAGTATGTGCGCGTCAAGGACGGCCCCTTCACCGACTTCAATGGTTCGGTGGAAGACGTCAACTACGAGAAGAGCAAGGTGCGTGTTTCTGTCACCATCTTTGGTCGCTCCACTCCGGTCGAGTTGGAATTCTCGCAAATCGAGAAAACCTGATCCTGTTGGTAATTCTGGGTGCGCAAGCGCCCACCACTGTCTGCGCTATCCGACTCGGTGCAGGTTTTTAGTAAGAGTCGTTAACCCCGGGGAGCTGAGGTGTCGAAATAGTTCGATGCCTAAGCGCTACTACCCGTAAGGAAAAAACAATGGCAAAGAAAATCATTGGTTTCATCAAGCTGCAAGTGCCAGCTGGTAAAGCCAATCCATCCCCCCCGATCGGCCCGGCCCTGGGTCAGCGCGGTCTGAACATCATGGAATTCTGCAAGGCATTCAATGCGCAGACCCAAGGTGTTGAGCCCGGACTGCCACTGCCTGTGGTGATCACCGCTTTTGCGGACAAGAGCTTCACCTTCATCATCAAGACCCCGCCCGCGACGGTCCTGATCAAGAAGGCCATCAAGCTGGACAAGGGCTCGCCCCGTCCGCATCTGGACAAGGTCGGCAAAATCACGCGCGCTCAGCTCGAAGAAATCGCCAAGACCAAGATGAAAGACATGAACGCCGCCGATCTGGACGCAGCTGTTCGTACCATCGCCGGTTCTGCCCGCTCGATGGGCGTGATTGTGGAGGGCGTGTAAATGTCCAAGCTCACCAAAAAACAAAAGACCCAAGTTGGCAAGATCGAATCCACCAAGCTGTACGCCCTGAGCGATGCACTGGTGCTGGTCAAGGAATTCGCCAACGCCAAGTTCGATGAATCCATCGACGTGGCCGTGCAACTTGGCATCGATGCCAAGAAGTCGGACCAAGTGGTGCGCGGCGCTGTCGTTCTGCCCAACGGCACCGGCAAGACCAAGCGCGTGGCCGTGTTCGCCCAAGGTGCCAAGGCCGAAGAAGCCCGTGCCGCTGGTGCTGACATCGTCGGTATGGACGACCTGGCCGCCATGGTCAAGGCCGGTGACATGCCCTTCGACATCGTGATTGCTGCACCAGACGCTATGCGTGTGGTCGGTACCCTGGGTCAAATCCTGGGACCACGCGGTTTGATGCCTAACCCTAAGGTTGGCACCGTGACTCCGGACGTGGCTACCGCTGTGCGCAATGCCAAGGCTGGTCAGGTGCAGTACCGCGTTGACAAGGCCGGCATTATCCACAGCACCATCGGCCGTCGCTCGTTCGACTCCGACAAGCTGCAAGGTAACTTGGCTGCTTTGGTGGATGCACTGAACAAGTCCAAGCCCGCTACCAGCAAGGGTGTGTACTTGCGCAAGGTGGCTGTGTCGTCGACCATGGGCGTTGGCGTCCGTGTAGACATCCAGTCCATCGCGGCGTAATCGTAATTTTGGGTCGCCCGCAGGGGTGGCTCAATGTGGTGGGCTGCTGAAGTCGCAAGACAACGGCAGGTCATCCAAGACCGTTGGCGTGCAGGTGACTGCACTTAATAACGGGCTCCGGTGTCAAAGCCGGAATCCGGGCCAACGCAGATGGCGATCCCGCTGCAGATGGAATGAGAGTTTCGTTAACAGTTGGTCGCTGCAATGTGGAGCGTGGAACGGCTTTCGCCGTAAAGCGCATATTTAAGGAGTAGACCTTGAGTCTGAATCGCAGTGAGAAAGAAGCGGTCATCAGTGATGTGACCACCCTCGCCGCTAAAGCTCAAACGCTTGTGATCGCGGAATACCGCGGCATCACGGTCGCTGACATGACCAAACTGCGCAACAACGCGCGCAGCGCCGGTGTGAGTCTGAGTGTGTTGAAAAACACCTTGGCTCGCCGCGCTGTTGCCGGTAGTGCATTTGAAGTTGTCGCTGACCAGATGTCCGGTCCTCTGATCTATGGCTTTTCTGTAGACGCAGTCGCAGCCGCCAAGGTGGTTGCCGAGTTCGCGAAAACCAACGACAAGTTGGTGATCCGTGCTGGTGCGTACGGTGGAAAAGTCCTGGACGTGAACGGCGTGAAGCAATTGGCAAGCATCCCTTCCAAGGAAGTGTTGTTGGCTCAGTTGTTGGGCTTGATGCAGTCCCCCATTTCCCGTACGGCACGTGTGCTGGCGGCACTGGCGGAACAAAGAGGCGCGGGTGCAGAAGTTGCTCCCGCCGAGGCAGCCCCCGAGGCCGCCGCCGAAGTCGCAGCTTAATAGCGCGACCCGTAGTAACCAAACTTGTTAGGAAATCAAAATGGCATTCGATAAAGACGCATTTTTGACCGCGCTGGACAGCATGACGGTCATGGAACTCAACGACCTGGTGAAAGCCATCGAAGAGAAATTTGGCGTGAGCGCTGCAGCCATGTCGGCTCCCGCAGCTGGCGGCGGCGCTGCTGCTGCTGTTGCTGAAGAGCAGACAGAATTCAACGTGGTTCTGCTGGAAGCCGGAGCCGCCAAGGTGTCCGTCATCAAGGCCGTTCGCGAAATCACCGGTCTGGGCCTCAAAGAAGCCAAGGACCTGGTTGACGGCGCACCCAAGAACGTCAAAGAAGGCATCTCCAAGGCCGACGCTGACGCTGCTGCCAAGAAGCTTATCGAAGCTGGCGCCAAGGTCGAAATCAAGTAAATCGGTCTGGAGCTACTGCGCGGGGCCATTTTGCTGCTGCGATGCTCACCGTACTTGTGTACGGTTGCGCTTCTCACAGCAAACTGACTCCCGCTCGCTACGCTCCATCCTCGATTTACCTAGGGCTGGTTTTCGGACCGGCCTTTTGCGCTTTCAGAGTGCAGCTAAAAGCCCTGTTTCAAACAGTGTTTTTAAGTGTTTTCTGACCCCGACTGCAGAAGACGCCTTGGTTCGGGCTGTGTGCAATGCGCAGCCGTCCGCCAATGATTGGTAGTGGCCAATCACCAAGCCTGTTGAGGCGTGATGCTCAACGCGACAGTCGCCTGGAACCCACAAGGTTCCCCTAGTCCATGCCCGGAGATCGAATGGCTTATACATACACAGAACGCAAGCGAATTCGCAAAAATTTCGGCAACCGCGATAGCGTGCTCGAAATTCCTTACCTGCTGCAAATGCAAAAGGACGCCTACATCGCGTTCCTGCAGGCAGACAGGGCGCCCAAAAAGCGCACCAACGAAGGCCTTCAAGCGGCCTTTGATGCGGCATTCCCTATCGTCTCGCACAATGGTTTTGTCGAGATGAAGTACCTGGAATACAACCTGGCCAAGCCAGCGTTTGACGTGCGTGAGTGCCAGACCCGTGGCCTGACTTTTGCCTCGGCCGTGCGCGCCAAGGTGCAGCTGATCATTTATGACCGTGAGTCCTCCACCTCGCAAAACAAGGTGGTCAAGGAAGTCAAGGAACAAGAGGTCTACATGGGCGAAGTGCCCCTGATGACCAACAAGGGTTCCTTCATCATCAACGGCACCGAACGCGTGATCGTGTCGCAGCTACACCGTTCACCCGGCGTGTTTTTTGAACACGACAAGGGCAAGACCCACAGCTCGGGCAAGCTGCTGTTCTCGGCCCGTATCATTCCCTACCGCGGCTCCTGGCTGGACTTTGAATTCGATCCCAAAGACCTGCTCTACTTCCGCGTCGACCGTCGCCGCAAGATGCCGGTCACGATTCTGTTGCGCGCCATTGGCCTGAACAACGAATCCATCCTGGCCAACTTCTTCGTCAACGACAACTTCCGCCTGATGGACAGCGGCGCACAAATGGAATTTGTGGCCGAGCGTCTGCGCGGCGAAGTGGCCCGCTTTGACATCACCGACAAGGCCGGCAAGGTGGTTGTGGCCAAGGACAAGCGCGTCACTGCCCGCCACACCCGCGATCTGGAAACTTCCGGCACCACGCACATCAGCGTGCCCGAAGACTTCCTGGTGGGCCGTGTGGTTGCCCGCAATGTGGTGGCTCCCGACACCGGTGAAATCATTGCCAAGGCCAATGAAGAAGTCACCGAGCTGCTGCTGAAAAAGCTGCGCACCGAAGGCATCAACGAACTGGCTTGTATTTACACCAATGAGTTGGATCAAGGCGCCTACATCTCGCAAACTCTGCGCACCGATGAAACCGCCGACGAATTCGCCGCCCGTGTTGCCATCTATCGCATGATGCGCCCCGGCGAGCCGCCAACGGAAGACGCAGTCCAGGCTCTGTTCCAGCGCCTGTTCTACAACCCCGACACGTATGATCTGTCGCGCGTGGGCCGCATGAAGTTCAACGCCAAGATGGGCCGTGCCGAATCCACCGGCCCCATGGTGCTGACCAATGAAGACATCTTGGCGGTGGTCAAGATCCTGGTCGATCTGCGCAATGGCCGTGGCGAAGTCGATGACATCGATCACCTCGGCAATCGCCGCGTGCGTTGCGTCGGTGAACTGGCCGAAAACCAGTACCGCACCGGTCTGGCACGGATCGAAAAAGCCGTCAAGGAACGTCTGGGTCAGGCCGAGCAAGAGCCGCTAATGCCGCACGACCTGATCAACAGCAAGCCGATTTCCGCAGCGCTCAAAGAGTTCTTCGGTGCGTCGCAGCTGTCGCAGTTTATGGACCAGACCAATCCGCTGGCCGAAATCACCCACAAGCGCCGCGTGTCGGCTCTTGGCCCGGGCGGTTTGACGCGCGAACGTGCCGGCTTTGAAGTGCGTGACGTGCACGTGACCCATTACGGTCGCGTCTGCCCGATTGAAACGCCCGAAGGTCCGAACATTGGTCTGATCAACTCCCTGGCCCTGTATGCCCGCCTGAACGAATACGGTTTCATTGAAACTCCGTACCGTCGCGTGGTGGACAGCAAGGTCACCATGGAAATCGACTACCTGTCCGCCATCGAGGAAGGCAAGTACGTGATCGCCCAGGCCAATGCGGCCCTGGACAAGGACGGCCTGCTGACCGGAGACCTGGTGTCGGCCCGTGAAAAGGGTGAATCGATTTTGTGCGGAGCCGAGCGCATCCAGTACATGGACGTGTCGCCTGCGCAGATCGTTTCTGTGGCTGCTTCGCTGGTTCCGTTCCTGGAACACGATGATGCGAATCGCGCCTTGATGGGTGCGAATATGTCGCGCCAGGCCGTGCCCGTGCTGCGCCCTGAAAAGCCCATGGTTGGTACCGGCATCGAACGCGTTGCCGCAATCGACTCGGGCACCGTGGTGACAGCCACCCGTGGCGGTATCGTCGACTATGTCGATGCCACCCGTATCGTGGTGCGTGTTGCCGATGCGGAAACCGTGGCCGGTGAAGTCGGTGTGGACATCTACAACCTGATCAAGTACCAGCGTTCCAACCAGAACACCAACATCCACCAGCGTCCCATCGTCAAACGTGGCGATAAGCTGGCCAAGGGTGACGTGGTGGCCGACGGCGCTTCTACCGATCTGGGCGAAATCGCCATCGGCCAGAACATGCTGGTGGCCTTCATGCCATGGAACGGCTACAACTTCGAAGACTCGATTTTGATCAGTGAACGTGTGGTGGCCGAAGACCGTTACACCTCGATCCACATCGAAGAACTCGTGGTCATGGCCCGCGACACCAAGCTCGGTGCCGAAGAAATTACCCGCGACATTCCCAATCTGTCCGAGCAGCAACTGAATCGTCTGGACGAGTCCGGCATCATCTACGTGGGCGCCGAAGTGTTGCCAGGCGACACGCTGGTGGGCAAGGTCACACCCAAGGGCGAGACCACGCTAACTCCGGAAGAAAAGCTGTTGCGCGCCATCTTCGGCGAAAAGGCCAGCGATGTGAAAGACACCTCGCTGCGCGTGGACCAGGGCTCGCAAGGCACCGTTATCGACGTGCAGGTCTTCACCCGCGAAGGTATCGTGCGCGACAAGCGCGCCCAGCAGATCATCGACGACGAGCTGAAACGCTTCCGTCTGGACCTGAACGACCAGCTGCGCATTGTGGAAGCCGACGCGTTTGACCGTATTGCCAAGCTGCTGGACGGCAAGACTGCCAACGGCGGCCCGAACAAGCTGTCCAAGGGCACCAAGATCGACAAGGCCTATCTGGCTTCGGTCGAGAAGTTTCACTGGTTTGACATCCGTCCGGCCGATGAGGACATCGCCGGTCAACTGGAAAGCATCAAAAACTCGCTGGAGCAAACCCGCCACAGTTTTGATTTGGCTTTTGAAGAAAAGCGCAAGAAGCTCACGCAAGGTGACGAACTGCCAGCCGGCGTGCTCAAGATGGTCAAGGTCTACATCGCGGTCAAGCGCCGCTTGCAGCCCGGTGACAAGATGGCCGGTCGCCACGGTAACAAGGGTGTGGTCTCCAAGATCACCCCGGTGGAAGACATGCCTTATATGGCCGACGGCACCCCCGTGGACATCGTGTTGAACCCTCTGGGCGTTCCTTCGCGTATGAACATTGGTCAGGTGCTGGAAGTGCACTTGGGCTGGGCCGGCAAGGGCCTGGGCCAACGCATCGGCGACATGCTGCAGCGCGAAGCCGCGATGAGCGAAGTGCGTGGCTTCATGGAACAGATCTACAACGGCACCGGCCGCAAGGAAGATCTGGCCCAGTTGTCCGATGTGGAAATCAAGGCCATGGCCGAAGAGCTGACGCTCGGCGTGCCGTTTGCCTCGCCGGTGTTTGACGGTGCCACCGAAGCCGAAATCAGCGACATGCTGCAGCTGGCCTACCCGGATGCACAAGCCAAGGCCAAGGGCCTGACCGCTACCCGCACGCAAGCGCAACTGTATGACGGCCGTTCCGGTGACGCCTTCGAGCGCACCACCACGGTCGGCTACATGCACTACCTGAAGCTTCACCACTTGGTGGACGACAAGATGCATGCCCGTTCCACTGGCCCGTACAGCCTGGTCACGCAACAGCCCCTGGGTGGTAAAGCCCAGTTCGGCGGACAGCGTTTCGGTGAAATGGAAGTGTGGGCACTGGAAGCCTATGGCGCCTCCTACGTGCTGCAGGAAATGCTCACTGTCAAGTCCGATGACGTGCAAGGTCGTACCAAGGTGTACGAAAGCATCGTCAAGGGCGAACACTCCATCGAAGCCGGCATGCCGGAATCGTTCAACGTGCTGGTCAAGGAAATTCGTTCCTTGGGCCTGGACATTGAACTCGAACGCTCTTAAGAAACAAGGGAAAGAACTCACATGAAATCTTTACTCGACCTGTTCAAGCAGTTCACCCCGGATGAGCATTTCAATGCCATCAAGATCGGCATGGCTTCGCCCGAAAAGATCCGTTCGTGGTCTTTCGGCGAGGTGAAGAAACCCGAAACCATCAACTACCGCACCTTCAAGCCCGAGCGTGATGGCCTGTTCTGCGCCAAAATTTTCGGGCCCATCAAGGATTACGAATGCCTGTGCGGCAAGTACAAGCGCTTGAAGCACCGTGGCGTGATCTGCGAAAAGTGCGGCGTTGAAGTCACACAGACCAAGGTGCGCCGTGAACGCATGGGCCACATCGATCTGGCCGCTCCTTGCGCCCACATTTGGTTCCTGAAGTCCCTGCCCAGCCGTTTGGGCCTGGTGCTGGACATGACGCTGCGCGACATCGAACGCGTGCTGTATTTTGAAGCCTATGTGGTGACCGATCCCGGCATGACACCGCTGAAGAAATTCAGCATCATGACCGAAGACGATTTCGACGCCAAGTTCAAGGAATACGGCGACGAGTTTCAGGCCAAGATGGGCGCTGAAGGCATCAAGGACCTGCTCCAAGGCATCGACATCGAAGGTTCGATCGAGAAGCTGCGCAACGACCTGACCGGTTCCGAACTGAAGATCAAGAAGAATTCCAAGCGCCTGAAAGTGCTGGAAGCCTTCAAGAAATCCGGTATCAAGCCCGAGTGGATGGTGCTGGATGTGTTGCCGGTGCTGCCACCGGACCTGCGTCCCCTCGTCCCCCTGGACGGCGGCCGCTTTGCCACCTCCGACCTGAACGACCTGTATCGCCGCGTCATCAACCGCAACAGCCGTCTGCGCCGTTTGCTGGAACTCAAAGCGCCCGAAATCATTGCCCGCAATGAAAAGCGCATGCTGCAAGAAGCCGTGGACAGCTTGCTGGACAACGGTCGCCGCGGCAAGGCCATGACCGGTGCCAACAAGCGCGCCCTGAAATCTTTGGCCGACATGATCAAGGGTAAGAGTGGTCGTTTCCGCCAGAATTTGCTGGGCAAGCGCGTCGATTACTCCGGTCGTTCCGTGATTACCGTGGGCCCAACGCTGAAATTGCACCAGTGCGGTCTGCCGAAACTGATGGCCTTGGAACTGTTCAAGCCCTTCATCTTCGCGCGCCTGGAAGCCATGGGCATTGCCACCACCATCAAGGCCGCCAAGAAGGAAGTCGAATCCGGCACGCCAGTCGTATGGGACATCCTGGAAGAGGTGATCAAAGAGCACCCCATCATGCTGAACCGTGCGCCTACGCTGCACCGTTTGGGCATCCAGGCCTTTGAGCCCATCCTGATTGAAGGCAAGGCCATCCAACTGCACCCCCTCGTTTGCGCGGCCTTCAACGCCGACTTCGACGGTGACCAGATGGCGGTACACGTGCCCTTGTCGGTGGAAGCGCAGATGGAAGCCCGCACGCTGATGCTGGCTTCGAACAACATCTTGTTCCCCGCCAACGGCGAGCCTTCCATTGTTCCTTCGCAGGACGTGGTGCTGGGTCTGTACTACACCACCCGTGACCGTATCAACGGTAAGGGCGAGGGACTGATCTTTGCCGACACCGGTGAAGTGCAGCGCGCCTTTGACGCGGGTGAGGTCGATCTGAATGCGCGCATCAACGTGCGTCTGACCGAGTACACCAAGGACAAGGAAACGGGTGAACTGATTCCATCGACCAAGCTGTGGGAAACCACCGCCGGCCGTGCCCTGCTGTCCGAGATTCTGCCCAAGGGCCTGCCCTTCTCCAACCTGAACAAGGCGCTGAAGAAGAAGGAAATCTCCAAGCTGATCAACGTGTCTTTCCGCAAGTGCGGTTTGAAAGAGACCGTGGTGTTTGCCGACAAGCTGCTGCAGGCGGGTTTCCGCCTGGCCACGCGCGCCGGCATCTCCATCTGTATCGACGACATGCTGGTGCCGCCCGAGAAGCACGACATCATTGCGCGCGCCCAGAAGGAAGTCAAAGAGATCGAACAGCAATATGTGTCCGGTCTGGTGACCTCCGGTGAGCGCTATAACAAGGTGGTGGACATCTGGGGCAAGTCGGGTGACGAAGTGTCCAAGGTGATGATGGCCCAGCTCTCCAAAGAGATCGTGACCGACCGCCATGGCAATCGGGTGACGCAAGAGTCCTTCAACTCCATTTACATGATGGCCGACTCCGGCGCCCGCGGTTCTGCAGCGCAGATTCGTCAGGTGGCTGGTATGCGGGGTCTGATGGCCAAGCCCGACGGCTCCATCATCGAGACGCCCATTACCGCCAACTTCCGCGAAGGTCTGAACGTGCTGGAGTACTTCATCTCCACCCACGGTGCCCGTAAGGGTCTGGCCGATACCGCCTTGAAGACGGCGAATTCCGGTTACCTGACGCGTAGGCTGGTGGACGTGACCCAGGACTTGGTGGTGACCGAGCAGGATTGCGGCAGCCACAACGGCTACATCATGCGCGCCATTGTTGAAGGCGGCGAAACCATTGAATCCCTGCGCGACCGTATCCTCGGCCGTAGCGTGGCGGACGACGTGTTGCACCCCGAGAACCGCAGCGTGCTGGCCGTGGCCGGCGAGATGCTGGACGAAGACAAGATCGACGAGCTGGAATTGGCCGGTGTCGACGAAGTCAAGGTGCGTACCGCGCTGACCTGCGAAACCCGCTTTGGTATTTGCGCCAAGTGCTACGGACGCGACTTGGGCCGTGGCGGCCTGATCAACTTCGGCGAAGCCGTCGGTGTGATCGCTGCCCAGTCCATCGGTGAACCCGGTACCCAGCTGACCATGCGGACCTTCCACATCGGTGGTGCGGCTTCGCGTGCTGCCATTGCCTCGAGCGTGGAAGCCAAGTCCAATGGCGTGATCGGCTTCAACGCCACCATGCGCTATGTGACCAACAGCAAGTCCGAGTTGGTGGTGATTTCCCGTTCCGGCGAAATCGTCATCCAGGACGAGCATGGCCGTGAGCGTGAGCGTCACAAGGTGCCGTACGGCGCCATCCTGACCGTCAAGGTCGATCAGACCATCAAGGCCGGCGCGATTCTGGCCAACTGGGATCCGCTGACCCGCCCCATCATTACCGAGTTCGCCGGCAAGGCGCAGTTCGAGAATGTGGAAGAAGGCCTGACGGTTGCCAAGCAGCTCGACGAAGTGACCGGTCTGTCCACCCTGGTGGTGATCGATCCGAAACGCCGTGGTGCTGCCAAGGTGGTGCGTCCGCAGGTCAAGCTGATCGATGCGTCCGGCCATGAGGTCAAGATCCCCGGCACCGATCACTCGGTGACCATCGGCTTCCCCGTTGGGGCCCTGGTGCAGGTGCGTGATGGCATGGATGTGGGCCCGGGCGAAGTGCTGGCTCGTATCCCGATCGAAGGCCAGAAGACCCGCGACATTACCGGCGGTCTGCCACGTGTGGCCGAGTTGTTCGAAGCCCGTTCCCCCAAGGACAAGGGCGTGCTGGCCGAAGCCACGGGTACGGTCTCTTTCGGCAAGGAAACCAAGGGCAAGATCCGCATGCAGATCACCGATCCTGAAGGCAAGGTCTGGGAAGAGCTGGTGCCCAAGGAAAAGAATATCCTGGTGCACGAAGGCCAGGTGGTCAACAAGGGCGAGTCCGTGGTGGACGGCCCGGCCGACCCGCAAGACATCTTGCGTTTGTTGGGCTCCGAAGAGCTGGCCCGCTACATCGTGGACGAGGTCCAGGACGTGTACCGCTTGCAAGGCGTGAAGATCAACGACAAGCACATCGAAGTGATTGTTCGCCAGATGCTGCGCCGTGTGGTGGTCGAGGCCACGGGTGACTCCGGTTACATCAACGGTGAACAGGTCGAGCGTTCCGAGATGCTCAACACCAACGACCGTTTGCGCGGCGAGGGCAAGGTGCCTGCCGTGTTCACGAATCTGTTGCTGGGTATCACCAAGGCATCGCTGTCCACCGACAGCTTCATCAGCGCGGCTTCCTTCCAGGAAACCACCCGCGTGCTGACTGAAGCCGCCATCATGGGCAAGCGCGACGAGCTGCGTGGCCTGAAGGAAAACGTGATTGTGGGCCGCCTGATTCCTGCCGGAACCGGTCTGGCCTACCACGAAGCCCGCAAGGTGCGCGAATCGATGGACGACGCCGAGCGCCGTGCCATCTCGGAAGCCGAAGCTGCCGAGCTGGCGGGTGAGACTTCAGACGCTTCCGCGGACGAGGGCGTAGCCGGCGACTAATCGCCGTTAGCTGCTCAATGCGCAGCGCCCCAAGCCCTCGTTAAGCGGGCTTGGGGCGTTTTCATTGGTGGCTGGATTTTTAAAGTATGCTGCTTCCATGAGCGCGTCTGTCCTGATTTGGCTGCTATGTGCCACCGGCGGGTTCTGGTGCGTGGGCCTTTACAACCGGTTGATGCGCATGCGTGCTCGTGCCCTGGATGCGCTGGGTTCCTTGGAGAAAAATCTACGCGGCTATGCCAGCCTGATTCAGGTTCAGTTCCCGGATGAAGAGGGTTGCTACATTCCCCTGCAGTGGGCGGGCTTGGTCAGCAAGGTGAAGGCACTGGAGCTGCAGTGCAAGCTTAGCCGGGCTGCACCGTTGCAGACCGGACCCTTGCAAAGACTGGCCCAAACCGTGGATGAGATAGCGATGGAATGGACCGCTTTGCGCGAACAACCGGCCGATCTGGCCGGGCCCAGCACGCCGCATGCCATGCAAAAGCTGTGGGACGAGGCGGCCTTGAAGGTGAGTACGGCGCGCGGTGGTTTTAACCAGATAGTGGAACTTTATAACGAGGCGCTGCACCAGTTTCCGGCCAGTCTGGTGGTCGGCATGATGGGCTTCAAACCGGCCGGCAAGCTTTAAGCGATCAATGCAAAACAAACAAGAACAAATTCCGCTGTGGCGGCAACTGCTGGCCACGGCACAGGTCATACAGGCGGTAGCTGAGGGCCAATCGGGTGGGGCGGCGGTCGAAGCTGTTGCGGCCGAGCTGCGTCCCGGCGTCCAGGCCCTGGCCTTTCATGCCTGGCGCAATCTGGGCCGTGCCCAGGCGCTGCGCCAATGCTTGGCCAAGCGGCCACCACCGCCGGAGGTGGACGCTTTGCTGTGTGTGGCCCTGGCCCTGGCGTGGAAGGACGAAGGTGCGCCCTATGATGCCTTTACGTTGGTGAACCAATGCGTGGAGGCGGCCAAGCGCCACCCAGCCACGCGGCCCCAGGCCAACTTCGTCAATGCCTGCCTGCGCCGCTTTCTGCGCGAGCGCGAAGCGCTGGTAGAAGCCACCGATAGCGACCTAGTAGCGCGCTGGAACCATCCGCTGTGGTGGATCAAACGCCTGAAGAATGACCATCCGCAGCATTGGCAGGAGCTGCTGGCGGCGGGCAACCGCCAGGCCCCCATGACGCTGCGCGTCAATGCCTTGCAGACCAGCGTGCCCGACTATCTGGCTGAGCTGGAAGCCTCTGGCATCGCCGCCCAGGTGGCAGGCCCGTACGGCATCGTTCTGGCCAAGCCGGTGCCGGTGGGCCAGTTGCCGGGCTTTGCCAGCGGGCGTGTCTCGGTGCAGGACAGCGCTGCGCAACTGGCGGCGCCATTGCTGCTGCAGGGCCTGCTTGCGCCCCAGCGCGTGCTGGACGCATGTGCCGCGCCGGGCGGCAAGACCGGGCATTTGCTGGAATTGGGCGTGCCGCATGTCACGGCACTGGACGTCGATGCCGCCCGCTGCGAGCGCATAGGCCAGAACCTAGCAAGGCTTGGCCTGCGGGCCGAAGTCATCGCGGCCGACGCCGCCCGACCCGACCTGTGGTGGGATGGCAAACTGTTTGATGCCATTTTGCTGGATGCGCCCTGCACCGCCTCCGGCATTGTGCGCAGACATCCGGACGTGCGCTGGTTGCGCCGCGAAACCGACATCGCCCAGCTGGCGGCACTGCAACACAAGCTACTGCAAGCCCTGTGGCCGCTGCTGGCACCGGGGGGACGGCTGTTGTATTGCACCTGTTCGGTGTTTAGGGCCGAGGGAGCCGAGCAGGTGAAAGCGTTTCTTGCACACCACACAGATGGCACGCTATTGCCTTCCCCTGGTCATTTAATCCCGGCAAAGTCCGCCAAACACGCCACAGTCCCGGACAATTCAGCTCCTGATCATGACGGATTCTTTTACGCGCTCCTGCAAAAACGACTGGCTTAGGCACGCCTTGCGCCTGCTCCTTGCCTGCTTTTTGGTGGCAGGAGCCTGGGCGCGTGCGGAAGGGCTCACCGAGATCACGCAATTGCGCATCGAGCGCTCCGAAGACGAATGGCAGTTGTCGGCCCAGCTGCAGTTCGACATGCCGACGGCAGTGGAAGACGCATTGCTCAAGGGCATTCCGATGGTGTTTGTGATCAGCGCCGATGTGCTGCGAGACCGCTGGTATTGGTGGACCGACAAGAAGGTGCTGTCTACCGAGCGCGCCATGCGCCTGGCCTACCAGCCGTTGACGCGTCGCTGGCGCCTGAATGTCAACGCTGGTGCTTCTGCCAGCAGTGGTGTGGGCCTGGCACTGAACCAGAGTTTTGACACGCTGGCCCAGGCGCTATCGGCCATCAAACGGATTTCCAAGTGGAAAATAGCCGATGCCGCCGAGTTGGACTCCGGTGTCAAATACCGACTGGATTTTCGCTTCAGACTCGACCTCGGTCAGTTGCCCAGGCCTTTCCAGATAGGCGCGATCGGCCAGTCGGATTGGGACATTTCGGTCAGCGCCCAGGTACCTCTGGTGGTGACACCGTCCAATGAACAGCGCTGACATTGCGCAGAGCGCTGGCTTGAGCCACACCTCGCGTGCGGTGCGGCGCACGGTCGCCATCGGTTCGGTCAGCATGGTGGCCATTGGCATGGTGTTGCTCTACATGCTGATGCAGGCCACCAACAATCGTGACCTGTATGAGCGCAACTATGCGCTGCTGTTTTACGTCAATGTCGCTGTGGCAGCGGTGCTGTTCGTGGCCATCACCTGGGTTGCCTACCGCCTATACCAGCGCGTGCGCCAGGGTCGCTTTGGCAGCCGGCTGCTGGTCAAGTTGGCGGCCATTTTTGCACTGGTGGGGTTTATGCCGGGCTTGCTGATTTATGTGGTGTCCTACCAGTTTGTGTCACGCTCCATAGAAACTTGGTTTGACGTCAAGGTGGAGGGCGCGCTTGAAGCCGGACTGAACCTGGGGCGAGCCACGCTCGACACCTTGTCCAATGAGTTCACGCTGAAGGTGCGCAATGCCTCGCCGCAGCTCAACGATGTGTCCGAAGGCAGCGCGGGCCAGCAGCTGGAAAAGCTGATCGACCCACTGGGTGCCTCCGATATTGCCATCTGGACCGGCAGCGGCAAGCTGGTGGCCAGCGCTGGACAGGCCCGCATCCAGCTCAGCCCCGACAAGCCCAGCAGCGCCCAGTTCCGTAGCGCGCGCAGTGAGCGCTTCGTGACCTGGATCGACGGTCTGGAAGACGCCGCGCCCGACACTGAACCGAATGCGCGCATCCGGGTGCTGGTGCCATTGGCGCTGTCCGGCCTGGGCCTGAATCCCGAGCCACGCTTCCTGCTGGTGTCCAAGGCATTGCCACGCACCCTGGTGGCGAACGCTCTCGCGGTGGATGTGGCAAACCGTGAGTACCAGGAACGTGCCTTGGCGCGCGAGGGGCTCAAGCGCATGTATATCGGCACCCTGACCCTGAGTCTGTTTTTGGCCGTGTTTGCAGCGGTGCTGATGGCCGTGGTGCTGGGCAACCAGTTGGCGCGCCCCCTGTTGGTTTTGGCCGAAGGCGTCAGCCAGGTCGCGGCCGGCGACCTCAGGCCCAAGCTGGCGATGCAGGGACGCGATGAGCTGGGCGGCTTGACGCGGGCCTTTGCCACCATGACGGCGCAACTGGCCGACGCGCGTCAGGCAGTGGAGCACAGCATGTCTCAGGTGGACGCCGCCCGTGCCAATTTGCAAACCATACTCGACAACCTGACGGCCGGTGTGATCGTGCTGGGGCCGAACGGCGAACTGCTGTCATCCAACCCCGGTGCCACCCGCATTCTGAAGGTCCCATTGGCAGCGCATGGCGGCCAGGCGCTGGCCAGCATTGCCGGGCTAGAGGAATTTGGCCGCGCCGTGCAAACACAGTTTGGCGAATTCCTTTCTGCCAAGCTGGAACACGGTCTGGACCATTGGCAAAACACCTTTGAGCTGGGTGGCAACCAGGCTCCCATGCACTCGCCGTTTGACCGGGCGCTGACCATCGTGGCACGTGGCGCCGAGCTTCCGGGCAATTCCCGCTTGCTGGTGTTTGACGATATTTCTGAAATCGTCTCGGCCCAGCGGGCCCAGGCCTGGGGCGAAGTGGCGCGTCGCCTGGCCCATGAAATCAAAAACCCGTTGACCCCGATCCAACTCTCGGCCGAGCGTCTGGAAATCAAACTCAGCGGCAAGCTGGAAAAAACCGAGCAGCTGATACTCAATAAATCCGTGAAAACTATTGTCGACCAGGTCGATGCCATGAAGCGCTTGGTCAACGAGTTTCGAGACTATGGCCGCCTGCCCGCTGCGGAACTCCAAGCAGTGGATCTCAATGCCCTGGTACAGGATGTGGCCCACCTGTACGAAACCGAAACCCAATGTGTGCCGGTGGCGCTGGAGCTCGACGACCAATGCCCTAGCGTGCGCGGGGATGCACAGCAGTTGCGCCAGGTGCTGCACAACCTGCTGCAAAACGCACAGGATGCCAGCGAGACCCAGGCCGCAGAAAATAATGACGTCGGCCCGATCGTCATTCGCACGGTGTGGCAGGAGGCCAAGGGCAGGGTCCGCCTAAGCGTGCTGGACCAGGGTTCTGGTTTTGCCGAGGCCATACTCAAGCGCGCCTTCGAGCCCTATGTCACCACCAAGATCAAAGGCACCGGCCTGGGCTTGGCCGTGGTCAAGAAAATTGCCGATGAACATGGCTCCCGCGTCGACGTTGCCAATCGCCTTGTGGATGGACATATCGTGGGCGCGCAAGTGTCGTTATCATTGCCTGTTGTAAATACCTCACAAACTTAAGCATTACAAAGATTCCAAGGGAACGCGCGCGCACATGGCAAACATATTGGTGGTGGATGACGAGCACGGCATTCGAGACCTGCTCTGGGAAATTCTGAATGACGAAGGTCACCAGGTGGAACTGGCAGAGAATGCGGCCCAGGCCCGAGCCGCCCGTTCGCGCGAGCGCCCCGATCTGGTGTTGCTGGACATCTGGATGCCCGATACCGATGGCGTGAGCCTGCTCAAGGAGTGGTCTAGCACCGGTTTACTCAACATGCCGGTGATCATGATGAGCGGGCACGCCACCATAGACACCGCGGTGGAGGCCACCAAGATAGGCGCAATGGCCTTTCTTGAAAAGCCCATCACCATGCAGAAGCTGCTCAAGGCCGTGGAGCAGGGCCTGGCGCGTGGCAGTTTGCGCAAGGCCACCACCATGGAAGCCGTGACTCTGGAAGCTCCGGCCAGCGAGGACCTGGGTGCGGCGCAGCCCTTCGTCGCGCAGGACACTGGCCCGCAGCCGAACCAAAACTTCATGCTCGACAAGCCCCTGCGCGAAGCCCGCGACGAGTTTGAGAAGGCCTATTTCGAGTACCACCTGGCACGCGAGAACGGATCCATGACCCGGGTTGCGGAAAAGACAGGCCTGGAGCGCACCCACCTGTATCGCAAGCTCAAACAGCTGGGCGTTGACCTCACCCGTGGCAAACGCAGCCTGATTTGACGTCGCGTTGCAAAGATTGCCGTAAAAAGTACCAATTCTTGCTGCTATAATTCAAGGCTTGGCCCGGTAGCTCAGTCGGTAGAGCAGAGGATTGAAAATCCTTGTGTCGGTGGTTCGATTCCGCCCCAGGCCACCAGATAGATGCAAGCACCCAGGCGGCTTGCAACGGAAGTGCCCACTAACAAGTGGGCATTTTTGTTTCTGCGGTTGGTCGGCTTGTAGGCAATCTGTAGGCAACTTTGCCAAATGCAGCGCCAGCAAAACCAGGTCTGAAGCGTCATTGCCCGGCAGGTCTGCT
>CAIMZI010000001.1 GCA_903845935.1 uncultured beta proteobacterium | reverse complement strand
GTCGGGCGGGTCGAACACCCATCAAGTCGGTTCCGGTGTTGCTGCCAACCCTGCGGGAGGCTTTGACCGCTTACGGTGTTGCCAAGAAGATCAAAGCATCCAGCAGCAAGCGGTATGACTCGCTGATGCGAACCCACTTTGGCGACTGGCTGGATCGGTCTGTTGATGAACTGGGTGGACAAGCGTTCAGCGAGCATTGCCATGCTTTTGCCCAGTCCAAGGGCAATGCTTTGGTGGACGTGGGTCGCGGCATCGTCACCTCCCTGATCAAGTATGTGAATGCGGTTCACGGCCTGAGCATCGAAACACCGTTCAACAAGCTGGCGGCGGCGGGTTTGATGCCGGAACACTCCCAGCCCCGCGCTCGGGTGCTGCAGGTTGAGGACTTACCAGCCTGGAAGGTCGCCGTGGACAAGTTGGGGGAGAAGCAACGGGACTACCTGCTCCTGACGCTCTACACGGGCTTGCGGCGCAATGAGTGCAGGGAACTGACCCGACAGCAGATTGACCTGACCAAGGGCGTCCTGAGCATTCCCATGACCAAGAACGGGAAGCCGCACTCCTTGCCCATCACGCCCATGATGCGGGAGATTCTGGAGCGGCGGTGTTTGGGCTTGGAGCCAGATGCTGTGCTATTCAAGGGTGTGTCAGCTGACGAGGGCGACGTGGTGGCTGGATTGGTGGCGATTCAGGAGGCTTTAACTGGATTGATGTAGGCATGACCGCCAAGGAGTCTAGGCAGTGATTGGGTGGGCATTGCCGTGCATTGGTTTTATATAGAAGCTACTTGGATGGAAAAATGGCTCTAGCGTCGATTGCATGCATTGCAATGCGCGTCTCTGATTGTGTATGGCTCTAAAAGCAAAACGGGAGCCGAAGCTCCCGTTCATTTGCGTCACATGAAATTAGGCTTGCTTCGCTTTGCGGCGTTTGACTGCAGCACCAATCAGACCCAGACCGGCCAGCAGCATGGCGTAGGTTTCGGGTTCGGGGACTGCCGCAATGGAGGAAACCGCTGAAACGGTCATGGCGCCCAGGTAGAACTGGTCCGGATGGAGGCCGCCGTAGCTGAAGTAAAAGGTATTTGACTGCAGGTTAGCGAAACCAATTTGGCCAGATGTCAGGCTGGCAGACTGCCAGTGAATATCGTCGGTGCTGTACTGGAAGGTCTTGCCGGCGTTCGATCCGGTCCAAGTATTGGTGTGCCCGTCAGAATCCATGACCACACTCTTTAATTGAACCACTTGAGAAAAGCTCATCTTCAATGTCTCGCCAGCTGTCACGTTGTCATCGCTGTTATTGTTGGTGTGGTAGACCCCCAGGCCGGCGACTTCAACTTTGCCGCTCACGTGGTCCTGCATCACCGCTGCTGCAATGGGCGTGCTTCCCTTTTTGGCCGTTGGACTGAGAAAAGTGGCAGATGCCACCAAGGTAATGCCTCCCGACGCATAAGTCAGACTCCCTCCAAAGGATTTGCCATCAACATTGGAACTGCACAGATCACCGCCTGTACATGTGATCGGCTTTGCCGCGGTCACTGGCGTGGTCTGTGGCAAGACGGCATTGGCAAATTCCAACTTGCCAGACACTTTCAAGTTGATCCCATTGCTTTGCATGTGGGAGAAGTCGAAGGTGGTTGGATGAACGGCCGGACCCGCAAAGCTGGCGCCAGCTGTTGCAAATAACAGCGTGGCAACGGCAACCTTGACTAGTGAAATATTCATGATTTATGTAAATGTTTAGAGTGAAGCTATAGTCTATTTAATTTCATCAGAATATCAATGGGCCGTTCGGACTAACAATAGTTAGCCATTTTTAGGATCGGATAGTCCGTTCAGACTATCCGCATAGTCCATTCGGATGGATTCCTTGTGCAAGCTGGGCTGGAAGCAACGATGCTTGCGGCGCAATGAGTGCAGGGAGTTAACGCGCCAGCAGATTGACCTTGCCAAGGGCGTCCTGAGCATTCCCATGACCAAGAACGGTAAGCCGCACTCCTTGCCCATCACACCGATGATGCGGGAGATACTGGAACGGCGGTGTTTGGGCTTGGAACCTGATGCTGTGCTATTCAAGGGTGTGTCAGCCGAACACGTTCACAGCATGGCTATGAGGCTGGGGGCGCCTCGCTTCATGCTGCATGACCTTCGGAAGCTGGTTGCAACCATTGGGGAAAGACTGGGGCTTGGGGATGCTGTATTGCGCCGCATTCTGAATCACACAGCGCCCAAAACCGATGTGCTGCACCGGCATTACGTGGGTTTGGGTGACGGGTGTCGGCGCCGGGAAATGGCGGCATCGAATTGGCGTACCGCATGACGCCCTATGCCTTTGGGTTCGCCGAACTACCGGGCTTACCGATGACCGTTGCCCATCCCTAAAACGACTACCAGTTCAACCCTTTTGGCTAGCATCCCAGTTCATTGCATTACTGGCCTGCAAGATATTCAGGGTGGCCTTGGCCTTTGGGTAGATCATCGATTCTTCTTCTTCGATGTGGTAGCTGTACAGGTCGTGAAATAGCTTTACTGCCTTTGCGAGTTTGCCCATGTCCACGTCTTCTGCGCCACTGCCAATGGCCTTGAGCATGGGTGACAGGTCCTGCCAATATTTCTCGATCCAGAAATGATCTTCAATCAGGTCGCGCACTTGGGCGACGGTTTCTGCATTGTCGCTAATCAGCAGGCACGGAAAAACCTCATCTTCTTCCCTGGCGTGATGGTCTCTGGCCGTCGTGGAAAAGAACAGCTCAATGTCTTCAGCACTTTTGCGGGCACCAGTGTCCAGTCGATTTTGGTTTACTTGGTCAGCCAAGTACCCGAGTTCGTCCAAATGCGACTGAATCTTCTGGTGGCAGGAATCGAGGGCCTCAAACGATCTAAATTTGTTAAAGGCGGTCATATCGATCCGATCAACAGTGTCGTAAAACCTGATTTTCCGTGCCCTGCGCCGCCGTGTGGTTGATCCCAATCAATGCTTCCCCATGTCAGGGCTTTGCGGCGGCCTCCTACAACACCCTGGATCAGCTCTGAGGAATAGGCGCAGATTGTACTTATCGCCAAGTCCCTGCTTTTGCCAAGCCCGAAAACGAAAGGCCGCATCCTGCGGGGCAGTGTGTCGACACATCTTCCTTTCCCAAAATGCAAAAAGGGAGCCGAAGCCCCCCTTGGTTTGCGGCGCAAGAAATTACGCTTGCTTGGCTTTGCGGCGTTTAACTGCAGCACCGATCAGACCCAGACCGGCCAGCAGCATGGCGTAGGTTTCGGGTTCGGGGACTGCCGCGACCAGGCCGTCGGTTTTGCTAAAGGACGTGAAGCTGGTGCTGCCCGCGGCCATGAACTGAACTTGTTGATTGCCAGAGCAGCAGTCTTCCATGCCGACAATGGTCAGCGTGTGGTTGCCCGCGGCCAGGTTCGAACTCACGCCAAAAGATTGGCTGGGGTTGCTGTAACTACCGCCCCACCACATATTGTTGCTGATGGTTTGCAGTGCAACACCATCCAGGAACACAGCGCCGCCCTTGCCGTAGTCAACGCCCGCGCGGAAGCTCCAGTTGCCTGCAGCGGCCACGCCAAAATTGATGGTCGACTTCAGCGCGCCACCGTTGATGTCGATTGCCAGATTGTCATAGCTGCTGAGGTCGGTCACAGCGGAGCCGGCAACCGCAGCATTAACAGCATTCAAGTATTCGCTGGCAGTGGCAAAGGAACCGCCGGAATATGAACCGGTTTGAATTCCGATGGTGCTGGCGCTGGCAGCACATGCAACGAATGCCAGGGAGATAATGGCGAGTGATTTTTTCATGATTCCGATTCCTTTTCAAGTTAATTGACTACCGTCTGTAGATGTAGTAATTAGAATCGTGCGCAGCGCTTTAAACAATAGTCCGATCGGATATTGGCATAGTCCGATCGGATATATAGGGTAGTCCATTCGGATATTGGCATTAGTCCATTCGGACTATCTTTCATACCGCACAATATTTATTTCCGGATCAAGGTGCAAAGTGCACTCGGCTTCCCAAAATCGGCATATGGGGCAGCCATTATTGGCTGCGCCCCTGCCAGCCACACCACCCGGCATGCGGGTCCGCACCGGGCGGTTCGAGAGTTTGAGGTCATGAGAGTCGGGGTAGCTCCAACTGATCAAAGTAAGCAATGGTCAACACGGTTTTGATCAGTCGATTGCTGTTGCGCCACCAGCGGCGGTTGTTCGCTACCACTTGCTTTGCCACGTCTGGCGATGCCCCCTGTGCTGAGAGTTCACGGTAGATCGCCTGGGACCGCTTCCAGTGTCTGAGCTGTATGGCCCTCAGTCTGTGGCGCAACCATTCGTCCAACTCTCGCCAGACTCCTGGCGTTTGCGCCAAGCCGAAGTACGCCTTCCAGCCCAACAGGTAGGGCCTGAGCCTTTCCACCACTTGCTCCATGCTGCGCAAAAACGGGAGCCTAGGCTCCCGCTTTTTTTAAATCAGTCGCGATTACGCTTGCTTGGCTTTGCGGCGTTTAACTGCGGCACCGATCAGACCCAGACCGGCCAGCAGCATGGCGTAGGTTTCGGGTTCGGGGACTGCCGCGACCGGCGAAAACACCACGACATCCTGAGCACCCCAGGAGGTAGCTGCTGGGCCTACAGGGAGAGAGTTGCCATTGACAGACCAGACCGAGGCACTGTATTGGCTCTGCGTAGTGCCTATTTGAGACAGCAGTTCAGTGGCTTGCTGATCTGCGGCTGTACCTGTGGAAGCCGTAAAGACGCTGCCAGCACCTGTAATGCTTGGATTGGTTCCAATAGGCGCGTTGACGATGGCCCAGACTGCCAACTGAAAGGCTGGGTTCATGGTCGAGCTGTTATTAGCACTCAGGTTTTTCGCATAAACGGTGTACAGGCTTCCGAGTTCACTAGACTTCGCCGATCCAAACAGACTCGTGGCGCTTACCAGCGTATCCACTGTGGAGCCTGGATTTCCCCAACTAAAATCATGGAATATATCGACACACCAAGATTGGAATGTGGTGTTCGTTGTCGTATCAATTGTCGTAAAACCGCCCACTCCGGCATATTGACTAAATGACACGCTTGTTGCGCCGGTATGGTAATTGGTACCACCAGACAAGGCGATATTTCCGTTCACGTTATAACCAGAAAAACCCTGTAATGTAATATTGTCGGCAGATGCAGAGACGGAGGCGAATAGCCCTACAACCAGAGTGATTACAAGTTTATTTATTTTTGCCATGATTATTCTCCAAAGTGATGGGTCAATGATCATGTTTAGTACGCTACTTATCAATAGTCCATTCGGATATTATTGGTAGTCCATTTGGATATGCTTGTAGTCCATTCGGACTAAGCTTCGCGCCGCATCGCATCAATGTCCGAATGAAGGTGGAAAATGATTTGAAGGCACTATGCCCGGCGACGCTGGCATGCGGATACCGCTTGAATGAAAAGGTCGGAGAGGTACGGGATCTTCATCCGCGCGGCTGGAGCCGCCAGCGTGCGATATCAAAGACCAGCGAACTGGGATGGCCTGTGGCTCAACACCTTGGTCGCATGCGATTTTTCCGAGAACTGGGGAAAGACCCTGTTGTGCAGTCCCTGCAATTTCAGAAAGGAATTCACCACCGGGCGGGGAAAGCCCGCGCGCGCATGACCGCGCGTGTCTGTCAGAAGTTCGTGCATCAAGTCAGTGAACTCTTGGTTGCCCCAGAACAGCTTGACTTTCCTGCCAAGTTCTGGATAGGCGTCCTCAATGACTTGGTAGTTTTCTTGAAGCAGGCTCATGGCACGGGACGCCGAAATGCAAAAATTGAAGGTTTATTGGAGTTTACTCACGCTGGTTTACAGATTTCTTAACAGCCTGTCGATTCGCGACAAGGTCCGTCAAGTGCGCGCAAATAAGTCGAAAAGAAATCAACTTCGCCTCCCTTGACATTACTCATGACCGTAACAGGGATGGACTAAGCTCCCAGCATATAGGAAAGGGAGTGAACCATGCATTACAGGCAACTGTCGGACAAGCTGCGTCTTTTTTTTGTGGCCAGCATGCTTGCCGTAGCGTGTGTTGAAGGCGCTTGCGCCACTGAAATTCGGAGCCCGACTGTGGTTCCGGAGAGCCCCGGATTCCAGGGAGGTATCATCTTCAGTTGCGCGGGCGAGAATGTGGCAGATCTGGCAGCTTCCTTGAAAGACTACTTTCGTAGCCTTGGGGTAGGGCCAGACAATTACCACGAAACAATGGATGAGGGCAAGGAATCGGTTCAATTCATTCTTCGGAATCGCCTGGGCGGAACCGACACGCTGGGCCTGATCCACCGCTTTGAGTTCGACCTGAAAGAAGAGCTTGTCCAGTTGCCCAACTACAGCAAGAAGCCCAGAACCGTGGTGACGGTCTCGCAAAAGGAAATTTTGCTGGCCTTGCTCCAGAACGGTCGCACGACACGATTCAGCGGCAAGGCGTGTAGAGTGGAAGCGCTCAAGGACCAGGTGGGGATTCGGCAGAACACGGTGGCTTGGTCCGAGTCGGTGGAGTTCATGTGGCCGAACGGCAAGTCCGCACATTGGAACCCGAAGTATTGGAAAAACGGCAATTTGAATCCCCGCCAAAGCTTGCATGCAGCCGTTGCCGATGCGTTCATTCACTCCAGTCGGTATTCCATTGGCTGTTATACCGCCACCAAGCTGATCATCATTCAAGGCGTGCTGGACTACTACCGCCGGGTCAAGCAGGATGTGGCTGCGGCCGACACCATTGAAGCGCGGCTCATGCAGGACGGTGAGCCCTTGTCGTCCATTGAGCCCGGGGCGGCCTGGTATTTTGAAGCCGACTCCAGTCCGCAAGACCTGTCCCGCGCAGGCAAATTAGTATTCCTGACGCCGGGCATTGCGCCGGACAACTTCGTTCCCGGCGACTGGTCGTATTTTCTGAACACCGACCCTGTAACCTACGAAAAGACGGGATATGAGGGCTCGAATTCGATCTATCTGGGTCGTGGAAAATTCGATGACTATTACAACGATAGCAACCACAGCTACAGCTACAAGGAAAAGTTGCTGGAGGTGTACCAGTGGCGTCACAAAGTGTTCAGCCGGGAGCGGGATGTGGCAAAAATCCATCCACTCACGGCGACGGAGATCAGAAGCCTGGGCGAGACACCTGAACGCGGTGGGATTGAGCTGGACTACAGAATCACACCCTATGCTTTTGGATTTGTCGAACTTCCGCCAATTCCAAGCGCATTTGCTCACCTTGAGTGAATCAGCGGAAAGCTCTTGGCATTACCCACCTGAACGGCCCAGCCTCCTACAATGCGGGCATGGCAAAAACCTATGACATATGTATTCGTGGCGCAGGCATTGTGGGGCGCAGTCTGGCGCTGCACCTGGCAGCCAAACGCCTGCGGGTTGCCCTGGTGGCGCAGGACGCGCCAGACAACGCCGCCCATTCGGACGTACGCGCCTATGCGCTGAGTCCGGCCTCGCGCAGCTTGCTGCAAGCCATACGCTGCTGGCCGGATGAGGCCCACGCCACGCCGGTAAAGCGCATGGTGGTGCACGCCGATGACGGTGACCCCGTGGTGTTTGACGCCATGGCCCAGGGTGTGGATGCTTTGAACTGGATAGTCGATGTGCCGGTGCTGGAGAATCTATTGAAGGAAGCCGTGCGCTTTCAGCCTCTGATCATCATGGAGCAGGCGCCGGTTGCGGCCGAACTCACCGTAGTCTGCGAAGGCCGAGCCAGCAAGACCCGCGAAGAATTCGGCGTGGATTTTGAGGTCAAACCCTACCAGCAGTGGGCGCTGGCGGCGCGGGTTGACTGTGCCCTAGGACATGCACAAGTGGCACGCCAGTGGTTTGATCAGGGCGAGATTCTGGCCCTGCTGCCGCTGGACGGCGCACAGGGCAAGCAGTGTGCAATGGTCTGGTCGCTTAGTCCCCAGCGCGCCCAAGAGCTACAGGCGGCAGAGCCAGAAGATTTTTGCCAACAACTGCAAGCCGCCAGCCGCAGCGCACTGGGCGCTTTCACATTGTGCAGCGATCGCAAAAGCTGGCCGCTGCAAGCAGCGCAGGCGACACGCTGGACGGGAAGTCGACTGGGCGCCAGTTGGGTGCTGGCCGGTGATGCGGCCCACAATGTGCATCCGCTGGCCGGACAGGGGCTCAACCTGGGCCTGGGTGATGTGGCCGAGCTGGTGCAGATACTGGATCACAAGGCCTATTGGCGCAGCGTGGGTGATCCCAAGCTGCTGCGCGCCTATGAACGCGCCCGCAAGGCCGACTTTGCCGTGGTCGGTGGCTCGGGCGACGCGCTGCAGCAGGTGTTTCGCCAGAACCACCCGGCCTGGCAAACGCTGCGCAAGCTGGGCATGCAGGGTTTTGAGAAAAGTGGCCCCTTCAAACAATGGGTGGCAGGCCAAGCTATGGGCACCCATCACACCACAGCGCCCTGAACGCCCTCCTGACTTAGAGAAGAAAATTATGAAACTCCAACCATTGCGCCGCCTGGGTCTGGCCCTGCTGACCCTGGTCTTGTCTGCCGCCTGCCTGGCCCAGGAAGCAGTGATTCGCAAAACCATCAGCGAACGCTATCCGGAGCTCAAGGCCATCGACGAGGTGAACAAATCTGCCTTGCCTGGCCTGTTTGAACTCCGCGTCAACGGTAGCGAGATTTATTACACCGATGCCCAGGGCAACTACCTGATCGTAGGCAATCTGTACGACACCAAGCAGCGCCGCAACCTGACCGAAGAACGGGTGGACAAGCTCACCGCCGTGAAGTTTGACAGCCTGCCGTTCAAGGATTCTTTCACCATCGTGCGCGGCAATGGCGAGCGCAAGTTGGCCGTGTTTGAAGACCCCAACTGCGGCTATTGCAAGCGCTTTGAGCGCGATCTGCAAACCATCAACAATGTCACTGTGCACATGTTTCTCTACCCCATCCTGGGGCCGGACTCTGGTGAAAAAGCCAAAGCGATCTGGTGCGCCAAGGACCGCGGCCAGGTCTGGCAAGACTGGATGGTGCGCGAGCAAGCCATTCCCAATTCCGTCCAGATGTGCGATGCCGACGCGATCAAACGCAATGTGGAGCTCGGCCGCAAACACAAAATCAATGGCACACCGACCCTGATCTTTGTGGACGGCACGCGCATTCCCGGCGCGATTGATGCCAAGCAGATCGAAAAACATCTGGCCGACGCCAAGTCATGAAGCGGGGCCAGGCGCCGGACATCCATTACCGGGTGGAGCTCGACGAGCTGCACGCGCACCTGTTTCGGATCACGCTGGACATTGCCGCGCCGCAGCCAGAACAGTTGCTGCAATTGCCGGCCTGGATTCCGGGCAGCTATCTGGTGCGCGAATTTTCCAAGAGCCTGCAAAGACTGAGCTGCAAACAGGCCGGGCGCGCCGTGGCCATCAAGCAGCGCGACAAGGCCAGCTGGCTGCTGGCCTGCAAGCCGGGAGTACCGCTGCAGCTGCAATATGAGATTTATGCCTTTGACAACTCGGTGCGTACCGCCTGGCTGGACGCCAACCGGGGCTTCTTCAACGGCACCAGCCTTTTTCTGAAAGTAGCCGGCTTTGAAGACCTTGCGCATGGCGTGGAAATCCTGGCGCCAAGCCAAGCGCCCGACTGGAAACTGGCTACCGCGCTGCAGCCGGTGCGCGTCCAAAAGTCCGGCTTTGGCAGCTACCGTGCCGACCATTACGACGCCCTGGTGGACTGCCCGGTTGAGATGGGCAATTTCTGGAGCGGCAGCTTTGAAGCCTGCGGCATCACACACCGTTTTGTGGTGGCAGGCGCCACCGACAGCTTCGATGGCGAGCTGTTGCTGGCCGACACCCTGGCCATTTGCGAGGCGGAAATTCGCTTCTGGCATGGTGAGCAGGCGGCCTCGGACGCCGCGGCAAAAACTGCCAGCCCGGTGCCATTCCCAAGCTATTTGTTCATGCTCAACGCGGTGCATGACGGCTATGGCGGCCTGGAGCACAGCAGTTCCACCGCGCTGATCTGCACCCGCAAGGACTTGCCGCGTCTGCAGCGCCAGACCCTGGCGCCAGAAAAGCACAAGCAGCCCGAGGGCTACAGCACGCTGTTGGGTCTGATTAGCCACGAATACTTTCATAGCTGGAATGTCAAGCGCCTGCGTCCGGCCGAATTTGCGCGCTACGACTACACCCAAGAGAACTACACAGAACTGCTGTGGTTTTTTGAAGGCTTTACCAGCTACTACGACGACTTGCTGCTCAGGCGCGCCGGACGCTTGGACAACGCGGCCTACCTCAAGCTGCTGGCTAAAACCATCAACCAGGTGCAACAGACACCGGGGCGGCTGGTGCAAAGCGTGGCCCAGGCCAGTTTTGATGCCTGGGTGAAGTACTACCGTCAGGACGAAAACACCGCCAATGCCACCGTCAGCTATTACACCAAGGGGTCCTTGGTGGCCCTGTGCCTGGACCTGACGCTGCGCAGCGAGGGCCGCAGCACGCTGGATGCGGTGATGCGGGGCTTGTGGCACAAGTGCAGCGCCGGACCGATGACCGAACAGGATCTGCTGGCCGTGCTGGCCGAGTTGGGGGGCCGCAGTTTCTCCAAAGAGATCGCCCGCTGGGTGCACAGCACGCAGGCGCTGCCGACGGCAGAGCTGCTGGAGCTCCACGGCGTCAAGGTCCACCTTGAACCCGACCAGGTGGCGCAACAGCTGGGGCTGCGCGTCAAGGAGTCTGGCGGACTCACGATCCACCAGGTGTTGCGGGGCGGCGTAGCGGAAAAGGCCGGCTTTGCCAGCGGCGATGAATGGCTGGCGGTGCAGGCTGACAGCCCCAAGGCCTCCGGCGCCTGGCGCATGCAAACCCTGGACGATTTAACGCTTTACTGTGGCAACGCCAAAAAGGTGCTCGCCACGGTGGCGCGCGACAAGCGCCTATTGACACTTTCGCTGACCCTGCCCAAGCCCAGCAATGCGGTGCGGCTGACCGTGGCAGACGCAGTAGCGGTGGACGCTTGGCTGACAGGCGCTGTTGCGCCCTAGTTTTTTTCTTCTTTCACAGGTACACCCATGAACTACGAATGCATCACCACCCGCGTCGAGGGCGATAAGGTCGCCTTTATCACCATGAATCGTCCCAAGGCACTCAATGCGCTCAACGAACAGCTGATGAGTGAGCTGGGCCATGCGCTCAAGGGCTTTGACGCGGATGACGCCATCGGTTGCATGGTGATTACAGGCAGCGAAAAGGCCTTTGCCGCTGGAGCCGACATTACCGCCATGGCCAAGCTCACTTTTACCTAGGTCTACCGCAACGACTTCATCACCCGCAACTGGGAAGCCCTGAAGACCGTGCGCAAGCCTGTGATTGCCGCAGTCAGCGGCTTTGCCCTGGGTGGCGGCTGCGAGCTGGCCATGATGTGCGACTTCATCATCGCTTCTGACACGGCCAAATTCGGTCAGCCCGAAATCAAGATCGGCATCAGTCCCGGTGCTGGCGGTACGCAGCGACTGCCGCGCGCCGTAGGCAAGGCCAAGGCCATGGACATGGCCCTGACCGGCCGCATGATGGACGCGGTGGAGGCCGAGCGCGCCGGCTTGGTCAGCCGCGTCGTGCCGGTCGACAAGCTGATGGACGAAGCCTTGGCCGCAGCGCTGATGATTTGTAGCTTCTCGCAGCTGGCCACCATGGCTGCCAAGGAAAGCGTCAACCGTGCTTTTGAGAGCGGCCTTTCCGACGGGATCATGTTCGAGCGCCGCCTGTTCCACGCACTCTTCGCCACCGCCGACCAGAAGGAAGGCATGGACGCGTTTGTGAACAAGCGCAAGCCAGAATTTCGCAACGCCTGAGAGCTTTTTTGGAATCGGGCCGTTTGACTTGCTATAATCGCAGCCTCCGGTGATATAGCTCAGTTGGTTAGAGCGCAGCATTCATAATGCTGATGTCGGTGGTTCAAATCCACCTATCACCACCAGACCTCCCGCAAGGGGAAAAAAGCCCACTGCCTCACCGTAGTGGGCTTTTTGCCTTGACAAGTCCGCGTGAAAGCACGCGCTTCATTCTCAGCCTCTGGATACACACCATGAACCGCTGCAACGCTTTCTTTTCACACACGCCTGCGCGGCGTCTGCTGCTGCGTGCTGCCCTGGCAGCACCCTGGCTAGGCATGCCCGCCCTGGTGTCTCAGCGGGCTTGGGCGCAGCTCAATGTCCGGGCTTTTCCACCAAACGCTGAACGCGGCCTGATGGTGGTTACCTATCCGCCGCTGATCCAAATGAACGGCCAGCCCGACCGACTCTCTCCCGGCTCGCGCATACGAGGCCTGAACAATTTGCTGATCCTGTCCGGCTCCATCGTTGGACAAAGCCTAGTGGTGAATTTTGTGCGCAACCCCACGGGTGAGGTGCACGATGTCTGGTTACTCACTGACGCCGAAGCTGCGCTCAAACTGCCCACACAACCCTAAGGCAACGCAAAGTCTCCCATGTCCAAAAAAGTCTTTATCAAAACCTTCGGCTGCCAAATGAACGAGTACGACTCGGACAAGATGGCCGATGTGCTGGGCGCTGCCCAGGGCTATGAGCCCACGCAAAATGTGGAGGAAGCCGACCTGATTCTGTTCAACACCTGCTCGGTGCGCGAGAAGGCACAGGAAAAGGTGTTCTCCGATCTGGGGCGCGTCAAGCACCTCAAGAAGAAGGGCGTACTAATTGGTGTGGGGGGCTGCGTGGCCAGTCAGGAAGGTTCCGCCATCATCGCCCGTGCGCCCTATGTGGACGTGGTGTTCGGCCCGCAAACCCTGCACCGCCTGCCCGAAATGCTGGCCGCGCGCGCAGTACAGAACAAGCCGCAGGTGGACATCAGCTTTCCGGAGATTGAAAAGTTCGACCACCTGCCGCCGGCCAAGGTAGACGGCGCCTCCGCCTTTGTGAGCATCATGGAGGGCTGCAGCAAATACTGCTCGTATTGTGTGGTGCCCTACACCCGTGGAGAAGAGGTGAGCCGCCCGTTTGAGGACGTGCTGGTGGAGGTGGCCGGCCTGGCCGATCAGGGCGTGAAGGAAATTACGCTCTTGGGTCAGAATGTCAACGCCTGGCGTGCGCCGATGGGGAGCAGCACGGAGGTGGCTGACTTTGCCACGCTGCTGGAATATGTGGCCGACATTCCCGGCATTGAGCGCCTGCGCTACACCACCAGCCATCCCAACGAATTCACACCAGCACTGATCGCCGCCTACGACAAGATCCCCAAACTGGTGAGCCATCTGCATCTGCCGGTGCAGCACGGCAGCGATAGGATTTTGATGGCGATGAAGCGCGGCTACACTGCCATGGAATACAAAAGCACGGTGCGCAAGCTGCGCGCCATTCGCCCGGACATGGCCTTCAGCAGCGACTTTATCGTCGGCTTCCCCGGTGAGACGGAGGAAGATTTTGGCAAGATGATGAAACTGATTGACGACGTGGGCTTTGACAACAGCTTCAGCTTCATCTTCAGCCCGCGGCCCGGCACACCGGCCGCCAATCTGCATGACGACACACCGCATGAGCTCAAACTGCGCCGCCTGCAGCATCTGCAGGCCGTGATCAACAGCAACATCACGCGTATCAGCGAAAGCCGACTCGGGACGGTGCAGCGTCTGCTGGTGGAGGGCGCCTCCAAGCGCGACGGCGGCGAGCTGATGGGCCGCACCGAATGCAACCGCGTGGTCAACTTTGCCGGACAACCGTGCCTCATCGGGCAGATGGTGGATGTGGAAATTACTGAAACGCGCAGCTATACTCTGCGGGGGGCGGTGCTGTTTTAGCCGACAGTGGGAACCCGAGCCCTACATTCACACACGTCCAGTGAATGTATGAATGTATGAATGTGTGTATTTGATTTGTGGCGTATCACCGAGATACTTGGCGCATGAAGTACAAAAATATTGACTATAAGATTGTCGTGGGAAAGCAAGTGCGAAGGCTCAGGCTGGAGGCTGGCATGACACAAGACATCTTGTCCGAGCGTTGCGGAATTTACCGAACGTATTTGTCGCGTATTGAGGCGGGTAGCGCCAACCCCACACTTCTGATTTTAATAGCATTGTCTGCGTCACTGGATGTGCCGATTGGTGATTTGTTCGAGCCTATAGACGAACAAACAGATCATGTTACAGGCAGTCAGGCTGGACGCGCTCGCAAGCCCAAAGAGTAACCGAGCATTTCATGGGGTTGTGATGCTTGGCAATTGATGGACAAGGAGAGATACTTGGCCCATGGGCAACGCCAATCTTCAAACCAATTTGGCCGGAAAGGTCAGACACCTGCGCTCTATGGCCGAAATTTCACAATCCGCTTTAGCGGAACGTAGCGGCCTGACCAAGAGCCAAATTACGCGCATCGAAAGCGGCATGGGCAACCCGACGCTGACAACCATCATGGCCTTGGCAAGCGCCTTCGATGTGGCGCCGCATGTGCTTTTCGATGAGCCGCCGGTAGACTGAATCAAAAAGGCATCTTGGGCATGCCCTTCATGCCGCCCAGGCGCTTCATCATCTTCATCATTCCGCCGCCCTTCATCTTTTTCATCATGTCCTGCATTTGCTCAAACTCCTTGAGCATGCGGTTGACTTCCTGCACATGCACCCCAGCGCCATTGGCAATGCGGCGCTTGCGCGTGGCCTTGATCAGCTCGGGCTTGCGGCGCTCCAGCGGCGTCATGCTGTGGATGATGCCCTCCTTGCGCTTGATGTCCTTCTCGGCCCGGTCCATGTCCACCTGACCCGCCTTGGCCGCCATGGCAGCGGGCAGCTTGTCCATCAGACTGGAGAGTCCGCCCATTTGCTTCATCTGCTGGATCTGGGCCAGGAAGTCGTTCAGGTCAAAGCCAGCGCCGCTCTTGACCTTGGCGGCCAGCTTTTGTGCCGCTTCCATGTTGACGCCAGAGGTGACCTGTTCCACTAGAGCCAGAATGTCGCCCATGCCCAAAATGCGTCCGGCATGGCGCTGTGCGTCGAACACCTCCAGGCCATCGAGCTTTTCGCTAGTACCGGCAAATTTGATGGGCGCACCGGTGATCTGACGCACCGACAGGGCCGCACCGCCGCGCGAATCGCCATCGGTCTTGGTGAGGATAATGCCGGTCAGCGGCAGCGCGTCCTTGAAGGCCTTAGCCGTATTGACAGCGTCCTGGCCTTGCATGGCGTCCACCACGAACAGGGTTTCCACCGGATTCAGGGCCGCATGCAGCTGCTTGATTTCCAGCATCAAGGCTTCGTCAATCGCCAGGCGACCGGCGGTGTCCACCAGCAGCACGTCAAAGAAATGTTTTTTGGCATAGTCCAGCGCGGCCAGGCCAATGTCCACCGGCTTTTGGTCGGGCGTGCTGGGAAACCATTCGGCGCCGGCCTGGGCCGTCACCGTCTTGAGCTGTTCGATGGCGGCCGGGCGGTACACGTCACCCGACACCGTCAGCACTTTTTTCTTGCGCTTTTCAATCAAATGCTTGGCTAGCTTGCCGGTGGTGGTAGTCTTGCCCGCACCTTGCAGACCGGCCATCAGAATCACCGCCGGTGGCTGCGCCGCCAGGTTGATGTCGCTGACGCCCTCGCCCATGGTGGTGGCCAACTCGCGGTTGACGATGGCCACCAACACCTGGCCCGGCTGCAGCGAGCCCAGCACCTCTTCACCCAGCGCCTTTTCCTTGACCCGCGCAATAAAATCACGCACCACCGGCAGGGCCACATCGGCCTCCAGCAGGGCCATGCGCACCTCGCGCAACATGTCGGTCACATTGCTTTCGGTAATGCGCGCCTTGCCCCGAAGTTCCTTGACGAGGCGGCTGAGTTTGTCGGTGAGAGCGGAGGCCATAAAGAGATAAGTCCGGTGACCGGAACCTGGTTTGAGCGCCGACTCACGTCGGCTGGATGCAAAACGCTAAACTGTAGCCATGATTTTAGCCAGTGCGCCCCCTCTCCCGCTGATCCTTTCGGTTCTGGCCGCCCTGGCCTATGCCTTACCGGCGCTACTACTCCATCGCATCAGTCTGCGCGCAGCCCATCTCTGGGTCGGCCTGGCCTGGCTGCTGCAAGGCATTTTGTTGGCCTGGGGACTGCTGGGCGAGCCGCCACACTTTGGCTTTGCACCGGCACTCTCGGTCACGGCCTGGCTGGTCGCTGCAGTGTATGCGGTGGAGAGCCTGATTTATCCGCAACTGCCTACGCGCTGGACCCTGAGCACGATTGGCGCCGCTGCCGTGTTGTTGGCTTATGCCTTTCCGGGCGGCCCCATGCTGCCCACGGCGTCGTTCTGGCTGCCGGTGCATCTGGCGTTTGGCGTGGCCTGTTACGGACTGTTTGGCATGGCCGTGGTCCATGCCTGGTTTATGAACCTGGCCGAAAAGCGCATCCGACTGGGCAAGGACTCGCACAGCGGCCTGCCGCTGCTAACGCTGGAACGCCTGACCTACCGCTTTGTAGCCGCGGGTTTTGTGTTGCTGAGTGCCACCCTGGTGGTGGGCATTCTGTTTGGCGAAGTGGTGTATGGCCACGCCTGGCGCTGGGACCACAAGACGGTGTTCTCGGTGCTGTCCTGGCTGACATTTGCCGTGCTGCTGGTGGGCCGGGTGGGCTTTGGCTGGCG